>NZ_JAZKUM010000002.1:0-803147 GCF_036625085.1 Candidatus Accumulibacter necessarius | reverse complement strand
TGCATGGGCAACGACTATATTGAAGACAATCCTGCCTCGCGGCCAGATAATTGCCAAGCGCCAGCGAAACTTCGCGCTTTATGCCAAGCACTTTCAAGACGTGCGAGGCGCGCACGTACCCGTTCCGTCGTTGGGCGAGGACGCAGTGCCTTACGTTTTTTCCCCTCTGGGTCGAGGATTCTGATCGCATTACCAGGCCATGCGAGCACAGAACTTGCCGGTGTTTCGCTGGGACAGGGTCTGGCCCGACACACCCCAGATGCCGAATGATGTGGGACCCTACTGGAGCCGGCATTTATTGCAGTTGCTCTGCCATCAGGATTTGGACGAAGCCGACATCACTCGCACTGCCATAGCCATCCGAAGCTTGCTGTCGGAGTTCGCACTCGTCAATGACTGTCTCCGCTTGAGTAAGGCATCACGAAAACACCGGCGAGACCATGTCAACCTCCCCTGCGATTGCCTGGCAGAACTTGTCCGCATCCGCGCTGCGGCAGAGCCCCAAGATGGTAGCCGACTGGGATCGTTTGAACGCCGAGCGTGGCGACCTATCGCCTTTCTGACAGCTGACGCGATAATCAGAACGCGCTCGAATACCTCTTGCTAAGGGGAGCGAGCGATTGCTCATCGGTCAGCAAGGGGCGACGCGGTTGTGGCAATGTTCCTTGTCGTTCCGCTTCAGGGAACTTCCGCTGGCATACCTTCCAGCCTTCGCAGATTCCCCTTGGGTGCCTGGGTAGCTGAAGGCCATCTACCACTGGTTGAAGTGGCGCGAAGCCTGAGCCGAGGAGCGCTTGGCTTCTGCCTGTCACTTTCGATCACCCAGGTTGATCCAAGTCTTGCGCCGCGCAACGAAGACACCGCTGACAGCCAGAGCAGCGACTATATCGAGACCGCCTGGATAGACTTGAACGGCAACTTCGAAGAGTACTTGGAGCGCACGCGGCAAGAACCTCCGCCAGAACATGCGGAAGCAGAAAAACAAGTTGGTGGCCGAAGGCGTTGCCGGGCACATGCGGTCACTAGTCCGTTGTTCGGACATGGCCGCCGCCATCGAACGCTATGGCGCCTTGGAGAGTTCCGGCTGGAAAGCAGCGCACGGCACAGCCATCCATCCCGCCAATGCCCAAGGGCGATTTTACCGAGAACTACTCGAAGACGCTGCGCGGCGAAGCGAAGCGGTGGTCTATGAGTATCTTTTTGATGATCGGGTTGTCGCCTCGAACCTCTGCTTGCATCGCAAGGGCACTCTGGTTGTCTTGAAAACGACCTACGATGAATCGATTCAGGCCTACTCTCCAGCCTTTCTGCTGAGCCAGGGTGAGATTGAGCAGCTCTACAGAGAAAAAGTGATCCATCGGCTCGAATACTACGGTCGCCTGATGGAGTGGCACAGCAAATGGACTGAAAACAGGCGTACGATCTACCATCTGACGTTGTATCGCTGGCCCTGGGTCAAGCAGTTTGCCGAACTGCGCCGACGTCGATCCATGCGGGTCATCGCAGATGATGGGCACAAGTAGATGACGGCTGTTGTCAGCCCAGATCTGGAAGCAGTCGTGTCGGCCGAAAAGCCTCGCACAAGCCGACTCGTCGAAATCGACGCGTTGCGCGGTGTCGCAGCACTGGCTGTTGTGCTATTCCACTATACCACCCACTTCACGAAACTGTTCGGCGCAAGTCCTCCGCCGACGATCTCCTTCTCTATGGGGCATTACGGGGTCAACTTGTTCTTCATCATCAGCGGCTTCGTCATTTTCATGACATTGGAAAAAACGTTGAGGCCGATGGATTTTGTTGTCTCGCGGTTTAGTCGCCTTTTCCCGACCTACTGGGTAGCAATCGTTCTAACCTTCGCGACCACTCACCTCCTAGGCTTGCCAGGCAAGCTAGTCGACGTTGGCACCGCCTTCGGCAACTTTATCATGATCCACGGACTGTTCCGCGTTCCTCACGTTGATGGCGTCTATTGGACACTTGAGGTCGAACTGCTTTTTTACTGCGGGGCGCTCTGCCTCTTCCGACTACGTCGTTTGGGGAGCATCCATCACGTTCTGATCGGTTTGTTGGCGTTGCGTCTGGTGTATTTTTCACTGGAGCGCGAGTTCGGCATCGAGCTTCCCTGGACAGTTTACCGACTCCTAATCCTGAGATACATCCCCTGGTTTGCGTTGGGCATCTCGATATATCATGCTACCTGCCGCGGACGATCATGGCAAACACCCGCGCTGAGCGCGGGCTGCGCGATCCTGACGCTATTGCTAACCGAATCGCTGTTCTCCGCCAGCCTGGCTGCCGTCCTTGCCGCCACAGTGTTCCTCGCCGCAACCGAACGGCTCGGAGTACTTCGGCATCGACTCTTCATTTGGCTAGGCTCGATTTCCTATCCATTATATTTGCTACACGAAAACATCGGCTGGAGCATACAACTGCGATTGCAGGCGCTCGACGTGCCAACAGATGCAACGGTTGTGCTGGCCCTCGCAACCAGCCTCGCGATGGCTGCGGGCCTCACTCGCTGGGTGGAACAACCGGCCCTGCACTGGATTCGCAGCCGCTACCGTAGTCGCCTCGCAATGAACAGATGACCGGTATGCGCCTGAGATGGTTCATGGTGGCAATCATCATCGCCACCCTTGCTGTTACGGCCTTCCTCATCCAGAAGCAGCGAGGGCAAGAAGACCGACTCTCCATGAGGCTGGATCAAGTTGTACGGGTCGGAAGCGAGACAGAGCTTTCCTGCGCTGAAGTCGCCGCGGGCAGTCCGCTGGTGCTACTCGCACTCGGGCAATCGAACGCAGCCAATCACGGCTCCATTGACCGCCGTGACACGGAACCGGTCACACTTGTCGCAGAGGGAAGGTGCATCACGGCCGTCGATCCTCTGCCTGGCGGAACGGGTACTGGTGGCAGCATCTGGCAACGCCTGCCCGCTGCCTTGCGAGCGAGGAGCAACCGGCCGGTCGTCATCTCGATCCTCGGCGTAGATGCCACCTCCATAGAGGAATGGACAAGAGAGAACAGTCCACTGAGGCAGCATCTAGCAGAGCGTATCGTCTCGATTCGTGGTTTGGGCCTGCTACCCGATTTCGTGCTTTGGCAGCAAGGCGAAGCAGACGCCCGGGATGGGACCAGCACCGAGGAATATTCGATGCGACTGAACCGGCTAGCAGCCATTATTGATGAGGCCGGCGCAAAGGCACCGGTCATCCTGGCACGTTCCACGATCTGCCGATCGCTCCCGTATGATGCAGTCCGCACCGCCATTGAGGCCAAGGCTGCCGGTGACCATCGTTTTCGCCTCGGCCCCGATACCGATGCTCTTTCAGGGGAAAGATTCCGACGCGATGGGTGCCATCTGACCGTCGATGGACTTGATAGCGCCGCTAGAATGTGGGCTGAGTCGATCGGTAGCGAGGCTTTCGGACACTCCCTGCCACGCCCCTAAACGGCGCAAAGAGCCTTCCGCGACAGCACCAACGCACAGGAGACAAAAAATGTTCAATTTCAATAGATTGGGGAGATGTTCATCGGGAATCGGCATACGACGTCTGACACTCGCGGTGGTCCTGACGAGCACGACGTCCGTCGCCCTTGGCGGACCCAGAAACGTCACCAACGAGGAGATGGCCATGATCCCTCGCTACTGCCCTGATACTCAAGGCTGGTCAGAGAGGAGCGGCACGCCAAGTGCCCCATCGGCGGCGGCCAAACGCTGGCTAGCAATGATGGGGCCTGGTTTCTGGGCTGTTCATCATTATTGCTGGGGGCAGATCAATCTGCAACGAGCACTGCGTACTGGCACACCACCCCAGATCAGGAGAGGTCTCCTGGAAGGAGTTATTGGGGATTACTACTATGTAGTCAACAACACCAAGAGCGATTTCATACTGCTTCCAGAGATTTACACCCGGATTGGCGAGGCGCAATTGCATCTTTCCCGCCCAAATGAGGCCAGCAAGGCATTCGCCCAAGCGCGAGCACTCAAGCCTGACTACTGGCCTGCTTATTCCCACTGGGCAGAGTTTCTGATGAAATCCGGGAAAACGGCTGAGGCAAAACAAGTCGTAAAGGCCGGTCTGGAGTACAGCCCTAATTCCAAGGTACTGGCCGAGCAGTATCGTTTGCTGGGGGGCAAACGGTCCGACATAGTGCCGAAGGTCAAGGAAGCTGCGCCGGCAAGCGATACGGGAGAAACCAATAAGCCACGAGCAACTCCTTACAAGGAGTCGACGGACGCTCCTCCCACGGGGAGTGCGGACCAGTGAAAACCAATGAAGTATCGGCCCTTCGATTATCTGTTCGACGGCAGCCATCTTGAGTTCCGTTCGGCGCTCGCTCACCTTCGCTCTGGCTGACAGCTACCTTGGTGTAGCGCTACAGCTAGCCAGCACTCTGATCATCTCCCGCCTGCTCACACCAACGGAAGTCGGGATATTCTCTGTTGCCGCCGTACTGGCAGCGCTTGCCAGCACCTTTCGCGATTTCGGAGTCGCCGAATACCTGATTCAAGAGAAGGTCCTGACCAGGGAGAAGATCCGCGCTGCGCTCGCGGCCAATATCACTGCCTCATGGGTGATGGCGGCAATACTGTTTTCTTCAAGCGGCCCCGTCGCTGATTTCTATCGGCACCCGGGCGTTGCCGAAGTGATGCGAATTCAGACCATCAACTTTGTACTCATTCCGTTTGGGGCGGTGACCATGGCTTTTTTCAGGCGCGAACTGAATTACCGCCCAATCTTTCTTGCTGGCATGCTGGCCAACCTGGCCAGTTTTCTTGTCGCCACTACATCTGCGCTGGCCGGATTCGGCTATATTGGATTGGCGTGGTCCTCGGTTGCCGGCGTCTTTGTCACCGTTGCCTACTCACTGTACGCGCGCCCCAAGGATTTCCCTTCCTGGCCGTCGTTGTCTGGATTGCGCGAGGTTGCAAGTTTTGGCAAACACGCCACGGGCATCTATTTTTTTGGGCAGATCGGAAAGAGCGCGCCGGAGGCGGTAATCGGCCGCGCACTGGACATGGCATCCGTCGCCTTTTTCAGCCGTGCCAACGGTTTGATCGAGATTTTCCACCGAACCGTGGTTTCCGCTGCGGTACGAGTCTGCTTGCCCTATTTTGCGCAGGAGTCAAGGACTGGCCAAGGAACGGCAAGCGGCTACCTCAAAGCCATGGCCTTGCTGACCGGCGTCGGTTGGCCATTCTTTGTCTGCATCGGCATCATCGCCTATTCGGCAATTCGCCTACTGTATGGTGAGCAGTGGATGCCGGCGGTACCGCTGGCACAGATTCTCTGTCTGGTTGCAATTCTTGAGCTTCCGTACTGGCTGGCAACCGAGGTGATGATCGCGGAAGGTCGGATCGACCAAAGCAACAAACTGCAGTTTCTCGTGCAAGGCATGCGCCTTGCCAGCCTGGCTCTGGTCTTTCCATTTGGCGTGACTGGGGCATGCTGGGGACTGGCTGTGGGTGCACTTGGCGGCGCCATCATCTCGCAACGTTTTCTTCGCCGGATCATCGGTCTTCACTTCAAGGAGGTCGTTCACGCATGCATACCCAGTGCAGGCGTTAGCGCCATTTCCGGAGTCCCGAGCCTGCTGGTCGCCCTTTTTGTCGAGCAATCCGAGGCCAATTACCTTGTCGTCTTCATGGGTTGCAGCTTCGCCACAGGAGTTCTCTGGCTCGTTGCCCTCAAGGTCTGCGATCATCCGTTCTGGCCCGAGGTGGCGTCGATCTTCGGAGGCTTAAAAAATCGATCAAGTCACTGATCGCCACGCTCGCGCTTCTTGCGACCGAGATAGTCAAAGCGTGTCAGGACTCGACTGATGTGCGCATACCGCTCACCGTTGTCGCTTGCCACCGAGAACTCAATTGAGATGCTGGCGCTGAGAAACTGCACGATCTGCTCGATCGTGGTCAGCCGTGCTTCGTTCATGTGGATCACCATCCTTGCGATGATCGTAAGCGTCCGGCCCACCCACCTGTAAAACCCCCGAGATATGGAGCAACCTCCGGGTTTTCGACAGGAGGACGAGATGGACCAGGCAGGTGAACTGGAAGCGCACTGGCGAGGGCATGTGGACGCCTGGCGGGCGAGCGGCGGCAGCCAGAAGGCGTACTGTGAGCAGCACGGACTGAGAAGCCATTCGCTCAGTTACTGGCACCTGCGCTTGGCGAAGGGTCCAGGACCGAGCGGAGCGAGAGTCCCACTGACCCTGGTTCCTGCGGTGAGGGTTCCCAGTGCCGCGGCCTCAACGCCGAGCCTGTCGCTCCATAGCCCGCAGGGCTGGCGACTCGACTTTGCCGCGCTGCCACCGGCCGGGTGGTTGACGGCCCTGTGGGGAGAGCGCGCATGAACGCGCCGCTCGGGGCGGCGCCCGAGCGCATCTGGCTGGCCGTTGAAGCGGTGGACATGCGCCTGGGCATTGATGGCCTGTCGGCCCGCATCCAGGCCAGTCTCGGGCGCACCCCCTGTGACGGCACCGCCTACGCCTTTACCAACCGGCGCCGCAGCCGGCTCAAACTGCTGGTTTGGGACGGCACCGGCGTCTGGCTGTCGCAACGCCGGTTGCACCGTGGCTACTTCACCTGGCCGAGCGCCAGCGACCCGGTTTTTGCCCTCACTGCAGCGCAATGGCGTTGGCTGATCGCCGGCGTAGACTGGCAACGCCGGGACGCGCCCGCACCCGCCCACTGGCAGGTCTAGGGATGCGCCGTCTTTTCAGAAAAGCACGCAGAATCCATGACTTCGACGTCTTTTCGAGCATCTTGATGGTATAATTCGTCATGGATTTAGCGAGCGAACTTGCCCCTTTCTCGCCCTCGCCAGAACTGCTGTTCTGGGCCGAGCACCGGGTCGGTGGGCTGCTCGAACAGGTCAAGACCAACGCCACGGAGATTCACTGGCGCGATGCCAAGATCGAGAAGCTGACCCTCGAACTGGCCTATTTGCGGCGGATGAAATTCGGCGTCAAGAGCGAGTCCCTGGCCGCCGGCGAACGGGACCTCTTCGACGAAACCCTCGCTGCCGACCTGGCCGCCTGCGAAGCCCGCCTGGCCGAACGGGCCCAGGCGGCCGAAATGGGGCCACATCAGCTGCCCCCCGAAAAACCGAAACGCGACCGCGCCGGCCGTCAGCCCCTGCCCGAGCAACTGCCGCGTGTCGAGCACCTGCACGAGCCCGAAACCTGCACCTGTGGGCAATGTGGTCAGGCGCTGGTGCGGATCGGCGAGGACGTGACCGAGAAGCTCAGCATCGTCCCCGCCGAGTTTTTCGTCGAGCGCCACATCTACCCGAAGTACGCCTGCCGGCCCTGCGAAACCCTTACCGCTGCACCGGCCATCGCTTCGGTCATCGACGGCGGTCTGGCAGCGCCGGCCTTGCTGGCCTGGGTGATGGTCAGCAAGTACGTCGATCATCTGCCGCTCTACCGTCTCGAGCGGCAGGCCGCACGCTCGGGGGTGGCCCTGTCCCGTTCGACGCTGGCCGACTGGGTCGGCCGCATCGGCGTCGCCCTGGAACCGCTCTGGCTGCGTCTCGCCGAACGGCTCCGCCAGGGGACGGTGCTGCATGCCGATGAAACGCCTGTGCAGCAACTCGACCCGGGCAGAGGAAAGACCAAGCGGGCCTATCTCTGGGCGTATCGCAGCAATGCCTTGGCAAGCGATCCGCCGATTGTCGTCTTCGACTACCAGCCTGGCCGCGGCGGGAAGTATGTGGCGGAGTTCCTCGGGGACTGGCAAGGCGCGCTGATGGTCGATGAGTTCGCCGGCTACCAGGCGCTGTTTCGTGGCGAGGTGATCGAACTCGCCTGTCTGGCCCATGCCCGGCGGAAGTTCTTCGACCTCCATCAGGCGAATGGGAGCCCGATCGCGGCCGAGGCCCTGCGCCGTATCGGCGAGTTGTATGCCATCGAGGACGCGGCGAAAGGGAAGACGCTCGAGGAACGGGCCCGACGACGAAAGGAAATCAGCCAACCGCTGCTCGAAGCCCTGCACCTATGGCTCCAGAACACTCGCCGATCGGTGGCCGACGGCGGTGCCCTGGCCAAGGCGATCGACTACAGTCTGCGGCGCTGGCCGGCCTTTGCCCGGTACGCCACGAACGGTTTCTACCCGATCGACAACAACCCGGTCGAGAATGCCATTCGCCCGATCGCCATCGGGAAGAAGAATTGGCTGTTCGCCGGTTCCGAGGCTGCCGGGCAACGTGCCGCGGCAATTCAATCGCTGCTCGAAACTGCGCGTGTGAACGGCATCGAGCCCATGGCCTGGCTGACCGACACCCTGAAGAAACTGCCCTCCTGGCCGAACAGCCGCATCGACGAGTTGCTGCCGCTAAAAAAACCAGTGTGATTGTGCGCGCACAGGGGTGGGTGCGCTGAACGCTTACCGATGATCGACCCACACCTCTCTTCCAATCCTCGCA
The DNA here is from genome assembly GCF_036625085.1 of Candidatus Accumulibacter necessarius. NCBI lineage: Bacteria > Pseudomonadati > Pseudomonadota > Betaproteobacteria > Candidatus Accumulibacter > Candidatus Accumulibacter necessarius. The sequence goes on along the minus strand of NZ_JAZKUM010000002.1, from coordinate 794,721 downwards.
AGTTAGCACCAAAGCATAACTATTGTGCGCGGTTGCGCCGATCGCACCTGTCTTGCATAATGGCGGTATAAAGCGTTGTTTATAAAGGAGAACCACATGACAGCCTGAATATTCGAATATGCTTATGAAGCTCTCTAATTCTACTTTGTCAGATTCGTATTCGCCTTCCTGTGATCTGGGTTTGTCCTGTGGTAGAATGTCATATGTCGTGATTGTTCCATCTATTCATGGAGTTGTAAATCACAATGTCAACTCCGATACGTCGATTGCATATCAGCGCTGGTCGCTTCGGCACTAGAGCACTTCGATTCGCACTTCACGCCGTACCTTCACTGCTTTCAAAGCCGGACCCGTTCGGTAGAAGACACGGCGCGCCAGTATCTGCACGGGCTGTTCCAGAGTTCGCGCCGTAACATGGAGTGCATGGCGGAAACCGTAGCCGACAGCCGCTATCAGCCACTGCATCATATGCTGAGCGAATCCAAATGGGATCGGCGCGGGGTGCGTCGGCAACTGGTGGTCGATGCCAACACCCATTTCGGCCACCCCAGCGCTCTGCTCCTCGACGAGAGCGCGTTCGGAAAGAAGGGAAACATGTCCGCGGGCGTGGCGCGGCAGTGGAACGGGCGCCTGGGGAAGGTCGATAACTGTCAGGTGGGCGTCTTCGCGGCGGTGACGCGCGATGGCGTAGCAAGCGTGGTGGATGCCGACTTGTATCTGCCGGAGAAGTGGGCCAAAGATACGACACGTTGCGAGGCGGTGGGGGTGCCTGAGGAGGCGCAGACGTTCCGCACCAAGGGCGAGATCGCTCTGGACATGGTAATTCGCCTGAGGCGGGAAGGCTTGCACTTCTCTTTCGTCGCCTTTGATGGCGGCTACGGGCACTTGCCCTGGCTGCTCGGGGAACTGGATGTCGAGGGAGAGATCTTCTTCGCTGAGGTGCATTCGGATCAGGCGATCTATCTCCAGGATCCCGCACCCGCGGTGGCGGCTCGTCGTTCGTCGAAGGGTCGAGCGCCCCGTCGGCTGCGGACCACGGCGGTGCCCATGACGGTGGCCGCGTGGGCAGCCACGCAGTCGGCATCCGCCTGGGGGCGTCTGTCGATCCGTGACGGCGAGAAGGGCGAGGTGATGGCCGACTATCTCACCCAGCGGGTGTGGGTCTGGGACGGCGAGGCGCCGTCGGCGAGCCGTTGGCATCTCCTGGTACGACGGGAACTCGATGGGACGAAACTCAAATTCGGCCTGTCCAATGCCAAGCCCAGGGCGTCTTTGCGCCGCTTGGCGGAAATGCAGGGAGCGCGCCATTTCGTCGAGCAGTCCTTCCGAGAGGCCAAGAGCGCCTGCGGCATGGCCGAGTATCAGGTCCGCCGCTGGCAGGCGTGGCACCATCACATGGCCCTGGTCATGATCGCCACCATGTTCCTGGCCAAGGAGCGCCTGGCCCATCGCGAGACGGCTGAACTGCTCTCCTGCCGTGACTTGATAGAGATCATGCGCCATCGGCTGCCTACCAAGATCGTCACCGACGAAGACCTCGCGGCATCCATCATCGATAGGCATCGACGGCGGCACCAAGCCATGGAATCCGCCTACAGAAAGCAAGCCGCCATGCTCTAAGCATCAGATTGAAAGACAATCTGACAAAGTAGAACTAACTATCTGTTGTCAAGAGAGTTCATGGAAGTAGCTCGGCTCGACCCCAAACACTTTACCCGCCAACGCACCCTGACGCTGCCGACCGTCCTGAGCTTTCTGCTCTCCGGAGTCCAGGCCGCGGTACAGTCCGAACTTGATCAGTTCTTCGCCAATCTGCGCAATCGCGCCGACTCGGTGCGCGAAGTAACGGCACAAGCCTTTTCGCAGGCGCGCTACAAGATCAATGCGCTGGTGTTTGGCGAAGTCAATCAGGAGCTGATCCGCTTGGCGGAGGAGCACCTGCCCTTCCCGAGATGGAAAGGGCTCCGCGTGGTCGCCGCGGATGGGAGCGACGTTCGCCTGACCATGATGAAGGACGGGGTCCGGTCGATCGTTAAAGGCATGGCGTTTGGCCTGTACTTGCCAGGGATCGAACTGTTTCTGGACTTCCGGCTGCATGAGCCTTTGTCCAATGAGCGCCAGATGTTCTTCGAGGCGATCGACTGTCTGCGCCCCGACGATCTGCTGCTGATGGATCGAGGCTTTCCGTGTCGTTGGCTGGTGTCGGTACTGACCGCGCGCCAGCTCCATTTTTGTATTCGTTGCGATTTGTCGCGAGGATTCAAGGTGGTACGTGAGTTCCTGCGGTCCGGCCAAAGCGAGCAGGTGGTCGTCTTGCGCGCCCCGAATGCCCGCGATGCCAAAGACTATGAATGTCCGGCGACGCCGACCACTGTTCGCCTGGTGCGGGTAGTGACACCGAATGGACGGATCCATGTGGTGATGACCTCGCTCCTCGATCCGGTGGCGTTTCCCGCCGCCGAGTTCGCCGATCTGTACCACGGTCGGTGGCGGATCGAGGAGGCATACAAGCGGGTCAAGCATCGCCTCCAACTGGAGCATACCTCCGGCCTGTCTTGGCACGCGGCGCGCCAGGACTTTGGTGCCAAGGCGGTCTTCGACAACCTCAACGCCCTGGCGGCCTATGTCGCCACGGCGGCTCATCTGGACCCGGAATCCTTGTACAAAATCAACCGCACCCTCGCGATCGACAAGATCAAGCGGCAACTCGGTCGCTGGCTTTTGGCCGCTCAGGCTACCACTCGCCGCCTCAAACCGCTCCTCGCAGAAATCGCTCTGAACCTCCAGAAGTTTGTTCCCGACCGTTCGCAACCTCGCAAACCTCAGCCGAAACCCCACCTGTCTCACGCCTATAAGTGATTATGCTTATATGCTAACTTGGGAGGATTGACCTCTCTTCCCCCGCAATTTCTTTCGCTCAGGCTCATTCCTGGGTGAAAAGACACCCCTCGTTCAGGCTCATACCACATTGGACAAGGCTCCAGATTGACGCCGGCACCCCGCGTCAGCCATACTCCCCGAAAGCGCGCTTTTTGGATCTCCTGTCCTTAAAGCAGCCTGACCCGTCGTTTACTGAATATCACTCCAAACACGCCATGATCGAGACTGTCGCTTACGTCATACGTTCTTTTCCCGAACCAAGCGAAACATTCATTGCTGAAGAAGCACTTTCACTCTTTCATGCTGGCGTTCAGCCTTGCGTCATCCATTTGCACGATGCCAAATCTGCAGTCCTCCAGCCCGCGGCACAGGCGCTGCAAGACTCAGCCCCTCGTCTAAGAGTTCACCAGGCTAGTTCAGTAGCCATATTGGAATATCTTCTTCGTTGGGCCACGGTTGCTCCATTCAGGACTTTTCGCACCTTGTGCAAGGCATTTCGGCACCCCAACCGCTGGTGTTACTTCCAAGCTTTGCGACCTGCGTGGTGGTGCAAAGAGCATGGCGTCGACTTCATGCACGCTCACTTTGCGGATGTAAACTTTCAATATACCGCCTGCATGTCAGAATGGAGCGGGATTCCGTTCGGTGTCACGACGCATCGTTACGATATCCTCGAAGAACCTCTCGGCTTTGAAATAGCCAGGGAACTTTACCAATGCGCAGATGCTGTAGTAACCATAAGTAAATTCAATAAAGAGTATATGGTGCAACGGTATGGCGATCTCGACAGTAAGATCAAAATTATTCATTGTGGAATTGACACAGGTCGGTTTTCGTTTCTTCCTCGCCAACCGCAACTCAGTGGCAAACCTCTACGGTTACTCAACGTTGGTCGCTTGGCACAAATGAAGGGACAAGACGTGTTGCTTAGAGCAATGGCATTGCTCAAGCAAAGAGGCATGCACCTCCACTTGGACATCGTCGGCGGCGGCGAACTGGAACAAGAGCTAATGTCGCTCGCTATTAAATTACAAGTAGACGATTGCCTAACATTCCACGGGGTCCAACCCGAGCAGTTTGTCAGGCAGTTACACGAGCGCGCCGACTTGTTCGTTCTTCCATCCCGTTCCGAGGGACTACCCGTAGCATGTATTGAAGCCCTCGCGATGGGAACGACTTGCATAGCGACTCGGATAACAGGAATTCCCGAGTTGATCGAGAGCGGGGTCAACGGGCTACTCGTTGAAGCCGAAGATGCGGACGGCCTCGCTGAGGCCATCGGAAAGCTCCAGGCTGACCCACAAATGGCGCAGCAAATGCGGCTAAATGGGCGAGCAACCGTCCTAGCCGAGTTCGACCGCAGTAGATGTACGCAGCAACTCATTGACCTTTGGGGCCAGTCGACTCGTTCGAATTGAGTTACCTCCACTTCTGCTTTGTAGCAAAACCGATATCCCCAAGCAGTGCCGCTTGGGCGCCCGGGAAAACGATGAACGCAATCACTCAAATGCAGCAGCTGATAAATCGCCTGAAGAACTGGCGCTGGGATCGACAGAAAGAACGGCAGCTCCAAGAATTAGCCGAAGCCAGCTATTGCGAGGGGAACACGGGGACAAGAGAAAAACAACAAAGCAAACAAAGTCTGGCCTTTGTCTGCGAAGAGTTTTTTCACCCAGACCTGCGGGGGTTTGGAGGTTTCGGCAAGACCGTTAAGAACATCGCCGAACATTACAATGGCAGATCGAACAGTCAGATCAAAGTAGCATTGGCTTTCCCACAAGGTACTGCGCTGGTCGGTGAACCGCAAACCAAGACTTATCACGGCACATCAGTCGTGTTGAGACAGGTTGAGCAAAAACTAAGTGAAAGAGCTTTCAAGAAATATGCCGATCAATTACGCGCCATCAACCCGCGACTATTGATCACGATTGACTGGTACCCTAGCTACGCAATGCCAGTGTATGCGCTAAGTGATATACCGCTGATCATTTGGATTCACGACCCGAGGGATCATGAAGAATGGGAAAAGATTGCGGGTGTCGCAGATGAGCTTAAGTTCAGAGGTCTAGATAATTCCGATCAATTGATCGCTCTGGCGAAAGAAAAGAATATATCCATACTCAAACTATTAGCCTTGCAGAAGATGCTACCCCGCCGAATAGTGTTTGCAACGACGGCAAGGACTCTGGTGCCCAGAGCTGAGCGTACTTACCAGATTGGCACAATCAAAGCCCACTGGCTGCCAAACCCCATCGAAATACCCCCGATCGATGGCACACTTGAAACCGAACGGCCTTCACTTCTTTATCTCGGTCGACTCGACGCCGTCAAGCGTCCGTGGATTGCATTTGAGTTGGCAAGAAGAAACCCCACAATTGATTTCCTGATTGCAGGCCAAGCTCACGCACCAGAACTGATGGCCCCATGGCTGGATCGTTACAAAGGGATAGCAAACCTACGATTCCTCGGCCACATAGATGGGCAGCCAAAGGACCAACTGATCCGGAGCTGCTGGGCAATCTTGAACACCAGTGTGCATGAAGCCGAGCCCGTTAGTTTTCTCGAGGCCTTTGCCTACGGAAAATGCGTGCTGTCCTGCCACGACCCTGACCAAGAGGTAACAGATTTTGGTTATTTCACTGGTGAAGTGTTGGGCGAAGGCCTTGATGAAGCATCCCTTTCCCGTTTTGACGAGCAGATAGCCCGTTTGGTCGCTAACGCGGATGAGCGCCACGCAAAGGGCCGAAAGGCGCGCGAGGAGATGATTCGTAACCATACTTTCGAAAGTTTCGATCGTCATTTGATGGCCATTATCGATACCGAAGGAATTTAACCGGGGCGAACCCATATCCTTATACACAACTTCAGGATCTCGCTGTAAGCTGCCGATTTTTCAAGAAGGTGGCAGGATGCGCTGGGCTGCGGAGGAGCTGAAGGAAATTGATCTGGGGGACCGAAGACTGAACAAGCGAGCGATCGCGTTGTTGGACACGCTGGGTGCCAAGCCGACAATGAGTACCCCGTCGGCGTGTTCTGGCTGGTCGGAGACGATCGCGGGCTACCGCTCTTCCTGGCCAATGATGAGGTCACGTGGGAGGGTCTGCTGGCACCGCACTGGGCGTGCTCGCAGACACGTAAAGTGGACCCCGAAGTCAAGACAAGAATCAAGCCTGTTTAAGGTGGGCACTTGACTTCAGTAGCAGCTGGACGGCGCTGCCCCGGTTGTGCCTTTGCTTCGGTTGGTGCTGTGGCTGTTGATCTGGTTTCTGCGGGGGGAGGAACCCCTGTGGAGCGTAGCGGAACAGGGGTTCCTCCCCCCGCGCCGCCGAATTTATCCACGATCATCGCCCCGCCACCGATACCGGTTCGATACACCGTCTGGGGCGTCTGGTCGTCCAGCGACTGGTGCGGGCGCTCGCCGTTGTACAAGTCATCAATCGAACACCCATAGTACCGAGTCGCGAGAAGTTCTCTATCCCTGGCACCCCTGGTTTGGTCGCGTCGTCTGGATTTATCGGGCGCGGGTGAGCCGCGGGTGGATGGTCGCGCATTGCGGATTGGAGCCGCAGCACGAATGCCGCGGGCTCGAAGTGCCGCTCTGGATGTTCGACAGGGCAGTGTGCTGCCAGCTGCGCCTGGCGCCGAGACCCGTCGTGGATATCGGAGCCTTGCGCGGATTGGCGGCACTGCTGGCTGCACACTCGCAGCCAGATGGTAGTCCTATGCTACAAGCCCAGCACGATTCCTTATTACCCGAAGGAGGTGCTGATGAGAATCCTGTCGAGCCCGTGCCGGGCAACCCAGCTGTCGTTGTTTCAGTCGAGGCCAGCAACGCCGCAATGGGAACAACTGCCGTGGGAGGTGCGCCAGCAAACGATTCGGTTGCTGGCGCGAATGCTGAGCGAACAGTCCGAACGGGAGTTGGCTTCCCGATCGACCCAGGAGGCCGGCGATGAGTGAGAAGCTCAAGGCGCAGCATCTTTCGCGCAAAGCCATCCTGTACATTCGTCAGTCCTCGGCCTACCAAGTCAACCACAACCTGGAGAGCCAGAAGCTGCAATATGCGATGCGGGAACGCTTGATGCAACTGGGCTGGCGTGAGATCGAAGTCGTCGATGAAGATCTCGGCCGGTCGGCAGCCGGTCTGGTGACGCGCAGCGGATTCGAGCGCATGGTGGCCGAGGTGTGTCTGGGCAAGGTCGGCGCGGTGGCGGCGCGCGAAGTATCGCGCTTTGCCAGAAACAGCCGGGAGTGGCAACAGCTGGTCGAGGTCTGTCGTGTTGTGGACACCGTCCTGATCGACCAGGAGATGGTCTATGCGCCGCGGCAAGGGAATGATCGCTTGCTGCTCGGGCTCAAGGGCAGCCTCAACGAGTACGAACTCGATCTGCTCCGGCAGCGTTCGGTCGAAGCCCGCCGCGAGAAGGCGCGTCGGGGTGAGCTGTTGATCGCCAGCCCGGTGGGTTATCGGAAGGGCGAACGACGGCTGGAAAAGGATCCCGACCGGCGTGTCCAGGAAGCGGTGCGCTTGGTGTTCCAGAAGCTCGGCGAACTGGGAAGTGTTCGGCAAACGTTGTTGTGGTTCCTTGAGCATGGTCTGGAACTTCCCGTGATCAACGCCCGCGAGGAAGTGCATTGGAAGCGACCGTCTTACGGCATGCTCTACAGCATGCTCACCAACCCGGCGTACGCCGGAGCTTACGCCTATGGCAAGACCGAACAACTGACCGAGTACGATGGCGGCGAGGCCCGTCAGCGGGTGCGCCGCAAACCGCGGGAACAATGGCTTTCTTTCATTCCGGGCGCACACGACGGCTACGTCAGCTGGGAGGAGTTCGAGCGCCTGCAGGCGACCATCTCCGAGAATATGATGCGCCGAGAGCAAATCGGCGCCGCCCAACGGGGTCCGGCGCTGCTCGCCGGGTTATTGCGCTGTCGCCGCTGTGGTCATAAGCTGGTGGTGCACTACACTGGTAGCTGTCACGACGTACTTCGGTACCACTGCCGTCGAGGGTGGCTCGATAATGGCGAGCCGCGCTGCATTGGATTTGCCGGTTTGGTCGTCGATCAAGCGATTACGAGGGAGGTCCTGCGCGTCGTGGAGCCAGCAGCAATCGAGGCGGCGGTCATCGCCCACGAAGAGCAAGCACGCCAGGTCGACGAAGTCTTGTCGGCTCTGCAACGCGACCTGGAGGCGGCGCAGTACAGTGCTCGACGAGCGCAGAAGCAATACGACGCGGCCGACCCTGAGAATCGACTGGTTACCGACGAGCTTGAACGACGCTGGAATCAGTCCCTGCAACGGGTCCACGAGATCGAATCGCAGATCCGGCAACATCGGGATCGGCAAGGCCCCTTAGTCGTGGCCACGCGCGAGGAATTCGCTGATCTGGCCGCCGATCTGGAGTCGCTATGGCATGATCCAGGGACTGATGAACGGCTCAAGAAGCGCGTCATTCGGACACTGATTCGCGACGTGGTCGTCGACGTGGATGCGCCAGCCAGTGAAGTCGTCCTGGTCATTCACTGGAAAGGCGGCGTCCATACCGAGCTGCGTTTGCCGCGACGCCGGCGCGGCCAGAACAGCACGCAAACCCCTACCGAAGTCCTGGAAGCCGTGCGCGTGCTCGCGCGCATCTGTCCGGATCGGCTGATTGCCGGCGTACTCAATCGGAACGGGCTACTGACCGGACGCGGCAACCGGTGGACGCAAGAACGGATCACAGCGCTGCGCAGCCATCACCACATTCCCTGCTATCGGGCCGACCAGCGCGACGGTCACCCGTGGATGAATCTAACCGAAGCGTCCGAGTACTTGGGAGTTAGTGCGCGCACGCTCCGTTTGGCCGTCGCGCGTGGAGAAATCGAGGCCCAGCATCCGCTGGCTGATGGGCCATGGGTGTTCAACCGCGATACACTTCGGACAGCCGCAGCGACGGCACTGGTTGAGCGCGTCAGGAGCAGGAATCGGCAACCCGCAGTACCAAACACTGAGCAGATAACCTTCGATTTCTCAAGCACATAGCGAGGTGGGGCACCATGAAACGTCGTTGTAGTAGGCGAAGTACGCGGTCAGGCCAACCGTCAGCTCGCCCATCGTGGCATAGCCCCTCAGATACACGTCCTCATGCTTGGCGTTCCGCCAGAGCCGCTCGACGAAGATGTTGTCGAACACTCGCCCTCGTCCATCCATGCTGATGACCACCCCTTCTCTGGTCAGGACGTTGGTAAAGGCTTCGCTGGTGAACTGCGAGCCTTGATCGCTGTTGAAGATCTCCGGCTTGCCGTGGCTGCGCAAGGCATCCTCCAGGCAATCGACACAGAAGATCGCTTCCATGCTGTTGCTGATCCGCCAACTGAGCACCTTGCGGCTATACCAGTCGATCACCGCCACCAGGTAGGCGAAGCCACGCGGCAGGCGGATGTACGTGATGTCCGTGCTCCAGACGTGGTTCGGCCTGAGCACCGCAACCCCGCTCAACAGGTAGGGATAGACCTTGTGCGCTGGGTGCCGCCGGCTGGTGTTCGGACCCGGCGCCATGCCGGCCAGCCCCATCAGCCGCATCAGTCGTTGGACCCGCTTGCGATTGACCGTGTGACCCGCTTTCCCGAGGAAGACCACCATCCTGCGGCTGCCATAGAACGGGTGCCGGGTGTACTCCTCATCAATCAGACGCCGGTGTAGTAAGTCGCTTTCGTCGAGCACCGAAGCCTCTTGCTGAGCATAGATCGTCGCACGCGACACCCCGGCCAAGACGCATTGCCGGACTACTGCCAACGACTTCCCAGGCTCGATCCAGGCTCTTCGCATCACGACAGGCTGATCCCAGACTTTTTTTTGAGCCAGTCCAATTCCACCTTCAACTTGCCGATCTCGCTGTACAGCAACTCCGGCTCCCGATGCGCAGCGACCGGTTTGGGACCGCGCTTGCCCTCGAAAAAGGTCTTGGCTTGCTGCTGGATCGCCTTCTTCCACTGCCCAACCTGGACCGGATGAACCCCGTGTTCCTGGCCAATCTCGTTGATCGTCTTTACCCCTCGCAAGGCCTCCAGACCTACCTTCGCCTTGAACTCCGGGGTGTGCACCTTCCGCGTCTTCACTTCGCTCATCGCTTCTCGTTCCCTATGACAGCGCCTAGCTTAAACCACTGTCTCAATTCCTGGGACCACTATACAACACCGCGGACCCGACGACGGTGGCCAGCCAGATCACGATTCTGAAGGAGCAATTCGGGATTGCCGAGGTGGTGATGGTGGGCGACCGGGGAATGATCAAGGCCAAGGGGAAGGCCGCGCTGTCGGCACAGGGCTTCCGCTATATCACCGCCTTGACTGACGCGCAGGTACGCACCTTCCTCAAGGAGGGCGTGCTGCAGACGGGCCTCTTCGATGTGCCTCTGTGCGAAGTCGAACACGACGACAAACGGCTGATCGTGCGCCGAAACGAAACCGTGCGGGTGCGCGAGGGGCGGCGACGAGAGGACAAGTTGGCCCAGTTGCAAGCGAAGGTCGCCGAACGTAACGCCTTCGTCAAGAACTCCAGGCGCGCCAGCGCGGCAACCGGCCTGGCCGCCTTGCAGCGCTGGGCCAAGCGCCACAAGCTCAGCGCGTTTGTCACCCTCGCGCTGAACGAACGCGTCATTGTCTGCACCATCGACCAGGAGGCTAAAGCGCAGGACGCCCTGCTCGACGGCTGCTATCTCCTGGAAACCGATGTGCCACAAGGCTTGATGGATGCGAAGACGGTCGATGCGCGTTATCGCGATCTGCAAAAAGTCGAGCGCAACTTCCGCACGGTCAAAACCACCTTCCTGGAAATTCGCCCGATCTTCCTGCGCAAGGCCGAGCGTACCAAGGCGCATGTCTTCGTGGCGATGCTCGCCTTGAAGATCACGCGGCGGTTTGAAGCGGATCTGCACCGCACCTTCGGCAGCACCGAAGACGACCCCGCCGCCATCACTCCGGACGACGCCCTGGTGGCCCTCGGACGATTGACCTATCTCTACAGCACCGACCGCAACGGTCAACGTCACACGCATCTGCCACGCCCGGACGATCAACAGGCCAAAATCCTCGACGCCATCGGCCTGTCCTTCCCGCTCAAGGCCAAAGCCGACAAGCGCGCCGTGTAGGCAGACGCCGCTCTTGCGGTACTGGCTTTTTCTTTAACAAAAACCCCTACTTAAAGCGTAGTTGCGTCTACTGGCTAGAGGAAGATCCGTTCGAGTGCGCTAAGTTGATCAGGGCTCAGTCAGCGTATTCCATCAGGGACGGGGCAGTGGCCCCGAACGAGAGTCCGGATCTATGGCTGCAATCTCCACCTGCTTCCCATCAGCGAATGAAGGCTTGGCAAACCAGGGGCGACCATCTATGTGAGGATGGGCGTGAGAACGGCTGTTCGCCCTGAGCTACTCGTGTAGTGACCGTAGAGTGGTCAGCTAGTCATCCAATACGGATACGGGGGCCATGGCATCACACCATCCCGACCACTCAGCTTTCGGCTGTTCTCCGAAGGAGAACCTCTTTTCCCAAGCGCAGTCTTGGGAAAAGCCTAGTCCTTACTGTACTGATAGTTCACCAACGCCCCTCGGCGATGAATGTTTCGCTGAGTTCCGGAAAAGATCGCAGGATATATGTATGCAACAATCTTCATCAAGCTGCCTTCATTGTCTTGATTGATATACGGATAAGTGGTGAAGAAATACTCAAATGTCTTTTTTGCCTACGTTAAGAATGATCAGGCGAGAAATCTCAAAATAAATAATATGATTCATGAGGCGAGCAGCGAGCAGCCAGGAAATTGCAGCCAGCAGTCCCACAATCAGTAAAGACAGCAAAGCGTTGAGTTGGTACGCATGGCAGATTTCTCGTGTCACAAACTGCACCGTGATACACGCTGCTGCCACCCCCGCGCTCTTGCTTGAACCCTTGAGCAACTGACCCATTTTACAGTTCAACAAGCGTGGCAATAGGTTAAGATAGACGACCAGTGCCACGAGACTGCTCAAACCGAATGCCCACGCGACAGCAATCAAACCCCAATGGCTTGCGATCAGTACGCTTATGATGTGCACCGGTGCATACCACAGAGTGAGCTTGAGGCGTTGCTTGACGTGGCCCGTTGCAGCCAGAAGACTTGGGCCCATAGTGGTCAGATAGCCGGGCATCATGGTCAAGGCAAGTACGCTGGCGATCGGTGCAGAGGCAGCCCATTGATGACCGAACAGCACTGCGATGATTTCGCTGGCCATCAAGGCAACGTAGCCAAAAAACGGCCAAGCGATGACTGCCAGCATGGCGGTGCTTGCAGCGTAGCGGGCGGGCAGGTCCGCGCCACCGCGATGGTCGTTCGCAAAGACCGGGGTGGTGACGCGCACGACTGCAGAAGTGAAGTTCGTATAAAACAGCTCCAGCAGTCCGAGTGCACGACTGAATAGGCCTACCTGTTCAAACCCAAACTGCTTTGCGATGATGAATTCATGCGAATTTCGGCTGAAGGTTTCGATAACGCGTGACGAGAAAAACATCGATCCGTAGGCCAGTACCGATTTCACATCTTTCAGTCCAGGCGACAAGAATGAATCGCGTGGCCGCATGAAGCTAACGATTACCGCGATCGTTAACGTGCTTGCGACGGAGGCCCAAGCGAGGCTCATGTAGCCGTACCCCATAAATGCCAATGAGATTGACGTTGCTGCATGGGTCGCGTTGCTGCTTATGTGCACGACGAAAATCTTGCGAAATGCCAATTCGCGGTTCAGTAAGGCAAATGCTGGCGAGGAAAAGGGAAGGATCAGGAAATTGAGGCTCAGAGCCGACAGTACTTCTGCGACACCCGTCTCAGCGTAGTAATCGGCAATGATGTTGCGCAAAGCGAAAACAAGGATTGCAATAGTCCAGGCAATGATTAGGGCAAGCGAAAAAGCGGCACGCATCTTATCCCGCGTTAACTGTTTCTCCTGTATCAGGTATTCGCTAATGCCAAAATCGCGAAAGATGCCAGCAACCGCCACAAAAGCGGCACATAGGGAGAAAACGCCTACTTGGGCTGGGGTAAGGATTCGCGCTAGAACCATCGTGCTCGCGATGGCAATGATTGTACTAGCATAGCGCTCGCCGAATGACCAGAGGAGGGCGCCGCGTATGGAAGGAGTCGGCGTTGGTGCACTATTAGGTGACATTAATATACCATAAATGCAGATTTCTCGTCTTCGGCATGAACTCCTCTATCCCCGCCTTTCGCACGCAACCGGCGCGCCTTGCCGTACTCGAACAGATTGCAGCATGCCTAGGTAGGTGAAGGTGTTGAGGATCACCGCTCGGATAGAGGCTTCGTTGACCTGCCGTTCAAAGATTCGGGAGTACAGGCTGTCGCCGAGTTGCTTCAGCCAGTACATAGTGGTTTCGGCAGTGCTGTGCGGATGGTAACCGCTACCGCTCTTCCAGCCGGCGAGGCCCTTGGTCGCGATTTCCTGGAGAATGGCGTCGCGCGGGTGGTCGTCTCGCCACGCGACACCACCGTCGCGTAGCGGGATGGTGTCACGGGCCTGCACGTTGGCAACGGCTTCATGCCGACCACTGGACTGACGAACCGCCGTTCTGCCCCGCGCCAACCCGACAGACTTCAATGCGCCACATGATCAGCCCCCCTTTTTGTTAACTAAGACAATCAACCATTCTCCCCCATCTTGCCGCGCTAGTTGGAATAAGCCGATGCGCGGAGGATATGCGGCCGTCAAGAGGAAGCGCTCCTTGATCAACAAGGGAATAATCTGGCCTGGACGATAGCCAAACACAAAATCCGCTGCAGCGCCTACCATCAACTGGTAAGACGTTTAGCCAGGTAAGCGTCTCTCGCGTCCTCGACGAGAGACGGGAAAGTGAGGCTCGCACGCCGACGGAACCGTGTGTCTCGAATTGCTGGCATAACCATTGCTTCGGCACAAAGAAGAGATGCCGACGCGACAACGGAACGGGCGAAGTCCCAGGCCGGGAAGTTTCCTTCTGCTAAGTTTCTGCATTCTGCATATTCCAAAACTACTCTTCCTAGGGGCTGGCCCAGCGCTGCCTCGACCGGGCTCGTCCAACAAACCGCTCAGATCGTGGCTCGCCTCGCTCGCACGATCTAACCTTGTATCTTCCCGAATCATGAATATATATGAACGTTGTTGATACGCTGTGGAGCTTGTGGTCAGCCACCGGCCTGTGGGCGGGCGGTGGGAAACGCGCAGCGTTTTCCACGGGCCGTCCACAGGATTGCGCGCAGCGCAAAGGTGGGAATCGGCGAAGCCGACTGTCCACAAATCCACAGCGTCCGTGGTTTCGGGCGCGGCGATGCAGCCAGTTCTATCCTGGGGACACCAAGCCCGTGAATAAGCGTTATGGCGCATCGTCGTGACCGTTCCTTTGGAGCCCGAACAGTTGTTGGACCCAAGATCGCATTGACAAGGATGGGAGAAGAGGAACGTGCCTGAATCAATCGTTATCGGCATTGACATTGCCAAGCAGACCTTCGACGCTGCCCTTGGCGTGAGCGGCAGCATCAAGACCTTCGCCAACGATGACGCGGGCTTTGATACGCTGCTTGCCAACTTGGCCGGGCAGGCGGTCGATTTGATCGTCATGGAGGCCACGGGTGGCCTGGAGAGCAACTTGGCCTGCGCCCTGCAAGCCGCCGGCTTTGCCGTCGCCGTCATCAATCCGCGCCAGGCGCGGGACTTCGCCAAAGCCATGGGCTATCTCGCCAAGACCGACCGAATTGACGCCAAGGCCTTGGCTGAACTCGCTCAGGTGCTGGCTTGCAGTCCGGAGCGTGATCGTTTCGTCACCGTCTTGCCAACGCCAGAGCAGCAGGCGTTGCAGGCCTTGGTGGCACGCCGGCGGCAGCTCGTCGCCATGCAGGTGGCCGAGCGCCAACGGCTGTCGGTCAGTCACGCCGCTGCCAGGAAGAGTATCGAGGGCATGATTATGGCAATTCGCACCCAACTCGATGAGGTCGAGACTGAACTTGCCAAGCACATCGAAACCCATCATGCCGACTTGGCCCTGCGGCTTTCTAGCGTGCGCGGTATCGGCCCAACCACCGTCGCCACTTTGATCGCCGAAGTACCCGACCTGGGGCAGTTGTCGCGCCGGGAAATTAGCGCCCTCATCGGCTTGGCACCCTTCAATCGCGATTCCGGCCAGATGCGTGGCAAGCGCGCCATCTTCGGCGGACGCGGCCAGGTGCGCCGCGGACTCTACATGGCAGCGCTCGCGGCCATCCGATTCAATGCCGTAATCAAGCAGTTCTACGACCGCCTCGTCGCCGCAGGCAAACCCAAAAAGGTTGCCATCGTCGCCTGCATGCGCAAGCTCCTGACTATCCTCAACGCCATGGTCAGAACCGGCAAAGCCTGGGACGATTCTCTTCATACCGCTTGACTCGAAAGACAGTTGCTTATTCGTCATCCGCGTATCTTGGCCACCGCTAACAGCTACCTTTCCCCCTACCGTGAAAGCCCGCTGAGCAAAGAATTGCGGACACCACAGACTCGATGCAGTTGCCGGCAGCCCCATCAACCGCGCTTACCTGACAAAGCTGCGATCAGAACCGCACATATGTGGCCGAGCGTCGCCAAGGAGAATGGATTCTCTTGGAAAAAGGTCTTTATCACCTGCCATTTGACCGGCTTGCGCCGTCTGAGTCGGTGCACCATGTCCAGCACCATGCTGGTCTGCAATTCCACCAACCTAGCGCGCAGACATCGCTTCGTCTCGCTGACGATAGCGTAGTAGTTAAGTACACGACGGCGAAACCTAGCCTCATCGATCAAGCGCAAAGCCAAGCCATCGGTACCCCAGCCGCTACCGTACCACATATTGATGCCTTTCCCACAGCGTACTTCAGGCTTCGTTGAGAAGGCGAAGCAGGCCCCGTGGCGAATCAGCTCCATCCAGTACAGGTAATCGCCGCCGCCATGGCGATGCGCCTCCGGGAATCGGGCCTTGCCTAGAGCTTCCACATCGATTACCAGAGAAGGCATGAAAATGACATTCGCCGTGGATATCTGGTGAATCATGTCGCCGTGATAGGCTCGCAAGGTAGGATCATTACCTATCATGGGGTGATCAGTCGGGTTTAAACGCTTGGCCTTTTCAAACTCGTCGATGGTATCGCCCAAGTGGAAAAGGTTGGCGAAATAAGCGGTATATCCGGCTGAAAGCGCGGCAACTGCGCGGCGCAGGTGTTCGCCTGTCCATTCGTCGTCAGAATCGAGAAATGCGACCAGCTGAGTATTCGGCTCCAGGTGCTCCAAAGCAGTGTTGCGCGCCTCGTTGGGACCAGCATTCGGTTGATGAATGAGGCGGATGCGCAAGCCGGTCGGGGGTGGATTGAGGCGCAGTTCATCATCAACCTGTAGTGGCGAACCATCGTCAACAATTAGGACGTAGATCGCTTCACTTGGATAATCCTGCTCCGCAATCGAGTGAAGCGATCGACTGAGAATCCCGGATTCTCGTTGAAAGAATGGGATCACAACTGCAATTCTTGGCGAGATCATTTGCATGGGCTTTTCGACGGCTAAAACTTCAATGGATTCTTGGAGAGAATCGCCGCCTTGAACAGCCGCAGTCAATCGCGGAATTCTTGCAGAAACGGCGATCCCGTTTAACCCATTCGTGAAAGGATGATTTTGGACGATTTTTGTCAGGCACTAGGAATATGAACGAATCGGATTGGTGGTCGAGGAACTCTGCTTTCAACTGATCTGCTCGCCCGTACCTTGTACCATTCCGTCGTCCACAACTCTTCAGCGCCCAAATGACCAACGCCTTTGTTGAAGTATCTCAGAACGGGGTACATCGCCGACCGACAGAACCTTCCCTAATGCGCCTTGAAACTCCTGAGAATTGCATTGTGTAGTGGAGAATGGCAGCCAAGCTCAGGCCCATGCGACTCCGATAGCCCCATTTGCCTGTCCTTTGCCGCATTGCCCGTCACCGTCTTGCTAATAACCCCCGGGGCGAAGCTCACAAACTCACTGCTGTACTTGCTGCTCCTCACCAGCCTTGGCCAGAAGATATACCAGACACAGCCACCAATTAGCGACCTGTTGCTGATTAAACGGCCGATGCAACTTCTGCGGTTAAGTGGAAGGTGCACTTGTGACAGTGAAGGGAATATATATATCCGAGGAAATCATGCCGCCCAACCTTATGCCAAGAGAACTTCCCGTACCACCGGGAGGACTGTGCAGACTCACTTGCTGGCTGCATTATTTGAGCTTATTGAGTTCTGCATCATCGGACCAATGTAGCGGCGCGCAACCACCACATTGTCCACATACAGATGCTGATCGTACGGCGACCGTGCGACACCACCATGATAAACATCCAGCCAGACCGTCTCTATCCGAAGCTGGTCGACGTTCCTCAAACGGATATTCTGACGCTCCACCACCAAACGTCCGTCCACCCACACCCTGAGCTCGCCATCGGCCATCCCGGGACGATTCAAGCGGACCTGTTGCTCTATGCAATACCAGCGATTGCGCTGAAGAAGTGCCCCTGGCCAAATCCAGAAATCCCCATAATTGGTCTTCATGTCCGCATGATAAGCGTAGGTTGCCAGCTGGGTAAGGCCTTGCATCGGATGATCCGACGGAAAGGCTTTGAGGAAAGCCCCACGCAATGCCCACCCATTCGTCCCATCGGAACGTCTGCCCCCCCAGCCGGCCTTGCCATAGGTGCCCGCCAAGCCCGGCAGCTTGCCTCCATCAACCTTCGGATCCCAATCATCGGCAAGTCGCAGATAGTACCGAAAAAAAAGTTCGTCCACTTCACCACCAAGTTCCCTCAGGTAAAGACGCAGGTCAGCACCATAGTTGCTGCCTTTCTTGAGGTTGACGCGCAGGGCTTTCCCAACTAACGGTTCGAAGTAACGCGCCGAATCCTCTTTCACCACGTCGAATTCACCGGCCGAATCCTTTGCCCAGCGCGACCTCCAGCCGAGCCACTCGTCAAAGCCGGCAGCAAATACAACGTCGGGGCTATGCTCGATTCCCTTATCCGCCGCATAGCCTGCCGCAAGCCCATCGCGCACGGGAGATGCTGGGAACGATGGTGTTTCCATTTCAAAAATGCCGATGCGCAGGGCGCCACCTCCGGGCGGAGTCGGGCTTGACAGTACGAGCTGCGCACGAACGAGATTCCGTCCAGAAGCTGTTGTCGGAATCTGAAACTGCAGAAGAACGAGCCGAGACCCCATGATCTGCAGAATGTTTGCCCGGCCAAGTGCTTTGTACGTCGAGCAGTCAAGGTGCGCATCGGCCGTGGGTTTGAGCGTTTCCCGGCGTCCACCGGCCAGTTCCAGAACAAGCGTTGGCCAGTCCGCGGAACTCTTGGCTTCGCGGCTGTGGAACGTGGCGAAGCCACTCCCTGCGACGGAACGTACTGCAAAAGTCCCCCTCCGAACGCTGGCGTCTCCCCACTTCCGCATCAAGGGTGTCACGTCCCAGCTTGCACCAGAGGGACCAGGCGCAGCCTCGGCGTAGGGTTGATCACCAAAAAGCTTGCCGCGAGCATCGCGCCAGTCTCCCCCGACACGCTGCCACGCGAGAACGTCTCCCAAAAAATGAGAGCACGATGCGCCACCTTCGCCTTCATAAAGAGCCTTACGTTCCACGATTTCTTGCCCTGGGGCCAGCTCGTGGCCGCTGGTTGCAGCATGAACGATTGCCACGGCGAGAACCAGTGCTGCACACGACAAGATACGCAGAGTCATCTGAGAAAATCGACCAAGAGCGGGAA
The DNA here is from genome assembly GCF_036625085.1 of Candidatus Accumulibacter necessarius. Classification (NCBI taxonomy): domain Bacteria; kingdom Pseudomonadati; phylum Pseudomonadota; class Betaproteobacteria; genus Candidatus Accumulibacter; species Candidatus Accumulibacter necessarius. The sequence goes on along the minus strand of NZ_JAZKUM010000002.1, from coordinate 776,049 downwards.
AGGCATTCACTCTAGCTCACCTTGCCAGAAAAGGATCTCGAAGGGATCATCGGTAGCTCGGTGCGAGGCCGGCAATCCACCTCTAACTGGCCAGTCCGAAGATGCCCACGAGTGGGATCCGATAGCATACAAGCCATAGACAGCTAGCACCGGCCGAAACTGGTGAATCTCTTGCGACGTTCGCGACGGAAGCCTTTGGTCTTGCCGTCGTTCATCGCCAGCTTCGGCTGTTGTCATCATGCCGGAAGTCAGCCCCTTGGAGCAACAGCGACTTCGTAGCTGGTACTTGTCTGATGCACAAGTAACCGTGTCGCCCACGTCACAAGCGCGGGACCCCAGGGTGTAAACCTCGGCAACTGGAGAAAGTCGTCGCCAATCCGCGCAACACCGGGGGCTGTGCTGACCGCAGCAGCAAAGCCGAGTCGCCTGAGCAGTTCAACGTGGCTGTGGTCATAGTCACGCTCTGGCTTGCCATTCGGGTAGGCAAACACATCTACCGGAGCGTCGATGATTTCCTGCAGACGGTTGCGCCCGGCCGTAATTTCGTGTTCGGCTTCGGTCGGCGCCAGCGTCGTGAGAATGGGATGCTGAACCGTATGGGCCCCAATTTCCATACCAGCTTGGTGCAACTGCCGTACCTGCTCAGAACGCATCATCAGATGATCTGGCAGTTCGGCCAACCCACTCAATTTGTGCAAGCGGGCAATGGCATCTTCTCGCTCGCCTACTTGCAGGTACTTGATGTGGGGTAGCAGCCTCCCGATAACTGCTCTTCGCTCTGCCAGCCCCGCCAACGAACAACGGCCAAAACCAAAGTCCTCGAGATCAATCGCCCCGTGGCGACAGGCCCGCACGATCTCGATCACCGAGTCGTTCCACATCCTGCCGCCATCCAGGAATCCTGTTGAAACGAAAAAGGTTGCCGCCAAGCCGCAGCGTTGCAGGATCGGTAGCGCCACCTCCGCGTTGTCTGCATACCCATCGTCAAAGGTCACTACCAGCGCCCGTGGTGGCAAGTCCCCTCGCTGGAGTGCCGAAACAGCACGACTCAGGGTCATGACGGTGAAGCTGCGCGCAACGAAGCGCATAAGTCGCTCAAAGCGGACCGCATCCTGCTCGTCCGGAAAAACGGTGTCGGCCCGAGCGTGCACCCGGTGGTAAATCAGGATCGACAGCCGCGGCCCGGCAACAAGGTTGTACCCGCGATGGGCAATCCTGCTGGCGGCAGAAACTAGCCGGTCCAAGGGAACTCCATCGCTGGCATCGTACGTCAGCTACCCAGACCCGGCTTGCGTAGGGTCACTAGGATCCATCCGCGCAGGAAGCGCAAGAGCTCGAAGCGGCTGATCAGTTTCTCGTAACACATACCCAGGAAGAACAGCGCTCCGTTGAACATCAGATAGTTCGGGTATTGGCTCAAGTACTCGAATGACTCGACAGCCAACCCCGCAGAGTCCGCGAGGCACTCGACATCCGCCCGTGTATTGGTCAGGTAGGCCGTCGGAAAAGTGTCTTCCTCCGCCCTGCCCTCAACCCGACTGACAATCCGGGCATGAAAGCGGTTGGGGATCAGGCGCGCAGCCAGGGTGCCGTAATCCCACATGTTGGCAGTCAGGAAGACCACGGCGCCCCCTGGACGCAAGACGCGCGAGAACTCTCTGTAGACCGCCTCGGGGTCTGTCAGATGCTCGAACACGCTTCGCGACATGATGAGGTCTAAACTGGCATCGGGCAGGGGCATGTCCGATAGGTCAGCATTAAAGGTGTCGATGCCAGGCGGAACACCGGTAAAGGTGACCAGGTCGACACCAATCAAGCGCCCTGCTCGCCCTAGGTACTTTCTTAGAACCGGGACAGTACGACCACACCCGGCGTCCAGGAGTGCAGCACCAGGGGACAATAGGGTGTCGACATGCTTCTCGTAGACTTGATAGGGATGCTGGTTGTTCGCATAGTGTTTGCGCAGAAGTGTTTCGGACAGGGTAGTCATATGGGTATACCTACGGTGTGCAAATCATGGGGTACTCGCGATGGCTGGCGACGCCTGACTCGGGGATGTTGCGCTGGCAGCCGTGTTCTGTTCGCGCAACGTAGCATCGACAAGCACCACAAAAGAGATAATGTAATAAATTAGATCGAAGTGCGCCAAGCTCAGGAAAGCCCCGCCCACTGCAAAACCCGCCAGACTGACCTGTACCATTCTCATCAGCAGGGGTACCCAAAGCCCGTATTCTCGTTGATCTTTCGTTTGACTGGCTATCCTCGCCGCCCTTCGCCACGTCGTAAAGCCAAGAAGCAGGAACAGGCCCAGACCGGGGAAACCGTGCTCCCCCAGCATCTGGAAGTAAATGCTGTGGGCAACAAAGGACTGGCCCCCTTTGTAGGCGCCGGCGCCCTCGGCCGGAGCATAAATGGCAAACACTGTCCTCGTGTTAACGACGAAACCTCCGCCAACGATTGGGCGATCAAGCGCCAGCGCCCACATGGTTTTCCAAGTATAGATCCGCGACATTGCCGAGACATCCTCGTCGTAGTTTTCGATGGTTTTCATGCGCCCGGTCCAGGAGTCTGGCATGAAAAGGACAGCGGCAGCGACGCAACACGCCAGCAGAGTCGTCGTCAGAGCCGGCCGGTTGCTCTTGAAGCCCAGGAAAACCGCCATGCCGGCCAGGGCAAGCAGTGCGCCTCGGGACTGACTACCCAGGATGGAAAAGGTAATCGCCACGATGCAGAAAACCAGACTCAGACGCAACACGCGTCGGATAGACACCTGGTGCAGGTAGTAGAAGAACGGCAGCAGTACGACAAGGGCCAGACCCAGAGCGTTATTTTCATAGGCCATCCCGCCGGACGGACCCCAGACGCGCCCGCCGCCGCCTGTCAACACGGTCCACACCCCACCCTTGATCCCATAAAATCCGATCGAGAGAGTCACCACCCAGATCAGGCGCTCTATCTGCTCACGGCCACGAAGCAGCATCAAGGTCACATACATCATCACGTGGATTTTCAGCACGAACAGCCAGCGATCGAAAACAACGTCCCAAGTATTGATCGCAAAGAACGACGTAAACGACATCCACAGCATCAGGCCCACGTACGTTACCGTGATGCTGTTTACCGGGAATGGGCGGCGCTCGCGCGAGAACAGGAAGGACACCAGCGTGGCAAGCGCCACCATCTGAGCAAAAGGCATCGTACGCGCAAAGCCGAATGCGGCGCGGTGCGGGATCATCAGCGAAATCCACGCCCAGACATAGGCACCGATCCGCGGGCTTCGCAAGATGAATGGCAGCAGGCCGACGATGATCACCGTCAGCAAGATATCACGCACCGCCAACCTCCTGACCGAGCCCGAAGCCCTTTACCTGACTCACCACATAGCGGAACTTGCCTGAAGACTCGTTGGCGATGTCCGACACTTTCTCGACGCGAATATCGACCATCTCGCCCAGTCTGGCCTTGAAATCCGTGACAATCCGTTCCTCGGCAGCCCGATCAAAGGCAGGCCCGGCAACCAGCCTGACTATGGTTTGATCGATCGACACCTGCTCAATCCGGAAGCGCTCGACACCCGGAAGATCGCGCACGGTATAGATCAGCGCCAGGCCGTGCATTATCGTGCCGTCATGAGCCACGACGAAGTCGGTAGTACGACCTCGAACTTCTTCAAGTACCGGCAGACCACGACCGCAAGCACAGGGCTTGTCACCAAGAACGCCAATATCGCCAGTCCGGTAGCGGACAAAAGGAAAATCTGCGGTCGCCAAGTGCGTGACAACGATTTCCCCCGCCTCGCCGCGGGCGCTCGGCGTGCCGTCGGAACGTACAGTTTCTACAATGATGTCCTCGGCACTGATATGTAGACTGCCAGACGGGCACTGGTGGGCGATGAACCCGGCATCGCGCGCCCCGTAGCCATTTGCCACCGGACAACCAAAAACCTCGTTGATCAACGCCTGTTGTTCGTCGTAAAGCTTTTCGGAAGTGACGAAAACCACCCGGATCCCCAGTTCGTTCATCTCCAGATTCCTCCGCCGAGCATGACGCGCGATCAGCGAAAGGCTGGAGGGGTAACCGAAGAGCATCGTCGGGCGCCTGGCTTGAATGGTATCCACGAAGCGGTCGAGGTTCTTCGGCGACATTTCGAAGGCCGGCAACAGGTGACTTCTCATCAGTCCGTCGCGAAAACGCCGGACGCGGTCCTGTGCACCGATCTCAATGGGGCTACCCCAGACCACCAGTTCCGAGTCACCGATGTCAACATCCCACCAGCGTGTGGCGCGCCATTTGGCAGCCACATCGTGGCTCTTTCGGCCCTTGCCCATGTAAAAGATGAGGGGTTCTCCAGAAGAACCGCCGGTGTTGTAGCGCGTCAGTGCACCATGGCCATCGGCCTTGAGGCGCTCGACATTGGCGCGGATCTCCGGCTTGCCAAGCAGTGGCAGCGCAACAAGGTCGTCCGTTGAGCGGACAGAACCCGGATCAAAGCCAAGACGCCCGAACAAGTCGCCGTAATACGGAACCCGCGCCCCAATGTCGATAAGAAACTCTCGCAAACGCAGCGCCCGATCGTCCTCGATCTGTTGGGCCGACCACCACTGGCTTTCTTCCAACCTCTTGCGGCGCGCCACCGAGTCGTGCCCCTTGAGGTACTCATGAAGAGGAAACAGGGCATGTGAACACAATGCGGTATACAGACTCAAGGGGTTCTCCTTGCTACAACCGCTCGACGATAAGCGTCGAGCCACTGCCTTCGTACCTGTGGCCAGGCGTATTGTCTCGCTTGTGCCAAACCAGCTTGTCTGAGAGCCATGGCCAAGCCAGCATCCTGCAGGACGCGGAGAACTTCTTGCGCCATCGCCTTGTGATCACCGATTGGCACCAGTAAACCACTGACTCCCTCCTCAATCAGATCGGGAATTCCACCCGCACAGGTACTGACCACCGGCACGCCGCTGGCGAAGGCCTCGAGAATCGAGATCGGCATGTTGTCGACCGTACTCGGATTGAGCATACAATCAGCCGAGGCGTAAAGCTCTGGCATGTCTGCGTTGGCGACGCGCCCGGAGAAGTGAACGCTGCCCTGCAAACCGATTTCGGCCACCAGCCGCTGTAGACGCGCAAGGTCGGGCCCACTGCCGGCAAGGGTCAGACGCGCCTGCGGAAAAGCCTGCTTGATCCGGGCAAAGGCATGGATTGCGGTCGGCATGTCGTAGATCGGTTCCAGATTGCGAGTGACCACGAGTTGTGGCGCGTCGCCGAACGATCGTGGTGGTGCAGGCGCAAAACGTGAAAGATCGATGATGTTGGGGATCACTTCCGCAGTCAGTCCGTGGCGGGAAAATACCCTGCGCAGAAAGGTCGACGGGGTCACCCTCAGCGACGCCCGGGCGAGCGTGCGGAGCACATGCCGAGGTGCGGCAGCGAAGAAGGTGTCGGCATTCCCGCCCCGATAATTGATGATGACAGGAGTTTTCCGCAGTCGGGCAACAAGCATCGCAGGAGCTGCGCACAGATGCCAGGCCCAGCCAGAATTTGCCAGAATGTGCATCACCCCCGCCCGGGCGGCGGCCTGCCAGAGATGCAGAAGATAAGGCAGCAGACGAACACCCGCACGGATCAACGGCAGGCGCCCCCACCCAGGCCGGTCGATAGGGCGAATTGGTACGAACCAGTTCGACATGGACGCCTTCAGCAGCCAACAGACGAACCAGTTGCTCGCATTGGTTTGCCATGCCTCCGGACGGCGGTGGCAACGGCCCGACGACGCAGACGGCCGGCAGTGCGTCGTACCATCGACAACAGCCTGCCCCGCTTTGTCAGCCCTCGTATTCACGATTCGCTCCGCAACGTCAGATCCCGCCTGGCTCGCCACCAGCCGGCAAGAGAAATCAGCAGTGCCAGCAGCGCAACAAGAGCCGCAGCACCAACAAGCAACAGATGGCAACGGACGCGGTGAATGGCGTCAACCTGTGCCTGGTTATCGGGTTCTGCAAGAATCCTGATGCCTGGATACACACCCTGGGCAATACCGCCAAGCTGTTCCAGCGAACGAGAAAATGGCCCAAAAGCGCGGACCAGCAGCGCCCGGTCATAGGAGAAGACATTGTTGCCCCACACCATCAACCATTCGCGGAGACCCCGACGATAGTAGTCCCGCGCTTTGCTTTCAATCGCATGTCCGGGTCGCGCGCCGGGATGCAATGGCTCAAACTGCAACGACGCCGGTTCTTCGAGCATGGCTCGGCGAACCTCGAGGGCGGACAGCGGCACGCCCTTTACGCCGACAAAGTAATAGTTGTTGTAGATATCCACCAGTTGCCAGCGCCCGAGTTGACGATTCCAGATCTCCGCCAAGATATGGCCGTGGCCACCGAAGCCGTCAAACGAGAAAGCCCAGGCTCTCACCGGGATGCCCGCGGCAATCGCCAGCCCCAGGAAAACGCGCACAAAATCGCCGCAATACCCTTCTCCGTTACCAACGATCCGTCGGTAGGTATCGAGCAGGTCGGACTGGATTGCGCCACCCGACAGCACCGGGTTTGAACCGAGCAAATGTCGGCTGATGGCCAGCGCCCGTTCCCAATCCGAAGGCATCTCTTCCAAGCCAAGGCTACTGACCACGTCGACAAACAGCGGATAAGGCGGAGCACCCTCGAGCAGGAAGTCTGCCGGCAGGTTTGCCGGCGTCCAGCTAAAGCCTCCGTTGCTGCTATCGGAGAGGAGCAGTGCGTGGCGCATGCGGACGAGTTCAGTCGAACTCGTCAGGTACGGCGCCAGCGACAGCAGCGACAGCAACAGCACGAGCAGGCTGATCCAGACGCTTCGGCGCCAGAAACGGGCCGGATCCGACATGCTACTGCTTCCTACCAGCATAGCCCCTCAACCCGCGCCGGAATCGCCGCCGGGTCGGGTAGCCTGACGAGATCGAGCAGCACCTGTTCCGGGCGGCACAGGCTGGCCAGCCTGTCGGCGACCTCCCGCCCAGAGAGACCAATCACCAAGACCTCGGATTCGGCAATGACCTCCTCGATCCCGGAGCGCATCATCTGCCCGATATGCGGCAGATGCTTCTCGATGAAGCTGCGGTTCGCCCCCAGAGGCTGGCCAGATGGACCTCGGGGTCGTAGATGGACAGTTGCATGCCCTTGCCGATCAACTGTTCGGCCAGCGTCACCAAGGGGCTCTCCCGCAGGTCGTCGGTGCCGGTCTTGAACGACAGGCCGATGAAACCGATTCTCCGTTTGCCCAGCGCCAGCAGTTTGCGCAGCGCCAGGTCCAGATGATGACGGTTCGACTGCATGATGCCGGCCAGCATCGGGACTTCGACGTCGTGGATCTTCGCCAGGTAGGTGGTCGCGCGCAGGTCCTTTGGCAGGCAGGAACCACCGAAGGCAAATCCTGGCTTGAGATAGGCCTTGAGATGTTGAGCTGCGTGTCCTGGCAGACCAGGTCCATGACCTCGAAGGCATCAACGCCGAGCGCGTCGCAAAGGCGAGCGGTTTCATTGGCGAAGGTGATCTTGAGGGCATGGAAATTGTTGCAGCAGTATTTCATCATCTCGGCCGAACGGACCGAGGTTTCGATGAAGCGACAGGACAGCTTGCCGAACAACTCGCGCAGGCGCTCGACCGGAAAGGAGTGATTGGCGCCGACGACGGTAAAGGGCGGCTTGTCGTAATCGCGAATCGACGAGCCTTCGCGCAGAAACTCCGGCTGGAAGCAGAGAAAAAAACCCTCGCCGTCCTTCTTTCCCGACTTCGCTTCGATGATCGGCCGCAGCACGTCTTCGACCGTACCCGGCACCAGCGTCGAGCGGAAGACGACAATGTGCGGCGTGCTCTTGCCGGCAATTGCGCTACCCATCTCCTCCGCCAGACGCAGGATCGCGCCCTGATCCTGGCTGCCGTTGGCCGCCGACGGCGTGCCGACGCAGACCAGGGAAATCTCGCTGTCGAGCACCGCGCGCTGCGCATCGGTGGTCACCGCGACACGGCCACTGGCGGCGGCCTGAGCCATCAGGTCGACCATGCCCTCCTCGACCACCGGTGTCTTGCCGGCCATGATCAGGTCGAGCTTGGCGGCGTCGATATCGACGCCGATCACCTCGTGGCCATCGCGCGACAGACAGGCCAGCGACACCGCACCCACGTAACCCAAGCCGAAGATGCTGATCTTCATGCGATTTTTCCTTTGCTTTGCGAAAAGTTCTTGATGCAGCGATCGATGATCCGATCCAGTCTTGCCATCGAGTGCGGCCAGGCATGGTTGCTCAGCATGCGCTGCCTGCCGGCAAGCGCCAGTCGCTGCCGTTCGGCCGGATTGTCCAGGATCCCGTAGGATGGCATCAGAATATTCCTCTGCACTGTCGGCAACAAGGAAATGTGTCACGGGTTCGGCGTCGACACCACCGGCGGCGATCCGGCTGGTGACCACCGGCACGCCCATGGCCATCGCCTCGAGGATCTTGTTCTGCGTGCCGCGGGCGATGTTGAGCGGCGCCACCATCAGCGCCGACTGGCGGACGAAGGGGCGTACATCCGGCACCGAGCCGGTGACGGTGACGCCCGGCAGCTCGCCGAGTTTGCGCATCGCGGGCGAGGGGTCGGCACCGATGATCAACAGCTGATCTGCGGGCGACGCTGTTCTTAGAACGGGCCAGATCTGGTCGCAGAAGCGCGCCATGCACTCCTGATTCGGGTAGTAATCCATGCGGCCGATGAAGCTCAGCGTGTCCGGATCGTAGGGTTCGCCGCCGACGGGCAGAAGAACTCGGCGTCGACACCGTTCGGAAACCAGTCGGTGGCCACCCCGGTGCCGATAGCCTTCGAGCGTCTCCCACTCGGCGCGCGTGGTCGCCGTACACAGGTCGAAGCGCGTCGCCAGGCGCTTCTCGGCCGCCAGCACCTTGTTGCCTTCGAGGCGATAGCCGAGCGACAGCGGGAACGGCTTGTAGTTGGCGTACTCGAGCCACTTCTGGGAATCCATGTCGCCAAAGTCGAGGATCTTCGGTACGTCGCGCACGTGCTCGACGTACTGCGCGACCGACGAGCAGTGAACAAAGATCAGATCCCATCTTTCTCGTACTCAACAGCCGGTCAACGCGCTGTTTGAGTGACGGCGAATAGAAATAGCCCATCGACGACGGCGTCGGCAGCGGCAGCCGAGCGACCATCCGCAACGTCTGCACCGGGTCGGAGACCTGCCCCATCTCGAAACGTGCGCAGTGCGGTGCTATCCCCCGCCCTTCCTCGGCTTCCTGCGGCGAGCGCGCGAGCGAACAGACGGTCACCCGATGACCGCTGGCCGTAAGGTGGCGAATCATGTTGAAGGGCCGGATCTTGCCGCCCCGCTTGGGCGGAAACGGAAAGCGGTGGCAAATGTAGAGGATGTTCATGCGACGTAGCTCTTGAGTTCGTCGGCGACATCGCCAGGGTCGCGCGATCGAGATAGATCCGGCTCCAGATCTCCAGGTTCATCAGGGCCAGCAGGACGTCGGTACCGTCGATACGGCTGGCTTCGTGGTCGGCCATCAACCGGTCAACCAGCGAATGATGAAACAGGCCTCGCGAGTTCACTACCTCGGCCGCCAGCAGTCGCCGCAGCAGGGGCGCCAGTTCGCGCTTCAGCCAGGCGCCCATCGGCGTGCCGAAGCCGCGCTTCTTGCGATTGAGGATGTCGTCAGGCAGCAGATCGGCCAGCGACGCCTTCATCAGGTGCTTGAGCCGGCCATGGCGCACCTTGATCGACAACGGCATGGCCGCTGCGAGTTCGACCAGTTGATGGTCGAGCAGGGGCACCCGGCATTCGAGCGAGACAGCCATGCTCATCTTGTCGGTGAGCAGCAGCAGATCGTCGGGCAACTGTGTTTCGGCATCGACGGCGAACATCCGGTTCAGCTCATCCTCGTTACCGGCCGCCGCGAACGCCCGCTCCAGGGGATCGGGTCCCGCCTTCCCAGGCTCGATCAGCAGGGCGGCGACGGCCTGGCGGTCGAGGACCTGCAGGTAGCTGCGATACCGTTCGTCAGCTGTCATCTCGGCTGACGCCAGAAAACCCTTGGCCAGGCGCAAGGTGTTGAGCACGCCCGAATGACGGTCGACCGGCAGGTGCCTGGCAGCAAAGCCGGCGGAACGTCGCAGCCATTCCGGCAGGCGCCGATAGCGCATGGCGTAATGCCCGCCAAGGTAGCGGCGATAGCCGCCAAAGAGCTCGTCGCCACCAACCCCGGAGAGGATCACCTTGACGTCCTGGCGCGCGAATTCGGAGACCAGGAAGGTGGTGATGAACGCGGTGTCGGATAAAGGCTCATCCATGTGCCAAAGCAGCTTCGGCAATAACGCGACGACATCGGGCCGAACGAGAATCTCGCGATGCTGTGTGGAGAACAATTCAGCAACCCGACGCGCATAGGGCAGCTCGTTATACAGCGCCTCCGCTTCGCCACCGGCGAAACCGATGGCGTAGGTGCGTATCGGCTGCTGCGAGTGGCGAGCCATCAGACCGACGACAGCACTCGAATCGACGCCTCCCGAGAGAAAGGCACCGATCGGTACGTCGCTGACCATCTGCATGCGGACCGATTCCTCGAGTTGAACCCGCACGCGCTCGCTCCACTCGCGCTCGGAGACGCCTTGCGTCATCCGCTCGGGCAAGCGCCAGTAGCGCCACTCGCGCACCTGACCATCCTCGATGGCCAGCAGGGTGGCCGGTGGTAGCTTGCGGATTCCCTGAAGATGCAGCCGGGAGCAGCGACGTAGCCGAGGTGCAGGTAATCGGCGACAACCTGGCGGTCGAGCTCAGCGCTGACCCCGGGCAAGGCCAGCAACGCCTTCGCTTCGGTGGCAAAAGCAAGCTGCTGCCGATCCTGCAGCACGTACAAGGGCTTCACGCCGAGCCGGTCGCGGCCGATCAGCAGTCGCCGCCGACGCGCGTCCCAGAGCGCGAAGTCGAACATGCCGTTCAGCCTGTGAATGAAGTCGTCGCCCTCGGCGTCGTAGAGATGCAACAGCACTTCACAGTCGGAACCGGTCTTGAAGCGATAACCCTTGGCCTGCAGTTCGCCCCGCAGTTCGCGGAAATTGTAGATCTCGCCGTTGCACACCAACCACAGCGTTTCGTCGGCGTTCGACAACGGCTGGTGGCCACCCGCGAGGTCGATAATCGACAGCCGGCGCATGGCGATGCCGCAGGGGCCGTCGACATGACTACCCTCGTCGTCGGGACCACGATGCCGCGTGCGATCGCCCATGGCCGAGAGAATACCGGGCTCGACGCTCAGCCCGTCAAAACGATAGATGCCGTGAATGCCACACACGATGAGGCCTCTGGATCAGATGGTTGGGCTGCGGTCATGGCGGGCCAGAGCCCGGCGGTAGACCTCACGATAGCGCGCCACGCTGCTGGCCCAGGTCCTCTCGACCTCGACAAAGCGGCGCGCCTGTTCACGGAACTTTGGCCAGAACGGGCGTCGGACGAGAACATCGTCGATTGCCCCAGCGAGAGCAGCGGCGTCGCCGGCGCGGAACAGGAAGCCGGTTTCACCATGGCGAATCAACTCGCGGTGCCCGCCGACATCGGAAGCGACAAGCATCCGTCCCTGCGCCATGGCTTCAAGCGGCTTGAGCGGCGTGACCAGTTCGGTCAGCCGGATCGGCAGACGCGGGTAGGCGAGGACGTCGATCAATTCGTAATAACGTTGCACTTCGGCGTGCGGTACCCGACCGGTGAAAATCACGTGCTCCTGCAAACCAGCGGCAACCACCTGCGCCTTCAGATTGCTTCCTGCGGTCCGCCGCCGACCAGCAGCACCCGCAGCTGCGGATGCCGGGGCAGCATCTGGCGGACCGCCTCGATCAGCAGGTCTAGCCCTTCATAGCCATAGAAGGAGCCGGCAAAGCCAACGACCGTCGCGCCATCGAGTCCCAACGAACGGCGAAGTTCGGCATCCGGCTCGGTGTCGAGACGGAACAGGCTCACGTCTACGGCGTTCGGGATCACCGTGATGCGCTCCGGTGGGATGCCGCGGCTGGCGATGTCGCCACGCAGGCCCTCACAGATCGTCGTGACCTGATCGGCGTGACGCAGCGCGAGGCTCTCAAGGGACCGCGAGTGCGGTAGCGCAGACTGCCCTCCTGCGTCGTGCCATGATCGACCGCCGCGTCCTCCCAGGAGGCGCGCATTTCGTAGACCACCGGCAAACGCTGGCGACGCCCGACCCACAGACTCGGCAGAGCATTGAGCACCGGCGAATGGGCGTGAATGACATCCGGCTTTCGTCATCAGCACGACCTCCCGCAGGCGAGCGGCAGTCAGTCGCATCTGGCTGAGCAGGCCGTTGCCCCCGGCATTCGGTGTGCGATGAAAAAGCCAGCCATCGACCTCTTCCTGAAGGTTGTGTCCCGGAACCCTGCTTCGGGTGTCGTCAGATGAGCGGTCTGCCAGCCCAGCGCGCGTTGCTCGCGCAGGATGGCCAGCGTACGGAAGCTGTAGCCACTGTGCAGCGGCAAGGAGTGGTCGAGGACATGCAGAATACGCAGGCTCATCTCGTCGCCGGTCAGCCCCGGGGCGCGATGCCCACGGTTGGTGCGTCAAGCACGTTGCGCAGAAAGGCCTCGAACATCAGCAGCGTCCACAAGGGCGAACTGTAATCGCTCGCTCCCGACTGATGGGCATCGACGAGATGGCGCAGGTAATCCTGATTGAACCAGCCGGTCGCCGCCAGGCGGGGCCCAGGACCGCCTGCCGAACGCGTTCCCTGAGCGGGCCGCGGAACCAGCGGGCGAGCGGCACGGCAAAGCCCATCTTCGGGCGAAAAAGGATGTCCTGGGGCAGCCGCGGCTTCATCGCCTCCTTCAGGAGGAACTTGCCTTCCTGGCCTCGCACCTTGAGCGATGAGGGCAGCGTCGCCATCCATTCGACCAGTTCGTGATCCATCAGCGGCTCGCGCACCTCAAGCGAGTGAGCCATGCTGGCGCGGTCGACCTTGGTATTGATGTCGCCCACCAGATAGGTCTTGAGATCAAGGTACTGGATCAAGGCCAGGGGATCATCGGTACCGGCTCGCTCGGCATGAGACCGAAAGACTTCCTGCGCGCTGTAGCCGTCGATCTCACTCCGGAAACGATCAGTAAAGAGCTTGGTCCGCATCGGGCCACGCAGGATAGACACGGAATGGAAGTAGGCCTCAACGGAGGTACGCCCCATCCCTTCAAACGTCGTCTTGGCGCGGAACATGCGCGGCGCCCAGTCCGCCTTCGGGAAAACGCGGCCGAGCAGGCCAAACAGCGGCTGGCGAATACCATGCGGCAGAGCTGAACGCAGTCGTTCTTCCATCAGGTGCAGGCGATAACGGCGATAACCCCCAAAAGTCTCGTCACCGCCATCGCCCGAGAGGGCCACCGTCACATGTTTTCGTGCCAGTTGACAGACCCGGTAGGTCGGGATTGCCGAGCTATCGGCATAGGGTTCGTCATACAGCGTGGCCAGCGTGTCGATCAGGTCGAAGTCGTCGCTGGCGACCAGGTCGCAGTGATGGTTGGTTCGATAGCGGTCAGCGACCGTCTGGGCGAAGGCGGCTTCGTTGAACGCGGGGTCGTCAAAGGCAATCGAACAGGTGTTGACTGGCTCTGCCGACTGAGAAGCCATCAGGGCGACGACGGCACTGGAATCGACGCCTCCGGAGAGAAACGCGCCGAGCGGCACTTCCGAGATCATCCGCAGGCGAATCGACTCGCCGAGCTTCTCGTCCAGCTGCGCGCAGGCTTCGGTCAGCGAGCAGCGGCTGTCGAGACTGAAACGTACGTCCCAGTACTCCCGCGGCTCAGGCACCGGCAGCCCGCGACGCAGCGTCAGCGTGTGGGCTGGCGGCAGCTTTCTGGCCTGACGGAAGATCGTCCTTGGCTCGGCCACGTAGCCGAGCGCGAAGTATTCCTCGACCGCCAGCGGATCGATGTCGCGTGCCAGTCCGCCATGCGCCAGCAGCGACTTGAGCTCGGAGCCGAAGATAAAGCTCCCATCGGGCAGCAGCGCGTAGTAGAGCGGTTTGACAGCCAAGCGGTCGCGCGCCAGGAAGAGGGTTTCGCGGTTGCGATCCCAGAGGGCAAAGGCGAACATGCCACGAAAACGGCGAACACACTCCTCGCCCCATGCTTCCCAAGCGTGCACGATAACCTCGGTGTCGCTGCGCGTGTGGAAGACGTGGCCAAGCGCCAGCAACTCGGGAATCAGTTCCTGGTAGTTGTAGATTTCGCCGTTGAACACCACGCAAACGCTCTGATCCTCGTTGTAGAGTGGTTGCTGACCGGTGGACAGGTCGATGATCGAGAGCCGCCGATGACCCAGGCCGACGCCCGGTTCCACGTGCATGCCCCCTTCATCGGGGCCACGGTGGTGCTGCGACTCGTTCATCCGGGTAAGCACGGAGCGAGCAATGTCACGTCGGCCACGAGTATCAAATATTCCGGTAATGCCGCACATAAATGTGTCTTTGTTCCCTTCTTGAAGTCGCGCGTTGGCCTACGGATGGACCAATGCATTACGACCCGGCATTCGGCTCCGGGACTTGAGCAGTCGATCGTAGAGATCCTGGTAGCACTGAGTCATGGCTTCAAGGCTGAAGCGACGCTCGACGACCGCCCTCCCGGCAGCTCCCGCTGCCCTCGCCCGTCGGGGATCGATCGCGTAGGCTGCAATTTTCTGAGCCATCGCATCTATATCGGCAGGCTCAACCAACTGGCCGGTCCGACCCGATTCAACCAATTCACCGTTGCCGCCGACGTCCGTGGCTATCACCGGCAAGGCACTGGCCATCGCTTCCAGGATGGTGTTCGATACGCCCTCAGCAAGCGAGGGCAGCACGAAGCAATCCAGTCCGCGCAGGATTTCTGGCACATCGTCGCGCTCGCCCGGCAGCCACGCCAATTCGGCCACACCCGCCTGCTCGAGCAGAGCCTGCGCTTGCGCACGCAGTGGCCCGTCGCCGATCATCACGAGTCGCAGACTGCCCCCCAACTGGGGAAATGTCTTCAGCACCCGGATGAAAGCCTCTGCCAGTGCTGTCTGATTCTTGACGACCTGCATGCGTCCGACGGTACCGATCAAGCAACACATCGGATCGGAAAATGGGCAACCGGCAATCGGCTGACGGGTTTCGGCCGGAGAAAAACGTAGGGTATCGACTCCGTTGTAGATTTGGGACACCTTCCTGGGCAATATGCCGACTCGCGATGTCAAATAGTGCTCGAGATCGCGCGACAGCGCTATGTAATGCGTCACGAACGGCCGGTAGCAGCGACGCAGCCACTGATATTTCCTGTTTGAACCATCGAGATCGCCCACGTCACGGCCGTGTTCGCCATGGATGCGCACCGGCACACCCGCCGCCCAGGCCGGCACTGCGACCTCCAGGGCGGCCAGATTGCGACTGTGCACGATCACCGGGCGCAAGTCCCTGAACAGCCTGAACAACTGTGGATAGATCCAGATCGAGTGTCCCGGCGGCTTTTTCAGCGCAAAAAATTGCACGTCGTCACGCCCTATTCGTCGCCGGAAATCGGTGATCTCGGTAAGGGAAATCACAACATGGCGATACGTATCCGAGGGCATGTAATTGATGAGATTGACAAGGCCATTCTCGAGGCCGCCAACGTCGAATCGATAGACCACATGGGCAACCAGCGGACGCAGGTCGTGCACCGTCGTCACCTTGAATCAGCCGTCCGCCGCAGCGCGGTTTCGATCACCTCGCCGGCCGCATCGGCAAAGGCATCGAGTATCGCCTCCGCTTCGCCAGGCTGGGTCTGCCGCGCGTACAGTATGATCACTGCCGAATCGTCCCCCCGACCGGTCAGCCGAGAAAATGCCGTATACGCCTTCGCCAGAACATCGCTGGAGGTCCAGCGCCCGTTAATCCAGTACCACTGCCAGACGACCATCTGCGTGCTGCCGGGTCCCCGCAGACTTGTCGTTCGAATCTTGAGCGGCTGCTGGTTGAAGGAGATTTCTCGCGTGCCGCCGCCGACTCTCGACCACACCCGGTCGTCGCTGGCAACCAGAACATTCGATGAAGTGACCAGCTTGTGCTGCTGGTCCTGATTGCGGTAGTAGGCCATAAAAAGCCCTGCCAGCTTCCTGTCTTTCTCAAGGATCATTCGCGTACTCGCCGCGTAGTTCTCGAACCTTGGCGACCAGTCGTACAAACCTTCGCGAGTTTCATGCCAGCCGACGATCGGCTCAAGGGGAGAAATCTGACTGACCGGCTGCGCCGTTTGTTGATCGATCTGCCTTTGCGCGAGCGGCCATAGTGCCGCCACCAGAACGGTGACAACGGCTGCGACCACCACCGAGGCAACGGCTGGCATGCCACCAACGGTCACCCCACTCGTCGACAACGACGTGGGTACCACGTCCGGCTCGTCCTCCCGCCAGCGCGCCCCAATCCAGAACATGGCCAGGATCACGACGCCGAAGAATACCCAGCCGTAGATCAGATGGTCGACGCCGACAGCCAGCCTGTTGCCGGACAAATGGCCGAGCATCACGATCATGTAGGCGCGCAGCCAATTGGCGATGATCGGCACAATGATCGAAACGCTGACAAACAGCAGTCGCCGCTTCAAGGAGGAATAGGTGAGATAAGCAAAGAGCGTTCCTACGGTGACCGAGGCAATGAGATAGCGGACCCCGCTACACGCCTCGACAACCGACCAGCTGCCCGAGGGAATCACCAGGTTCTGCCCTTCGCTGAACACCGGAACTCCGGTGAGGCGTAACCCAAACACAGTGGCGTGTGCCGTCCATTCCATCAGCTTGGGCTGGGTGAAGTCACCGAAAGGAACGGCGAAGAGCAGAAAGAACAGCGGGAAGGCGATGCGGCGCGCGACCGTCCAGCCAAGCACCGCCGGCACGGCGAAGATCAGCATCGCTGTCAGCGCAAACTGGGAAAGCGCATTGACTGCGGCCAGTTCGCCAAGCAACCAACCAAAGCCGGCGCCAGCCAATAGCAGGACGGCGAGAAAGCTGCCTCTGGGCGCCAGTACGGCAATCCTTGAGCGCACCCGCCAGACTAGCCAGAGCGTGATCGGTGGCACGATCATCCCGTGCGCATAGGTGTCGGAGCGCCCCCAGATCGCCGCCATGTCGAGCGCAGTTTCGCGGAAAAGCACCAGGATCATCAGCAGGGTCAGCGCCAGCGTGGGTACGGCAATGCGCCAGGCGGGGCTGGTGGAAGACAATGTCGGGCTCGCGGCAGCTTGGTTCATGGACTTGCTTTCGGCAAACAGGTGTGGTCAGCAACGATCAATTCCGCGCGATCAACGCCGGACAAAATCATCCCCAGGGTCACTCAACCCAGGTTGCGCACAATGAACGGCCCAAGCCAGTTGGCCAGGCCGATCGGCATCCGCCGCCAGGTATTGATCAGCAGACGGTACTTGGCATTCGAAGGGTTATTCTGCGGGATGGCTTCACGGCGATACAGGCAATACTCGTAGAACAGCGGTTGCGGCTCGAAGCCCCAGTTCTTCTTGAAGGCATAGGAGCCGGTGCCCTGCTTGCTGCGGCCGTAGTCGAAAACCTTCAGCCCACGCTCGCAGGCGCGGCGCATCAACTCCCAGTACTTGAAGTCGTTGGCCGCCAGTTCGCGCGCCGACAGCGCGTCACCGGCGTAATAGGGCAGTACCTCATCGCGAAAATAGAAGCTCAGGACACTGCTCAGCGAACGCCCTGAGCCGTCCACAACGGTCAGCACTTGACAGTCGTTGGCGAAGACCCGCTGCAGGGCATCGAAATAGCGTCGAGGCAGGGCCGGTGTCCCATGCCGGTGAACGTTGTCGGCATAGAGGGCAAAGAAGCGTCCAGGATCGGGGTCGATCTCGCTCCGCAGACCATTCTTGATCCCCTTTCGCACCATCGCCCGCTGTTTGCGCGGGATGGCCTGCATGTTGGCCTCCACCTCGGGCGCAATCTCCTTGCGAAAACTGACGTAGAGCGCCTGCGTCGGCCATTCCGGGTGACGTTGCCGCAAATTGCGCATTTCCAGGTGATCGACGCGAAGGCGCCCAGCTGTCGCCTGCGCTTCCCGCTCCAAGGCCTCGACCGCTGCCGGAGTGCTGGCTGCCACACCGCCATAGACAGCAAACGGCAGCGAGGCCATTGAGTTCCCGAAGAGCCGGCTTTTCACCTGGGCCAGCGGCAAAACGCCTTCGACCACACCAGCACGCTCGGCGTAGAGGAAATGCGTTGGATGACCGAAAACCTCACGCAGGATCCTCTGCCATCCCGATCTGTGGAAAAAAGTGGCTTCCGGACACGCCTGGACGAAGGCATCCCAGCGCGTCACCGCAACCGGATCATCGTGATCCAGGCGCTTTATAACCAGTGGCTCACTCGCCGCAGCCAGCCGGGTCACTTCCTCAATGGTCGATCTCATGGTTTCACCACCGCCGCCGATACATCCGCTCCGAGAAACACCTCGTCCATCCGCCCCCAGTTGAAATCGGCAAGTAGTCGCTTCAGCCGGCCTTCGGTGTGCCGCAGATTGACATAGTGGCGAAAACGCGTCTTGGCACTGATACCGGCGATTCGCGGCTGCGCGGCATCGATTTCCCAGGGATGGAAATAGAAGATCGCTGGCTGACCATCGAGCTGGTTGACCTTCTGCAGCAGCCAGCGGGACAGCGCATACGGCAGCAAGCGGAAGTAGCCGCCACCGCTGGCCGGCCAGTTCCGATCGAAAAAGCGGGCCGTAGTCACCGGCAGTTCCAGCAAGCCGCAGTTCACCCGATGGGCGAAGCGTGGCGCGCCGGGCATACCGTAGTGATCATGGCGAATCGGATAGATACTCGAACTGTAGCAATAGCCCGCCTCCTGGAGACAGTCAAAGGCCCAGAGATTCGCTTCGCCAATCGAAAAACTCGGCGCCCTGTAGCCTCTGACCTGCTGACCCGAGAGATCCTCGAGGAGCTTCTTGGCACGTCCCACGTCCGCAGAAAAATCGGCTTCGTTCAGGTCGCTGGCACGCTGATGACCATAGCCGTGGCTTGCCAGTTCGTGACCGGCATCAACAATGCAGCGCACGAGATGCGGATAACGTTCGGCGATCCAGCCGAGCGTAAAAAAGGTGGCCCGCGTCTGTTGTTCTTCGAGCATCAGAAGAATGCGCTCAACGTTACGTTCCACCCGACACTCGCGCAGGTGCCACTGATCGCGCGGAATATAGGGCGCGAGCGCGGAGACCTGGAAGTAGTCTTCGACATCGATCGTCAGGGCGTTGGTGATCGGCTGGCCGGGCATCTGACGGGACTCTCCGCGGCTAACGGCCGCGCTGCGCATGGCGAGCGATCAGCCACGACGCGAGATCAGACGCGATTCGCTCTGCCGCCCATCCATCCCAGAACTCGGGGACGCGGCCGGTCTTGCCCTCACCAGACAAAATGTCGTCCACTCCCCTGCGAATCGCACCTGGATCACAACCGACGAGGGTATTGGTTCCCTGCTCGACAGTGATCGGACGTTCCGTGTTTTCACGTATTGTCAGACAGGGCACGCCGAGCGCTGTCGTTTCCTCCTGCAAGCCCCCGGAATCGGAAAGCACCAACCGGGAGCCAGCCAGCAGGCCAAGGATCTCCAGATAGCCCTGCGGCGGCAGCAGGACGATGCGCCGACTGCTTAGCAACTCGCCGAGGCCGAAACGTTCAACGTTGGCACGCGTGCGTGGATGCAGGGCAAAAACAAGCGGGACTTTCTCTGCGACTTCACGCAGCACACTCAGGAGTGGTGCCAGCGTCTCCGCATGATCGACATTGGACGGTCGGTGCAGAGTGACCAAACCATAGCCCTGAGGCCCGTTGAGGATACCTGGATCGACACCGGCCACGCGCAGGGTGACTGCCGGTGGATGGGCCAACTCGCGGTTCGCCAGCAGCGAGTCGATCATCACGTTGCCAACGAAGCACATCCGTTCATCGCCAATCCCTTCGCGCGCGAGGTTGGCGTGGGCGCTGCGCTCGGTGGTGTACAGTCGGTCAGCAATCTGATCGGTGAGCACCCGGTTGATTTCCTCCGGCATCAAACGATCGTAGCTGCGCAGTCCCGCCTCGACGTGCACAACGGGTACCTCCTTTTTGGCGCAGACCAGAGCACATGCCAACGTCGAATTCACGTCGCCAACGACCAGCACGCAGGACGGCCGATGGGCATCCAGCACCGGTTCGAAACGCCGCATCACCTCCGCCGTCTGCACCGCGTGTGTACCTGAACCAACCTCGAGGTTGATGTCCGGACGCGGCAGGCGAAGATCGGCAAACAGGCGATCGTTCATAGCCTGATCGTAGTGCTGCCCGGTGTGCACGAGCAGCGTCGGCAGTGCCGGATGATGGCCACTGAAAGCGCGCAGGATCGGCGCCATTTTCATGAAATTGGGGCGGGCGCCGACGACGCAGATCACCGGCCCCAGGTTGTTGGGCCATACCTCATTAACCAAGAACGCTCCCCTTCATTGTTTTGCCCGCACCGCATCGACCAGTTGCTGCAGCAAGGACAACAGCGCGGCATTGTTGCGTTCGAGACGGACCATGCTGCGCTCGATGCGGATCAAGCGCTGCTCGGACTGTCCGGTTCTCAGGTCGGCAATCACTCTTGAGGCCTGATCCGCCGTACTGGGATCCACTGCCAGCCTCGACAGGTCGATGTCCAGAATTCCGCTGTCGGTCAGTTGCGGGTTGATCGCCGCCTGGCCACCATCGATGCTCTTGCTCGAAGTGACCGGCGAAGTGGACTGGGTCTCCTCGCTAAGCTCTCTCGCGACCTCCTCGACGTCCACTCGCGTAAACTCACTCTTACCGCTCAGGAAGCCCGACAACAGAAGGCGATCGCAGTGCGCGTTGATGCGCCGGGGCACACCGCCGCTGGCTTCGAAGAGCGCCTCGAAAGCGCCCGCGTCGAAGCGTGGCGAGCCTTTTGATCCGGCGCACTTGAGCCGGTGTTCGATGTAGGCCTCTGTTTCATCCTGGTCCATCGGACCAATGTGACAGGCGGCGATCACGCGCTGCCGCAACTGCTGCATCTGCGGGCTCTGCATGATCTTCCGGAATTCCGGCTGGCCGATCAGAAAACTCTGCAACAGGGCCTGCGTGCCGAACTGGAAGTTTGACAGCATGCGCAGCTCTTCAACCGCTCGCGGCGTGAGATTCTGCGCCTCGTCAACAATCAGCAGACAGCGCTTGCCCTGACGGGTGACATCGACCAGAAAAGCCTCGAGGGCAAGCAGCATTTCCGACTTGCCAACATTCCGGGTCCCGACACCGAAGGCGCCGGCAATCATGCGCAAGGTATCTTCGGCATCGAGCTGGGTACTGACCAACTGGGCGGCAACGACCTTCTCTGAATCAAGGTCGTTGAGCAGCCCCCGCACGATCGTTGTCTTGCCCGCACCCACCTCGCCGGTGACGACGATGAAGCCCTCGTTCTGGTTCAGGCCATACTCCAGATAAGCCATCGCACGCCGATGCTGCTTGCTGGCGAAGTAGAACGAGGGGTCGGGGTTAAGCTGAAAAGGCTTGCAGGTCAAGCCATAGAAGGACTCGTACATGAGTACCGATCAGAAGCTGTGCGAAAGGGCGCCGGTCAGCGCGCTCTCCGTGTAGTCCGCGTTGACTCTGCCGTCGGAAATCACGTGCCGGGCACCGATGTTGGCTTGCGTCTTGGGCGACAGCCGGGTGCTGAACAAGAGGTACGCGCCTTGCGTCTTGGTGTCCACCGCGTTGGTGCCCTTCGCCAGACTGCGTTGCTCGTTGAGCGACAGGGAAAGCGAAGAGTGACCGGTCAACTGATGGCCCCAGATGACGCCGAAACCGCGCTGAGTCACTTCATTCGCCAGTGAATAGTCATCGGTCAGCCCGCTGACCACACCCAGCGGCTGTTGCTGACTCTCGGTGGCACTGAAAGTGAGCGTATTCCGGGCACCCAGAAGAGCATACGAGACCTGCTGCAATTTCTGCAGGCTTGGGCGGTTGGTCAGGAATCCGTTGACGACGGTTCCGTCTGCCGGCACGCCCCTGCCTTGCAGAACCTGATCGACCTGCGCCCTGATCGCCTCGGGCGCAAGCCCGGGATTGCTGGCAGTGATGATCGCATAGTAGGCGTCGTAGTTGCTGCCCTGCCCTGTATTTCCGACGCCTGCTGGCTGATACGAGACATCCCTGCTCGCCGTATAGCTGAGCAATGAGCGAGGCATCCGGTGGCTGAAGGCCACCACGTAGCCGTTGCCGAAGAAACGCCGCGTCATGCGCGCATCGAGCTTGGTCCGCGGGCTCGGCGTCCAGATGAAACCGTAACCCGAATCGCTGTAGGTCTCATCCTCCAGGCTGACCAGATTGTTCGTCTCGCGCCCGGCAATCAGTGAGAACTGGAACTGCGGTGTCAGGCGGTACGACAGGGTCAGTTGATAGCGCGTGTCGTCGCGGTCCCGACCAAGGTCATAATCAACGCTGTTGCTGCTGGCGTCGAGCGACCAACTGAGAGGACCCCAACGGGTATTGCCATTGATCCGACCCAACCACTGGTTCGTGGTCGTATTGGACACCCGCGACGAGTCCGCCCTGGTTGTACTCGCCGTGTAGCGCAGCAAGTACTCGGTGGACGATAGGAAGCGGCCTCTGATGTACGGTGAGATCGAGTAGTACGCCGTCTCGGTCTGGTTGTTGTTGATGTTGGCATCAGATGGCGAAGTCGGCCCAAAAGCGGAAATGTACTGCTGTGAAATCGTTCCGCTCGCGTCGACGAAAAACCAGTCTTCGATGGCTTCTAGCGTCCCGGTGGCATTCAAGGCATTCTGCAGATTGTTCTGGGACGACTCGCGGGCATAGAGGTTCTGGGTAAGTCCGTAGTTCAAGCGCAGGCTGGCGCGGGCTCCCTGGCCTTCGATCGAGATTCCCGGCGTGATGCCGGTCACTAGATCACTGGTCCGGTTCTGGGAAGTAAGAAAGAGATTGTTGGTCAGGGTCTCGTTCACCGCGATCCTCGGCGTGATCCGCCAACTCTCGGCGTGCGCGTGGGCTGCGATGCACATCAAGACACAGCCCAGACAGGCGGCCGACGGTTGAACGCGCCGACGGGAGATCAGGCGGTTATTGCCAAGCCCTACCTGATCAAATTCCCAAGGCATCGAGCGCGGCCCGGTCCATGCGGCACAGCCCATGGGCTCAAGCACCGTTTTCACCATAGCCATAACCGTAGCCATAACCATAACCATAGCCATAGCCATCCTGGGTCGAGGTCCGCGCCTGATTGAGCAGGACCAGCTTCACCGGGCAAGCGTCAATGGCTGCCAGGGCGTGCCTGACGTCACTGCGCGCCGTACGTTCAGCTCTTACCACGACGACCACCTGCCCCATATGGGTAGCCAGCACCCTCGATTCGGTGGTCATCAGGAGCGGCGGGGAATCGAAGATGATGATCCTGTCCGGATAGCGACTGGCCATTTCGTCCAGCAGGCGGATCATCGCGTCACTGGCCAGGAGTTCGGTGGCACGCGCGTGCTGGGTGCCACTGGGCAGGATACTGAGTTTGTCGACGTTGGTTCGCATCAGCACCTGCGACAACTCAACCGATTCGTCAGTCAGCACGTCGAGCAGGCCCGGCCCCGGTGGCACCCCGAGCATCTTGAGCACGGACGGCTTCGGCACATCCGCATCGACCAGCATCACCGTGTTGTCGAGCTCCATGGCAATGCTCATCGCAAGATTGATCGCGGTAAAAGTCTTGCCCTCGCCAGATAGTGCACTCGTCACCATGATCAGGTTGCCCCGCTTGATCGGCGCAGCGCCCTTCGCCATCGCATTGGCGATCAGGGGGCGCTTGATGACCCGATACTGATCGGCGATCTGGGATCGTGGCGCGTCTGGGCTGATCAGACCGGTGGCCGAAAGCGCATTCAGATCCAGCTCGATTCGGCGCGACACGGCAGCCGACGGAGCAATTCTCCCTGCCGATGACCGCTTCAGGGGCGACGCTGGCACCATCCGGGCTGGAGGGTGGGTGGGAATGCTGGCGTCGGGAGCTGGCGCCTCGCCGCCAACAGCTGGGCTGTAGACCTCGACACCCGCCTTGCGCAGTTGTTCCAGACGCTTCGCCGCTTGTTCAATGAGGCTCATCAGTTTTCCTCAGGCAGTACGCAGGAAAAGAAGGAAGAAGGCGAGAAGCCCCGCGCCATAGGCGCCGACCAACGAGACACAGGCGGCCGCAAAGCGGAGCAAATCCTTCTTCTCGCGTCGTTTCGTCGCCTCGTCAGTGAGCAAAGACACCGTTCCCAGAAGCGGCAGGCCCGAGGCTTCCCGCAAGGAGCGTGCGTCGAAGAACACCGGTCGTAGCTGACTGGCCGCAAAGGAAACCGCCACGCCAGCAGCCAGGGCCAGAAGCAAGGTAAGCGGCAGGAACAAGGCGCGATTGGGAGCGACCGGCTTGGGCGAAACCCGCGGTGGATCGATCAGGCGAAAATCAACCCCGGCGGCATCTTCCATCGCGCTGCCCATGTTCGCCTGCTCACGCCGTTGCACCAGCTGTTCGTAGTTCTTCTTGTTGATATCATAGTCGCGATTCAGCTGTGCAAACTCGGCTTCGATCTGGGGCACCATACTGACCGACGCTTTGAGCCGCTCGTAGCGCGACTGGTATTCGGCTACCCGGGTTTGCAGAGCCGCGACTCTCGCCTCGGTCTCGGAGAGGGAAACCCTCAACTGTTGGTGCACGGGGTTCGCGGTGACTGAAGACGCAGGGTTGGTCAGTGCTGTCTTCCGCCGGGCAACGATTTCCTGGCGTTTCTGGTCTTCCAGCTCCTTGATCAGGCGACGCGCACTGACGACATCGGGATGCTTGTCGGTATAACGCTGCAACATGGCATCCAAATTGCGCTGCTGAGCATCGATTCGAGCGTCGATTTCGGGAACCGACACACCCGCAATCGGCTCCGGACCAGCATCCGGCAGGAGTACCGGCTCCTCGCCCAGAATCTGGCGCTTGAGCGCGTCACGAGAATGCTCCGCCTCGCGCAACTCGAGGCGACTCTGCTCAAGAGCCCCCGCAGTCGCGCTCATCTGGGCGAAATGATCCTTGCCCTCGGTATTCTGGGTCGTCAGATTGCGCATCTTGAATTCCTTGAGGCGTGCCTCGGCCTCCTCAAGTTTCTTCTCGTAGCCTGCGATCTCCTGGTCAAGGAACTTCCGGGCCGCCTCAGAATCCTTTCGGGCACTGCCCAGATTTGATTCGACAAAGATCGACACCAGCGATTGCACTACCTTCTTCGCGTGCTCTGGCTGGCTGTCCCGATAGGTAATGCTATAGATATTGTCACGCGTCGTATTGCTGATCTTGAGCGAGGACATCAGGGTGTCGACGAGAGCGTCCCGGTCCCTTTTCGATTCGATCTTGAGGTCGAGATCCGCCATGCGGATCAATTTCTCCACATTCGGCCGGGTGATCAGCGTGCGGCTTAGCATCATGACCTGCTGATCCACATTTGGCATTGTGACCAAACCGCTCATCAGCGGCTTGAGAAGCGACTGGGTATCCACATAAACCCGCGCCGATGCCTCGTATTTGTCGGGTACGGCCAAAACCGCCACCGCGCTTGCCAAGCCGACAACCCAGGCGACAGTAATCCCAAGCCAGCGACGTTGCCACATTCCACGCAGGATCGCGACCGCCTGTCGAATCAGTTCATCCATTGGATTCAGACTTTATCAGTAGGGTTTCAGTAGTACCCGTCACCTTTGCCAGCAACGGAACATGTCAGGCGAGGCAAGAGACGGATCAGAACCAACTCTGCGGAATGATCAGCACGTCGCCCGGCTTCATGTCCACGTTGGCTGAGATGTCTCCACGCCGGATGAGGTCAGTCAGGCGAACACTGTACTGTTGCTTGCTGCCTTCAGCATTGGCTCGCATGACTGTCGCGCCGTTGCCATCGGCAAAATCCGTCAGGCCACCGACGGCAATCATCACGTCAAGCAGCGTCATGTTCTGTCTGTAGGGTAGTGCCTGCGGCTTGGCGGCTTCGCCGATAACCCGGATCTGCTCGCTTTGTGTGCCCACGAAACCGGTGACGATGACCGTCACGACCGGATCACGGATATACGTTCCGAGGACCTTCTCCATGTCTCGCGCCAGATCAGTAGGCGTCTTGCCCATCGCCGGAACGTCCTCAACCAGTGGCCCGGTAATCAGCCCGTCCGGACGCACCGGCACTGACATCGAAAGCTCCGGATTGCGCCACACGATGACCTGCACGTTGTCGCCGGGTCCGATGATGTAGCGATAATCCGCTGAAGCCGCGGACACTGGCGCCGGCGGGTGGGAAGCACAGCCCGCACCAAGCCCGCCCACCAGCCCGAGCAGGACCCAACGAAACGCAACAGCCATCACAGTATGCAAGCGTGTAACCATATTGCTCTCCTTTATTAGTCGCCAGCCTGGAAACGGTCTACGGCAAGTTGCAAGACCATACTGCTGACGGGTCTCGTAACGCGCGCCAGAGTATAGTGGAATTCCCCGTGAGGGCAAAAGGTGCACGTCCGAGTCTACGGCTGTTTCATCCCCTCTTGCCCTGCCCAACAATTGTCTTGCCGTCTGCCGCCGTCACAAGCCCTTCGCCAACTGCAGAATAATGGCTGCACCGACCTGCCTGAGAGAAATAACGCACATTTTCCGCATTTCTTTAGCCCGAGAAGCCACGAAAGGCGAGTGACACGATAACATATTTATATAACTGCCTATTCAACTCACCGATCCGGCTCACCGCCGAGACCGGCGCTGAAGCCCATCGCCACCTCGCTTGTACAATCTGATCAATCACTTCGGTCACCCATGAAGCTTGCCACCTGGAATGTCAACTCACTGAAGGTCCGCCTGCCGCAACTACTCACATGGCTCGTGAGGGAACAACCGGACGTCGTCTGTCTCCAGGAAACGAAGCTTGAAGATCATGGCTTCCCCACGCAGGAGATCGAGGCCGCCGGTTACTACGTCTCTTTCTCCGGGCAGAAGACATACAACGGCGTCGCCATCCTGGCACGAGAAGTGCCGACGGAAATCGTGGTCGGCAACCCGCTTTACCCAGATGAGCAGAAGCGCCTGCTGACCGCGACAATCAGGGGCATCTCTGTCGTCTGTGCCTACGTCCCCAATGGCCAGGCAGTCGGCAGCGACAAATACGCTTACAAGCTCGAATGGCTGGATGGACTCGCCAGCTGGGTCAGCGAGCGCCTTGCCGCCAATCCACACCTGGTCGTGGCGGGCGACTTCAATATCGCGCCGGATGACCAGGACGTGTACGATCCGGCCGCATGGGCCGGACAGATCCTTTGCTCAGACCCCGAGCGAGCAGCCTTCCGCCGCTTGTTGGGCCTTGGCCTGAAGGACAGCTTTCGACTGTTCGACCAGCCAGCCAAGAGCTTCTCATGGTGGGACTACCGAATGCTCGGCTTCCAGAAAAACCGGGGACTGCGAATCGATCACATCCTGCTCTCCGAGACACTCACCGTGCGCTGCAAGGCAGCCCGGATCAGCCGGGAAGTGCGCAAGCTTGAGCGCCCCTCGGACCACGCGCCGGTCATAGCGGAGCTGGCTGATTGATGCACGGTCTCCCGGGAAACCAGCCAGAATCAGTGCTGATGCTCTACCCGGCACTGCGTTCGCTGCCGACGGAGCAGTTCGCCGCGATCTGCCGGGCGACGGCCTTGCTCAGGCTGCCCGCGGGCACCCAGGTGTTTACGGAAAAGCAGAACTGCCTGGGGTTCCCGCTGATTCTCGCCGGCACGATCAAGGTAGTGAAGAACACCGCTGCCGGCCGCGAGTTGCTTCTCTACCGTGTTGAGCCGGGCGGCTCGTGCATTATTACCTCGAGCTGTCTGCTAGCTCACAGCCCCTATTCAGCCCGCGGCATCGCCGAAACACCCCTCTCGCTGCTGCTTTTGCCAATTCCCGTATTCGAGAAACTGATCGCCGAAAATGGCTTGTTCCGTGACTTCGTCTTCCACCTCTTTGGCGACCGTATCGCGGAATTGCTGCAACTGGTTGAGGAAGTCGCGTTTCACCGCCTCGACCAGCGCCTCGCCAAACTGTTGCTCGCCAAAGGTGGAGCCATCCACGCCACGCACCAGGCTTTGGCCGAAGAACTCGGTAGCGTGCGAGAGATTGTCAGCCGCTTGCTCAAGGGCTTCGCCGCCCAGGGAGTGGTCGGACTTGGCCGCGAGCAGATTACCGTTATCGACCGGGACAAGTTGAAGCAGCTGGCGGGCCTTGACCGCTGAGATGCGGCGCCCGTGCGCTATGTGACCTGAGTTACATACACGACCAGGGCAGTTGGGTAAACTGGCTTCGTTACTTAACCATCTCACGGAGCCCATCATGAAAACAAACGTCGGTGGAATCGACAAAATCCTGCGTATCGTTGTCGGCATCGCCCTGATCGCCATGGCCGCCCTGGGAGTGGTCGGCGCCTGGGGCTGGATCGGCGTCGTACCCTTGCTGACCGGCCTGCTTGGCACGTGCCCGGCGTACTCGCTGCTCGGCATGAATACCTGCCCGCTCAAGAAAAACACCTGAAACCCGTGCTGGCAGTTCAGCGGCGTGCAACCACGGCACGCCGTTTCTATTTCAGACTATTGGCCAGCAAAATGTAGTCATCGACCGAAAGTTCCTCGGCCCGACAGCTTGGTGCAAGCCCGAGGCCCTCCAGGTGAGAGTCCTCGACCAGTCCCCTGAGACTGTTGCGCAGCATCTTGCGACGCTGCGCAAAGGCTGTCGACACCAAGGTGGCGAACTGCGTTTCGTCACGCACCGACAGGTCTGCAGCTGCACGAGGAATCAGGCGGACGACAGCCGAATCGACCTTGGGCGGGGGATCGAAAGCCTCAGGCGGCACATCCAGAAGACGTTCCATCACGAACCGGTATTGCAGCATCACCGACAGGCGGCCGAAGTCGCCACTGCCAGGGGCAGCGACCATGCGCTCGACCACTTCTTTCTGCAACATGAAGTGCATATCGCACACGCTGCTGCCAAAGCTGGCGAGATGAAAAAGCAGCGGCGTCGAGATATTGTAGGGGAGATTGCCGACAATCCGCAGGCCGGCGCCTGAGTCACCGGCCAGATGACCGAAATCGAACAACAAGGCATCGCCGGCATGGATCGTCAACTTGTCGGGTGAATACTCTCGCCGCAACCGGGCGATGATGTCGCGATCGATCTCGACGACCTGCAGGTGCTCCAGGCGCTGCACCAGCGGGCGGGTCAAGGCACCAAGCCCCGGCCCGATCTCCACCACGTGGTCACCCGGCTGCACCGCCAGCAGCTCGACAATGTCGGCGATGATCTGCCGATCGACCAGGAAATGCTGGCCGAAGCGCTTGCGCGCGACGTGTGGCCGCATGCGCTCAGCTCTCGCGGTTGGCGCGCTCCGCCATCCCGATCGCCTGCTTGATGGCCGCGAACAGACTGCCCGGATCCGCCTGACCGGTCCCCGCGAGTTCCAGCGCCGTGCCATGATCAACCGAGGTGCGAATAATCGGCAGGCCAAGCGTGACGTTGATGCCGTGACCAAAACTCGCATACTTGAGCGCGGTCAGACCCTGATCGTGGTACATCGCAAGAACACAATCGCCACGTGCCAGCACTGGCGGTGAGAACATCGTATCGGCCGGTAGCGGCCCAAGCAACGTCATACCCCCTGCCCGCAAGCGTTCAAGCACCGGGATGATGACGTCGATCTCCTCACGCCCCAAGTAGCCCCCCTCGCCCGCGTGTGGATTAAGGCCAGCCACCAGGATGCGAGGACGACTGATGCCGTATTTTCGCCCCATCTCAGAATGCAGGATACGCAGGGTTTCTTCGACCGCCGCCTGGGTCACGGCCGCCGGCACGTCCTTGAGTGGCAGGTGGGTCGTCACCAGAGCGACCCGCAGCCCGCCGCCGGCGAGCATCATCACCACCCGACGCGTTCCCGTCCGCTCGGCCAGGTATTCCGTATGACCGGTGAAAGGCATGCCGGCATCGTTGATCACCCCCTTGTTTACGGGTGCAGTGACCATTGCGGCGAACTCTCCGGACTGGCAACCGGCCAGCGCGCGATCGAGCAAGCCGAGGACCTGGCGGGCATTGACGGGATCCAGGCAACCGGGACAGGCCTTGGCCGCCAGGGGTAGATGGAGAACGTCAAGCGTACCGGGCAGCAACGGCAGCGATGGATGCCAGTGGCGCAGGGTGCCGGTCAGGTGTAGCGCCGACGCCCTCTCGGCAAGTAACGGAAGATCGCCCAGGACAACGATCCGGGCGGGTAACTGTACCTGGCGAACAGGATCCATCAAGTGCAGGCAGATCTCCGGCCCCACCCCGGCGGGTTCGCCGACCGTGACCGCAATTGTTGGCGATGACTGCATACACTCAACCCTCCTCGAGTCGAATCTCCACATACGCTCGGTCGCGTGCCTGGCGCAACCAGTCCTGGTAGGCCTCGTCGCGCTTGCGTTCGCGGAGCGTCTGACGGGCAGCCGCCCGTTGTCGCTCGGTCGACACATCCTGGACCCGACGCTCGAGCACCTCGATCAGGTGAAAACCAAAGGGTGATTGCACCGGCTGGCTGAGTTCGCCGGGCGCGAGCAGGTTCATCGCCCGTTCGAATTCTGGCACGGTGTCACCCGGATAAATCCAGCCAAGATCACCGCCTTTTGAAGCCGACCCGTCCTGCGAGAACAACTTGGCCAGATCGGCGAAGCTTTCGCCATGGCGGATGCGCTCACGCAAGCCCTCCAGCTTGTGGCGAGCCTCCGGCTCGGATACGACCTCGTTGACCTTGATCAGAATATGCCGCGCGTGCGTCTGCTCGATCGCCTGCGCCGCACCACCCCCGCGCTTGGCCAGCAGCTTTATCACGTGAAAGCCGTTCGAACTGCGAAGGACGGGCGACACCTCGCCGACCTTGAGCTGTAGACTTGCCTCGGCAAACATGGCTGGCAGACGATCGAGCGAACGCCAGCCCAGATTGCCTCCTTTCATACCGTCGGGTGCATCTGAATAAGCGGCCGCGAGCTGCGCAAAGTCCTCGCCCTTGCGCAGCCGGTCCAATACCTGCTCGGCTTTGGCCCTAAGCTTCTGAATCTGTTCGGGGCTCGCTGACTCTGGCGCCCGTAGCAGAATATGAGCCAGTTGATACTCCTCGCCTGCCGCGCCCTGCACCGACACAGTGGCGAGATAATTGTCGATCTCGCCGTCAGAAATGAAAATCTTGCTCTCCACCTCGCGTTCACGCAGCCGGCCAATGGTCATCTCGGCGCGAATTTCCTCGCGAAAGCTGGCAAAGGTCACTCCGTCCTTTTCGAGTGCTGCCCGGAACTGGGCAAGCGACAGCTTGTTGCCGGAGGCAATGCGCTGCAGGGCCTGCTCCAGCTGCCCGTCGTCGACGCGCAAGCCCATGTCGCGCGCCAACTGTAGCTGGACCTTATCCATCACCAACCGCTCAAGGACCTGCCTTTCGAGCACATCGCGCGGTGGCGGGGCCATCCCCTGTCGCTGCAACTGGCCCAAGGCGGAGTCAAGGCGAGAACGCAACTCATGAAGAGTAATCACTTCATCGTTGACGACGGCAACGATGCGATCGACAGCGACCGGCTGGCCGGATGGCCGGGGCTGCGCTGCCGCCAGCCCGACCAGGCAGACTGAAACAAGCACGGTGCGAAATAGAAGCATCATTCTGTGACCTACCATTCAGCCAGACCCTGGTCCATCATCGCCGGACCGGCGGCGTATCCCGGAATCCTGCGCTGAAGGAGACTCAAGGGGTTTGAGCCAACGCTCGCCAGGCCATTCAATTGCAGTTGCACGAAGAACTGAGTCGTCGAGTCGGCCTCGGTCGTCTGCACGCGATGGGCCACCGTACGTAGCGCCCAGCAACCCGCGTTATACTCCAGGCCCCCTATGATCTCGATCGGCTGGTTCTGCAGAAACGAGTAGTTATAGCGACCAACCGCCTGCCACCGACCGCTAAGCGGCCACTGGCCGGAAAAGTCCACCTGCTTGATCGGAATCGCGGCGTCGGTGTTGTAACTATAGGTAGCATTGATCACCTTGCCCGGCGCCGGCAAATAACGCGCGCCGAACGAGTAGCGCTCGAACTGCTGATCACCGGGATCATATTGCAGGGCGGCGTCCGCATACACGCTTGGCCACACCTGGCCACTGAAGCCAGCCAGGAAATCCGACTTGTCCCAGTTGCGGTTGGTAGTCCCCGGAAGCGTCACCCTGTCGTCAGAAAAGTACAGTCGCTGGCCAAACATTGCCCGCATGATTTCCCCACCGCTGGACGGATCGATCAGGCGAGAGCCGAGAGCGGCAGTCAACTGGTTGGCATTGTTGATGCGATCCCAACCGGAAAACTGGTTGTCAGCAAATATCTGGGCAAAGTTGAAGTCGGCCAGAGCGGTGTCGAATATCGGGATATTGTCCTGGTTCTTGTATGGGATGTTCAGGTAGAACAGTCGTGGCTCAAGGGTCTGCGTGTAGTCGCGACCAAACCAGGTGCTCGATCGCTCGAAGGTCATCCCCGAATCGACACTGAAGATCGGCAACGTCCGGCTAATCGAATCGGGACGAACGTCACCCGAGGTGGGGTACGACAACGCGTAGTGGGTGAGATTCACGCCCAGCCGTGGCGTCACGTACCACCCTGGCGTGACATAGGGCAGCGAGATCTGTGGCTGGAGAACGGTCCTCTGTCCTTCCAACTTGCTTGGGATGATCACCTGTCCAGCGACCTTGGTGGCGCCAGCGCTGACGAAATTGGTGTACTGCCCAAAGAAGGCGCTGTCCGTGAAGAACAGGTCCGGCTGCCGCGCGTTCACCGTGATCTGCGGCAACAAACGATATGGCTGAGCGATGAGATTCTGGGGATCAGGCTGCAAAGTCTGGAAAGACTGCAAATTCGCGGTCGCCGTCCACCACCCCGCACCACCGTAGCTCAGCACACCCTGCTGCAGAAGTTGGGTCTTCGCGGTACTGGTAATCTGACTTGACAAATCGGTGTAATAGTCGTTGTCCGACACCCGGCTGTAGTTGATTGAGCCAGAAAAGCCGTTGGCTGTGGTCTGGATGTGGCTGAGAGCCACCCCCCAGCGGTCAATGCCGGCCTCCCGGTCGTTCGGAAGGTACTCGACGGTTGCGCTGCTGTTGTAGAACCCACCAAAGGCCGCGTTTAGATAGCGAACCTCGCCGCCCATCTGCAACCCGCGTTTCGTGAGCAACCGGGGTGTGAAGGTCGCGTCCATGTTCGGCGCGATGTTCCAGTAGTACGGCACCGAAATCATGAAGCCGCTGTTGTTGCTCGAGCCATAGGTCGGCATCAGGAAACCCGATCTGCGCTCATCGTTGAGCGCAAAGGACATCCACGGCGAATGGAGGATTGGCACACCGAGAAAACGAACGGTCGTGTCCCTGCCCGTTCCGACATCATTGTCGTAATCAAGCTGGAGATCGCTGGCACTGAGATACCAGTCGTCGTTACCGGGCTTGCAGGTGGTATAGGTGGCAGCAGTCATGCGAACCTGATTCTCACCTTCAAGATCGATGCGTTCTGCCTCACCACGCGCCTCCGTGACCTCGCCGACAGCCGTGCCTGAACTCTTCAGCTTGGTCTGTCCGGGCTTGATGTCCAACACGCGCGGCGCCGCGAAACCAGTCGAGGCTTCGGCATCCGGCTGCGTCGCGGCCCAGTACGCGTCCGACAGCTCGCCAGCTTGCACCCGGGTGGCAGCCGACGACCGCCGTTTCATGAAGTACGAAGCCTGGTCGACAAACCCGACCTGGTCTTCGAGCTTCAGACGACCCCTGGTACCTAGAAGGAGGTCATCCCCCTGCTGGAGGCGAACGTTGCCGATCGCCTCAACCTCGTCGTCGATCGGCCAGTAGGTCAGACGGTCGGCGCTCAACAGCGTCCCAGCCTTGCGCAATTCCCCATCATCCTCGGCCAACACCTCCCGGCCGACGAGGCCAGAAATGCGCTGTGCGCTCAGAAAAACTGGGCGCGGGGCCTCGCTCTCGATTGGCAACGGCACTATCGCCTTGGCCATCCGCAGGGCAAGGGGCGGCCCACCGGGGACGGGCACGGCGGGCGGCGCAGGCACCTGCGGCTGGCCAGCGGGTTTGGCTGCGGGAACCGCGCCCTCCGAACGTGTGCTGCGAACGGCGGCAGACGGCTGCGGCAAACCCTGGGGCACGGCCGACGGTCTCGTATCCTCGGCCACCCGGCGCGCCGCCGGAGTGACTTCCGGCGCTGGACGCTCCACCGGGGGCAATACGGGTGCCACTGATCTATCGACAGACGACTCGCGCCGCCTGGCATCAGTCTGGACCGCAGGGGTCGGGGCAGTCGCCGCAGGCATCGGCCGCGTTTCAACCACAGGCGCATCGACCGGCCTGGTCTCGGCGGCAGGTCGGTCAAGTGGATCCTTGGCTGGCGGCGTGACCGGCTTCACTGGTGGCAAGCCAAGCAAACTGGGATCGACCCGGAAGGGCGCCAGACTCTGCCCGCAAGCCTCGCCAGCCAGGCTCGCGGCAACGGTTCCGGCGAAACCGCAGCAGAGGACCAGGGTCAGCGGCTTGCGTCGATAAGGAAACTTCATTCCGGAGTGATCAGTGAGAGGTACGATGGGTTGCTGTGGCGGTCGGCGCCTGCGCGCGCGGTCGGATGCTAAAATCCAGCCATTCTAGCATCAACGTTTAAGGAGAAGCGGCATGCCGCGCACCGCCCTGCTGGGTCACTGGGTCCGGGAGCTTTTCGAGCCAGATTTCCCCGATCGCGATTTCCGCCTTGAACCCGCCTCGGCCGACGCCAGCTTCAGGCGTTACTTTCGGCTCACGCTGCCGGACGGGACAACGCGCATCGTCATGGACGCACCGCCCGACAAGGAAAACTGTCGTCCCTTTCTGAAGGTCGCCGCCTTGTTTCGGGAGGCCGGCGCAAATGTACCTGTGGTCTTGGCCGAGAATCTCGAGCAAGGCTTTCTGCTGCTTTCCGACCTCGGCAGCACGACCTACCTGACAGCACTGAAAGACCGGAACCTGGCGCCGCGACTGTACAGCGACGCCAACAGTGCGCTCCTCGCCCTGCAGATCGCCAGCCGGCCAGGAGTCCTGCCAGAATACGACTACGCCCTGCTCAGCCGTGAACTCGCACTCTTTCCCGACTGGTACCTGGAACGCCATCTTGGTCTGACACCGGACGAGGCGACGCAAAACACGCTGCACCGGGTCTTTTCGGAAATCTTGACCAACAACCTGAAGCAGCCGCAGGTCTTCGTCCATCGCGACTACCACTCGCGCAACCTGATGGTCATCGGGGACAATGCGCCGACCTTCCCGACCAACCCGGGAATCCTGGATTTTCAGGACGCCGTTTACGGCCCGATAAGCTACGACCTCGTCTCGCTCTATCGCGATGCCTACATCCAGTGGTCAGAAGAGCAGGAGCTCGACTACGTGATCCGGTATTGGGAAGCGGCCCGACGGGCGAGTTTACCGGTTCACGCTGACTTTCATGACTTCTACCGCGACTATGAATGGATGGGCGCGCAGCGCCAACTCAAGGTGCTGGGTATCTTCGCCCGCCTCTGCCACCGCGACGGCAAAGACGATTACCTCAAGGACATGCCGCGTGTGCTGAGCTATCTACGGCGGACCTGCCAGCGCTACGGCGAGCTGCGGCCGCTCGCGCGGCTCCTCGACCGACTCGAGCAGCGGCCGGTCGAAGTCGGCTATACCTTCTGATGAAAGCGATGATTCTTGCCGCGGGCCGCGGTGAGCGCCTGCGGCCACTGACCGACTTGACGCCAAAGCCTCTGCTCCGCGCTGGCGGCAAGGCGCTGATCGTGTGGCACCTGGAACGACTGGCAGCAGCTGGCTGGCACGATGTAGTGATCAACCACGCCCACCTCGGGCAGCAGATTGAAGCAAAACTCGGCAATGGCAGCTCATTTGGCCTCAGCATCATGTACTCCCGGGAACCTGTCGGGGCCCTGGAGACTGCCGGTGGTATCGCCGCCGCGCTGCCCTTGCTCGGGTCGCAGCCTTTTCTGGCGGTAAACGGCGACATCTGGTGCGACTGGGATTTCGCGCGCGCCCGCCATGTGGCGCAGGCTCGCGACCAACGACGCGCCCACCTGGTGCTGGTCACCAACCCCCGGCACCATTCCGGCGGCGATTTCCGCCTCGCCGGTGACATCGTGCTGAGCGCGGGCGAAACTACCAGCGACACCGCCACCTACGCTGGCATCGGCGTCTTCTGGCCAGAATTCTTTGCTGCCGTTCCCGCGGGCGCGGTGATGAAGCTGCGGCCACTGCTCGATGAGGGCATTGCCCGCCGGATCATCACCGGCGAACGACATAGCGGCCGCTGGGTCGACGTCGGCACGCCCGAACGTCTCGCCGATCTCGACAGGGAGCTTGCGTAAACCCATGCGTCACCAGCCTTATTCTAGCCGCCGCCAGCAGGTCCTGGCGGAACTCGGTGATGGCGTCGCCGTCATCCCGACCGCGCCAGAGCGTCTGCGCAACCGCGATGCGCACTACCCCTATCGCTTCGACAGCTATTTCTGGTATCTGAGCGGTTTTCCCGAACCGGAGGCGACGATCGTGCTGGTCGGCGGCAAGGAGCCGAGGTCGATCCTGTTCTGCCGCGAGAAAGACGAGGCGCGCGAAATCTGGGACGGCTTCCGCTATGGACCCGAAACCGCCGCAGACGCCTTCGGCTTTTCCGAAGCTCATCCGATCGCCATGCTCGAACAGAAACTGCCCGAGTTGATCGCCAACCGCAGCGTGCTGTGGCACTCGCTCGGCCACGATGCCGACTGGGACCGCCGGATCGCCAGCGCGTTGAATGCCGTGCGTGCCGAAAGCCGCAGCGGCATACGGGCACCGGGTGAAATCCGCGATCTGCGCGGCCTGCTCGACCAGATGCGATTGACCAAGGATGCGCACGAGATCGAGATCATGCGCCGCGCTGCCGACATCGCTTCGGCCGGCCACGCCTGCGCCATGCGCGCCTGCCGGCCAGGCATGGCGGAGTACGAACTCGAAGCCGAGCTGAGCTACGAGTTCCGCCGGCGGGGATCCGCCGGACATGCCTACACGCCGATCGTCGCCGGCGGAGCCAATGCCTGCATCCTGCACTATGTCGAAAACAACCGGTTGCTGGCCGGGCATTCGTTGGTGCTGATCGACGCCGGCTGCGAGCTAGACGGCTACGCCTCGGACATCACCCGCACCTTCCCGGTCAGCGGCCGCTTCAGCCCGGAGCAACGCGAGGTCTACCAAATCGTCCTCGCCGCGCAGCAGGCGGCGATTGACGCGGTGCGTCCCGGCGCCTCGTTCATGGACTATCACCAGGCAGCACTGCGCGTCCTTTCGCAAGGCCTGATCGACCTCAGGCTGATCGCCGGCAGCGTCGACGGGGCCATCGAGAGTGAAGCCTACAAACCGTGGTACATGCACCGCACCGGCCACTGGCTGGGCCTCGATGTTCATGACGTGGGCGAGTACCGCACCGGCAGCGAAGACAACGCCTGGGTCAAGCTGCTTCCCGGCATGACGCTGACGGTCGAACCCGGTCTTTACTTCCGCCCGGGCACGAATGTGCCGCCGCAGCTACATGGTATCGGTGTGCGCATCGAGGACGATGTGCTGGTCAGAGCCGATGGCTGCACGGTGTACACCAGCGCCCCCAAGACGGTTGCCGAAATCGAAGAAGTGATGTGCCATGGCTGATACCCTCGACTCAGTGGACGTCGCCATCGTTGGCGCTGGCCCGGTTGGCATGGCACTCGCGCTGGCCCTGGCCGGCGGTCCCTACAGCGTCCTGCTGATCGACACCCGCCAGCGTGGCGCTTGGGCCGCGGACCCGCGCGCCCTGGCGCTGTCGCATGGAACCCGCCAGATTCTCGAACGCCTCGGCGCCTGGAACGGCCGCCTGGCCACGCCGATCGAGACCATTCATATCTCGCAGCGCGGTGGCTTTGGCCGCACGCTGATCGACTCCGCCGACTACGGCATCCCGGCGCTCGGCTACGTGATGCGTTACCGCGATCTCGCGGCGACCCTTGATCAAAGCTTGGCGACCTCACGACGGCTGAGCAACTGCACGGTCGTCAAGATCTTGGCCAACCGCGATGCCGCCGACATCACGCTCGGCGATGGTGGCGAGAAGCGAAGCATCGCCGCCCGCCTGGTCGTTCATGCCGAGGGCACGCCGGGCAACGACGCAGGGGTTCGGGTGTACGATTACCGACAACACGCCGTGGTCGCCGAAGTCCGCCCACTCGCCGGGCACGGTCACCGCGCCTGGGAGCGCTTCACGCCGGACGGGCCAGTCGCCCTGCTACCACTTGCTCAGGACTACTCGGTTGTGTTTACGATGCCTCCCGAGAAGGCCGGCCAGTTCATCGAGTTGGACGAGCAAGCGTTTCTCGCCGCCCTGCGAATACAGTTCGGCAGCCGTATGGACTTTGTTGCCAGCGGCCCGCGCGCCAGTTTCCCGCTGGCGCTTCGCGTCCGCCAGCAACTCACCGTACCGCGCCAGGTGTGGATCGGCAATGCTGCGCAAAGCCTGCACCCAGTTTCTGGCCAGGGTTTCAACCTCGGCCTGCGCGATGCCTGGGAGCTGGCTGAAACCCTGCTCACACGCGCCAGCGGCGACGCAGGCGACGCCGCTGCCCTCACCTTCTACGCGCAGGGACGCCGGGGTGACCGCAGGGGCAGCATGGCCTTCACCGATGGCATCGTGCGCCTCTTCTCCAATGACGTGGGGCCGTTGCGGGTCGCTCGCGGCCTGGGCCTGCTGAGCCTTGACCTGCTGCCACCGTTACGTCATTTCGTCGCCCGGCGCATGATGTGGGGGGCACGGGCCTGGCCTTGACCGGTTGCATCCGGCCGTAGGATCTGGTTGCCCGCTGACCCGGTAGGCAAACCGGGGCAGCTGCTGGATATTGAGATACGGCCGCCGCCATGTTTCGCTTTGTTGCCGATTCGGCTAGACTTGCCCGCTTACTCAGCACTTGGCTGACATTCGTGACGACCCCATGCCACCAACCAACAAGACACGCCAACTGATCGAATTCAAGGGAACCACCCTGCCGGTCGTCGTCGTCACCCTGCGCTCGTTGCACCCGGACGCTCTGGCCGAAGCAGCCAGCGCGCTTTTCGGTGACGATGAGTTTTTCGACGGCGATGCGGCATTGCTTGAATTGTCACAAATCGTAGACGTTCCGGAACCCGACTGGCGGCGAGTGAAGCAGGTCTTGAAATCGCATGGCCTGAACGTCATTGGCGTCCGTGGTGGCAGCGAGGAACTCCGCTACGGCGCAGCCTTCGCCGGCTTGCCGACCTATGCTGCTGGCGAACGTTCATCCCCCCCTGCCACTGCTTGCCAAGCGACTCCCTCGCCGCTGCCCGAAACAGCCGGTCTGACCAGTGTAGCGGCACCCCCACCGAT
Organism: Candidatus Accumulibacter necessarius; assembly: GCF_036625085.1. NCBI lineage: Bacteria > Pseudomonadati > Pseudomonadota > Betaproteobacteria > Candidatus Accumulibacter > Candidatus Accumulibacter necessarius. The sequence goes on along the minus strand of NZ_JAZKUM010000002.1, from coordinate 736,520 downwards.
AGTAACCGCTTCCACCGCCGCGCCAACGGTCTTCATTGAGCGGCCGCTACGTTCCGGACAACAGGTTTACGCACGCGGTGGCGACCTCGTCGTTTTGGCCGCGGTCAATGCCGGAGCGGAAGTCATCGCTGACGGCAACATCCACATTTACGCGCCCCTGCACGGGCGCGCGCTGGCTGGCGCCAGCGGCGCAGCCGAGGCGCGAATTTTCTGCACCCGCTTCGATGCCGAACTGGTTTCGGTGGCTGGTCTGTACCGGACCTTCGATAGTGGCGTCCCCCTGGAAATGGCCGGCAAACCGGTACAGGTGAGGCTGTCAAGAACCCCCGGTGCGGAACCTGGCAAACTGATCGTCGAACCGCTGCAGACCGATTAGCGACGCTCTGGTCTGACACTCGCCAGCAAGCATCAGGGCAATTCAACAGAAAGCGAATTCTGCAGGTAGAATCTCGTCTTTCTATTTGCGGGGAAAAGTCCGTGACACGTATTGTCGTCGTAACGTCCGGCAAGGGTGGGGTCGGCAAGACCACCACCAGCGCCAGCTTCGCGTCGGGCCTTGCCCTGCGTGGTTACAAAACTGCCGTCATCGATTTTGATGTGGGCCTGCGCAACCTGGATCTGATCATGGGCTGTGAACGCCGTGTCGTCTATGACCTGGTCAATGTCCTCAACGGCGAAGCGACGCTCCACCAGGCGCTGATCAAGGACAAGCACTGCGACAACGGTAATCTCTTCGTGCTGCCCGCTTCGCAAACGCGCGACAAGGATGCACTGACCGAAGAGGGTGTGGAGAAGGTTCTAAAGGAACTTGAACACATGGGTTTTGACTACGTCGTCTGCGATTCACCGGCAGGCATCGAGCGCGGCGCGGTCATGGCCCTGACCTTTGCCGACGAGGCACTGGTAGTCAGTAACCCCGAGGTCTCCTCGGTACGTGACTCCGACCGCATTCTCGGTATCATCCAGGCCAAGTCACGACGCGCGCTGCTCGGTGGAGAGCCGGTCAAGGAGCATCTGCTGATCACCCGCTATTCGCCAAAGCGCGTCAGCGACGGTGAGATGCTGTCGTACAAGGACGTGCAGGAGATACTCCGCGTACCGATCATCGGCGTGATTCCCGAATCCGAGGCGGTGCTGCAATCCTCGAATGCCGGCACACCAGCGATCCATCTTGCTGATTCCGACGTTGCTGGCGCCTACCTTGACGTGGTTGGCCGCTTTCTCGGCGAAACCATCCCACTCCGCTTCGTCGACTACGAGAAACCTGGCCTGTTCAAGCGACTGTTCGGGGGTAAATGAGCATGTCCCTGTTCTCCCTGATCTTTGGCAGCAAGCCCAAGACGGCAGCGATTGCAAAGGAACGTCTGCAACTGATCATTGCCCACGAGCGCAATGGCAGCACCAGTACGCCGGATTTCCTGCCGGCCTTGCAGCAGGAGCTGATGGCCGTCATTTCAAAGTACGTGTCGGTCAACCCTGATGACATCAAGGTATCAATCGAGAAACAGGGCAACTTTGAGGTGCTGGAGGTAAATATCGTCATGCCGGAAGCGGGCAGCAGGCTTTGATGCGGCAATCGTCCCCGGGCTGACGAAAACAGCATAGCCAGGACGATAGCTGTTCAGCCCCTTCTGGCTCCAAGGAATCCGACCGCCACCAGCAGTGAGGGGGTGACTGAGCCCCAGGAAGTGCGGCAAGAACTGGCTGTTTCTGTGGCGGCAATCGGCGTAGAATCCTTGTCTCGCCCCCGCCTGCCCGGCACCTGACCGCCATGGAATTTCTCGGTTTTTCCCTTCGCAACCAGTTGTTCGTCGCTCCGATGGCGGGCGTCACCGATCGCCCGTTCAGGCAACTGTGCAAGAAAATGGGCGCCGCCTTGGCAGTCTCTGAAATGGTGACTTCAAACTCGCTGCTCTATGGCAGCATGAAGACGCTGCGACGCGCCAACCATGAGGGAGAGGTGGCACCGATCGTGGTCCAGATCGCCGGTGCCAATCCGTCGATGATGGCCGATGCGGCGCGCTACAACGTCGACCGGGGTGCGCAGATCATCGACATCAACATGGGCTGCCCAGCGAAGAAGATCTGCAACGTGATGGCGGGGTCCGCCCTGCTCCGCGATGAGTCGCTGGTGCAGCAGATTCTTGAAGCGGTTGTTCATGCCGTACCAGATACCCCGGTGACGCTGAAGATCCGCACTGGCTGGGACAAGGACCACCGCAACGCCCTGAACATCCTGAAGATCGCCGAGCAGTCCGGGATCCGGGCGCTGGCCATGCACGGCCGCACGCGCGCCTGCGGCTACGGCGGCCAGGCAGAATACGACACGATTCGGTCGGTCAAGGCCCAGGCCAGTATCCCTGTCATCGCTAACGGCGACATCGGTTCGCCGGAAAAAGCAAGGCAGGTTCTTGACATCACCCATGCCGACGCTGTGATGATCGGCCGTGCGGCACAGGGGCGTCCCTGGCTGTTCCGTGAGATCGAGCATTTCCTGAAAACCGGAACTCACTTGCTGCCACCACGGGTCAGTGAAATTCACCAGGTACTGCTCGAGCATCTCGAAGATCTCTATCTTTTCTATGGTATCGAAACCGGACTAGGCATCGGACGCAAGCATATCTCCTGGTACACCCGGGGACTGGTCGGCTCGGCGGCTTTTCGCGGCCAGGTGAATCAGTTGCCGACCGTCGACCGGCAAAGGCAAGCGGTCAACGCTTTTTTCTCTGCCCTCGGCGAACATCACGAGCGCCTGCCCTATCTCGCTGCGGAGCCGGACACCACCAACCCTGGCCATGCCAGTCTTGAGGACCTCGCCGCATGATTCGAGATCACCATGACGATGACGACATCGCGACTTGCGTCTGCAAGGCGCTTGAAAACTACTTTCAAAGGCTTGAGGGCGAGAAGCCGGTCGCCGTTTACGAGATGGTGATCAGGAGCGTCGAGCGGCCAATGCTTGAAGTCGTTCTCAAACAGGCCGGCGGCAACCAGACGCTCGCGGCCGAAATCCTCGGTATCAATCGCAACACGCTGCGCAAGAAACTGGCCGACCACAAGCTGATCGCCTGAATCGAATTCTCACCTCTTCTCTCAACGTTGCCTTGATTACCTCACTACCATGAAAATCCGCCAAGCCCTGATCAGCCTCTCCGACAAGAGTGGCGCACTCGAATTTGCCCGGGGCCTCGTCGCCAATGACGTGAAGCTCCTATCGACCGGCGGCACCGCCAGGCTGCTCCGCGACGCCGGTCTGCCGGTCACCGAAGTCGGTGATTACACGGGCTTTCCGGAAATGCTCGACGGTCGCGTCAAGACACTGCATCCCCGAGTGCACGCGGGCATCCTGGCGCGTCGCGATCTACCCGAGCATATGAGCACCATCGAGCAACACGGGATTCCGACCATTGATCTGGTCTGCGTGAATCTCTACCCCTTCCGGGAGACCGTCGCTCAAGCCGGTGTCACGCTGGCCGACGCGGTCGAGAACATCGATATCGGTGGTCCGGCGATGGTCCGTTCCTCGGCCAAGAACTACGCTGGGGTGGCTGTCGTTACCGACCCGGCAGACTACACCGCCGTGCTTGCGGAAATGACTTCCAACAGTGGCGAGTTGAGCCTGAACACGCGTTTCGCGCTGGCCAAGAAGGCCTTTGTGCACACCGCGCGTTACGATGCGACGATCGCCAACTGGCTGACTTCACTTGATGAAGCGGACCAGCCCGGGTTATTCCCGGACAGGCTGCAACTTGCTTTCGATCGCGTCGAAGCGCTGCGTTACGGCGAGAATCCACACCAGCAAGCCGCTTTCTACCGCGATCCGATGCCAGTTGCGGGATCCATCGCCAACTACAAGCAGTTGCAGGGGAAGGAACTCTCCTACAACAACATCGCCGATGCCGACGCGGCCTGGGAATGCGTCAAGACCTTCGAGACCCCGGCCTGCGTGATCATCAAACACGCCAATCCCTGCGGCGTAGCGGTCGATGTGAGTCTGCTGTCAGCTTACGAGAAAGCCTTCCAGACCGATTCGACCTCGGCCTTTGGCGGAATCATCGCCTTCAACGGTACGGTCGGCGCCGAGGTGGTCGCGGCGATGAATGTGCGCAAGCATTTCGTTGAAGTGCTGCTGGCGCCGGCTTTCACCGACGCGGCCAGAGAAATGCTGGCCACCAAGCAGAACCTACGCGTCCTCGAACTGCCCCTGGCCAGGGTCTACCATGCTTTTGAAATGAAACGCGTTGGCGGCGGGCTGCTGGTGCAGACACCCGATCACTTCAATGTCAAGGCCTCGGACCTCAGGCAGGTGAGCAAGGTGGCGCCGACCGATGCCCAGATCGAGGATCTCCTCTTCGCCTACCGCGTTGCCAAGTTCGTCAAGTCCAACGCAATCGTATTCTGCGGCCGCGGCATGACGCTGGGCGTTGGTGCCGGCCAGATGAGCCGGGTTGACTCGACCCGCATCGCGGCCAGCAAGGCAAAAAGTGCCGGTCTCGACCTGGCGGGTTCCTGCGTCGCCTCCGATGCTTTCTTCCCCTTCCGCGACGGGCTCGATGTAGTGGCTGCCGCCGGCGCCAAAGCGGTCATCCAGCCCGGCGGCTCGATGCGTGACGAGGAAGTGATCAGTGCCGCCGATGAGCATGGCCTGGCGATGGTCTTTACCGGCGCCAGGCACTTCCGACACTGAGGTCGGTCAGCCGGCTGGCCACGCCAGCAAGAGCGCGCTGCAAGGCGTTGCGCTGACGGCTGGTCACGGCTGCTGCGAATGGTTTTTTTGGGTAAGCGCGGCTGCGCACCCGCGAACGAACTGGTGCTGAAAGGATCCCAATGAAGTTACTCGTCGTCGGCTCGGGCGGTCGCGAACACGCTCTCGCCTGGCGCCTGGCAAGAACACCAGGGCTGCAGAAGGTCTTTGTCGCACCCGGCAACGCTGGCACAGCTCGGGAACGTGAACTCGAGAACGTTGACCTCAGCGACCCGGAAGCCCTCGCCGACTTCGCCATCAGGGAGACAATCCATCTCACCGTCGTCGGCCCGGAAGCGCCGCTCGCCGCCGGCATTGTCAACCTGTTTCGCGCCCGCGGTCTGAAGATCTTCGGCCCAACAAGGGAAGCCGCTCAACTCGAAAGTTCGAAGGATTTCGCCAAGCGCTTCATGGTCAGGCACAACATCCCGACCGCTCGCTTTGCAACCTTCTCCGATCGCGCCTCTGCCCACGCCTACGTCGCCCAACAGGGGGCGCCGATTGTCATCAAGGCCGATGGTCTGGCCGCTGGCAAGGGCGTCGTCGTCGCTGGCAGGCTGGACGAGGCGTACGCGGCGATTGACCGCATGCTGCCAGCCAGCAACCGGGGCGCAGCGAAGCACGCAACACCAGCTCGGGTAGTGATTGAAGAGTTCCTTGAAGGCGAAGAGGCCAGTTTCATCGTCATGGTCGACGGCAAAAATGCACTTCCTCTGGCCTCGAGCCAGGATCACAAGCGCATCGGCGATGGCGACACCGGCCCCAACACCGGCGGCATGGGCGCTTACTCGCCAGCGCCGGTGGTCACGCCGGAGGTTCACGCCCGCGCCATGCGCGAGATCATCCTGCCCACGGTCCGTGGCATGGCGGCCGATGGCATCCCCTATACCGGCTTCCTCTACGCTGGCCTGATGATCGGCAAGGACGGATCGGTCAAGACAGTCGAGTTCAATTGCCGCCTTGGCGACCCCGAAACCCAGCCGATCATGATGCGTTTGAGATCTGACCTGCTGACCCTGCTGGAGCACGCCGTCGCAGGCCGACTCAACCTGGTTGAGGCCAGCTGGGATCGTCGTGTTGCCCTTGGCGTCGTGCTGGCCGCAGCCAATTACCCCGGCCCACCGCGCACCGGCGACGCGATCAGCGGCCTGCCGCAGAACGGAGAGGACAGTCACGTCTTCCATGCCGGTACGCGCGAGCAGGATGGCCGAATCGTCACCTCCGGCGGCCGCGTGCTGTGCGTAACGACGCTCTCGGACAGCATCCGACAAGCCCAGAAACGTGCCTACGACCTCATTGTCGGCATTCACTATGATGGCATGCAGTATCGCCGAGACATCGGCCACCGCGCGGTCAACCGATGAGCAAGGCAAACCACGGCCGGGCGTTTCCTTCCCTGCACGGGCAGTAGCTCGCAGGCGATGAGCGATTCCGCGCGCCTCAGGGACTACTTTACCGGCTTGCAGACGCGCATCGTCACCGCGGCTGAAGCGGTCGAAGGCAGCACCGGCTCGACCTTCCGCGTGGACCATTGGGAGAAGGAGGCTGGTGCGCCAATCACCGGTAGCGGATGCACCTGCATTGTCGAGGGTGGCCGCGTTTTTGAACGCGGCGGCGTCGCTTTTTCAGAGGTCAGCGGTGTTGAACTGCCTTCTTCAGCGACCGCCAAACGCCCCGAACTGGTGGGGCGAGCTTTCGCAGCCAAGGGCGTTTCGCTGGTGCTGCACCCGGAAAACCCCTACTGCCCGACCGCGCACATGAACGTGCGAGCATTGATCGCAACCAGGGCTGATGCGGAACCGGCGTGGTGGTTCGGTGGCGGCATGGATCTGACGCCCTACTACCCTTTTGCTGAAGACATCCGGCATTTCCACGCCACCTGCAAGCGAGCATTGCAGGCTTTCGGCGACGACACCCACGCACGCTACAAGAGATGGTGCGACGAGTATTTCTTCCTCAAGCACCGCAACGAGCCGCGAGGCGTCGGCGGCATCTTCTTCGACGATTTGAACGAGGGCGGTTTTGAGCGCTGCTTCGCCCTGACGCGAGCCGTCGGTGACGCGTTCATTGACGCCTACCTGCCACTGGTGGAAAAGCGGCACTCGATACCCTATGGCGAACGCGAACGCGACTTCCAGGCCTACCGACGCGGTCGTTACGTCGAATTCAATCTGGTCTGGGATCGTGGCACTCTGTTCGGGCTCCAATCTGGCGGGCGAACTGAGTCGATCCTGATGTCGCTACCCCCCCTCGTCAAGTGGCGCTACGACTGGAAACCCGCAGCCGGCACTGCGGAAGCTGCGCTCTACGAAATGCTGACGCCGCGCGACTGGGCATAGCCCCGTGCCCACTTCGTGATGGGGCGTCAGGCAGGCTGCTCGGCTGCCGCCCGATAATGCGGCAACGCCTCGCTCGAGCGCTCGGTCTGCTCAAGGAGACGTGCCAGTTCGAGCCTTGCTTCACGCTGTTCGGCCATCGATAGGGACGCTTCAAGGTAGGCTTGCGCTTTTCCCCACAAGCCTTGAGACAGACAGAGACGGCCCAGCGCGAGCAACAGACGAGGCCCTGGGATGCTCGAGTAGCCATGCTTCGGCTCGTGCGATGCACGCAATCAGATCATGACCGCGCAGTTGGCCTTAAAGGCTGATCAATGCCGGATCCCAGTACACGCTGAGCTGCCCTTCTATGAGGCGTTGGGCCTGATCATGAGCGCCGTGTTCGATCAAGGCCTCGGCCAATGGTATTGCCAGTCGTAGGCTGTTCTCCATTGCCGGCAATTGCCGCAGATACTCGAGAAGTTGTCCGGGACCTCCCCGTAGGTGGCGAACATTCTCCTGATGGGCCTTGAGCCTGATTTCCTGCGCCAGTTGCGGTGCCACACCATCGCGCTTCTCGAGCAGGCGCACCAGGCGCAGCCACCTCCGGCCAGTTGGCGCAACCCTGCTGTGCGCGCAACTCGAGGCGAAGCGCCGCGATGTGGCGGCCAGACAGGGCCTGCAAACGCTGAAGTGTCTTCGCAGCCGCCTCGAAATTCCTGCCGTCGAGGTGGGTTTCGGCTTCGAGCATCAGTCGTGCCGGTTCCATCCGTAGATCGTCGCGGCTGGCGCGCTCAAGCCATGCCTTCCCGTCTCCGCCTCGCCCAGGAGCTGTGCGGCGCGTGCCGCGAGCAGCGCCGCCAGAGCCAGCGCATGGTTGGCGGCGTGCGGCCTCACCCGCTCTTTTCAAAACCTGCCCGAAACGCCCCTTGAATAGCAGACGCATGGCATCCTGAAAGGCTACCGCAGCCTTCTCGCAACGGCGACGTTCACGAAACGATCGGACCCGGTTCGGCAGTGACACGGTCAGCGCGGCGGCACGGAAAAGGCCGTAGAGCAGGACAAAGGTCAGAGCAAGCAGAACAATCGCCAGGTTGGGCGAAATCTCCGCGCGATACGGCGGCAAGACCAGCAAGATATAACGCTGATTGAAGCGTGCTGCCAGAGAGATGCCGACTGCAAGTGCGCACAGCGCCAGCAGCCATAACAGGCGCCTCACTTGCGCTCCTTGCCCAGCTTGAAGGTCTTGATCGCTGCCAGGCTTTCATTGAGCGTCGGCAAGTCGGTGTCGATTTCGGTCGAGGTCAGTTGCTCAAGCGCGGCCTGAGTGGTCTGAAGCGAGGCATGCTGTGAGTCGAAATAGGGATCCAGCCAAGTCTGGGCATGCTTAATTCTACTTTGTCAGATTCGTATTCGCCTTCCTGTGATCTGTGTTTGTCATGTGGTAGAATGTCATATGTCGTGATTGTTCCATCTATTCATGGAGTTGTAAATCACAATGTCAACTCCGATACGTCGATTGCATATCAGCGCTGGTCGCTTCGGCACTAGAGCACTTCGATTCGCACTTCACGCCGTACCTTCACTGCTTTCAAAGCCGGACCCGTTCGGTAGAAGACACGGCGCGCCAGTATCTGCACGGGCTGTTCCAGAGTTCGCGCCGTAACATGGAGTGCATGGCGGAAACCGTAGCCGACAGCCGCTATCAGCCACTGCATCATATGCTGAGCGAATCCAAATGGGATCGGCGCGGGGTGCGTCGGCAACTGGTGGTCGATGCCAACACCCATTTCGGCCACCCCAGCGCTCTGCTCCTCGACGAGAGCGCGTTCGGAAAGAAGGGAAACATGTCCGCGGGCGTGGCGCGGCAGTGGAACGGTCGCTTGGGGAAGGTCGATAACTGTCAGGTGGGCGTCTTCGCGGCGGTGACGCGCGATGGCGTAGCAAGCGTGGTGGATGCCGACTTGTATCTGCCGGAGAAGTGGGCCAAAGATACGACACGTTGCGAGGCGGTGGGGGTGCCTGAGGAGGCGCAGACGTTCCGCACCAAGGGCGAGATCGCTCTGGACATGGTAATTCGCCTGAGGCGGGAAGGCTTGCACTTCTCTTTCGTCGCCTTTGATGGCGGCTACGGGCACTTGCCCTGGCTGCTCGGGGAACTGGATGTCGAGGGAGAGATCTTCTTCGCTGAGGTGCATTCGGATCAGGCGATCTATCTCCAGGATCCCGCACCCGCGGTGGCGGCTCGTCGTTCGTCGAAGGGTCGAGCGCCCCGTCGGCTGCGGACCACGGCGGTGCCCATGACGGTGGCCGCGTGGGCAGCCACGCAGTCGGCATCCGCCTGGGGGCGTCTGTCGATCCGTGACGGCGAGAAGGGCGAGGTGATGGCCGACTATCTCACCCAGCGGGTGTGGGTCTGGGACGGCGAGGCGCCGTTGGCGAGCCGTTGGCATCTCCTGGTACGACGGGAACTCGATGGGACGAAACTCAAATTCGGCCTGTCCAATGCCAAGCCCAGGGCGTCTTTGCGCCGCTTGGCGGAAATGCAGGGAGCGCGCCATTTCGTCGAGCAGTCCTTCCGAGAGGCCAAGAGCGCCTGCGGCATGGCCGAGTATCAGGTCCGCCGCTGGCAGGCGTGGCACCATCACATGGCCCTGGTCATGATCGCCACCATGTTCCTGGCCAAGGAGCGCCTGGCCCATCGCGAGACGGCTGAACTGCTCTCCTGCCGTGACTTGATAGAGATCATGCGCCATCGGCTGCCTACCAAGATCGTCACCGACGAAGACCTCGCGGCATCCATCATCGACAGGCATCGACGGCGGCACCAAGCCATGGAATCCGCCTACAGAAAGCAAGCCGCCATGCTCTAAGCATTAGATTGAAAGACAATCTGACAAAGTAGAATTAAGCTCGTTACGAAAGTTCCACTGATCCCTCGCCAGCAAGGCCAGACGGGCATTGAGCAGACGCAACTTAAGATTCTCGCGCAGTAAGAAGGCCTGCCCAGGCGCCAGCAGTGCCGGCTCGTCACGATCACAACGCTGGATTCTGACCAGACCCTTGACCTCCTGCCAGAACTCGCTGGCCAGCCGCAGCCAGAACTCTAGGCTGGCTGCCGACGCCGATTCTATGGCTCCCTTTGCAGCCATAGTCGACTCCCCAGTATTCAGCCGGGGCCGCGCTTCGACCGCCAGAGGCAGACTGTCGATGGCATTGATGACGCTTTACAGCCGCAGGTTTATGCCTGACATATCGACCATTGGCAAGGCCCGCAAACGATCAAGATCGCGGACCAGACTCTTGCGCAGACTGATGAACTGTGGTCGGCTACTGCTCGCCAGGCGAGCGTCTGCGGCCTGCAGGGCAAGCACCGCAGCTTGCACGTCCAGCCAGCTGCAACTGCTGCGCGGCCAGCAGAACCCCCTGCTCGACCTCGGCCAACGCCTACTCGTCCCGGTTGCGCGCCAGATCCTGGTAAAGATCCTCAAGCATTGCCTGCTGGCTCCGCGACTCGGCAATTCTCGCCTCGAGCGGACCGAGTCTGCCCAGGACAGCGGCCCGTTGCTCCTGCGCATGCCTTGCCAGGGCACGGCTTTCGACGCTCACCGAGTCGCTCTCGGCCAAACGGCGAGCAAGCTCCTGCTGCGTGTCGGCCAGCTTGATTCGGGTTTCCACCCACTGCCAGCCTGTCAGCCCGAGGGCCAGCACGACTACCAGCAGCCAGGGGTTGCGCCAGGCAGGACTTGTTGTCGTGCTGACCGGCGCGGGAAACGGCGCCTGCGCAAGAGCAGGCCGCGAAGCAGGTTCTTCGCTCATCATTGCAGCCAATCATAGGCGCACAGAGCTGCGATGATCCCGGCATCGCCTGGTCCGCTCAGGACCACCCGCTGCAAGTCAAGCTCCTTCGCGAGATCGGCAATGCGCTGATGTGGTACGAAAACCGGAGTGCTCCGCAGACATGCACGCGAACTCTCGTCGAGCAGATCGACCAGATTGCGCAAACCTTCGCTTGAAGAAATCGTCAGTGCGTCAAGCCAGCCATAGCGCCATAGGGCCACGAGTGACGCTGCGTCAGATGGTGCCGAGCGCTGGTAGCAGCTCACGCAGTCGACTTCGGCGCCACGTTCACGCAGCTGATCGGCCAGTAGTTCCCGACCTCCGTTGCCGCGAAGGATCAGTATCCGCCTGCCGGCAATGGCGGCTCGCTGCAACTCCGGAAGCTCCAGCACTGCTTCGGAGTCGAAACGCGCGACGGGCGCCAGCGTGTCCCCCAGCCCGTAGCTCGCGAGCGACATGACCGTGCTCTGGCCAATGGCGACCGGTCGCAGGCCTCGCGGCCACGCCTGACGGGCAAGAATGTGCGGCAGGCTGAACGCGGCAGCATTGGGGCTGATGAAGATGGCCAGCGAGTAGCTTTCGATACGCGTGATCGCCGAGCGCAAGGGACCGTGGTCGGCGACGGGAGATATCTCGAGCAGGGGAAACAGCACCGCCTCGCCACCTTGCTCGGTTATCAAGCCGGCCAGTTTCAACGCCTGCGCGCGCGGGCGCGTCACAACGATCTTCCTGCCGCGCAAGCGCTGCCTCATTGGCCGGTTGAAAGCTTCTCCAGAATGGCATCTGCCCCTTGATCACGCAGCCTCTGCGCAAGTCCGCGGCCGATCGACTCGTCGTCTTCCGGCGCTCCGCGCAAGTCGCCGGCAATGACCCGCCTTCCATCCGGCGTCGCGATGAAGCCGCGGAGCCAGAGGCGATCGTTCTCGAGCAGCGCAAAGGCAGCCAGCGGCACCTGGCAGCTGCCGCCGAGCGCACGAGAAAAGGCACGTTCGGCGCGTACACAGTGCGCACTGTGACGATCGTTGAGCGGTGCCGTCAATGCGAGGATTTCCGCCCGGGTCGAGCAGACCTCAATCCCGAGCACACCCTGGCCTGGTGCCGGCAGCGACTGCTCGGGCGTCAACAGGGATTTGATCCGCGCCGCCAGACCAAGCCGAATCAGGCCAGCGGCAGCCAGGATAATCGCATCGTACTCACCGGCATCGAGCCGTCGGAGCCGTGTATCCAGGTTACCGCGCAGACTCCGGATCACGAATTGCGGATGACCGGCGCGCAGGATCGCTTCGCGGCGCAGGCTGGAGGTACCGACCACGGCATTGGCAGGTAGCTCGTCGAGCCCGGCAAAGCGATTGGAAACGAAAGCATCACAGGGATTCTCACGGGCCGAGATGGCCGCCAGGACGAAACCCTCTGGCATCTCCATCGGCACGTCCTTCATCGAATGCACTGCCAGATCCGCACACCCCTCCTGCATCGCCAGCTCGAGTTCCTTGATGAATAGACCCTTGCCGCCGATTGCCGACAGGGGGCGGTCGAGGATCTGATCACCGCGGGTGGTCATGCCGAGAATCTCCACTGCAATCCGCGGGTACAACTCCGCCAGACGACTCCGAACGTATTCCGCCTGCCACATAGCAAGACGTGATTCACGGGAGGCAATGACAATACGCGACGTAGCTGCGGTTGCAGACATCAACACCGGATTCCAGTAAGAGTTGAAGCACACTTGCCATACGACCAGCAAATGCAGGCTGCATCAACGCTGAAGACGCCAAACTTGGTAGAACAATATTAACACGCCCACTGGCTCTGCTTGCTGCACTCGATCGGCTTGCTCACTGCAGGCGCGTTGCGTCGTCTCTTGCATCGAAGCTCGCCCCACTTGGGCAGACGGCAGCAGCCAACAGCAATTGACCGCGGCGCATGCAGCGGCACCACACACCGTCCATTGTCATTCAGGAAGCCGTCTGCCGCACGTAGGACTTCACCAGGGGCCACTGCCGACGACTCACGGGAAGTCTGTCCGGAATATCGCGCAGCATGACCTGCCACTGAGTCTCGGCATCGTCGGAAGCACTCTTCTCAAAACCCGAAATCGCGTCCTTGGCTGCCAACACGCTGCGATGCAAGCGGATAAACTGCTCACCAAACTCGTGTTCGAGATGAGTCAATGATTCCTCAAGAAGGAACTCGCGATCACGTGTGCGCGCCGTCACGTACTTCAAGTCCGCCTTGAAGTAAAGTATCTCGGGCACTGGAATCAGCAGCAAACGACCACGTTCATGGCAGGAGAGATGGGTACGCGCAGCCTGCTGCAAATGCGCAAGCTGCGTTGATGTCAGCGGACGGCTTTGTCGTGCCTTCTGTAGCGCAGTCAGCAGACGCTGCGCGCGCACCGGTTTCAACAGATAGTCAATCGCATTGAGTTCAAAGGCCTGCACCGCGTAGGCGTCAAAGGCGGTCACGAAAATCACCGCTGGTGGATACTCCAATGCCGACAGATGCCGGGCGAGTTCGATGCCATCCATTTTCGGCATCCGGATGTCGACCAGAGCCACGTCAACCCGTCGACCCGCGATCGCATCCAGAGCGAGCAAGCCGTTCCCAGCCTCGGCAAGGATTTCGGTCGGCAATGCCGACGCGATATCGGCCAGTAGGTCGCGCAGCCGTGCCCGTGCCGGGGCCTCGTCGTCGACGATCATCACCGACAGCACCGGACTCACTGCTGCGGCAATCACGGCCAATGGCCCCGGCAAGGCAAGACGATGTGTACCCGATACTCGCGCCGGCCATCAGCCAACAGCACCTCACCTGTATCGAGTCGAGCTTCGAGATCGTAGTAGAGTGCCAACCGCTCACGGAGGTTATCGAGAGCCATGTGGTTGCCATGCTGATGATCGGCGCCCACGCTGCACGGATTGGCCAGATCCAGATGCAGCGCATCGCCTCGACGCATCAAACCGATGCGGATGGTACCGCTGTCTCCCGCTGGCTCGATGCCGTGATAGACGGCGTTCTCGAGCAGTGGCTGCACCAGTAGCGGCGGAACCTTGAGATCGAGAGGAAGATCAGCCGTCTCCCATTGGACGTTCAGGCGGTCGCCAAGACGAAGCTTTTCAAGGTCGAGATACTGCCGACACAAAGCAATCTCGTCAGCGAGGGGTACCAGTTCTCGCGGATCGCGCATGAGCGCGCGAAAAAGTTCGGCCAACTCCTCAAGCGCGGTCTCGGCACGCTGCGGGTCCAGGCGGATCAAGGAGATCACTGCATTGAGGCTGTTGAACAGGAAATGCGGCCGGATGCGTGCGGTCAGCCATTGCAGTCGGGCTTCGGCAAGTGCTGGTGACAAGGCGCTGACGCGCAGTGCAAGATAGGACAGCATGAAGGCCGCCGTTATCCCGCCAAGCAGACCAGCTCGCATCAGGCGCTGCCAACCACCCTCGTCTAGAGTCAGCAGACGCGACAGGTCCGACAGCAGAACCGCGGACCCTGCGGCCAAGAGTATGACCGCGGTCCGCCCGATCCAGATGGCCTGTCGCTGCAACAACTTGCAGAGTAAGGCGAGCAGGGCCAAATTAAAAAATAGTAACGGTTGCACCCATGCAGCCATGCGCATGTAATGCTGCACGCTGTCACTGAGCCGCTCGCTCTGAACAAGCGCCGCCACCAGTGCCAGCAGGTTTACCCCGAGCAGGATACGGAGCATGACTCCAGCATTGCGGAAATCGGGCAGAGGCTGACCAGCCAGGTTTTGCTTTATACTTGTCATGACTCGAAGTGCCGCCTGTACAGGGTTTTACGAGTGATTTTAGCCCAGGAACCTGTCCCCCATGAACGAATCGGATTCTTCCCAATACACCTGGGCCGGCCGCTTCTCCGAGCCAATGTCGGAGCTCGTCAAGCGTTACACGGCCTCGCTGAGCTTTGACCGGCGCATGTGGCGTCAGGACATCCGAGCATCGCTGGCACACGCCACGATGCTTGCAAGGCAAGGCATCATCACCAGCGACGACCTGGCCGATATCGAGCGTGGCATGGCGCAGGTGGTGCGTGAAATCGAAGCTGGTAGCTTCATCTGGTCACTCGACCTGGAAGACGTGCACCTGAACATCGAGAAGCGCCTGACAACGCTGGTCGGCGATGCCGGCAAACGTCTGCATACCGGTCGCTCGCGCAATGACCAGGTGGCCACTGATATTCGTCTGTATCTCCGCGACGCGATCGATGACATAGCCATTCTGCTTGACGAGTTCCAGACCAGGCTGCTCGATCTCGCCACGCGGGAAGCGGCGACACCACTGCCAGGTTTTACACACCTCCAGGTCGCGCAGCCGATCACCTTCGGCCATCACCTGCTGGCCTATTTTGAAATGTCTCGGCGTGACGCCGAGCGCTTCGCCGACTGTCGCCGACGCACCAACCGTCTTCCCCTCGGTGCAGCAGCACTGGCCGGCACGACCTATCCAATCGATCGACAGGTGGTCGCAGATCTGCTGGATTTCGATGGGGTCTGTGAGAACTCGCTGGATGCCGTTTCCGACCGGGACTTTGCGATCGAATTCTGTGCCGCCAGCGCGCTGATGATGATGCATCTCTCACGCCTGTCGGAAGAACTGGTGCTGTGGATGAATCCGCGTTTCGGTTTTATCACGCTCGCCGACCGGTTCTGCACCGGCAGCTCGATCATGCCCCAGAAGAAGAATCCGGACGTTCCCGAATTGGCCCGCGGCAAGACCGGGCGGGTGTACGGTGATCTGATGGCGCTATTGACGCTGATGAAAGGCCAGCCTCTTGCCTACAACAAGGACAACCAGGAAGACAAGGAGCCGCTGTTTGATGCCATCGACACGGTCACCGACACACTGCGTATCTTTGTCGAGATGATTCCCGGTATCACCGCCCAGGCGGAGAACATGCGTGACGCTTTGCGACAGGGCTTTGCCACCGCAACCGACCTTGCTGACTATCTGACCCGCAAGGGCTTGCCCTTCCGTGACGCCCACGAAACTGTCGGCTTGGCCGTGCGCCGCGCTGAGAAGCTCGGCGTGGACCTCGCTCAGCTTTCGCTCGCTGAATTGCAGCAATTTTCGCCACTGATTGGCGACGACATCTTTGCCGTACTGACGGTCGAAGGGGCCCTGGCTGCGCGCGATCACCCAGGTGGTACAGCACCGAAGCAGGTCCTCGCGGCCATAGCCCGCGCCCGTCGTCGGTAGCCCCCTCAACGTGGAAGGCATGGAGAAGATCGGCAAGTACGAGCTTGTCCGTGAAATCGGCCGTGGCGCAACTTCTATCGTCTACCTTGGCAGCGACCCCTTTACTCAGCGAGCGGTGGCAGTCAAGGTGGCGTTTCCGGGCATTCTGAAAGATCCCAGACGGGGCAGGCTCTACACACATCTGTTTCTCAACGAAGCTGCGCTGATTGGCAGGCTATCTCATCCGCATATCGTTCAAACCTACGACGCGGTGGTCGACGACCATCTCTGCTATATCGTCATGGAGTATGTCGCAGGCGGCACCTTGGAGACTGCCTGCTCGACCGGCAGACTGCTACCGATTGAGCGCGTCGTCGAGATTATTTTCAAGTGCACGCGAGCGCTCGAGTTTGCTTTTCGAGCTGGTATCACCCACCGCGACATCAAGCCCGCCAACATCCTCTTCGCGAGCACGAACCCCGACGACGACGACATCAAGATCTCCGATTTTGGTGCCGCGATCATCGGCTCTCCAGACCACACGCTGGTTCTCGGAATTGGATCGCCAGCATATATGTCGCCGCAACAGGTCAAGGACCAGACACTCGACCACCGGACCGACATCTATTCTCTCGGCGTCGTCATGTACCAGTTGTTGACCGGACAACTGCCGTTTCAGGCTCGCAACAGTTACGACCTGATCTACCAGATCATCAACGCAGAACCGCGCAGGCCTTCGGCGTTAAGGAACGATATTCCATCATCACTCGACGCCATCGTTGCGCGGGCAATGAGCAAGAAACTAGAAGGCCGTTACACCAACTGGACCGAATTTTCACGTGATCTGGCGCAAGCCTTTCGCAGCAACAGATTCAAGCTGCCGGCAGACCCGATGGCGGATTTCGAGAAATTCGACACGTTGCGCTCTTTCACCTTCTTCGCTGACTTTTCCGATGTCGAGATCTGGGAGGTCGTGCGGTTCTCGAAGTGGAGCCGGGTTTCGCCTGGCACAGTGATCATCGCGGACGGCATTGCCGGCGATTGCTTCTACTTTCTTGCCGAAGGTGAACTGAAGGTACTCAAGAACGGTCTGATTCTTGATTTTCTGACAACCGGCGAGTGCTTCGGCGAGATGGCGGTAATTGGAAAAACAACGTCAAAGCGTGGCGCTGATATCATCGCCGTGACCGATGCCCATCTGGTAAAGGTCACTGGAAGCGCTTTGCGGGATTCTTCCGAAAGCTGTCGAATGCACTTCTACCAGTCTTTCCTCGCCGTGCTTAGCGCGCGTCTGACGTCGGCAAACGTTCGTCTCGTGTCCTTCTAAACTGTTCGTGTCAGCGGCCTGCATGAGCCATGCATCGAACCATCAGTGGCCGCACCATGGTGCGACACCGCCGGGGCCCATGAGGGCTTGCCGCTGGTAGCTTGTGCGAACGACGCCAGTCGTCGCATCGAACAGCACGTCGAAACGCGCGAGCTGATTCCATGAGTCGCAGAATTGCCACTCCCAGACCAGTTCGTCGCGCGCCTTGAAGTAGTTCGTCCATTGGGGCACTGGCGGCCCAATCAGACGAAGCACCATCTCCTTGCCACTCATCCCCGGTTCGATGCGCGCGAAATGTTCCAGGTTGAGCACGCGTTCAATCCGCAGCAGTCGGCCACCCGGATCAATGAACACCATGAACGTCTGAGCAGCTGCTGGCCCGCGCGGATAGGCCAGTTGCTGGCCGCCACCAGGATCCTTCCAGCTCAGTGCCGGGCTACCCATCACCGCGATCACGTCGGGCAAGGTCGCCACTCCCGGCTGCAGACCCCTGCCACTGTAACCAGCACAAGCCGTCAGGAAGAACCCGCAGACCAGGACCGACAGGTACTGCCGCAGTGACCGAAGACTGTTCATTTGTTCCCTCCGTCATCCGATATCGCCACCCACATGATCGCTTGAATCCCTTATCGGTGTACAAGAGCTTGCCGTGAATCCTTCAGCTGATATATATTAGTACTTTCTGATTATCGAAGCGGAGGCGTAGTGAGCAAGTCCTTTACCCTGATCACACACGATGTTTCGAAAGCGCTCGGGACCCTGCGTAATGATATCCCGGAAACGATGCTGGGTTTCAATGCGATGGCCAAAGCGGCACTCGCTCCCGGCGCGCTGTCAGCCCTCGATAAGGAATTGATTGCCCTGGCGATCGGCGTCTCCAGCCGTTGCGACGCCTGTATCGGCTTTCATGTCAGAGCGCTGATTCGCTTGGGCGTCAGCCGTGAGCAATTGATGGAGACACTTGCCGTGTGCACCTATATGGGAGGGGGGCCATCGCTCATGCATGCCGCCGAAGCGGTACGGGCGTATGAAGAAATGACCTCCGACAAGCCACCACAAGTCAACGCTCGATAAAGATCAAAGTTGCCACTGCGAACGGCCGACCCGGTGGAACGTGCCTGACCGCCTCGGAAGGCTCTGAATCATGAAAATCATTCAATCAAGACGTTTTCCGGTATCTCTGTCTCCTGCCTAACAGCCCACGCCAGAGGGAGGCACAAGGCACGGGTAGGCGATCAGATCGGATCAACGAGACCTTCAAGCAATTTCTGCAACTCTCCATCCTCATACATCTCGCGCATGATGTCGCAACCACCGACGAACTCGCCCCGCACATAGAGCTGAGGGATTGTTGGCCAGTTGGCATACTCCTTGATGCCGCTGCGAATCTCCGGATTCTCCAGCACGTTCACACTCAGAAAGCCGGATACCCCACAGGCTCTCAGAATCTGTACCGTGACCGCCGAGAAACCACATTGTGGAAATTGCGGGGTCCCCTTCATGTAGAGAACGACCGGGTTGGCCGCTATCTGCTCCTTTATCACGTGTAGCACATCCATCGCAAAGCCTCGCAATTGCTATAGTTGATAAAATCAATCGAGTATAAGTCTACCGTTGCTGACACCCCTCGTCAACGCAGGCAGCCGCCGCTGACTCGTTCCACTCTCGACAGGTCGGCCCAAGACGTCACGTCACGCAGCCCTTCCGCGTGCAGCAAATCGCGCACTGCGGCTGCCTGGTCGTACCCGTGCTCGATCAGCATCCAGCCACCCGGCAGGAGATGGCTTGCGGCTCCGCCAGCAATCAAGCGAATGCAGGCCAGACCGTCGCCACCGACCACGCCATCTGTCAACGCCATCTGTGGTTCAAAAGGCAGCCCGTTCTGCCGTAGGTGCGGATCGTCATCGCTCACGTAAGGCGGGTTGGCGACAATCAAATCGAAACGTTCATCCCCCAGCGGTGAATACCAGTCACCGAGAATTAGCCTGACGTCGGCCGTATGCCCGCGGGCATTGAGGCGCGCCACGTCGAGTGCCCCCGGAGAAACGTCGACCGCAGTGATCATGGCCTCCGGGAGTAGGAGCTTGAGGGTTACTGCCACCACCCCCGAACCGGTGCCGAGATCGACAATACGTGGTGCAGACAACAGTCGCACCTTTTCCATCGCAAGTTCGACCAGCAGTTCCGTTTCGGGACGCGGAATCAGAACTGCGGGGGTAACCATGAACTCAAGGCCGTAAAAGGCCGCAGAGCGAAGTACATACGCCAGCGGCTCGCCACTGGCTCGACGCTTGACGAGCGCGTCGAGTCTCGCCAGCAGATCAGCCGACAGTGGCCGGGTCGGATGTGCAATCAGATCAACGTGCGTACAACCGGCCACGCTCTCGACAAGCAAGCGGGCGTCGAGCCGATCAATGCGCTGGCTGGCTGCACGCCAAGCGTCTGCAATACTGGTCACGAGCCGCTTCAGCAACGAGGAAAAATCATCGAAAAGAAGTCGCGTCGCCGGCCAAGACACAAAACGGCATCAACCCTTGACCATGACATCAGTCGCTCTCGGCGAGCAGCGCGAGTTGATCAGCCTGGTACTCTTCCGTCAGGGCAGCGATCAGTTCGTCAAGGTCGCCGTCGAGGATGGCATCAATCTTGTACAAGGTCAGGTTGATGCGATGGTCGGTGACTCGCCCTTGTGGGAAGTTGTAGGTCCGAATTCGCTCGGAGCGGTCACCACTGCCGATCAGATTCCTGCGCGCCGAGGCGATATTCGCGTGTTGCTCACGCTCCTGCATATCCCTGATACGCGCTACCAGGACTGACAATGCCTGCGCCTTGTTCTTGTGCTGCGACCGATCATCCTGGCATTCGACGACGATCCCGGTCGGCAGGTGCGTGATGCGCACGGCCGAGTCGGTCTTGTTGATGTGCTGCCCGCCGGCGCCCGACGCCCGGTAAGTATCAACCCGAATCTCGGCCGGGTTGATCTGTACTTCCTCGAGCACATCGGCCTCGGGCATGACCGCGACCGTGCAGGCCGAGGTATGGATGCGCCCCTGTGTCTCGGTGTCCGGCACACGCTGCACGCGATGACCACCGGACTCGAACTTGAGCCTCGAGTAAACGCCATTGCCGATGATCCGTGCGATCACTTCGCGATAGCCTCCAAGGTCTGAAACGCTGGCCGAGATGATTTCCACCTGCCAGCGCCGGCGCTCGGCGTATCTCGCATACATCCGGAACAGATTGCCGGCAAACAGGGCCGATTCGTCCCCACCCGTACCAGCCCGTATTTCGAGGAAAACGTTCCGATCGTCTTTGTCATCCTTCGGCAACAGCAGCTTCTGCAGATTGGCCTCAATCTCCGGCAGGCGCTCCCTGGCCAGGACGACTTCTGCCTCGGCCAACTCCCGCATTTCGGGGTCGGCCAACATTTCGATCCCCGACGACAGGTCGTCCTGGGTTTTCCGCCAAGCCTGGTAAAGCGCAACCACCGGGCCAAGTTCGGCGTGTTCGCGTGACAGTTTGCGATATTCGCCCATATCGCGTGTAGCCTGGCCACTAGCCAGCATCCTGTCGAGTTCGTCGAGACGCCCGGTGAGATGCTCAAGTTTGTCGCGAATGTTCGGGTTCATGGAAGAGTCCGTTCAAACCGGAAGGCCGGCGGAAAAGACGCAGCAAGGCAAGGTCAGGCGACGACGGCCGCTAGTCACCAAGGTGCGGGTCCAGATGCAAGTGGAACAGGCGTGCCACGACGGACTGCAAGTCATCTCGGTCGCCGCCGGCCCGGGTCAACGCCTGTGTGGGTGCGTGGAGGAACTTGTTGGTCAGCCGATGCGAGAACTGGTCCAGGACGCGTGCCGGGTCTTCGCCTTTGGCCAGCAACCGCAGGGCAAGCTCCATCTCATGCCGTCGCGCTCGCTCGGCAGCATCCCGAAGCGACCGAATCACTGGCACTGTACCACGCGTAGCCAACCAGCGCAGGAACGTCTCGACACGCTCAGAGATGATCGCTTCGGCATCTACGACCGCTGCCTGGCGCGACTCGAGGCCTGACTCGACCACATGCGCAAGATCATCGATCGTATAGAGAAAGACATCGTCCATCTCGCCAACTTCAGGCTCGATATCGCGCGGAACCGCAAGATCGACCATGAACATCGGGCGATGGCGGCGCAGCCTGATGGCGCGCTCGGCCATGCCCAGACCAATGATCGGCAGCGGACTGGCCGTACACGAAACGACGATATCGAACTGCGATAATCGCTCGCCAAGTTCCTCGAGCCTGATCGCGGAACCGCCAAAGCGATCTGCCAGCGCGCGGCCACGCTCGACCGTTCGATTGGCGATAACCACCTGCTTCGGCTGCTGAGCCGCAAAATGCCTGGCACACAGGTCGATCATCTCGCCCGCACCAATGAGCAGAATCCTCTGATCGGCAATGCGCTCGAAGATGTGGCCTGCCAAACGCACAGCGGCCGCAGCCATGGAAACGATATTGGCACCGATTGCTGTCGTCGAACGTACTTCCTTGGCTGCCGCAAAAGCGTGCTGGAAAAGCTTGTGCAAAGTCGTGCCGAGAGTACCCGCTTCGTCTGCAGCACGGACCGCTTCTTTCATCTGCCCAAGGATCTGGGGCTCTCCGAGAACCATCGAATCGAGCCCACTGGCAACACGGAAAGCGTGGCGCACGGCATCGCGTTCTGGATAGCTGTAAAGGTACGGTTCTATCTCGTGGCAGGCCAGTCCATGATAGTCGGCCAGCCAGTGTGTTGCCGCCTCCGGCACATCCGTGGCAACATAGACTTCGGTCCGATTGCAGGTGGACAGAATCGCCGCCTCGTGAACAGGCTTGCAACGCGTCAGGTCAGTCAGCGCCTCGGACACCCGTTCAGCGTGAAAAGCCACCTGCTCACGAACCGAAAGGGGCGCTGTGTGGTGGTTGATGCCCAGGGTAAACAGCGGCATTCTTCGAAGACAGTAGGCAAGGGATGGCAAATCGGCCGATGATTATATCACCGGCGCCGCCAACCTCCTCGAGCGCGCCACTCTGCTAAAACCAGCGAGTCAGGCGACATCCGGCCCTGGCTTGCCAATAAAATACCCTTGTGCGTAGTCCACACCGAAACTCCGCAACATGTTCAAGGCGCGTGCATCCTCCACGAACTCGGCGACCGTCTTTTTGCCAAAACCACGCGCCACTTCCGCTAGAGCCCTGACAAAGACCTGGTCGTCCGGGCTGTCGACGAGGGTACGGACAAAGGACCCGTCGATCTTGACGTAATCGACCGGCAACTGCTTGACATAGTTGAACGAGGAATAGCCAACGCCAAAGTCGTCGAGCGAAAACGCGCAGCCAAGTTCCCGTACGGCGTTCATGAATGTGCGGGCGGCCGAGAAATCCGATACCGCAGCCGTTTCGGTGATTTCAAAGACGACGTGACTGGGCAACAGCGGACTGCGGGAAAGTTCATCACGGATAAAGGACAGCAGACCCGGATCGTCAATACTGACCCCGGACAGATTGATCGAGAATTTGTAGTCCTTGCCCACCGCAAACAAGGCCAGGATCTTGTCGAATACCTGCCGGATCACATTTCGATCGATCTCACGTATCAGGCCGGTCTTTTCAGCCACCTCCATGAACTCGCCAGGAGGAATCGGCATACCGTCTGCCGACCGCATCCGCACCAGCGCCTCATAGTGACTCACCTGCCGTGCACGGATATCGAGTATCGGCTGATAATGGACAACCAGCCCTCCATCAGCCAGAGACCGGTTGATCATCTCCTTCCAGTGCAGGCGGCTCTGCATCTCTTCGTGCACCCCTTCCCCCTCAGAGTAGAGGTGCCAGCCGGCTCCACCCTTTTTCTTCGCCTGATACATCGCAATATCGGCATTGGCTAGAAGCTGCTCGACATCCATCTTCGCTTCGGAAAAAACCACGATACCGATGCTGGCAGATACCTGATGGTTCGCTCCCAACCCCGGACACTTGATTTCCGCGAGCCGCTTGTTGATTTTCTCCGCCACCTGGATGGCGCCATCGCGATCACATTCGTGGAGCAGAACTCCCAGTTCGTCGCCCCCCAACCTTCCCAGCAAATCACTCGCACGTGCGACATTGCTGATCTCATCCGCTACCGTCCGCAAGAGGGCATCGCCAGCCTGGTGCCCACTCACATCGTTAACCAGCCTGAACTCATCAAGGTCGAGATAGAGCAGCGCTCCGTCTTGCTCCAGACGACGGGCACTAGCCAGCGCTCGCTCCAGCTCATGCTGGAAATGCTGTCGATTCACCCGACCTGTGAGGGGATCGTGCTCAGCCAGATAACTGACACTTGACTCGGCTCGCTTGCGTTCCGTGTGGTCGATCCCGACCGACAGAATCATCACATCGTCACCGGAACGGCTAGAAAGACGCGAGTGGTTCCACGTGATTTCGTAAGACCGACCGTGTGCGGCTACCAGAACCGATTCCAATTGAACGTGCTGACGACCACCAGCCACGAGTCCATGCAAGGCTTGCTGGACCGACAATTCAGAAGACCCGTTTGACGAAACCAGCTCGAAAAAGCGCTTACCCAGCAGGTCATCCGCCCCCCAGCCTAAAAGCAGGCGGCCGTATCGATTCAACGTTAGTATCCGACCGACTGGGGACTGCGTGAGTATGATGACCTGAGCAGTATCGAGCAGGCTCTTGCTGAAGTCTCGTTCGACCGATATGCGCTTCAGCATTTTCTGCGTCTCCGCGGAATGCGCGGCAACCTCCGTCTCGAGGTTCTCCAGTCGATACGACAAGGCAATGGCGGCCTCATCCAAACTATCGATCTCATCATCGACCAAGCGTCGGACGCGCGGATCAATTCGCGCGCGTGCCTCGGCAAACGCGCGCCGGCCGAGCAGGGGTATGGCGAGCACTGCCCGGGTCATCCTTTGCAGGGGCGCATGTACCAGCAACGCCAACAGCAATAGCGAAAGCAGTGAGGCCAGCAGTTCGCCCTGCAAACGGTTCACCACTGATTCCCGAATCTCGGCCAAGGGGTGCGTCAGATCGTCAATCACCACCATCATCGCTGGTGGTGCTGAGCCACTCTGAGCATCCAGAGCAAGAAACGACAACTCAAACTGCCTGCCATCGTAACGCAGCGACAAGTAGGCGTGATCAGGAAAGGGAGGAATCGGAGGGATCCACGTCAGTTGACGAAGCAGCGGCCGGTATTTTCCCTTGTCGCTCAACTCGATCACCCGCATGCCGACCAGCGGCAAGAAGGATTCGTCCGCCGGGACATCAGCGGCTGACCGCGTCGGGATCAGGACGCCGAGATCAGCACCACCAGACACACTGGGAAAAGAGTTAACCACGTCGGCCGGCGAACTGCCAAGGACAACCGCCCCGGCAACCCGGCCAGCCGATAGAATGGGCGCCGCCGCAAACTCGGTACAGACCTCCCGACAACGCGTCCAATGCATGGCTAACTCACGCTCTATGACGGCGCGGACATGGCCATCCCGTTCAACCTCGAGCAGCGCATCCGTAGGCCAGGTGGCCAACGGCGGACCGGTTGTGGCATAAACCTGAAGCGAAACGATACCGAGGTCAAACTCCAGTGCCGGCCAGTAGCTGTCAAGATGCCGTCGCAGCAAAGTGCTCCCGGTCTGCGTCTGAAGCAGAGCCACGCCTACCGGATCGAAGGCCGCCAGCACGCCAGCAAGTCCCTGCAGCCGCTGTCCGAAGTCATCGCGCAAAGCGAAAGCTTGGCCGACCAAGCGCCTGCGTGTCTCCGAACGCTGCTCTTCAAAGCGAGTCGTCAGGTGTTGGAAATGCATCCAGGACAGCGCGCCGTTGACCGACAGCATCACCACCCCCAGCGTCAGCAATACCTTCCACTTGAGACTGAGGAATCTGGAGCGGCCACGCACTTCCCTAACGGATCGACTGTCCTGCATTTCAGATGGGAATACCAGAACTAGAAGCGGAAGGAAGCTTGCAACATGAAGATATCCCAGTCGCGGCGCAGCGCCTGGGGCTGGGGGTTGTCCTGCGCTGCCAGGAAACCGGTGCCATCAACGCGATGTACCTCGGCGCGCAACATGAACTGTGGAGTGACGTCATAGCGCAGGCCAACCGTCCAGTCCTTGGCGAAGCGCGTGAAACGCGGCAGGCGGGTGGCGGCTGCAAAGTCCTTGCCATCACGATCATCCTTGTCAGCGTAATACGCGTCGTAGCGCACCAGCGCTTCCCACTGTGGCGCGAGTCGGTAGGTTCCCTGGACATAATAGCTCTGCCCGTCCGCCTTGCCGTTGTAAAAAAATGGCCCGAAATCGTCGACAGAGGTTCGACGGAAGGCGTACTCGCTGGTCAGACTCCAGGCCTCGGCGTTGTACTGGGCGGAAAAGATCAGCGGCGTGAGCTTGAATCTGCCGGCCATAAGGACATCGCCATAGCCCGGCCTGTATCGCAGGTCGAGGCGCAAGGCAGTGAACGCGAGCCGATACCTGCTGCCAGCTCCCTCGTACATCACCTGTAAATCCGGAGCAAGTTTCGAATCCACACTTCCAGGGCGATTCAATCCGACCAAGGCCACCTTGGCCGCGTCGGCATCTGTCTGGGGTTGCCCGTAAGCAAAGCTGGCAGACAGCATACCGGATTCGCCGTAACGCTCAAAATAGAGCTCGGCACCATCGGCTGATACCGTCAGGTTGCGCGTCCGCTCGAAATAGATCGACTGCGGCAGAATGATACTCGGTCGGGTGAAAGGCACGTCTCGAGTCGTATTGTACAAACCATAGGCGGTCTTGACCCGTCCCAAACGGATTCCACCCCGTCCATCCTCACTCGACAGTGCTGCCCAGTCGACCAATCCGTAATCGAGACGGACGCCACCGTTATCAATCTCCCCAGCCACACGGGAAAGCAGTTGGGCTGACAGTTGCA
Organism: Candidatus Accumulibacter necessarius; assembly: GCF_036625085.1. Lineage (NCBI taxonomy): Bacteria > Pseudomonadati > Pseudomonadota > Betaproteobacteria > Candidatus Accumulibacter > Candidatus Accumulibacter necessarius. The sequence goes on along the minus strand of NZ_JAZKUM010000002.1, from coordinate 710,167 downwards.
GTGCAGGCGTCACCCGCCACGATGCATTGACGCCAACCTCCCTGAAATCCTTGCTCACCTGGTCATCACTCTGACCGAAAAGGTTGTTGTCGGTGGTATTCACCAGCGTCAAAGAAGCGAAACCGTGCAGCTGAAAATCGCCACCCAGCAAGTCCAGCGCACGTGCCGCCGTGGCCCACAGCGACAACATGCCAAACAGGGCGATGCAGGAGGTCGTCCTAGCGAATCTTGAGTACACGCACATTCTGACCAACCTCGCTCGCCTTGACGTAACCGATCGCCCCTGCTGTGGATGCCACTCTGGACAGCATCTCCTGTGTCGAACCGACCTGCTCCGGATATTGCCCCTGCCCCGAAAAGACCTGCCGATCCCAGGCCATTCGCAATTGATGAGGAAACACTTGCAATACGGTCTTGCTAAAGGTGGCATGTTCCAACGTGTCATCCCGGAGAACGAACACCTTCACCGGCGTCTCGGCCGGCCATTTCTGCAAGCGCATGCCAAAGATGGCGCGCAGGGAAGATCTGGGAATCGTGTCTTCGCTCGTGGCAGGATGGGCGATGGCAACCATCACCGGCTCAGGCGTCTGGGCATGTGCGATGGCTACGAGCAGGGCCATCGCGAAAAGACAGAGCAAAACCACTCGCACCAGCGAAGTCCCGAATTTAATGGCAGGAATCGTTTCCATCACAGCGCATCCTACCAGACAATGGATTCGACGTTTCGCTCCTCCTCGAACACCAACGCCATCAGCCATCGAGACAGCAATCAAGCTTCAACGGGTTTGCCGTCGCAATTCCCGACCCGCCCTCTCCCATCACCTTTCGCGGAGCGGAGAATGCCCCGACTTGACCCGGCTTGAGTCATGCCTCCTACCCTTGGGCAAGGCACCAATCCTTTCACGAGGTCCCAGACCAATGTCCGCCCAAGTACCATCACCCTGCTGCAAGACTGCTGGACAAAAAAAAGCCACGGCGCACCGTGGCTCGTGCTCGGCCCGAAGGAATCACCCACGGGCAAGCAGCCTGCCGGTCGCTGAGGCACTTTCCATCCAGCGCTTGATGCGATTGGCATCACCAATGCGGGTCTGCTTGCCCGCCGAGTCAAGCAGCACAATGACCACCGGCTTGTCGGCAACCTGCGCCTGCATGACCAGGCACTTGCCCGCTTCCCGAATGTAACCGGTCTTCGACAGCCCAATCGCCCAAGTCGGACTGCTGACCAACTGATTGGTATTGTGAAAGTCAAGATCACGACCTTTCACTTCGACTCGCGCTCCGGGGGTCGTCGAAAACTCGCGAATCAAGGGATAGCGATGCGCAGCAGCAACCATCCGTGCCAAGTCATGCGCCGTGGATACGTTGTTGCTGTTGAGACCGGTCGGGTCTTCAAAACGCGTATCTTTCATGCCGAGGGACAGAGCCTTGCGATTCATGGCTGCCACAAAGGCCTGCAAGCCCCCCGGATAGTGACGCCCCAGTGCGTTCGCCGCACGATTCTCCGACGACATCAGCGCCAGCAAGAGAGCAGTTTCGCGAGTGATTTCAGCGCCCACGCCGAGGCGCGAACGACTACCCCGAAGATAATCCACATCCTCGTCGCTAATCGTAATCGTAGCTTGTAGATTGGGAAGACTGTCGAGCACAACCATCGCCGTCATCACCTTGGTAATCGAAGCGATCGGTACGACGACGTTGGCGTTCTTCTCATAAAAAAGCTCTCCGCCTTCGCCTCCAATCACCAGCGCTGATCCCGACTGAACCGCCAACTTTCCGGGTTCCTGCCAGATGTCGACATGCGAGGCAAGATCCTTGGTCAAATTCCGCTGCTGTGCCGCGTGCGTCAAAGAACTCCTTGCGGGTGCAGGGATAGACCTGCCTTTTCGAGCTAAAGCTGTAGGTTTTGGCTGCGCTGACCGAGCTACCGCGCTGTCTTTCGTGGCCAGCGGCACGGCTTTGCCGTTGGCAGTTACCGGCTTAGCTTTCCCTTTTTCCGCCACCGGAATGCCCTTTGCCTGGTCCGATTTAACCCTGCCGCCCTTGCTCAGGGTGGCGTTGCTCGCTATCGGCGTGGCTGTGCCCTTCTTGGCTACCGGCGCGACGTTGCCCTTCTGCGCTACCTGAACGCCCTTGCTCTTCTGTGATTCGGCCCTGCCCTTAGCCTTCTCGACGGCCTCTGCAGTTTCCATCGCGAACATGGTCGTGCCCACGACACAAGGCACCAGCACTAGTGCTTTCAGCATCATTCGCATTACAAGCCTCCTGCGGGATTCAATGTCTCCCAATTCTACAACAGGCCGTTATCGGAACACCATAGCTGATCAAAAATAACAGGATAGCGATAGTATCTTATCTATCACATGATGTGCTTGTCCGGGTTGCAGAAAGGCTGCGAGTTTGCTCGACGACGCGAGGGACCCATGTGAGCGAGAGCGACCGGCGCACTGGCGCCGGGGTGGAAAAAGCGGTCAGCGCTCATTCATCAGTTTATCAACCACCGTCAGCGCGGTCATGTTGACAATCCGCCGCACCGTAGCCGTCGAAGTCAGGATGTGCACGGGTTGAGCAGCGCCCAAAAGGATCGGTCCAATCGTCAGGTTGTCACCCGAAGCGATCTTCAGAAGATTGAACGAGATGTTGGCTGCATCCAGCGTAGGCATGATCAAGAGGTTGGCTTGCCCTTTCAGGCGAGCGTCGCTTGGAAAAACCCGCTGCCGGATGTGATCGTCAAGCGCTGCGTCCCCGTGCATCTCGCCCTCGACCTCGAGCCGTGGCGCGCGCTCCTTGAGCAACCGCAGTGCTTCGCGCATTTTGCGTGCAGTTGGCGTGTTCTCGGAACCAAACGACGAATGCGACAGCAGGGCAACTTTCGGCGTGACGCCAAAGCGACGGACCTCGTCGGCAGCAAGCAGCGTCATGTCCACCAGTTGCTCCGCCGATGGGTCGTAGTTGATGTAGGTGTCCGCCAGGAAGAGCGTGCGATCGGGCAGCACCAGAAGACTCATCGCATACAGGTTCCGGACTCCCGGCGCCAGACCGATAACGTGTTCGACATACTCGCGATGCACATCGTGGCGACCAAAGGTGCCGCAGATCAGTCCGTCTGCGTCGCCCATGCGCACCATCATGGCGCCGAACAGCGAGGCGCGGCGCCTGACTTCGCGTCTGGCAAATTCGACCGAGACACCCTTACGCTCCATCAGATGCCGGTACTCCCGCCAGTACGGCTCGAAATGATCATCGAAAAACCCGTTGTTGTCCGCATAGACGATATCGAAGTCGGTCCCCGGGCTGACTCGCAGGTTGAGAGCTTCGAGTTTGCGCGTGATCTCGCCAGGATGGCCGATCAGAATCGGTCTGGCTATTCCCTCGTCGACGATAACTTGTATTGCGCGCAGCACGCGGTCGTCCTCCCCTTCCGCAAAAACAATCCGCCTTGGCGCCTGCTTGGCCTGTGAGAAGACCGGCTTCATGATCAAGCCGAAGTGATAGACGAACTCGTCCAGACTGTCGCGATAGGCATCGATATCCCTGATTGGCCTGGCTGCGACCCCGGAGTTCATTGCTGCCTCGGCAACCGCCGGCGCTATCTTGCCGATCAGCCGGGGATCAAAGGGGTTGGGAATCAGGTACTCCGGACCGAAGTTGGCGTGCTTTTCGCCATACGCCTGGACCGCAACTTCCGATTGCTCGACCCGTGCCAACTCGGAAATCGCCTTGACGGCGGCCAACTTCATCGCCTCAGTAATGGTCGTGGCCCCGACATCGAGCGCACCGCGAAAAATGAAGGGGAAGCACAACACGTTGTTGACCTGATTCGGGTAGTCGGAACGGCCCGTGGCGATGATCGCGTCGCCACGCACGGCCTTGACATCTTCAGGCCTGATTTCCGGATTGGGATTGGCCAGAGCCATAATCAACGGCGAGGGCGCCATCCTGGCCACCATCTCCTTCTTGAGGACGCCACCAGCCGACAACCCGAGGAAAACATCCGCTCCTTCGATGACTTCGTTAAGGGTCCGGGCGTCGGTCCGCTTTGCGTACCGCTCCTTGATCTCGTCCATATCGTCGACGCGCCCGTGGTAAACGAGCCCCTTGATGTCGGTCACCCAGATATTGTCGACCGGAATGCCCAGCATCACCAGCAAGTCTAGGCAGGCGAGCGCGGCAGCTCCGGCGCCCGAGGTCACCAGCTTGACCTGGTCCAGTTGCTTGCCTTGAAGGAAGAGACCGTTGAGGATTGCTGCACCAACAACGATTGCGGTACCGTGCTGGTCGTCATGAAAGACCGGAATCCTCATCCGTTCACGCAGCTTCTTCTCGACGTAGAAGCACTCCGGCGCCTTGATGTCTTCGAGGTTGATGCCACCAAAGGTCGGCTCCAAGGAGGCGATGATCTCGACCAGGCGATCGGGGTCGCGTTCCTCGATTTCGAGGTCAAACACGTCGATATTCGCAAACTTCTTGAACAGCACTGCCTTGCCTTCCATCACTGGCTTGGCAGCCAGCGGGCCAATCGCGCCCAGGCCAAGAACCGCCGTGCCATTGGTAATGACGCCGACCAAGTTGGCCCGCGAAGTAAGGGTGCTCGCTTCACCCGGAAAAGCGACAATCTCTTCGCAGGCAGCAGCCACTCCAGGAGAGTAAGCCATTGACAGGTCATACTGGTTCGCCAGTTGCTTGGTCGGCTGTATCGACACCTTGCCGGGCTTTGGGTTGCGATGGTAGAACAGGGCGGCAGTACGGAGCTGGTCTTTTTCCTTGTGCATTCTTCACTCTCCTTGCGACTATCGGGCCATGGCAGATGCGCAGGCTAGCCGACTGTCAAGCGATGACATCTCATGAACATTGCCAGGGCCTTTCACCAGAACGACACTTTCGGTGGACCGTGAGCGTTGGTCGGACCTGTGGCATAATTACACAAACTCTCACAGACTTGTAGCACCAACGCCTAGCATGCTGTATCACACCCCTGCACGAGGCTTGTTTATCGCCAGCCGCGACCGACGCGTCGCACCCGACTGGGCTGGAAAAACTATTACGGCTCCCAGCCCTTTTGCTTTCGCTCTGCGCGCGCCGCTCCACGGTAACTTCCGCTTCTCTACCTTCCTTCGAGAGTGATTGCCATGAACCAGACTGTTTCCATCAATGCCCCCGACTACGTCAAACATGAACGCCTGAAAAAATGGGTTGCCGAAATCGCGGCACTCACCGAGCCAGCCCAGGTTGTCTGGGCTGACGGTTCGCAGGAAGAATACGACCGTCTCTGCGCCGAACTGGTCGAGGCAGGCACCTTCATCAAGCTCAAGAAGCGCAAGAACTCGTTCCTGGCCTTTTCGGATCCTTCGGATGTTGCCCGCGTCGAAGACCGCACGTACATCTGTTCTGAGAAAAAGGAAGACGCCGGCCCAACCAATAACTGGGAAGACCCGGCCAAGATGCGCGGAATCCTCAGCGGCCTGTTCAAAGGCTGCATGAAGGGTCGGACGATGTACGTCATCCCGTTCTCGATGGGACCGGTCGGCTCACCTATCGCCCAGATCGGCATCGAGATCACCGACAGCGCCTACGTCGTGGTCAACATGCGCATCATGACCCGCATGGGCAAGGACGTCTTCCCGGTCCTTGGTACCGACGGTGTCTTCGTTCCTTGCGTGCATTCGATTGGCGCCCCAAAGGAGCCGGGCCAGAAGGATCCGCGCTGGCCGTGCAACCCGACCACCAAGTACATCGTGCACTATCCCGAAACCCGCGAAATCTGGTCCTACGGCTCGGGCTACGGCGGCAACGCGCTCCTCGGCAAGAAGTGCCTGGCCCTGCGCATCGCTTCCAACATGGCGCGTGACGATGGCTGGATGGCCGAACACATGCTGATCCTCGGTGTCGAATCGCCCGCCGGCAACAAGCACTACGTCGCCGCCGCTTTCCCGTCGGCCTGCGGCAAGACCAACTTCGCCATGCTGGTACCACCGCAGAGCCTGAGCGGCTGGAAGATCACCACCATCGGCGACGACATTGCCTGGATCAAGCCGCGCAAGGACAAGGACGGCGTCACCCGTCTCTACGCGATCAACCCGGAAGCTGGTTTCTTCGGCGTTGCCCCCGGTACCAACGACAAGACCAACTTCAACGCCATGGCGTCGCTCGCCGAGAATACCATCTTCACCAACGTCGCACTGACCGATGACGGCGACGTCTGGTGGGAAGGTATGGGCCCGGCGCCCGCACATGCGATCGACTGGCAAGGTAACGACTGGACGCCTGAGATTGCGAAGGAGAAAGGCACCAAGGCCGCTCACCCGAACTCCCGCTTCACCGCTCCGGCGGCGCAGTGCCCGTGCATCGACGACCAGTGGCAGAGCACGGAAGGGGTTCCCATCTCGGCCTTCCTGTTCGGTGGCCGTCGTGCCTCGACCGTGCCGTTGGTCTGCCAGACTCGTGACTGGGAGCACGGCGTTTATGCTGCCGCCACGCTGGGTTCCGAAACGACCGCTGCCGCTTTCGGCCAGCAGGGCGTCGTCAGGCGTGACCCGTTCGCCATGCTTCCGTTCTGCGGCTACAACATGGCTGACTACTACAGCCACTGGCTGAAGATGGGCAAAGCAACCGACCAGCCGGTGCCAATCTTCATGGTCAACTGGTTCCGCATGAACGAGAAGGGCGAATTCGCGTGGCCCGGCTTTGGTGACAATGCAAGGGTCCTCAAATGGATCATCCAACGCTGCGAAGGCAAAGTCTCCGCCAGGGAAACCACCCTCGGCTGGATGCCCAACTACGAGGACCTCGACTGGTCCGGCACCGACTTCTCCAAGGAAGAGTTTGCCGGCGTCACCAGCCTCGACAAGCAGGCCTGGCTGAGCGAACTCGAAGGCGTGAAGGACTGGTTCGGGAAGATGGGCGACAAGCTGCCGGCCACGCTGGCTGACGTCCGCGACAAGTTCGAGAAGGAATTCCAGGCAGCCTGAGCTTTCTCTGCCATCAAGGAGGCCGCCTTTGGGCGGCCTTTTTTTCGCCCAACCTTCACCCTGTCGTTAAACTGTCTGCTTCGCCACAACCGTGATCACTGAACCATGCCTACCTTTCCTGCCAGTCGCCTTGCCGACATTGCCCCATTTCACGTCATGGAGTTGATGGCGCGCGCCAGGGCACTCGAAGCCGAGGGTCGGAACATCATTCACATGGAAGTCGGTGAACCCGATTTCCAGACGCCCGAGCCAATAATCGCTGCCGCCCGGGCCAGCATCGAAAGCGGCCGCGTCTTCTACACGCCAGCGCTCGGTCTGCCCGAGCTGCGTCGTGCAATCGCCGACTTCTACCAGACACGCTACGGAATCAGCATCCCCGCAGCACGTGTTGCGGTGACTGCCGGCGCCTCCGGCGCCCTGCTGCTGACCCTGGCCTGCCTCACCGAACCGGGCAGCGAATGGCTGCTCTCCGATCCTGGCTACCCGTGTAATCGTCATTTCATCCGGAGTTTTGAAGGTATCCCGATAGGTATTCCGGTCGGCCCGGAAAGCAACTTTCAACCCACCCCGGCAACACTCGAAGCACACTGGACCGAACGCTCGGCCGGGGCTCTGCTGGCCTCGCCGGCCAATCCTACCGGAAGCATGCTGCGTAACGACCAACTGGCGGCCATCAGCGAGTTCGTTCGCCAGCGTCAGGGGCAACTGATCGTCGATGAGATCTACCATGGGCTAACCTATGAGCGTGACGCTCAGACGGCCCTGCAGTTCGGTGACGATATCTTCGTCGTGCAAAGCTTCTCCAAGTATTTCAGCATGACTGGCTGGCGACTGGGTTGGCTGGTTGTCCCCGAACGCTTCGTCCGCGACATTGAAAAACTGGCCCAGAATCTCTTCATCTCACCATCGACACCGGCGCAGCACGCCGCGCTCGCCGCCTTCACGCCGGCGACCATCAACATCCTTGAAGCACGGCGCAACGAGTTCCAGAAACGGCGGGACTTCCTGGCACCTGCTCTGGAGGCTCTGGGTTTTCGCATCGCTGCAAGACCGGACGGCGCCTTCTACCTCTACGTCAATTGCAGCGAATTGACCGTCGACAGTGATCGCTTCGCTCGCGACCTCCTGGACACGGCAGGAGTCGCGGTCACACCAGGCCTGGATTTCGGCAGCAATGCGCCGGAAAAACATCTGCGGTTCGCTTATACGACCGATGTTGTAAGGCTTGCCGAGGCAGTCGACAGAATCCGCCGCTTTCTGGGCTGAGGCCTTTCCAGCGGTCGCTTCATTGGCACTCGATCGACATGCCGCGGCGCTCAGCGAAAAGCCCGGGGCAACTTCCCCACCACCCTGAGGCGCTGCCAGTCGAAGCCAGGCCCGGGGTCGGTCTTTCGCCCTGGAGAAACATCACTGTGACCGACCACCGCCTCTATCGGGTAGCGCGCACACAGTCGCTGAAGCAGGTCCACCAGGCAGACGTACTGCACCTCCTCGAACGGCAACTCGTCACAGCCCTCCAGTTCGATACCGAGCGAGAAGTCGTTGCAGCGTACTCTCCCCTGCCAGGAAGAAAGGCCGGCATGCCAGGCGCGCTGCTGGCATGAGACAAACTGGATCAACTGACCATCTCTTCGAACAAGAAAATGGGCCGAGACCTGCAAACCGCTGATCTTCACAAAATAGGGATGAGCAGCCGGATCAAGCCGGTTGGTGAACAACTGCACGATCCCATCACCACCGAACTGCCCCGGCGGCAGGCTGATGGCATGAACCACGATCAGCGAGACAAGCTCGCCCGGTGGCCGCTCGTCCTGGTTGGGCGACTGAATACGCTGTACGCCTTCGAGCCATCCGTCATCCCCGATCGCTGAGTTGGCAGAATTACGCCACGAATTCACTCCTCGATTCCGAGCCGCTCGATGCGATAGCGTAGCGAACGAAAGCTGACGCCAAGCAGCCTAGCCGCAGCCGTCCGGTTGAAAGCCGTCTTGGCCAATGCTTCGAGGATTGCCTGCTTTTCGAGCCGGTTCAGGTAGTCGTCAAGTGACTCACCCTCCCTGCCTTGGCTGTCAGTGACAACCAAGGCCGGCGCGAGCTGCAGATCATCGAGAACCACTGTATTGTCGTTACACAGCGCTGTAGCCCGTTCCAGGATGTTTTCGAGTTCCCGCACATTTCCAGGAAAGCTATAGGCTTCCAACGCCTTTATTGATTGCAGCGCAAGGCGTGGAGGCTCCGCTCCGCAGAGTCGAACCAGCAGGGCCTCTACGAGGGGTTGAACATCCTCGCGGCGTTCACGTAGCGGCGGCATCTTGAGTTCGATGACGTTGACGCGGTAATAGAGATCCTGGCGAAAGGTTCCGGCATCCACACAGTCCTTCAGCAACCGATGGGTCGCCGAGATTATGCGCACGTCGACAGATTCTTCGACTGTGCTGCCGACCTTGCGTACCTTCTTTTCCTGAATGGCCCGCAGCAACTTGACCTGCATGACCAGTGGCAGGTCAGCGACCTCATCGAGAAACAGTGTCCCCCCTTGCGCAGCCTGGAAGAAGCCGTCACGCTCGCTATCCGCACCAGTAAAAGCACCCTTGCGATAACCAAAGAACTCGCTCTCCATCAGGTTCTCCGGAATTGCCCCACAGTTCACCGGAATAAAGGGCGCGGCACGGCGCGCACTTTGGTCATGAATCAGGCGGGCTGCGAGCTCCTTTCCAGTACCCGACTCACCGGAGATGTAGACAGGCGCCTGGCTACGGGCGAGTTTGTCGATCGTTTCTCGGACATGTTCAATGGCAGGCGAGTTCCCGACCAGTTGTGTCGCACTGCCGGCTGGTTGGTTACCGTCGACCGCTCCGTTGCGACGAGGCAGGTTGAGCGCCGACTTGATCAGGCTGCGCAATTGCTCGAGCGCGACCGGCTTGGCGAGATAGTCAAAAGCGCCTGCTTTGAGTGCAGCGACCGCATTCTGGGCATTGCCGAAGGCAGTGATCACCGCCACCGGCGTCTCGCCGTAGCGCTCCGAGATCAGCCGTACGATCTCCAACCCCTCGCCGTCAGGGAGGCGCATATCGGTCAAACACAGTTGATAGCGCTGCTGTTCGAGCAACTGGCGCGCCTGCGCCACACTTGCCGCGCAGTCGGCCGAGAGCCCCATACGAGCCACAGTCAGATCGAGCAGCTCGCGAATATCCGCCTCATCGTCGATTACCAGCACACGTGCCAGGTCGCCGCGAGGACGACGTTCCACCTTGCCTGTCAACACCCGACAGCCCTCCCCAAGACACGAAAATCTGCACCTGGCCCAGGGCTCAGCAGTTCGAGTTGTGCGCCATTCGCGTCACACAACTCGCGGGCAATATAGAGACCCAGACCAGTACCCCTATGGTGTGTGGTGAAGAAGGGCTCGAAGATCTGTTCCCGCCACTCGTCGCCCACACCCTCTCCATCGTCGATCACATGCAGTTCCACCTGACCATCGACCTTCGCATTAAAGACCAGCATGCGAACGCTTCCAGCCAAAACCTGCGAGTGACGCAGCGCGTTGCTCAACAGGTTCCACAGCACCTGATGAAAATGGGAACGATCGAAACAAAGGGTAGCCAAGCCCGACAACTCAAGGCGGATCACGTCGGCCGGCACGTTCTCCTTAACCAGGTATTGTTCGACAAAGGACGGCAGCATTTCTCTCAGGTCGATCAATTCACGGTAAACACGATCCCGGCGCCCTAGCTCCAGGACGTCACTTACGATGCGCTCCAGACGCTGGCTATTGTCCAGGACGATGCGCAACAGGCGCTCATGCAGCTCGCCGCGTCGCTCTTCTCGCATCAACTCGCCGGCATGACTTATGGCCGAAAGCGGATTACGGATCTCGTGCGCAATACTGGCGGTCAGCCGGCCAAGGGCGGCCAGTTTGATTTGCTGCGCCTGCTCGCGCAGGCGGCTCATATTCTCCAGAAAAACAAGGACGTCGCGCTCCGTGCTCGCTGTACCAACAAACCGTGCGCGCAACTGCATTTGGTTCGCCGCCACCTGCACCAGCATGGCATCTTCACTGCCATCCCGACACCAATCAGCAAAACCCCGCGCCAACTCTGGCGAATACTCCGGCAACAAGACCTCGCTACTGCCATTTGATCCCAGTAACTCCCTGGCACGCGGGTTGCTTTGTCTTACCCGGCCGTCTCGGCTGAGCACGAGGACGCCATCCTGCATCTCCTCGATCACGCGCTGGCTGATCACGGTCTGGTTGTTCAGGTCGATGCCACGCTGACGCGCCAGCGCCTCGTTGGTGATCACCCGCCGTGCCAACAGCCGGGCGCAGATGGCAACCGCAAAGAACCCGGCACAGAATAGCCCGGCATGAAAGAACCCGGCTGCGTCAAACTCGTGCTGCAATGCCCGGTAGGACTGCTCGAACAGAATCGAGAGAGTGGCCATGGCCGCATAGAACAGCACCAGACTGCCTTGGCCGACCAGGCCAGCGCCAGCCAACGTCACCAACAGCATCGAACCAAAACCGCTGCCCAGGCCACCGCCGACATGAATCAGCAGAGTCATCACCACCACGTCGACCAGCACGCTTGCGGTCAACTGCATGCTGTAGCCCTGGCGATGACGATAAGCCAGGACAACCGCCAGTACGGCACTCGCCAGGTATAGGCCAGCCAGGGCCAGATGCGGCAAACCCTGATGCGCGATCGATACGGGAAAAGCTGACGGGTACAACAGCGCGGCGAAGAAAAGAAGCGTCGCAACCGCGCAGCGGTAGAGACTAAAGTAGCGGAGTGACTTCCAGTGAGTCTCGGAGAAGCGTTCCGCGCCAGCCACCGTGGTCAGCATGGCCAGTCAGCCGTCGTCGGACTGGGCTTGACGAAAATGCGCGGCACAGCAGTAGTAGCGATGATTGGCCAGAATGCTCTCACTCACCGGCTGATTGACACCACAGTGGGCACACTCCACCATGCGCTCGACCTCCCGCATGGGCTGTGCAGCCGCGCCCCGTTTCGTTCGCGCCTTTCGCCAAGCCCACCAGACAAAAAGAACCAGTCCCGCCAGCAATAGGTATTTCGTCATTTCCACAAAGTCCCGCAGAGTTCTCAAGCATAGCAGAAGCCAGCAGTACAGCGTGTCGTCCGAAGGATTGAGGCAGGCAGCGGGCAAGGGAATGCCGTAGGCGCAGGCCTACCCTTGCAGAACAAATGGAGGAAAACAGGAGGAGCAACGGTTGGTCGGGGCGAGAGGATTCGAACCTCCGACTCCTGCGTCCCGAACGCAGTACTCTACCAGGCTGAGCTACGCCCCGACCGAAGCGACAACGGCGCTAATGGGTCCTAGCAACCGCGAAGAGGCATAATTCTAACAAGGAATCCTTGTATTGAGAAGCCGGTACGAGTTCGAGGGCAACGGCAGCCTGCTGTGCCTCGGTCGCAGCCTTCCGTTTTGCATATTCAAGCGCCCCGGTCCCACGAATCGCCGCCAGGACCTCGGGTAGATCATCGCGTCCGCCATTTTCTATCGCGCGCCGCACACTGGCAACCTGGTCTGCATCCCCGTTTTTCAAGACGAAAATCAGAGGCAGTGTTGGCTTGCCTTCAGCCAGATCGTCACCCAGATGCTTGCCCGTCTCCACCTCGGCACCCGAATAGTCAAGCACGTCATCAATCAACTGGAACGCGGTCCCCAGGTGCGCGCCGTAAATGGCCATCGCCTGCTCGATGGCCATACTGGCACCGCCAATGATCGCACCAACTTGCGCTGCGGCCTCGAACAGCTTCGCCGTCTTGTAGCGAATAACCTGCAGGTAACCCGTCTCGTCGAGATCTGCGTCATGGCAGTTCATCAACTGCAGCACCTCGCCCTCGGCGATGACGTTCGTCGCATCTGACAAGACCCGCATGATGCGCATATCATTGACTGCAACCATCATCTGAAAGGCCCGCGAATACAGGAAGTCGCCAACCAGCACGCTGGCCGAGTTGCCAAACATCGCATTGGCGGTCTGTCGGCCGCGCCGCAGATCTGAAGCATCGACCACATCATCATGCAACAAGGTGGCCGTGTGGATGAACTCGATCACCGCCGCCAGTTCGTGATGATGCGTACCGCGATAACCCAGCGCGCCGGCCGAGAGCAGGACCAATGCCGGACGCAGTCTCTTGCCACCGCTCTGAACGATGTACTCCGCCACCTGCCGCACGAGAACGACATCGGAATGCAAACGCTGGCGGATTACCGCGTCAACAGCCTTCATATCCGATCCGATCAGGTTGTAGAACTGCTGCTTTCTCACCACACTGCACCTTGGCACAAAAACCCGAGGATCTTAGGCGCCGGCATGTCCTGCGTCAAGCAAGGGATTCTCGGGAGCATCGCAAACCCTTTGACGAGGCCAGGAAAAGAACGTATCATCCGCGGTCCTTCGCTTCATATTGTCTAGCTATTTGGAGTCCAACATGTACGCGGTCATAAAAACCGGGGGCAAGCAGTATCGGGTTGTCAGCGGCGAAAAATTGAAAATAGAACAGATACCGGCAGCAGTTGGCGCTGAGGTCACTCTTGACCAGGTTCTCATGGTTGGCGAAGGTGACACCGTGCAGGTCGGCACACCGATCGTCGTCGGCGCCACGGTAAAAGCCACGGTGCTTTCACATGGCCGCCACGACAAGGTCCGGATATTCAAGATGCGTCGTCGGAAGCACTCGCAGAAGCATCAGGGACATCGCCAGAATTACACCGAGATTCGCGTTGACGTCATTGCCGGTGACGCTGCGCTTGACGTTTCAGTCTGATTTCAGAGGAGTCTGACTCATGGCACACAAGAAAGCAGGCGGCAGCGTACGTAACGGCCGCGATTCCGAAGCAAAACGTCTTGGCGTCAAGCGCTACGGTGGTCAACTGGTTCGGGCCGGAAACATCATCGTTCGCCAGCGCGGTACCGCCTACCATCCAGGCGAGAATATGGGCATCGGCAAGGACCACACGCTATTCGCCCTGGTGGATGGTCACGTACAGTTTGCGATCAAGGGCGCGATGAACCGGCGCACGGTGAGCATCCTTCCGGTAGTCATCTGATAGCCAGAGCGCTGGCATGCTCAGGCAAGCCAGCCCCGTACGAAGCCCTATCCTTGCAGGTAGGGCTTTTTTGCTTTCCCATCGTGACATGAGGAAGACACCTGACCATGAAGTTCATCGATGAGGCGAAAATTCTTGTTGCCGCCGGTGACGGTGGCAATGGGATCGCCTCGTTCCGGCGAGAGAAATATGAACCCGAGGGTGGCCCCGACGGCGGCGACGGCGGACACGGCGGCAGCGTACATGTCGTCGCTGACCGCAACGTCAATACCCTGATCGAATATCGCTACGTTCACAGGTTTCTGGCCAAGCGGGGCGAGAACGGTGCTTCCAGTGACTGCTACGGGAAGCGCGGCAAAGACCTGACGCTACGCGTACCGGTCGGTACCCTCATCGCCGATCTCAACACCAACGAAATAGTGGCCGACCTCGATGCGGACGGCAAGAAAGTGCTGCTTGCCAAAGGTGGCCGAGGCGGCCTGGGCAACGTTCATTTTAAATCCAGCGTCAATCGCACGCCGCGCCAGTTCACCCGCGGTGAACCTGGCGAGCAACGTGACCTTCGACTCGAACTTCGGCTGCTAGCAGATGTCGGCCTGCTGGGCCTGCCCAACGCCGGCAAGAGCACGTTCCTGCGGGCGGTCTCTGCGGCCCGTCCCAAGGTTGCAGACTATCCCTTCACCACAATCGAACCCCACCTTGGCGTCGTACGAGTGGACTGCGATAGAAGCTTTGTCATTGCCGACATCCCCGGATTGATTGATGGAGCGGCAGAAGGCGCCGGCCTGGGCACCCGCTTCCTCAAGCATCTGGCCCGCACGCGCCTGCTGCTGCATATCGTAGACCTCGCCCCGCCAGACCCCGAGGCGGACCCCGTCCGCGATCTACTCACCGTAACTTGTGAGCTGGAAAAGTACGATCCGGAACTTGCCAGGAAGCCGCGCTGGCTGGTTCTGAACAAGCTGGACCTAATACCAGAGGAAGAACGCGAGGCGCGCATTGCGAACTTTCTGCAGGCGTGTGGAGCAGACACCCAGGCCAACCCGAGCTTCCGCATCTGTGCCATCAGCGGCGATGGTTGTCGGGAACTGGTGCAGAAGCTGCAGGACGCGCTGGACAGGCTACCGCGTACGCAGTCGTCAGCTACCGTAACAGCCGCTGCAGCTGACGCACATTTTCCGGAAAACATGTCCGAAGATGAGGCGCGGCCCTGAACATGGCCATTACTCGCACCGCTTCTGCCCACCGACTGGTCATCAAGGTTGGCTCCGCCTTGGTCACCAACAACGGCGAAGGCCTTGATCTCGTAGCCATCAACGATTGGGCAAGACAAATCGCGAAATTGCGCGAGACCGGCAAGCAAGCCATTCTCGTCTCTTCTGGAGCGATCGCCTGCGGCCTGCAACGCCTCGGCTGGCGAAAGCGCCCAAGCGCCGTGCACGAACTGCAGGCGGCGGCAGCCGTCGGCCAGATGGGCCTGGCGCAGGTTTATGAAAGGGCCTTCGCCCGTTACAACCTGCATACCGCGCAGATCCTCCTTACGCATGACGATCTCGCCGACCGCAAACGCTACCTGAATGCACGCTCGACACTGAGCACACTCCTGCAATTCGGCGTGGTCCCGATCATCAACGAAAACGACACCGTCGTCACTGATGAAATCAAGTTCGGTGACAATGACACCCTCGGCGCGCTGGTGGCAAACCTCGTTGAAGCCGACTGCCTGATCATTCTCACCGACCAGCAGGGCCTCTTTACAGCCGATCCACGCAAGAATGCGGAGGCCACTCTGATCAGCGAAGCGCAGGCCGGACTTCCCGCCCTCGAAGCGATGGCGGGTGGTGTCGGCACACAATTCGGTAAGGGCGGGATGATTACCAAGGTGGTCGCTGCCAAGCGCGCGGCACGAAGCGGCGCCCACACGGTCATCGCCAGTGGGCACGTGGGGGACGTCATACTACGCTTGGCGCGTGGAGAACCCCTCGGCACGCTATTGGTGTCGGAAACGCAGCCGCTCACGGCTCGCAAGCAATGGCTCGCTGACCACCTCCAGCTCAATGGCAAGCTGGTTCTCGATAGTGGCGCAATAAACGCACTCAGGGAAGGGAAAAGCCTCCTGCCAATCGGGGTGATGATGGTCCAGGGCGATTTTGAACGCGGCGCCGCAGTGGCCTGCGTCTCCAGCGAAGGCCAGGAGGTTGCCCGCGGCCTGGTCAACTACGGCAGCAGCGATTCACGACGCATTGCGCGCCACGCCAGCCAGGATATCGAAGAAATTCTCGGCTACATCGACGAGCCGGAGATCATCCATCGCGACAACCTGATTCTCACCTGAAGGCCGCCAACATTGCGGCAAGGTATGCTTGCAGCAGTTCTCATTTCAAACCCAAGCAATGCGGCTGTTGGCGTAGGTTGGCGCACGCGGATTGGCAGACTTGGGCGATGAAGATTGAGGGAAACTCCGGGTGTTTTTTAAAATAATGCTGGTAAACAGTGTGTTATAGTGTTAACCTCGAACTTGATCGAAGTATTGATGATTTTCAGGTGCCCAGCCCATTTCGACCGTTGCCCCCATCCCCCTGCCGAGCCCCGCCATCGCCTTGATCGAGAAGGTTCGGGATGCATTCCGGGCTTTGCCGGACGGGCGTAAGCAGAGCAACGCCCGGCTCTATGAGATGGAGGATGCGGCCCTGTCGGCCTTCGCCGTGTTTTTCTCGCAAAGTCCGTCCTTCCTCGATAGCCAAGTCAGGATGCAGAAGCAGTTGGGGCGGAACAATGCCTCTTCGCTGTTCGGGGTGCATGAGATTCCCTGCGATAACCAGATTCGCAATCTGCTGGACCCGGTGCCGCCGGAAACGGTGTACCCGGTCATGGCCGAGATTGGCGATGCCCTGTACCAGCAAGGCTATCTGGCGGGATTTCGCTCGCTCAACGACACCTTGCTGATTGCCCTGGACGGCACTGATTTCTTCTCGTCGGAAAAGATTTCCTGTGCCGGTTGCAGCGAGACGCGCCTGAAGAACGACAGGGTTCTCTATCGCCACCTTGCCGTGACGCCGGTGCTGGTGGCGCCGGGCTAGGCGAACGCCATCCCGTTGCCGCCGGAATTCGTGCAACCCCAGGACGGCCAGGACAAGCAGGACTGCGAATTGGCCGCCGCGGCCCGCTGGCTGGCGCGCTGGGGCGAGCACTACCGCCCGTGGCGCATCACCTACCTGGGCGACGACCTGTACTGCCATCAGTCGCATTGCCTGCGGGTGCGGGCGCAACAGGCCGACTTCCTGTTCACCTGCAAGCCCGAATCCCATGCCACGCTCTACGAGTGGGTCGGCGATTTCGAGCGCAACGAGCAACTCGGCCGCGTCGTACAGGCGCGACGCGTCGGCAAGAAGCACTTTACCGACACCTATCGCTATGCCCATCAAGTGCCATTGCGCAACACGGACGATGCCGTGATGGCCAACTGGCTGGAACTGGTCACCACCGATGCCCGCGGTGCCATCGTCTTCAAGAACGCCTGGGCCACCTCGCATGCCATCACCGACCATAACGTCGCCGCTCTGGCTTCCGCCGGGCGGGCGCGTTGGAAAATCGAGAACGAGAACAACAACACCCTCAAGACCAAGGGCTACCATTTCGACCACAACTTCGGACACGGCAAGCAGTTTTTGGCCAACCTGTTCGCTACACTGATCTTGTTGGCCTTCTTGGTCCATACCGCCCTGGACTGGATGGACACCCGTTACGCCAAGGTGCGCGGCCTGCTGCCCTCCCGACGCACCTTCTTCGAACACCTGCGCGCCTTGCTACAGTACCTGCCGTTCGATGACTGGGATCACCTCATGCGCTTCATGCAGCAGCGCCTCGCTCCCAACGCCCCAGACACCGGCTGACTTACCCCATCCAACAGTCCTTACCCTCAACACCCACTACCATGGAATTTGAAATGAGAACTGCTGGTATGCTTGCCTCAGCGCGACGATTCGGCCAGTTTCTGATAGACAAAAGCGGTCAATGCAATCGCAACATCATTGGGCAGACCAGCGAACTGCACACCATGCAAGAACTCGCCGGACTCGTCACTCGACACGTAGCGGATAGTCGCATCAATTGACGCCAGGAACTCGATCTCCCGGATGTCCACGCGAAACTTGATTGACAGCAGATCGCCCTTGTTCCCGAGCCTCCCCTTGGACGCCAGCATGGCGCCGCTGACACTGATGTTGGTCACCATGGCGCCAGTGGTAACCGTCCGCGTATCATCCTGAATGGCAACGGCACAGATGATTCTGACCGGCACTCTTTCGCCGGTCCGTACCATCAGACCTCGTACTTGCGAGGGATAGCTGAGATGCAGGTGCGGAAAAGGGATGTTGGATGATCTCAGAACACTTGCTGTAAACGCATAAGCATTCCTGCCAGCGAAAAAGCGGACCACGAAAGCCTGTCCTTCGCGCACGAAACAGAGCCTTCCGTCCACTTCCGGCATCGTCACGATAACACTCCTGCCTTTGAGATAGCCAATCAGCTTGACGTAGTACCTGCTTTCCGCCTGCTCCGTCTGTGCCTGGATCTGAAACGAGTCACCGATTGCTAGCTTGATCTCGTCTAGCGGTACGATCCGCTCACCAGATGGGTCGCTGGGGCCAGCTTCGCCGGCGTCGCGTCCATCGCGCCGAAAACCGATGTTCACACTGACTCCCTGGCGGTCACGGTACAGCCCCTTTTCAATCAACGCATCGACTTGCGATTTCGTTTCCAGTACGAAGCCCTGCTTCAGCAGAAGATTCCCGTGGCTGTCATAAACCGCCCATGGAAGGGGCCTCCCAAGATCAATATCGCTTCTCCGCACCGCGATGTGGCGGGTGTCTGGCGTCATTGTCGACCCTGAATTTTATTGTCGGACAAAAAGCGAAAGGTCTACCCGCGCGCCGAAGACCTGTTCTCATCACTGCGCCGGCTACCGAACCATCGTTTCCAGTTTCGGCATCCTCCGCTGCTCCCCGTAGCCGACGACACCAAAACCTGCCCCATTATCCTGGCGGCTGGCAACAGCGGCAACTCTGAACTTCAATTATGATACTCTCGAACCGAGGCGGATACTCTACCCAGGGTCACCACAACGCGGCCCATGACGACAAGGCGCCCCACTGCAGACCCCAAGTTCTTGGCCAAACCATGACATGTGCCGTGCTATGCTTCTTCCCTTCCTCTGCAGGACGCTCGATTCCAGCCGACGACATGAACGATCAGCGAAAAACTACGGTTCACCTGCCTTTCTCCGATAAGTACACCGATTCGCATTCACAGGAGTACTTCCAGAAGCATAACGAGAAGAAGTTCTCTGACCGAATGGAACATCGCATGGCGCAGCGTGCCCTGGCCCTTGCCGGGAACCCGTCGTCGGTGCTGGACCTGCCCTGTGGTACCGGACGGTTCTGGTCGATGTTGGCGCAGGACCCGAAGCGCGAGTTGCTGGCAGCCGATTACAGCGAGGCCATGCTGGAGGTCGCCAGAAGGACGCGTGATCCTTCCGTGGTGCAGCGCTTTCGTTTGCTGCAGTGTTCCGCTTTCGAAATCACGCTGCCTGATGACAGTGTCGATTGCATCTTCTGCATTCGCCTGATGCATCACATCGGCGACTCGACCAACCGCGTCGCAATGCTCAGGGAATTCCATCGAGTCAGCCGGGACACCGTCGTCCTGTCACTTTGGGTCAATGGCAATTACAAAGCCTGGCGCCGTCGCAGACTCGAAGATGCACGCCGGCAAAGAGGAGAGAACAGCGACAACCGTTTCATCGTGCCGCGCGCGCAGTTCGAACAGGAGTGCCGCGAGGCGGGCTTCGAGATCGTTGGTCACGTCGACTTCCTGCCCCGCCTTTTCATGTGGCGTGCGTATGTGCTGCGCAAGAAAACGTTTTAGAGGCAGGCTGGCAACACAGCCACCAGCCTGCCGGTGAAAGCGCGAGATCTGTTTCCCGATGCGACGGCGCGCCAGTTGCTGACCGTCAGCGGGCTGGCAAGCTTCGATGCGCTATGGTCGCTGCGTGCCGACTGGCATGAAGCGCCCAACGAGCGACGCGGTGGCTGGAGCGGCGTCAGTCGCCATCTGCTGGCCGACGGTAGCGCCATCTTCGTGAAGCGACAGGACAACCACCTCTGCCGGACGCCGCAGCACCCGTTCCGCGGCATCCCGACGTTCTATCGCGAGTATCAGAACATCTTGCGCCTGCATCGACATGATATCGGTACGGTTGAGGCGCTCTATTATGGCGACAGGCGCGAAACCGGCCACTGGCGTGCCATTCTGGTAACGCGGGCGCTCGACAGCTTCATGAGCCTCGATGAATGGAATGCCAAGGCCGCGCAACATGTGCAACAGGAGCGCCAATCATTGATTGCTGCCACTGCCTGCGCCTGCGCTCGCCTCCATCATCACGGCCTGCAGCACAGCTCCCTGTACGGTAAACATGTGTTTGTACGTCGCACCCCGAAGGCGAGCAGCGCTTATGAGGAAAGCGATGTGTGCTTCATTGATCTGGAAAAGCTGCGCAAGCGCATCAGCCGTGCGCGAGTGAGCGCCCATGATCTGGACCAATTGATGCGACACACGGGCGGCTGGAGTGATGAAGACTGGAGCGCGTTCCGAGCCGCCTACCGGCAACAGCTTTCTGCCCTGAAGGGCTAGTCGTCACCCCTCTGGCTTGGCAAGTCTTTGGCGTCCGGATTGATGATGCCGAAGCGGGCCGGAATGCGGGTGAAAAAAATACGGACCTTTTCCCGGCGGATCAGATCCAGCAGCCCTTGCTCTTCTTCCGCGGTGACAACGAACTCGACCTCGATGCTGCCGCTTCCAGCCAATTCAAAAAAGTGGTCTTCGTGTACGGTATGACGTCGCCCAAAACCGCCAATTGCACGGAACGCCGAGCCGCCCCGAATGCCGAGTCTGTTGCCCTGGTCGAGCAGCCACTCCCAGAGGAGAACGCCGCGATGGTGCTCGTTTTCGCCTACGTAGAACCTCAGGAATGATCCGTGCATGATTCTCTCCCTCAGCCTGCCATACCCTTGATGCATTCTGGTACCCGATACCGCTTCCGCTGAGTAGCTGCATCAACTCGCACTCCTCGCCCAAGCGAATGTGGCAATGCCGGCAAAGGTCATCAAAACCGATCCCATGACATGGGTAGCGACGATACCAAGAGCCCAGGAGATGCGCCCTTGTTGCAGCAGTGTCATCAGTTCCGCAGAAAAAGTTGAAAATGTGGTGAGACCCCCGCAAAAACCTGTAATCACTAACAGACGCCATTCGGGCGCGAGCGCCGAGAACGAGGCGAAAAAAGCAATCGCCAAGCCTATCACGTAGGCACCGATCAAATTGGCAACCAGCGTGCCAAGCGGAATGGTCGGAAAGATCGCGTTGAGCCTGGTTCCAAGTTGCCAGCGTAACAAGGCACCGACCACAGCACCGACGGAGATGGCGAGAATCGATTTCCACATACATCTGCCCTGAGGACATGTCAGCCACGCGGGCAGTCTGCAAAAGAACCCCTGCAACTCAGCCCGGAACCATACATGCCATAAGCCGTAGTCCGGCGTTTAACGGAGGAATACTGACTCCCATCAGCTCAATATAGCACTGGAACTTGCTTTCTGAATAGTTGCTCCTTGCGGGACGTGGGTTCCCGCCAGAGCGTGCCAACGTGGCCCGGAATTGAATCGGGCGCGCTAGCTCGCGCTACGGTCACGAGAAATCGAAATCAGCCAAACCAAACAGCTTCCGAGTAAACTGCACAAGCGGTCGGCAAGCGTGCGGCAACCCCACCTGCAGCCCTTGGCAGGGCCAAATCGAGGGCCCCTTTGGCACCCAGCTTCAGGCATGCCTTCGACAACTCAGAGGACGGGCTCAATTGGCAAAGGCGTCATCTATGCAGCGGACGATATTCGATACCCCCGTCGTCAACTCTTCCATGCACTGGCTGTCCCGGCTGCTGTTATGGCTGACCGGATGGCACGTCGAGGGGGTCGCGCCAACTGCGCCGAAGTATGTGCTGATTGCAGCGCCACATACCAGCAACTGGGATTTCCCCTTGACCCTGATGGTGTGCTTTGTCTTGCGGCTGAATGTTCACTGGATGGGAAAAGCGAGCCTCTTCCCTCCCATTGTTGGTCGTGTGATGACTTGGCTCGGCGGCATCCCGGTGCACCGAGAGCGGGCAGGAAATCTCGTGCAGGGCATGGTCAGCGCGTTTGCCTGCAGCCCCCGAATGGCCATCGTTGTTTCCCCGGAAGGGACGCGAAGTAACGTCGTCCACTGGAAGACCGGCTTCTATTACATTGCCCTCGGCGCTGATGTTCCTATCGCCCTGGGCTATCTGGATTTCAAGGACAAGGTAGCGGGCATAGGCCGCCTGCTTCAACCGTCGGGCAACATTTCCGCAGATATGGCCGAGATCCGGGGGTTCTACGCTGACATCACCGGCAGGAACGCATAGTAACGCGCGAACCAATTGCCTGCGATCCGCGGTTCAAGGCAGCAGTTCTCATTTCAAATTCCATGGTAGTGGGTGTTGAGGGTAAGGACTGTTGGATGGGGTAAGTCAGCCGGTGTCTGGGGCGTTGGGAGCGAGGCGCTGCTGCATGAAGCGCATGAGGTGATCCCAGTCATCGAACGGCAGGTACTGTAGCAAGGCGCGCAGGTGTTCGAAGAAGGTGCGTCGGGAGGGCAGCAGGCCGCGCACCTTGGCGTAACGGGTGTCCATCCAGTCCAGGGCGGTATGGACCAAGAAGGCCAACAAGATCAGTGTAGCGAACAGGTTGGCCAAAAACTGCTTGCCGTGTCCGAAGTTGTGGTCGAAATGGTAGCCCTTGGTCTTGAGGGTGTTGTTGTTCTCGTGGCAAGTCGGCCGGAGGAGTTGCACCCCCGGCCTCTCACAGAACGGTGCGTGAACCTCTCGATTCACACCGCTCCCATCAAGCAAACGCACCGACCATTCCTTTCTGCCAATGCACGAAGAGATACGGCTGCGTCTCGGAAAGCTGTTCGAGAAACCTGCTCGCCCGTATCTTGTGGCCCTTCAGCCGTCTGTACTTCCTCATCGCCCAAGCCACCAACGTCTTGTTGAAGTGCCTGAAGACGGGGTACATTGCCGACCGATAGAATCTTCCGTAATACGCGAGCCAGCCCCTCAGGACTGGATTGTGCAGTCGGGAAATGTCGGCTAGGCTCAGCTCCGTCCGATTTCGGTAGCTCAGTTTGCGTGTCGTTGCCCGCATCGCCGTAATCGCTTTGTTGCTGACCGCCGGGGTGAAGCTCACAAACAGGCTGTTGCGCTTGCTGTTCTTCACCACCCTTGGCCGGAAGGTATATCCGAGGAAATCAAACTGCGTGACCGGATACCTCCCCTTGCGACTACCGTCTTTGCAGTACACGATCTTGGTCTTGTCCGGATGCATCTGCAGGGCGCATTGCGCAAACCTTGCATCGAGCGCCGCCATCAGGGCCTGCGCCTCCTGCTCGGTCCGACAATGGACCAACCCATCATCCGCATACCGGCACCAGGGGTTGTCCGGATAGTGTTTCGTCATCCAGACGTCAAACGTGTAGTGAAGGAACAGGTTGGCCAACACCGGACTGACGACGCCGCCTTGCGGTGTCCCCCGGGTACGTTCTACCCGGGTTCCGTCCGCCTGTTGCAGCGGCGCAGTTAGCCAGCGCCTGATATACAGCATGGCCCATTCACACTCCACGTGCTTCTCGAGCGCCTTCTCCAGCAATGCATGGTCGATGTTGTCAAACAGGCCTTTGATATCAAACTCTAGAACCCAAGAATACTTCCAGCATCGTTCCCGCGTTACCCCCACGGCATCCAGCGCCGACCTTCCGGGCCGATAACCGTAGGAATCCGGTAGAAACTTGGCTTCAATCCCGGGCTCTATCACCCGCTTGACAACCGTCTGCGCCACACGATCTGCCACCGTTGGAACACCCAATATGCGCTCCCCGCCATTCTTCTTGGGAATGGCAACCGCTTTGACCGGCGGCGGAAAGTAGCTTCCCGACGACATCCGGTTCCAGATCTTGTACAGGTTACCCTTCAGATCCTTCTCGAAGTCGCCGATCGATTCCTTATCCACCCCTGCCGATCCCGCATTGGCTTTGACCGCTTGATACGCTTCGTACACCAGCCATTTGTCAATGGCAAATGGTTTTGTTGCACTCATCCGTTTCCTCCTGTTGCCAGTTGAACGCCAAGTGCAACCGCTTGATCCGACCCCTTTGCTCCAGCCGCATTACCAGCCTTCATCGCTCGTACGGGTCGGTCCGTCCCAGTGCTCCGCATCGGTACTCTCGCCTCGTGGTTTCTGCCACTTGTGCTTCTCCCTTGACATCGGAACGACTGGTTCCCGCAGTTCCACACAAAAGCCTGGATCAGCTTCACGCCTCCTATACGCCGGCCGCCGCTTGCCCAGTAGTCAGGTGCCCGGCAAGCTTGTCCCAGAAGATAGAAACGCCCCTGGTTTTGACGACAAGTCTCTGGATTACGACGCGTCAGCGAAGGTTCACTTTCGTTCGTCTCTCTGATCCTTACCTGCTCGAGGTACGTCCTCGACGCTTTGACCCCAACGCTCACCACCACGGCTCTTGACCGCAGCAGCTTGGGGTGGTTTGAGGCCCGCTCCTGAAAGCCGACCCCGAGGGACCTACCCTCATCTTCCGTGTAGCTTCTACACAGTTCGTCAGTCCATTACGAACTTCCTTTCTGTGTGCCTGCGGCACACTCTCGATTTTCCAACGCGCCCGCCCGGCGGAAGCCAGAGCGGCGACGTTATGGTCGGTGATGGCATGCGAGGTGGCCCAGGCGTTCTTGAAGACGATGGCACCGCGGGCATCGGTGGTGACCAGTTCCAGCCAGTTGGCCATCACGGCATCGTCCGTGTTGCGCAATGGCACTTGATGGGCATAGCGATAGGTGTCGGTAAAGTGCTTCTTGCCGACGCGTCGCGCCTGTACGACGCGGCCGAGTTGCTCGTTGCGCTCGAAATCGCCGACCCACTCGTAGAGCGTGGCATGGGATTCGGGCTTGCAGGTGAACAGGAAGTCGGCCTGTTGCGCCCGCACCCGCAGGCAATGCGACTGATGGCAGTACAGGTCGTCGCCCAGGTAGGTGATGCGCCACGGGCGGTAGTGCTCGCCCCAGCGCGCCAGCCAGCGGGCCGCGGCGGCCAATTCGCAGTCCTGCTTGTCCTGGCCGTCCTGGGGTTGCACGAATTCCGGCGGCAACGGGATGGCGTTCGCCTGGCCCGGCGCCACCAGCACCGGCGTCACGGCAAGGTGGCGATAGAGAACCCTGTCGTTCTTCAGGCGCGTCTCGCTGCAACCGGCACAGGAAATCTTTTCCGACGAGAAGAAATCAGTGCCGTCCAGGGCAATCAGCAAGGTGTCGTTGAGCGAGCGAAATCCCGCCAGATAGCCTTGCTGGTACAGGGCATCGCCAATCTCGGCCATGACCGGGTACACCGTTTCCGGCGGCACCGGGTCCAGCAGATTGCGAATCTGGTTATCGCAGGGAATCTCATGCACCCCGAACAGCGAAGAGGCATTGTTCCGCCCCAACTGCTTCTGCATCCTGACTTGGCTATCGAGGAAGGACGGACTTTGCGAGAAAAACACGGCGAAGGCCGACAGGGCCGCATCCTCCATCTCATAGAGCCGGGCGTTGCTCTGCTTACGCCCGTCCGGCAAAGCCCGGAATGCATCCCGAACCTTCTCGATCAAGGCGATGGCGGGGCTCGGCAGGGGGATGGGGGCAACGGTCGAAATGGGCTGGGCACCTGAAAATCATCAATACTTCGATCAAGTTCGAGGTTAACACTATAACACACTGTTTACCAGCATTATTTTAAAAAACACCCGGAGTTTCCCTCAATCTTCATCGCCCAAGTCTGCCAATCCGCGTGCGCCAACCTACGCCAACAGCCGCATTGCTTGGGTTTGAAATGAGAACTGCTGGGTTCAAGGACAAGGACGCTCGGATCACCCACCGCACCAGTCCATACGCGAGTTCCTCGTTCGCCTGCCAATCACACATGCAGCAGCAGGTGTGCAGTAGTTCCTTCCCTTTCTAGGCCGCAATCAGTGAGACTTCGAACAGAGGTCACAATTGCGCCTTCGCCATTTGCGCCTCAGCCTTGACGTAAGCAGCGGGCGCCAAGGCGACTGACAAGCCGCTGGGCGATCTCATCCGTCTGTCGGCGCGAGAGTCGGGTGAACAGGAGATGGAAATGAAGGTTCTGATGGTAATGGAAGGCAACGATTGTGCTTTGCAGATCGAACCGGAGGACGAGGAAGGGCGGGCGCTGCTGGCGGCCTACGGCGTGAGGGGGACGTTCAAGGCGAAGCTTGGAACTACGTCCGGTCTGCTGAACGTATCAGCGGCGCAGATTTGCGCGAGCTACGAGGGAGAACCTGCAGAACTCGACTGAAAGCCCTCAGCCATGAGATACCCACAGCAGTCAAGATGGACGAATAGACGCCCGCTGGTAAATGACGGTTTGGTGTTCCCTCAAGGGCAAGTGGGTGCCGATCGCGGACTCACGACTATGCGGAAGCGACGGTAACTGGAAGTATCTCTGAAGAAGCAAGGGCAGATCAATCATCGACAATAGCGGGCACTCGGGCCGCTACGTGCCGTTCGCAGCCCGCGCGGGAACGACATTCGGGCTGCGTGTTACACTCCAAGCCCAGCCTTTTCCGCCACCGCGCGCCCAAGAATGCCAACAGCAAGAAAGCAAGCCGCCCCCTCCCTGAGTATCTATTTCCGCCTGCTCAGCTATCTGCGACCGCTGCTCGGCCTGTTCGCGGTCAGTCTCCTCGGCTACCTGATGTTCGCCTCATCACAACCGATGATGGCCGGGATTCTGAAGTACTTCGTTGATGGATTGAACGCCACCAGCGGCGTCATGCCGCACGCACCTCCCCTGTTTGGCGATCTGCCGTTGGTCTACGCGGTACCGCTGCTGCTGGTCGTTGTCGTCACCTGGCAAGGGATTGGCTCCTTCCTTGGAAACTACTATCTGGCAAGAGTCTCGCTGGGCCTCATCGATGACTTGCGGCGCGCTCTTTTCGATAGCCTGCTGCGGCTGCCGAATAGCTATTTTGACCAGCACAACTCGGGGCATCTGATCTCACGCATCACGTACGACGTGACCATGGTCACCGGAGCGGCGACCGAGGCCATCAAGGTGGTCATCCGGGAGGGGATGACGATCGTCTTCCTGTTCGGCTATCTACTTTGGATGAACTGGCAGCTCACCCTGTTACTGGTCGCAATCCTGCCCATCATCGGCCTCATGGTGAGCAGTGCAAGCCGGAAGTTTCGCAAGCAAAGCAGGAAGATACAGGTCGCAATGGGCGACCTCACCCATGTCGCCTCTGAGACCATCCAGGGCTACCGGGTAGTACGCAGTTTTGGTGGCGAGGATTACGAATCAGCGCGCTTTCGGGCGGCAAGTGCGGACAACACGGCCAAGCAGTTACGCATGGTCAGAACAGCCGCAACCTACACACCTGCACTTCAGTTTGTCACCTTCAGCGCGATGGCGGTGCTGCTCGTCCTCGTTCTCCTGCTACGCGGCGATGCTTCGGCCGGCGACCTGGTCGCGTACATCACGGCCGCCGGCATGCTTCCGAAGCCGATTCGCCAACTTTCGGAAGTCAGCGCAACGATTCAGAAGGGGTTGGCAGGGGCCGAGAGCATTTTTGCCCAGCTCGATGAAACGCCGGAGCCAGATCATGGCATGGTCGAACGGGATCGTGTCAGCGGCCACCTGCAGGTGAAAGAACTGTCCTTCAGCTATCCGGGAAGTACGCAGCCGATCTTGGACAGGATCAGCTTCTCGGTCAAGCCCGGGCAAATGCTTGCCCTCGTCGGTCGTTCCGGCAGCGGCAAGTCGACCCTGGCCAGTCTGATTCCCCGCTTCTACAACCACGACTGCGGCCAGATTCTGATCGACGGCGTTGACGTCGAGGACTACACCTTGCGCAACCTGCGCCGGCACATCGCGCTGGTCACGCAGCAGGTAGTGCTCTTCAACGACACCATCGCCAGCAATATCGCCTACGGTGATCTGTCCACGGTGCCGCGGGAAGCGATCGTAGCAGCGGCCGAGGCCGCCTTTGCCCGCGAGTTCATCGACCACCTGCCAGCCGGCTTCGACACTCTGGTTGGTGAGAACGGGGTGATGCTCTCCGGTGGGCAGCGCCAGCGTCTGGCGATTGCCCGCGCACTCCTCAAGGATGCGCCCATCCTCATCCTCGACGAGGCAACTTCGGCCTTGGACAGCGAATCCGAACGCCACATCCAGAGCGCCCTCGACCGGGTGATGGCCGGCCGGACGACGCTGGTCATCGCGCACCGCCTGTCGACCATCGAGAGAGCCGATCTGATCCTGGTCATGGATCAGGGACGCATCGTCGAACGGGGCACCCACGCCGGTTTGCTCGCCGCCAACGGTCACTACACGCGACTGCACGCGATGCAGTTCTCCGAAGCAGCGAGCAACGCGGCAACCGCGGCGGGCTGACAAGCGCCGCACAAGACGACCACGACCGTCTGGCAGAAAAATCAAGTCCCTGGTAGCCGATCGTCAAGCCAACGCTGGAGCCGGGACCCGGCGGGCCAGTTGCGCAGCAGGCGGGCACGGTCGCGCTGCCAGGCACGCGCATGCGCCACGGGCGACCGATGCTGGACGACCGCATCAAGATCAATGAGCAAGACCCGCCCCGAGTACCAGAGAAGATTTGTCGCTTTCATGTCACCATGGCTGATACGCGCCTTGTGCATCGACTCGAACAGATTGAGAATTGCCCGTCCCACTTCTTCGGACGGTTCGCGATCGGCAGATAGGTGGCTCAGCAGATTCGTCCCCGGGCAGAATTCGCTGACCAGCCAGGCACGCCGGCGCAGCGGCCCAAGCCGTTCCTCGATCAGCGCCAAGGGTGCCGGCGTCGGGATGCCGAGAAACTGCAACCGGTGTGCTTCGCGCCATGAATGCCAGGCCCGGCTCGGACGCCACGCGCGACCCAGCGCGTGGCTCAAGCTCTTGAGATTGTAGCGCTTGATCAGCAGCACGCGACCGCCGATGACAGCCCTGACCACAGTGCAGGTCCCACCATCCT
Organism: Candidatus Accumulibacter necessarius; assembly: GCF_036625085.1. NCBI lineage: Bacteria > Pseudomonadati > Pseudomonadota > Betaproteobacteria > Candidatus Accumulibacter > Candidatus Accumulibacter necessarius. The sequence goes on along the minus strand of NZ_JAZKUM010000002.1, from coordinate 680,945 downwards.
TCAACGCGACGCCAGCGCTGATTGCACCATCCGGAGAAGCCAGCACCGATGCAAGTGGCTCGGCTTCCTGACGACGCACTACACTGAAGCGAGTCGCACTGCGCTCGACTGCGAAAAGCGTACAGTCGCGGACGGTCTTGCTGAGAAAATCCTGCAGCCGCCAAGCTCTGACCCGCGCGATCTGTCCGTGCAAGGCCGGCACGTCAAGTAGGGCACGGCCGGCTCCAACTGCGTAGGACGATAGCAGCGCAGCCTGGCCATCCCATTCTGCGGGCAACTGCGCCAGCAGAACAGCCAGATTGGCACTCGCACGCGATGGCGTCAGCGCCTGTCCGCGACTGATGACGCGTACCGCATCACCGTCGACGACGAACAATTGGCCTTCGTGAAACAGGAAATTGCCAAGGTGCAGGTCTTCCTGAACTAGGCCGGCGGCGTGCAGACGCCCAAGCATGGTCATTACCGGACCCACTATGGCCAGCGCTTCGCCATCCCCCGGCTGGTGACCAGCGACGCGCACCCAGGATTCGACCACGCTCTCGGCGGGATCGAGAAAGGTCGTCAGCAGAGCGTATCCTCCACCGGCCATCGGCATGGCGGCGACCAGTTCGGGTGTTGGCACGCCGGCCAGGACCAGTGCCTCAAGACCCGCCCGTTCCTGCTGCCAGTGCTTTTTGCAGCGACGTCCAACGAAAAGCTTGGCGAGTACCCGGCTGCCCTCCAGTTCCGCCTCGCCAACCAACCGCTTGCCTGGCAGCACACGCAGCAATCGCTGCATGCTGAGCTGACGTCCATCGGCGAGCGCTACCCGGAAAGGCAAGGCCGGACCGCGGCCAGCTGCCTGCAGGCTATTGGCGACGGTGAACGTAGCCAGGGTCATCATCGGTCACGCCGTATTCTCGCTGCCAACACAGCAAGCCCGATCTACTCGCGTCCATGGAAAAACCTGACGATCCTGCCGATCCTCTTGCGGTCCTCATCAGTCACGCGGCCGTGGCGCGCGTAGTCCAGATAGAAGCGCAGGCGCTGGCTACGGGACAACCAATGTCTGGCCAGCTTGTCGAGACAGGCGAGGTCCTTGACGATCCGGTAGTCAAGCACCACGCCGCGGTAGTAGCCGCCGCTTGGACAGTCGATCAGGTAGACGGTCGGCGAAGCTCCACCATCGACCAGCAGGTTGCGCCATTTCAGATCATTGTGCGCGAAGCGGGCCGCGTGCAGCGTACGCGTGATGTCGGCAATCTGTCGCGAGACGCGCGCAACCCAACCACGGTCACGCAGTCGAGGATCGTTGGCATGGGCCATCTGCGCCAGATCGACCGTGTCGGGGATTTCCTCGGTTACCAGCGCGCCGCGGGTGAAACCACCGCAGCGACGTTCCAGACCATAGGCAACCACCATCGCGGTGGGTATTCCCCAGTCCCGAAAGGCCTGCAGGTTCTGCCATTCCGCACGCACCCGCGGCGGGCCAAGCCAGCGGCGCGTGCCGAACCAGCGGCGGATGCGGTTTTTCCCGGTGCCGCTGTAGCGCTTGACATAATAGCGCTTGCCACCGGCAGTGACGCGCAGCACCCGGCTCAGTGAATCGTGCGCAATCAACTCGCCATCAAGAGAAAAGACGCGATCAATGTCGCCGAAAAGGACTGCGGCCAAGCTTGAGGAGAATTCCGGATTCAAGCGCCAATAGATCATGTCATTTCACCGGCGGCGGACTTGCGTGCGAACCGTGCCTGCAAACGCAGCGCTTCACTGGCCAGGCCAGAAAGCAACGCCGTCTCCTCGCTGAGAACATGTCGCAGCGGCCGGGCAAAATACGCCGCCACGAAGCGCAACAGGTCACGGCTCGTCAGGCCGATGTCCAGCGCCGAAAAATACAGGGCGGCCAGATCCTTGTCGCGCCAGCGGCGGGGTGTTCTGGCTCTGACCTGCGCCCGATGGAGGTCGATCAGCGACAATCTAAGCCTCTCCGCTGTCGGCGGCGGATCGAGATGGAGAAGAAAATGACAGATGTAGAAGTCACGATGATTGACGCCGCCCGCGTGCATTCGCCTCGCCATCTCGGCCACCCGGGTGATCAGTACGCGTTTCAGGCGAACGGGCGGGGGAAGTTCTACCCAGTCGAGCGAATAGTCCTCCAGACTCACGGTGGGCGCCAGCTCTTCGGTCACCAGGAACGAACGCCGTCGCGCCGGATTGTGGCCTCGCTGGCCATAGGCAACAGCGCGCATGCTGTCGACGCCGAGTTCGCGCAGCCGCTGGATCGCCCGCCATTCATTCTGAGCGCCGAGGACGGGCAGACGCAGCGAGAGGAGATTCTTCAGCATCTCCGCCCAGCCGATGCCGTGATGAATCTTCACGAAATAGCCTCGCCCCGCAACTTCAGTGCGCAAGGTGCGGCGCCCCTCCAGCTCTCGGAACACCTCGCCTTCGAGTGCTTCGACGGCGACGAAGGGATCTTTTCCCGCCCACAACGAACGCCAGGGCTCGTCGAGAACAAGCTTGTCAGAGTTCATTGCCGCTCTCTCAGAATCACGTTTGCTGCACGCTCGGCATTGCTGTAAATGTCGGCATGCCCGGCATATGACAAGCCATTGGCGCGCCAACGCCGGCGTGCCAGCTCGTCAGCCAGCATCCGCGCCAGAAAGGCGTCAAGACGCGCTTGCTCGAAGGGCTCGGGGACAACCATGCCGGCATCGGCGTCGGCAACGTAATGAGCATAGCCGCAGACGGCGGTGGTGAGCACCGGCAAGCCGGCGACCACCGCTTCGAGCAGCACGGTGCCAGTGTTTTCGTTGTACGCGGGATGGATCAGTAGATCAGCGCCAAGCAGGAAACGCGGTATGTCGCTGCGTCCGCGTAGAATGCTGACGCGATCGGCAAGCCCCAGAGCTCGCGCCTGGGCACGGAACGGCTTCGGATCATCGTCACCGATCGCGATCAGTCGGCAACGACCGCCAAGATCTGGCGGCAAGGCAGCGATCGCTTTCAGACTACGGCCCAGACCTTTCGTCTTGAATCCCGAACCGATCTGCAAGAGCAGTAGATCGGTCGCATCCAGACCGAACTCCCGGCGGAATGCGACCCGGATTTCTGGCGCATTGGCCGGCGCCCGGCGGTCCAGAGCTATTCCTGGCGGCAGCAGGTGAAAACGCTCGTCGGCTGTCTGGTAGTACTTCTGGAACAGCGGCTTCTGCAAAGGCGAAATCATCAGGATCCCGGTTCGGCTATGCGCCCCGAAAACTGCACGCTCGTAAGCAGCAAAATGGCGATAGCGCCCGGACATGCGGTAAAGCGGGCCGCGCAGCGTCTGCGCCTTGTCTTCATAGCAGGGGTCCGCAGCAAAATAAACGTCCAGGCCAGGCATCTTGTTGAAACCAACGACCCGGTCGGCTGGATTTCTTGCCAGATGATTCCTGACCCAGGTACTGAACTTCTCATAGCGGCGCTGATTGGTCAACGCCCTGACCGGCACCAGCACGACGTCGAAGCCCTCAGGGATCTCTCCACGCCATTCCAGTGTGTATACCCGAACGGCACAGCCGCGCGCCTGGCAGGCGAGCGCGATGCGCAGAAAATCCCGCTGCAGGCCGCCGAAGGGAAAGAACTTGTAGAGACAGAAGGCAGTCTGCATCAATGACATCCAGCACCGACGCCAAGCGACGGGAGCCGATACGCCAGGTCACTCACCCCTGACCACCCTCTTCCGGGACAGGCAGCACCCGGCCACGCCCCTTGTAGCGGTTGTAACCCCAAAGATACTGAGCTGGACATTGGCGAACCAGTTGCTCGATCTCGTGATTGATCTGCTGCGCACGCTCCTCGATGCTGCCGCGGATCGGCTGCGTCGGCTCCTGCAGGCGAAAATGGTAACCCGCGCCAGCGGGCAAGCGCTCCGCCCAGACCATGATCACGGCGGCCCCGCTCTCGGTCAGTCGCGCGGCCAGAGTCATCGTATACGCCGGTTTGCCAAAAAAATCGAGCCAGCGTCCTTCGCCTGCCTTGGGTGCCTGGTCGGGCAGCATGCCAACTGCTTCGCCTCTCCTTAGTGCCTTGAGCAGGCTGCGTACGCCGGACAAATCGGCGGCCGCCAAATGGAGTTGTGGTCGCGCCCGGCCAGCTTCGATCAGCGCCTGCAGCCAGGCCTGGCGAGGCTGCCGGTAGAGAACAGTGATCGGTGCATGCGTAGACAGATACTGTGCCGTAATCTCGAAACAACCGAGGTGCGGCGTCAGATAGAGGATTCCCTTGCCATGGCGGGAGGCTGCCTCAACCAGTTCCCAGCCGGACACCTCGACGACACGAGCAGCCGTTTCGCCAAGCGGCCGCAACCAGATCTTTACCAATTCGAGTGCGCCCTTGCCCGCTTCACCGACAGCCATCGCCCGTACCCGCCTGGCCTCCGCCTCACCGAGCGCCAACCGCATGTTTTCGCGCATATGCCGGCGGTAGGTGGCCGACAGCAGCCAGGCCAGCCAGCCAAGCAGTGCGCCAAGCGCATGCAGCCACGCGAGCGGCAAACAGCTGAGAATGCGGGACAGGGTGATCACGCAGCAATCCGTTCGTGAAAAAGTTGGCAAAGGGCGATCAGAAGTTTTGACCAGCCGAACGAAGAAAAACTATAATTATCCATCCGCCGAGTTAATCAAGACAACTTGCAGGGCGGAGGGAGCCACAGACCGGCCCCAAATACTGCTAAAGCGTCGTCTGCTCGAACCCCGAAGCCGGCCACGCGACCGTTTCGGGGTTTTTTTTGGAGCAGACTTAGCGTGAGCAAAGAGTACCTATTCACTTCGGAATCGGTTTCCGAGGGCCATCCGGACAAGGTTGCCGACCAGATATCGGATGCCATTCTCGACGCCATCCTGGCCGACGATCCGCCCGCGCGCGTCGCCTGCGAAACCCTGGTCTCGACCGGGTTGGTGGTGATATCGGGCGAAATAACCACCAAAGCACACATCAACTATCGCGAAATCGCACAGGAAGCCGTTCGTCGCATCGGCTATGACAACTCCGAAATCGGTTTCGACTACAAGAGCTGCGCCATTCTGACAGCAATCAACCGTCAATCGCCGGATATCGCACAAGGGGTGAACGAGGGCCAGGGGATCGATCTCGACCAGGGCGCGGGCGACCAGGGGCTGATGTTCGGCTACGCCTGCAATGAAACCCCGGCACTGATGCCACTACCGATTCATTATGCGCACCGGATCATGCAGCGCCAGGCCGAGGTACGCCGCGACGGCCGCCTGCCCTGGTTGCGCCCGGACGCGAAAAGCCAGCTCACCGTCAGGTATGTTGATGGCAAGCCAGTGTCCATCGACACCATCGTCGTTTCGACGCAACATGATCCGGACGTATCACACATCCAGATCTCGGAAGCCATCATCGAGGAGGTCATCAAGCCCGTACTGCCTAAGGACCTGTTGGCTACCAACACCCGCTACCTGGTCAACCCGACCGGGCGTTTCGTGGTCGGTGGCCCCCACGGCGACTGCGGTCTGACCGGCCGCAAGATCATCGTGGATACCTATGGTGGCGCCGCAAGACACGGTGGTGGCGCTTTCTCGGGCAAGGACCCGTCCAAGGTCGACCGCTCGGCTGCCTATGCTGCGCGCTACGTGGCCAAGAACATCGTCGCTGCGGGTCTGGCCGACCGCTGTGAAGTGCAGGTGGCGTACGCTATCGGCGTTGCCCGACCTGTCTCGCTGATGGTCAACACCTTCGGCACCGGTCGCGTCAGCGACGAAGTGATCGTCGAACTGATCGGCAAGCACTTTGATCTCCGTCCGAAGGGCATCATTCAGTCACTCGACCTGCTGCGCCCGATTTACCGCAAGACTGCTGCCTACGGGCATTTCGGCCGTGACGAACCCGAGTTCACCTGGGAGGCCATTGACAAGGCAGCGGCCTTGCGGGCAGACGCCGGTCTCTAGGCTCATCCCGGTATCACGGGGGAAGGGACCCGCTGTGCCCCTTGCTCCCTCTCTTACCCTCGGGACAGGTGTAGACTAGTGCTTCCCGAATCAGGCGCATCAGCCACGACATCGAGATGCTCAAGCGAATCAGCGTTCAACAGCTTGCTGTTGGCATGTACCTCAAAGAGTTCTGCGGTTCCTGGATGGAGCATCCCTTCTGGCGCTCGTCGTTTGTCATCACCGACCCGAGGGACATCGATAGCGTCCGGGCAAGCAGCGTCAAGGAAGTGTGGATTGATTGCGAGAAGGGCCTGGATGTGGCAGGCGACGACCCGGTTGTCTCGGTTGCCGAATCGGAAGCGCAGGTCGATGCTGAGCTGGGCGGCATTGCCCACCAGGACCGCGAGACCGAGCGTGTTCCGAGTTCGGAAGAATTCGCCCGCGCGGCCAAGATTGTCGCAAAGTCTCGGCGAGCAGTCACCTCGATGTTCGAGGAAGCCCGCATGGGCAAAGCCGTCGACGCGACTGGGGCGCAACGTCTGGTGGAAGAAATATCCGACTCGGTGAGCCGTAACCCCGGGGCTCTGATCAGCCTGGCACGCCTGAAGACTGCCGACGATTACACTTATATGCATTCGGTTGCCGTGTGCGCACTGATGGTCGCGCTCGCCCGGCAGTTGGGCCTCGACGAAGAGCAGACGCGCTCGGTTGGCATGGCCGGCCTGCTGCACGACCTCGGTAAGGCGGCTATGCCGATCGACGTCCTCAACAAGCCGGGCAAACTGACCGACGAGGAGTTCGCGATCATCAAGTCGCATCCTCGGGCTGGCCATCGGATGTTGCTCCAGGGCAGCGGTGCCGACACCATCGCGCTGGACGTGGTCCTCCACCACCACGAGAAGGTCGACGGTTCAGGCTACCCGAAGCGACTGAAAGGCGACGAGATCAGCCTCTTTGCCAAGATGGGCGCGGTCTGCGACGTCTACGATGCGATCACCTCCAACCGGCCCTACAAGGCCGGCTGGTGCCCGGCCGAATCACTTCGCAAGATGGCCGAGTGGAGCAAGGGGCATTTCGACCCACGCGTGTTTCAGGCCTTTGTCAAGAGCGTCGGCATCTACCCGATCGGCTCACTGGTGCTGCTCAGTTGTGGACGACTGGGCGTTGTCACGGAGCAGGGCGACAAGTCTCTGCTCAGCCCGCGCGTCAAGGTCTTCTTCTCAACGCGAGCCAATGCACGCATCCGGCCGGAAGTCATTGACCTTGCACAACCCGGCTGTCAGCAGCAGATTGTCAGCCGCGAGGAACCAGCGAAATGGAGCTTCCCTGACCTAAACGAGATCTGGTCCGGCCTGCCGGACCTGCCCGGCTGATTTCTCAGCCGACTGGGTTGTCAGCAGCCAACGCTTCCCTTGGCACCGATCCCCACCCATTCCCGGCCATCGTCCTTTCCTTCCGGCTCGGCCAAGGGAGCTCCCATTCAGAGCGTCGCGCTGCGGTCACCGCTCACAAAGCCGCGCAGAGGTTCGCCGACGCCTTTGCCGAGGGCAATGACCTTGAAGAGTTCTCCCATTTCAGCCGGAGAAACCAGCTTTTGCACGGCGTTGGCGAGCGGCAGGTAGCAAAGCGAGTCGCCCACCGACGTTCTGGCCAGGATCTCCGTCAGCCCACAGTTGAAGAGAAAGCTCGACTGCGTCGTGTAACCCAGCAAGTCAAGACCCGCCTCACATCCGGCTTCGACGATGGCCGTGAAATCGACATGCAGCGTGATGTCCTGCAAGCCCGGCAGATAAAAGGGCTCGCCGTGTGCGTGATGGCGATAATGGCACATCAGCGTCCCGGCGCAACGCTGCGGATGGTAAAACTCGCGGCGTGGAAAGCCATAATCGATCAACAGTAACGCGCCGCGTCCGAGAACCGCCGCCCACTGAGCAACCCATGCCGGAGCAGCAAGCGAGATTTCGCTCAGGTAACCTGGGACGAACTCGCATTCGGCGGCCAGCGCCTGTGCGCGCTCCAGCAAGCGGCCGCTGGCTGGGCGATCGCGCCAGGCAAACTGTCCGTTGTCGACAGCGACTCCGCGCTCTGCAATTGCTTCCCGGTTCCACAGCACCAGATGTGCCGGCATCGCATCGAGTACCTCGTTGGCCAAGACCAGGCCGTCGAAGTGCGCCGGCAATCGGTCGAGCCAGAGCACTCGTGGCAGGAGGTGGGAAGCCTGGCGGCCAATGGTTTCGCACTGGCGCGCCCTCAATTCGCCGGACAGCTCGAGGATCCCGTAACGCTCAGGCAGCACGCCGCGCAGCTCCAGTTCGAGCAGCAGGTCCGCGGCGAGTTGCCCGCTCCCCGCGCCGACTTCAATGATCTGCGGACCACTCAGCACGAGCAACTGCGCGATTTGCCCGGCAAGCGTCTGAGCGAAGGCAGGGCAGAGTTCCGGAGCAGTCAGGAAATCTCCCGCGGCGCCGAACTTTTGCGCACCGCCCGCATAGTAGCCCATCCCGGGCGTGTAAAGCGCAAGGTCCATGAAGCGGTCAAAGCCGATCCACCCGCCGGCAGCATTGATCGAGGCTGAAATGTGGCGGCTCAGCGCCGCGCTGACGGCAAGCGCATCGGCCGTGGGGGAAGGCAACGACGCGGCGGCCTGCGGGGATCGGGTCAGCATCTCAGTGACACCTGAATGGATACGTGCCAAGGGCATGTCGGCAACGATACGCCGAGATTCGGTTTGAGAATGACCAACCGGGAAAGTCAGCTGGCGGGGGAAAGACCCCGACTAACCTGCTCTGGCGGTGAGCCACTGGCGCCTCTTCACGAATCGATAGCTCGGCAGCACTCAGTTACTCTTCGCAGCGCTCGAAGCAAACCTGTCCGTACATTTCGGGGTGTGTAGTCGCCAGCCAGTGCTCAGCTTCCGATTCAGCACGGTCCCAGGTTGCAGCCCGCAAGCTCACCAACTGCGTACGGCCATTCTCGCCCAACCATTCGAGTGTATAGCTATGGAAGCCGCCGCGCCTTTGCAGGCAGATTCTGCGCTTCAAGGTGGGCGACTCACGCTGTAGCTCGGCAGCCTGGCCGCCTGCCAACCGCAACCTGTAGACCGGCCCCAGACCCTGGTGCTGAACGACATACGCCTGATTCTCCGCGGTTTCCTCGATAACCAGCCACTCGGCGCAGGCCTCGATTATCGCGCCCTGGGGCTGACCGGTTTCGTCGCAAACGATCTCGGCCTCGACCGGGTGAACTTGCTCCGCGCCTTCTAGCAGTTCGTGCCAGGGCAAGCCGTGTCGAGTAGGCGGCGGAAATGGCAGAGCGTACTTTCCCTGGCGAATGCGGGCAAAAAGTGAAGACTTCCTGATATCTTCCAGGTCAATTGACGGGAAAGCCGAACGTGGTAGCGAGCGGAAGTTGCCTGCGCCCATGTAACCGACGTTCCACAGCGTTCGCAGCCATTCGGCCGTATCAAGAGCAATCTGGGCCAGTTGCTCGCCAAGTTCACCGTCACCGTGATCGACCGGCCCACCGCTGCTCGCCCGAGCGGCCAGCAATTCAGCTTCGTGGGTGCGCGCACGCTGGAGCTCATGCAGCAGGATACCAACCCACTCAGCATCGGATGCCGGGAGCTGGGCGGCGCGCTCGGCAAGCATCATCAGATCGTCAGCGTCGAGCGGACCATTCTCGTTGACCATCGCTCATTCTCCTCCCGTTAGCATGGTGACAGTTTACAGCGGCGCCAGCGGAAACGACTGTTTTTCCAGAAGCCAGGACAATAATCCGTTAAAATCAGATCCTTGTTGTTGCCATGCGAGACTCGGAAATGAGCGGAAAAACGATCTTGGTAACCGGCGCTGCCAGACGACTGGGCAGTGCAATCGCACGCGAGATGCATGCGACGGGAGCCAATATCATGGTGCATTATAATCAGGCCTCTGACGCCGCCAAGACTCTGGTTGCCGAGCTGAACTCTGTCAGGCCCTCTTCGGCAGCCTGCCTACAAGCCAACCTGCTAGAAATCGAGACCTTGGCAGGCCTCGTGAGCCGCACTATCGATCGTTTTGGTCGCCTGGATGCCCTGGTTAACAACGCATCGAGCTTCTTCTCCACGCCCTTGGGTAAAATCGACCTTGCTGCATGGGATAACCTCATCGGCAGCAATCTCAAGGCACCGCTGTTTCTCACCCAGGCGGCCGCGCCCCACCTGCTCGTCGCCCGCGGCGCGGTGGTCAACATCACCGACATTCATGCCGAACGACCGCTCGGCGGCTATCCGCTGTACTGTGCGGCGAAAGCAGGCCTGCTGGGCCTGACGCGTGCACTGGCCATCGAACTGGCACCACTGGTACGGGTAAACGCGGTTGCCCCAGGGCCGATTCTTTGGCCGGAGGACAACGTCTTTGACCGCGCCGCCCGGACAAAGATCGTCGCGCATACCTTGCTGGAACGTGCGGGCTGTCCGCAGGACATCGCCCGCGCGGTACACTACCTGCTTGAAGATGCAACGTACGTGACCGGACAGGTGATCAATGTCGATGGCGGTCGCACCGCACACCTGTAAAGCATCGCGCCATTGGAGAGGCCCCGTTGGAACCGTCGAACACCCTGCTGCGCCTGAGAAAGCGCCTGGAGAACAGTGCCGGTAAGGCGATTGCCGACTACAACATGATCGAGGAAGGTGACACCGTTCTGGTTTGCATTTCCGGCGGTAAGGATTCCTATACCCTGCTGACCGTGCTGATCGCCTTGTGCAAGCGCGCTCCGGTCGATTTCCGTCTGATAGCGATGAATCTGGACCAGAAACAGCCGGGCTTTCCTACCGATGTGCTACCGGGCTATCTGGCGAAGATCGGGGTCGAGTACCGCATCGTCGAGCAAGACACCTACTCGGTCGTCAAGAACATGATCCCGCCGGGGAAGACCACCTGCTCTCTCTGTTCCCGCCTGCGTCGCGGCGTCATCTATCGGACGGCCAAGGAAGTCGGCGCCAACAAAATAGCCCTTGGTCACCACCGCGACGACATTGTCCATACGCTCTTTCTCAATCTCTTTTTTGGCGGTCAACTCAAGGCGATGCCGCCCAAACTGGTCACCGACGACGGCGCCCACATCGTCATCCGGCCGCTTGCCTACTGCAATGAAATAGATATCGCGCGGTTCGCACGTGGCATGGAGTACCCGATCATCCCGTGCAATCTCTGCGGCTCGCAGGACAATCTGCAGCGCCAGAAGGTACGAGAAATGATGGCTGACTGGGACAGGCGCTACCCGGGACGCACTGAAGTGGTGTTTTCTGCGCTACAGAGGGTCATTCCCTCACACCTGGCCGACAATGCATTGTTCGACTTCAGGGGTCTGCGTCCTGGTGCAGATCTCGGAGAGCAGAACTCATGAGCAGCAAGGAAAAGATGCTGTCGGTGGTGTTTGCTGCAGTTGCCGGGAGTTCGCAACTATTTGGCAAACTCCGCGGTACTGAGGCGCTGCACGCCGTTGACCGTTGCATGAAGCGCATGGCGCGTGGTATCGACGGCTTTCACGGCCGCATCGTCAGGACAGGGAGAGATGACCTGACGGCGCTCTTTGATAACGCCAATGAGGCTTGTCAGGCAGCTATCGCCATGCAGCGGCGTACTGCTGACCTGCCGCCGGTTTCCGGTATCCAACTGGCAATCCGTGTCGGTTTTCATCATGGCCCCGTGATCGAGGAGAGCGGCGAGATCCTCGGTGACTGTGTCAACACCGCCGAGTGGTTGGCTGGACTGGCCGAGTCCGGGCAGATCTTGACCAGCGCTACAACACAGGCTTCATTGTCGTCCCATCTACAGTCGTCGACGCTCCCCCTGGAAAGCGCATTGACCAAGGATCTGCCTGCGGAAAGGCAGGTTTTCGAAATCCTCTGGCCAGAGCCGAAGATGGAAGCGCCCAGAGTAGTCGTTGAATCGCCAGCACCCACCCGAGAGCGCGAACTACGGCTTTGCATCCGCTACGGGCATTTTGTGAAGCTGCTCGACAAGCACCGGACGAGCGTGGTCATGGGCCGTGATACGGGCTGCGAGATCGCGGTCCACAATCGGCGCGCCTCACGCAGTCACGCGCGGATTGAGCGACGAGGGGGGCACTTCGTACTCATCGACCTCAGCACCAATGGCACCTTCGTCACCGTCAACGGCGAGCAGGAGCTGTTTCTAAGGCATGACCAGTTTATCTTGCGCGGCAGCGGGGTCATTTCATTTGCGGCCTCGGCGGGCAGTCCGGCGGCAGACATCGCCGAGTTCGAGCATCTGTGAGCAAGAGACAGGAGCCCGGCCCGCACTGCCCCGATTTCCCGCCCCGTACCTCACGGCGGCAAGGCGCGAGCAATTACCAGCAATGAGACCTGCGCCGCGCCGTGCAACTTGACGGTACGGGCCAGTTCATCCAACGAGGCACCGGTAGTCATCACGTCGTCAATCAGGAGCAATCGCTTGCCGGTGAAATCTGACGAGCAGTGAAAGGCACCACGAACGTTCTTTTCTCGTTCGCGCCAAGGCAGATCAGCCTGGGCAACGGTGTGACGGACCCGACTGCAACTGCGAAAGTCGATAGGCATCTGCCACGCGCTGGCAACCGGACGTGCCAGTTCGAGGGCCTGGTTGAAGCCTCTTTCCCGAAGACGCAACGGGTGCAGGGGCAAGGGGATGATCAGGTCCGCCTCGGCGCTTGCGCTCAGTAGCGCAAGTTGTCGACCAAAGTAGCTTGCGAGAGCCAGACGATGCCCATACTTGAACGACTGAACCAGCTTGTCAATTGGAAAACCATAACAAAAGGCGGCGAAGGTCGCATCGTAGTGTGGTGGCTTGGCGAGACATCGACCACAGACTTCGCCTTGTGGTGTCGGCAGGGCGCAAGCTGGGCAGCGCGGCGCGGGCAGCTGCGGCAGGTCGCGCTCACAGGCCTCGCAGAGGAGACCAGAACCGCTTTCTGCCCGGCACAGCAGGCAGTCCTGGGTCAAGAGCCGCGCGCACGACCTGCGGACCAGTCGGGCAGTTTGCGTTAGAATTGGCAACCTGCGAGTGCTCGTAGAAAATCCATGGCATCGGGCCTCAAATCACTCCAACCCCTAGGTTTAGAACTCATGAACGCAATTCCTCAAGCCACCACGCTCACTCGCAAAGATACCGAACCAGCCCGCGCAGCCCGCTGGACGGTCAACGAAGTCGAAGCGCTCTACCAACTGCCCCTGATGGATCTGATCTTCCGTGCGCAGCAGGTGCACCGCGAAAACTTCGACGCCAACGAGATTCAACGCTCAACGCTGCTCTCCGTCAAGACCGGCGGCTGTTCCGAAGATTGCGGCTATTGCTCGCAGGCTGCACGCTACAACACTGAAACAGAGCGCGAAGCCCTGCTGCCGCTCGATGAAGTGCTTGCTGCAGCCCAGGCAGCCAAGGACAAGGGCGCCTCGCGCTTCTGCATGGGCGCAGCCTGGCGTGGCCCCAAGGACAAAGACCTGGCGAAAGTCAGTGAAATGATTCGCGCTGTCAAGGGACTCGGTCTGCAAACCTGCGTCACCCTCGGAATGCTCAAGGATGGCCAAGCCAGCGAGCTCAAGGAAGCCGGGCTGGACTACTACAACCACAACCTCGATACCGATGCCTCTTTCTATGGGCAGGTGATCACCACGCACAAGCACGCTGACCGCATCGACACCCTCGGCCAGGTACGCGAAGCTGGCATCAAGGTCTGCTCCGGCGGAATCATCGGCATGGGAGAGTCGCGCAGGAACCGCGCCGCGCTGATCGTTCAGCTCGCCAACCTCAATCCGCCGCCGGAATCAGTGCCAATCAACAATCTGGTACCGATTCCAGGTACCCCCCTGGCCGATGTTGCACCCATAGACAGTTTCGAGTTCGTGCGCACCATTGCTGCCGCACGCATCACCATGCCACAAAGCTTCGTGCGGCTGTCGGCTGGTCGGCAGGCAATGTCTGAAGAACTGCAGGCGCTATGCTTTCTCGCTGGCGCCAATTCGATCTTTTACGGTGACAAACTGCTGACCACCGGCAACCCCGAAGCCGACCGCGACGAAGCGCTGTTCGACAAGCTCGGGCTGCGACCAATCTGAACCTTGATGAAGGCGCCGGCGCAGTTCGTTGATCAGCGCCAGGTCCGACGGAATTTCGCGCGTGCGGCATCAACCTATGATCAGGTGTCGGTCCTGCAGCGCGAAGTCGCCAGTCGCATGCTCGAACGACTCGACTACGTGCGCATCGAGCCGCAACGCGTGCTCGATCTCGGTTGCGGCACCGGCGCCAGTCTCACTGCTCTCCAGGAACGTTACCCAAAGGCGACCCTTACCGGGGTCGATCTCAGCGACCCGATGCTGCGTGCGGGCCAGGCACAGCGCTCACGCTTGCGCTGGGTCCTGCCGTTTCTCCGCGGCCAGCGGCCACTGCTGCTGGCGGCTGACGCGACCGCCCTGCCCTTCAGTTCCCAGTCAATCGATCTGCTATGGTCGAACCTGATGCTGCACTGGCTTGACGAGCCGCTGCTGGCCTTCCGTGAAGCGCACCGGCTGCTCAAACACGACGGGCTGCTGATGTTCTCGACTTTGGGACCGGACACGCTCAAGGAACTGCGGACCAGTTTTGCCGATGGTTATGTCCATACCCAGCGCTTCACCGACATGCATGACTACGGCGACATGCTTGTCGGGTGTGGCTTTGCCGATCCGGTAATGGATGCCGAGATCCTGACCATGACCTACGCCAGCTTTGACGACCTGCTCGCCGACCTGCGCCGGAGCGGCTCCGGCTGCGCGATGCGGGCTCGACGGCATGGCTTGATGGGGCGTTCCGCTTGGGCTGAGGCGCGCGCTGCCTATGAGCAGCTCGCGCGCGCAGGTCGCTTGCCGGCCACCATTGAAGTCGTTTACGGACACGCATGGAGAGGACGGCCGACAAAGACCGCCGATGGGCGGGCAATCGTCCGTTTCGATCCGAAGCAGCGCAGCCGCTGAGCAAGGCACAAGGGACGGGCCCGACCTACCCCGTGCCCGACCCTCGAACCGGCTTAAAGAAAGAACTCCTCGAGCCGCACAAAGACCTCATGTTCGGCACCGTGCCGGCGTACCGCCAGCACATCTTCAAGTTTCTCGACCTGCTTCACCATCTGGTCGAGGCGCTCGTCTTCGTTGACCAGCAGCCAGATGCGACTGGTCTCACCGCTACCCACCGGCATAACCAGAATGCCTTCAACGTTGTACGCCCGGCGTGAAAACAGGCCAACGACGTGCGACATGACGCCCGGGTGATTATTGACATCCAGCTCGAGCACTGTGCGCGCCAGCGCCTGGTTTTCCGTTCGTGTAAGCGAGTTCATCGTTCAGCCCCCGATCATTTCCTTGTTCGCCGCACCTGGCGGCACCATCGGCAACACCTGCTCATGCATGGCAATGCTGACGTGGATCAGCATCGGGCCGCGGGTCGACAACGCGGCGGCCAGTGCAGCCCGTGGATCAATCTCCGCATCGAGGTCGATGGCAGGCACACCAAAGCCCTCGGCAACCCGGACGAAGTCTGGCATGCCCTTGAATTTCGAGGCATAGATCCGCTCGCCGTAGAACATCGTCTGTTGCTGAAACACCAGCCCCAGCGACGAGTTGTTCATCAGCACTATCTTCACATTGACGTTCTCCTCGGCAGCGGTGACCAGTTCCTGGACATTCATCAGAATGCTGCCGTCACCGGTAAAGCAGACCACCGTCCGCTCCGGTTCGGCCAACGCTGCGCCGATCGCCGCCGGCATACCGAAACCCATCGTGCCGAGACCGCCCGAAGTCAGCCACTGCCTTGGCCGCCGCAGCGGATAGGCCTGCGCGACCCACATCTGGTGCTGACCGACGTCGGTGGTGATCGTCGCTTCATCGTCCAGGCAATCAGCAACCGCCCGGATCAGTCCGTAGGGCGTGCGGGGATCATCGACCCCCGGCATGCGTAGCGGCTGCGCCGCCTTCAGACTGGCTACTCGCGCCAGCCAGGCCTCGCGCAGCGGCGACTCGATCTTCGGCAGCAGCATCTCCAGCACCGTCTGCACGTCACCGGCGATGCCAACATGCGCAGTCTTGATCTTGTCGAGTTCGGACGGATCGATGTCGATGTGGATGATTTTCGCCTGAGGGCAGAAACCCGCCACCTTGCCGGTCGCGCGGTCGTCGAAGCGGGCACCGACGGCGATCAGCAGATCACATTCGTCGAGCGCGAGGTTGGTACAACGCGCCCCATGCATGCCAAGCATTCCCAGCGACAAATCGTGATCGACCGCCATCGCGCCGAGTGCCATCAAGGTCATGACAGTCGGCAGGCCAGCCTTTTCGGCCAGCCCCACAGCAACTTTTGAAGCGCCCGAATGCACCACACCGCCACCGAGGTAGAGAATCGGCTTCACTGCCTGATTGATCATCGCCGCGGCGCGCTCGACCAGTTCGACATCCGGCGGCGGGATGAGCTCAGCACAGCCCGGCTCGGGCCATTCGTCGACCTCGACGAGTTGGTTTTGCACGTCCTTCGGAATGTCAACCAGCACCGGGCCGGGCCGACCCGAGGCGGCAATGCGGAAGGCACGCGGCACGATATCCAGTAACTGGTCGGCCGAGCTGACCAGGAAATTGTGCTTGGTAATCGGGATGCTCAGGCCGTAGGTGTCTACTTCCTGAAAGGCATCGGTACCGATCATCGCCCTCGGCACCTGGCCGGTGATCGCGACCAACGGGATCGAATCCAGCTTGGCATCGGCAACCGCCGTCAGCAGATTGGTCGCGCCGGGACCGGAGGACGCCATGCAGACCGCCGGCACACCGGTGACGCGCGCCATGCCCTGCGCCATGAAGCCGCCGCCCTGCTCGTGCCGGGCCAGCACATGATGGATCAGAGTGGACTTCGATAGGGCGTCGTAGATCGGCAGGATCGCGCCGCCGGGAATGCCGGCCAGCGTGCGAACGCCCTGCCGCTCGAGCAGGCGCACAACAATCTGTGCTCCGGTGAGGGTTTCGGGGGTTTTTTGGGACAAGGGAGTCTCCTAAAAGTGGAACTGCCGCCATCGTCGTCGCCAGGCGGTGGTCCAGAAAAGCAAAACCCCCACTCGGCTTGCACCGGCGGGGGTTTCTGGAATCTGCTGTCGTTTGCTGCGTTTCGACTTATCTTCTTTCGACCCTCGACGGCGCGTCAGGTCCTACGCTTACCGCGCACACTACAGCGACCAGCAAGGCAGTACCCGCACCAACGACCGCAGCTTGCGCCACAGCAAATCGAGGAGCATCAAGGTCGTAGGAGCAGGGCATCGTCGTCAAGTCAAAGTCAAAACCGGCAAGCCACGATTAGAACCGAGAGGAGCGAGAATTGCAAGCCCCATGATGCGCTGACGGAAAGCAACTGCTTCGGCGCGTTGCTATGGCAGTTCATCAAGCCCGAACATGCTCAGGTGTGAAGTCCCACCCCAGGTATCCAGGCTCCATGAGCCCCCGCAGACACTCACCCAATTGATCCCGGCGTTCGGAATCAGGAAATCACGCGGAGTCGACAGGGGATTGCCGCGGACCAGACGGTTAACAATGTCGAGGACCCCCCCGTGGGTCACGACAACGATCATTTGCCCACGATGTTCGGCGACCAACTGGCTCAGCCCGTCGCTGACGCGCTCGGACAATTGCTGCAGGCTCTCACCGCCAAAGGGAATGACGAACTCCGGGTCTCTCGTCTCGAACGAGTGGTAGTCAGCTGGATATCTGGCTCGCGATTCGTCGTAGGTCAGCCCTTCAAAAAACCCGTAGCGCCGCTCACGGAACGCCGGCCGGAATTTCGGCAACAGATTCAGGCGGGCAGCGATACGCTCGGCAGTCTGCCTGGCCCGCAACAGATCACTGCTGTACAGGGCGGTCACCGGTTGGCCAACCAGCCAGTTTGCCGCTGCCTGCGCCTGCACCAGACCAGCGGCATTCAGTCCGATGTCGATCTGTCCCTGGATGCGCTTTTCGGCATTCCAGGTTGTTTCGCCATGCCGGACAAGACAAATTCGGGTTGCTTCCATAGCTACAGTTCGATAGACGTAGTGGACCCATAGCGAGCCAGCGACGTCCCCCGCTCGCCAATATGGCAGACAGACCCGAAGCCTCGTGGCAGGTCAGTGCAGCGTGGATTTTAAGCCATCCCGGCGCCACCGACGGTATCGAGGACTTCCTCCTCTTTTCTGAGGTGGGGCGATGGTTGGTGTGATAGCATTCTTCCTGGCGGGTCTCCCCGCATCGCAGGATGGTGAACCTGGTCAGGTCCGGAAGGAAGCAGCCACAGCCGTCTGATGTGAGTGCCGGGGGTAAGGCTCGCCACCTTCGCATGCACGTTCCCGGCGGCAGATCACGTTTGGCCAACCTGTCTCCGACGCAGCCTGTCGACGCACTCGCACTCCTGGCCCCCGTGATCAGCCGTGCAAAACCACGGGAAGCAGGTAGCGCCATCTGCTAGAATCCGCTCATGAGTTACCAAGTCCTGGCGCGCAAGTGGCGCCCGAGAACGTTTGCCAGCCTGGTAGGTCAGGAACACGTTGTCAGAGCACTGACGCATGCCTTGACGGCACAGCGCCTGCACCATGCCTATCTGTTCACCGGCACGCGTGGGGTTGGCAAGACGACCCTGGCACGTATTCTGGCCAAGGCGCTTAACTGCGAGGCTGGTGTCACCGCCACTCCCTGCGGCATCTGCTCGGCCTGCCGGGAGATCGACGCCGGACGATTTGTCGATCTGCTCGAGGTTGACGCAGCGACCAACACCAAGGTCGACGAGATGCGACAGCTTCTCGAGAATGCTGTCTACGCGCCAACGCGCGGCCGTTTCAAGGTCTACGTCATCGACGAGGTACATATGCTCTCGAACTCGGCCTTCAACGCCATGCTGAAGACCCTCGAGGAACCCCCGGAGCATGTGAAGTTCATCCTGGCGACCACCGATCCGCAGAAAATCCCGGTCACCGTCCTGTCGCGCTGCCTGCAGTTCAATCTCAAGCAGATGACGCAACCGCTGATCGCCAATCATCTCAAGCACATTCTCGAAGTCGAGGCGATCAGCGCCGAGGTTGGCGCGTTGCATCTGCTGGCGCGCTCGGCGGCCGGAAGCATGCGCGACGCCCTGTCGCTGCTCGACCAGGCAATCGCCCATGGGTCGGGCAAGGTCGAGGAGGCGCAGGTACGCGAAATGCTTGGCGCAGTCGATCTTGACCACCTGTTCTCGATCACCGACGCCCTGCTCGCCGGTAATGCCGCAGCCATGCTGCAGGTCGCCGATGAAATGGCAGCGCGCAGCCTTTCGTTTGATACTGCGCTCCAGGAAATGGCCAGCCTGTTCACTCGTTTGCAGGTCGCTCAGATCGCGCCACAGGCGATCGCCGACGACCTGCCGGAGCGCGAACGCCTGCTGGACATGGCCTCCAGACTCGATCCGGAATTCGTTCAACTGGCCTACCAGATCGCCGTGCATGGCCGCCATGAGCTGCCGTTGGCACCCGACGACCAAGCCGGCTTCATCATGACGCTGCTGCGCCTGTACGCCTTCCGCCCGGCCCTGGACGACGATTCCGCGTCGCGGGAGCCACCAGCCACTGCGACGCGACGGACAGCGCCCGCACCCTCTGCCGGCCAGGCGGCACCGGCGCCTGCGGCGACCGCCGCAGCTCAGCCAGCGGCGCGTGCCGCAGGCGTAGAGCCGGACGAAGCCGACATTGGCTCGCTGCCGACCGATTGGAATGACATTCTGGCTGCTCTCAAGATCAGCGGCATGGCACGGGAGCTGGCGCAGCACTGCGAGTTGCGTGATCTGGCCGGAGCACGGATCGTCCTGCGACTGTCCCCGACGCATCGCCACCTGCTGATGAAACCCGCGCAGGACAAGCTGCAGCAGGCACTGGCCGAGCATTTTGCCAGGCCACTGCAGCTCGCGATCGCGCTCGAAGCGGGCACCGGAGACACACCGGCCGCCGCTGCACAGAGGGACCGCCGTGAGCGTATGGATCGCGCCATCGCATCGGTAGAACAGGATGGCTTCGTACGTGAAGTCATCGAAATGTTCGACGCCACCCTGGTCGAATCTTCCATAAAACCCGTGTAGTTCTTTAGTTCAGTTCGAGGCAAGCAAGATGATGAAAGGCGGAATCGCCGGCCTGATGAAACAGGCCCAGCAGATGCAGGAAAACATGAAAAAGGCCCAGGAGCAGCTCGCACAGCTCGAAGTCGAGGGGCAATCGGGTGCCGGCATGGTCAAGGTGCTGATGACCTGCGCCCACAGCGTGCGCCGAGTGACCATCGACCCTTCGGTGATGGACGACAGGGAGATGCTCGAGGATCTGGTCGCAGCCGCCCTGAACGATGCCATGCGCCGAGCCGAGGAAGCGTCCCAGGAACGCATGGCCGGCTTTTCCGCAGGGCTTAACCTGCCAGCTGGATTCAAGATGCCGTTCTGATGAGCACCCCGTCAAGCCTCGAGGCATTGATCGAGGCTTTGCGCTGCCTGCCGGGGGTTGGGCCAAAATCGGCCCAGCGGATGGCTTACCACCTGATGCAGCACAATCGGCCAGGCGCCCAGCGTCTGGCCGACGCGCTGGGGCTCGCGCTCGCCGCCCTGCGCCATTGTCAACGCTGTAACACCTTTACCGAATCCGATATCTGCGCCCGCTGCCTGTCGGCCAAGCGCGACCCCAGTCTGCTGTGCGTCGTCGAGACACCGGTCGACATGAACATGCTCGAGCAAACCCATGCCTACTCGGGCCTGTACTACGTGCTGATGGGTCGGGTGTCGCCCCTCGACGGCATCGGGCCAGGCGAGCTTCACCTTGAGCGCCTGCTGGCTCGCGCCTGTGACGGTGTGGTGCGTGAGGTAATCATCGCCACCAACTACACCAATGAAGGGGAAGCAACCGCGCATTACCTGTCCGAAATGCTGCGAAGCCGTGGCGTCACCGTATCGCGTATCGCGCGCGGCGTACCGGTCGGCGGCGAACTTGAATACGTCGATGCGGGAACTCTGGCGCAGGCGCTGCGTGAGCGTCGACCGCTTGCTGTATAAGCGTTTCGGGAGGTTCCAGATTCTATCTGTATTGAGATTGGCGTATAATGCTCGGGTTTAGTTCGTACCAACTTTTCATCACGTCCTAGGGATCAGCGCTATGAGCAATGAGTGCAAAGTGGACTGCGGAAGGCGGCGATTGGTCGTCGCCACTGCTGCGGTCGGCGGGGTGGGGGCGATAGCTGCGCTCGTGCCTTTCCTCTCCAGCATGCTGCCGTCCGAGCGGGCCAAGGCAGCCGGCGCGCCGGTCGAGGTCGAGATCGGCACCCTCGAACCCGGCCAGATGATGACTGTCGAGTGGCGAGGCAAACCGGTATGGATCATCAGCCGCACGCCGCAAATGCTGGAAACCCTGCCCAAGCTCGATGACTCGATGGCCGATCCGAAGTCCGAGAAGAACATGCAGCCTGAATATTGCAGGAATGAGGTGCGCTCGATCAAGCCCGAGATCATGGTCGCGGTGGGCATCTGCACCCATCTCGGCTGTTCCCCCTCGGCCAAGTTCAAGCCCGGGGCCGACGAAGGCATGGACAGCAACTGGTTGGGCGGGTTCCTGTGCCCATGCCACGGGTCCACTTTCGACTTCGCCGGCCGAGTCTTCAAGAACAAGCCGGCACCGGACAACCTCGAGGTGCCGCCGCACATGTACCTGTCCGAGAAGCGTATTCTCATCGGCGAAGACAAGAAGGGGGCTTAAGCAATGGCGTCCAATACCAATTTCGAAAAGTACAAGTCTGACGGTACCCTTCAGGGCAATCTGCTCGAGTGGTTTGATGCCCGCTTCCCGGCGACTTCAATGTGGCGCGGGCACCTGTCCGAGTACTATGCTCCGAAGAACTTCAACTTCTGGTATTTCTTCGGATCCCTGGCGATGCTGGTGCTGGTCATCCAGATCCTCACCGGCATCTTCCTCGTCATGCACTACAAGCCCGATGCCTCGCTCAACGCGAATGGCATTCCAGTCGCCTTTGCCAGCGTCGAGTACATCATGCGCGATGTGCCCTGGGGCTGGTTGATCCGCTACATGCATTCAACCGGCGCTTCGGCGTTCTTCGTCGTCGTTTACCTGCACATGTTCCGGGGCATGTTGTACGGTTCCTATCGACAGCCGCGGGAACTGGTCTGGATCTTCGGCACGCTGATCTTCCTCTGTCTGATGGCCGAAGCCTTCATGGGCTATCTGCTACCCTGGGGACAGATGTCCTTCTGGGGCGCGCAGGTGATCGTCAACCTGTTCTCGGCGATTCCGCTGATCGGTGAGCCGCTGTCGATCTGGATTCGTGGCGACTTCGTCGTCGGTGACGCGACGCTCAACCGCTTCTTCGCCTTCCACGTCATCGCCGTGCCGCTGGTACTGCTCGGCCTCGTCGCCGCACACATCCTGGCGCTGCACGAAGTCGGCTCGAACAACCCGGACGGCGTCGAGATCAAGAAGCGCAAGGACGTCCACGGCAATCCGCTGGACGGCATCCCCTTCCACCCGTACTACTCCGTAAAGGACATCGTCGGCGTGGTGGTGTTCCTGATGGTCTTCTCGATCATCGTCTTCTTCGCGCCCGAAGGCGGCGGCTATTTCCTCGAGTACAACAACTTCCTGCCAGCGGATCCGCTGAAGACGCCGGCACATATCGCGCCAGTCTGGTACTTCACGCCCTACTACTCCCTGCTGCGCGCCATGGTCTGGCCGCTGTTCGGAATCGACGCCAAGTTCTGGGGCGTGGTGGCGATGGGTGCCGGAGTCGTGATTCTGGCCTTTCTGCCCTGGCTGGACCGCAGCCCCGTCAAATCGATCCGTTATCGCGGCCCGATCTTCAAGACCCTCCTGACCCTGTTCGTGATCTCGTTCTTCCTCCTTGGCTTCCTTGGCACACAGCCGCCGTCTTACGCCTTCTTCGGCGTCATCCCGAGCGCACCCGTGGCGCAGGTACTGAGCGCGTACTACTTCCTCTACTTTTTGACCATGCCCTGGTGGTCGAGAATCGACAAGTACAAGCCGGAACCTGATCGCGTGACGATGTAAAGGAATGCACAAAATGAAAAAACTGCTTACAGCATTGCTCTTTGCTCCGGCTGTCGCCCTGGCCGCAGGCGCCGCTGTTCATCTCGACAAGGCACCGGATGTGCAGAACGACAAAGCTGCCCTGCAAAGCGGCGCCAGAACCTTCGTCAACTATTGCCTCAATTGCCATGGCGCCAGTTTCGTCCGCTACAACCGCCTGACCGAGCTTGGCCTCACTGAGCACCAGGTCAAGGAAAACCTGATGTTTACCGCGGACAAGATTGGCGAGACGATGCGGGTTGCCGCTCGTCCAGAGGAGCAGAAGGTGTGGTTCGGGGCGGCGCCACCCGACCTGTCGCTGGTTGCGCGCGCACGCGCGTCGGCGGACGGCAGTGGTGCCGACTGGCTGTACACTTACCTGCGCTCCTTCTACGTCGACGAAAAGCGCCCCACTGGCTGGAACAACACCCTTTTCGCCAACGTCGGCATGCCGCATGTCTTGTGGCAGTTGCAGGGGCAGCAGGTACTCAACAACGAGCACAAACTGGAACTGGCCGTCCCGGGAGCGCTTTCGCCTGCCGAGTACGACAAGGTCGTGGGTGACCTGGTCGGGTTCATGGTCTGGCTCGCCGAGCCCGATGCCGGATTCCGCAAGCGGGTCGGTTTTGGCGTTCTGGCTTTCCTCGTTGTTCTCTTTGGCTTCGCCTACGCGATGAAGAAGCAGTTCTGGAAAGACATCAAGTAGCCGCAGCACAAACGCCGGGTTTCAAGCCGCGGCATCGCCGGTGAGGGCGCGAAATGCGCCCGCAGCCGCCGCGATGCCGATTCGTTTTTGAGGGTATTGATCATGATGAATCTCTATTCGGGAACTACCTGCCCGTTCAGCCACCGTTGCCGTATCGTGCTTTACGAAAAAGGGATGGATTTCCAGGTGATCGATGTCGATCTCTTCGCCAAGCCTGAAGACATCGCCATCATCAACCCCTATGGCCGGGTCCCGGTACTCGTCGAACGTGACCTCATTCTCTACGAGCCGAACATCATCAACGAGTATATCGACGAACGCTTCCCGCATCCGCAGTTGATGCCGGCTGATCCGATCATGCGCGCGCGCGCGCGCCAGCTGCTGATCACCATGGAACGTGAGGTTTTCTCTTATATCGAAGCCCTCGAGAAGAACAGCAAGGCGGCCGATCGCTCGCGTCAACAGATTCGTGACCGGCTGACCGAAATGGCACCTGTATTCGTCAAGCAGAAGCACATGCTCGGCGAAGAGTTTTCCATGCTCGATGTCGCCATCGCCCCGCTACTCTGGCGGCTCGACCACTACGGTATCGAGCTGTCGAGAGTGGCGGCACCCTTGATGAAGTATGGCGAGCGAATTTTCAGCCGCCAGGGCTTCATCGATGCGCTGACGCCCTCAGAAAAGGCGATGCGCAAGTAGATATCGGCCATGGCCGTCACTCGTTGATGACAGGGCCCATGCCCTGCGCCATGACGTCTTGAGGGGAGTTAACGTGGACCTGCCGTCGACCAAACCCTACCTGATTCGCGCCATTCACCAATGGTGCTGCGACAACGGTTTCACCCCCTACCTCGCCGTCGCTGTCGATGCCCGCACGCGCGTACCGCGCGAACATGTCCGTGACGGCCAGATCGTCCTCAACGTCGGCTACGAGGCCACCGCCCATCTCAGCATGGACAACGACAGCATCAGTTTTCAGGCTCGTTTCGGTGGTGTCGCACGCGACATCTCGGTCCCGATGGGCAATGTGTCGGCCATCTATGCGCGCGAAAACGGGGCCGGCATGGCCTTCGAACCGGAGAGCGAAGCGACTTCCACGGCAGCGGAGAGCCCCGCCTCCGAGGCCAGCCAGGACGATGGGCCCGAGCCCCCCAAGCCAGCACCACCCAGGGGCCGCCCCTCCTTGCAGCGCGTCAAGTGATGGTTCCTTTCTTTCTTTGACGACACGGGACCGATTCGATATACTCTCGACCTCGTTGGCCAAGTAGCTCAGTTGGTAGAGCAGCGGACTGAAAATCCGCGTGTCCGTGGTTCAATTCCGCGCTTGGCCACCATTTACAAAAATCCCAGCCCTTATCCGCTGGGATTTTTTTGCCCGCAACGCCAGTGTTGGCGGACTTCCGCGTTTCGTGCTGGTGAGCGTCACCCTGCCGCCGACCTCGTTTCGGGCCTCCCTTACACCGAATTTCCCTCTCTGTTCTCTGTTGGCCTGGTGAGCGTTCACCAGGCCAAAGTCAGCATTGGCGGGGGTTTCCGGCCGATGGGTTGTGGTTGTGAATTGGTCGGGCGCAGGCGACCGAGAGTTGGAAAGATGCTTGGTATGTGGGAGCCGATCGCGCTGAAGTGCCCAGGTTGTTCGTTCGAGGTCGTTGTCCCAGATGCCTCGCATTGACCGATGCGTGTCGGTCAAGGATACTCGGGATCGTGAGGCCATACTCACCCTCGATGACGAGGCAGTGGAAGTGCTCACTCACACGACCCCCCCGGTGAACGCGGACTGCACATGACGCTTACAACTTCACAATATCTAGCCCGCAATCACTGTGCCTTCGGCGTGCCTGGAAACAATCGATCTGTCGCGGCGTCTCGTTTAGCAACTGTTCGATTTCCCAACGATCTTCAGGGGGCATGTTGCAGCCCATTATGATCCCCGTCACCAACTGCGCGCCGCCATGCACATACCCAAGCTTGTCGCATTGAACAAAGTCCGCATCGTCTTTGGGTTGGCCGCATGCGATTGCGCGATATTCATGCTCATACCCCCAATATTTGGCCTTTTGGAGAAATGAGAGCGGCACCAAATCCTTCTCGTGGAGCGTTTCGGGCAGGGTAGGATAGTGATCTCGATATTCCACTCTCCAGGCCGAGCCAATTACTGGGTTCTTGGCGCCGAAGACCAGACAGACGCCGCGATGCGCGTTTGCGTAGTGGCTCCACATCAACGGAACATCGGGTAGCGCGGAAAGGCAAAGCAGGCGGTAGCGACGACGCAGTTGCTCCTGCCAGGTGTCCGATAACTCCGTGGCCACAGCGTCGAACTGTGATGGGTCACGGGCAATCTCGAACGCCTTAGCGAGAACAGCCGATTGTTTTTCTGCATCTCCCTCATCCACATGCTGTGAACAAAGCCCCATCCAGAGGATGACGATTGCAACTCTTGCTGTAACGTCGCCCAACTGTGCATCGAACAGGGGTCTGCAATCCCAAGGATCATTAAACCTCCGCGGGGCGGAGAATCGCATTTCCCCGGTTCTTAGCAAGGGGCGCAATTCCTCGATACGATAGTGCAGGTACCGATACGCATTCTCTGACGGAAGGTCTGCTGCACGGTCAGGAAAGACGCACGTAGTGTCCATCTGCTGAAGGATAGCAACTCCAGCCCCACCGGCGCAGGCAGATTGGTGTGTCAAAGGTTGAGATGCCCGAGGTGAGAGCGAAATGGAGTGGACTGAAGGATAGGAAATCCAACGACACCATCAAGAGTATATGAGCCTCCATCAAGGGCCGTCAATCTCGCATTTGGGCCCGGGAACCCGTGAAGAGTCATACGAACCCCGCCCCGCTTAGTGCCTGTGGTCATCCGCCTGGCTGGTCCGGCCAGGCGGATGACCACAGGCGCGAGCCCTCCCAAGACGGGCGATGACAACTCGTCTTGCTTCAGTCTGGACCCTTGCGCATTGGCACCTACCAGGCAATGCGCTGGTCGAATTCGTAGTCCGGCACCGGTTAGGGCTGCGCTTCGTCCTCGCCCATGGTGGCGCCCTGCATCTCCCAGAGCGGGGGCGCACGGGCTCCCATCAGGCGTGGTGGCGATGTTGGCTCACCAACGAAGCAAGCGTCGCCTCCATGCAAATCGAATGTGCGGAGTAGGGGCGGTACCGGTCGTCGGAAGTTGGTGAAGTTCAATGACCGCTATGGGTCAGCAGACAGTCAATTTCCACATGACATTCTGACCACAGCGTTCAGAATCCGGTCACGAAGGCGACACGAGTAACTTCACTCGCTGCGCTTCCCAGTCAGCAGGAAACGCTCGCCGAACCAGAGTCTCCAAGACCAGTCCATCGTCCTGCCCCGACAAACCGATCTCTACGATCTCGGGGGCCAATTGCGCCAGCCGCGCGATCCGACTGGCCTGCCCGCGGTCGAGCCCCTCGATGGCAGCGATCTCGGTGATCGTCCGGTACTTGCCTTCGTCCAGCAAACGCTGCCAGTAGTGGGCCAGCCCCAACGCCCGAATCAGAGGCGTGTGCTGCGCTGCTGCCCGTTCCCGCTGCTCTACCCCGGCCTCGACCCGAAACTCCTCCGGCGCATCCAGAGGCGTGAGGATCTGCCGCTTCACCCCGCGCTTGATCAGCCTCCAGGGTACAAAGGTTTCCAGTCGCACGCCGCCGGCGGGTGTTGGGATCTCATGGGTGACAGGGTGGCCTGTCTGCTTGCCGTAGTGCTTTTTGGACATCTCGCCTCCTTACTTGAACTGTTCCAGCATCTGGCGCTGCTCGGGCCAGAGTGCCGGGATGTCGTTACGCATCAGCCACCGCAGGGTGAGTTGCCGAGGCTGGCTCCCTTTCATCAGGTGCTCGACGATGTCCGGGGCCAGCCGCGCCAATCGCAGCAATCTGCCAACCGTCGTCGGCATCAGTCCCTCGGCCCGAGCGATTTCGACCACCCCCTTGAAGGCCCCTGAGTCGAGCAGGGAGTGCCAGTACTGTGCCCGAGCAACGGCTTCGATGATGAGAACGTCGTGGGCAGACGTCCCCGAGTCGGCCAGCCACTGCCCTTTCTTCCGCTTGAACTGCAGGGGCACGAAGGTTTCCAGCGAGTTGTCCATCAGGCCTCGACCTCCAGCAGTTCCGCACCAATGCCCCTCGGCGCGAACTCACCGATAAGCTTGTCCCAACCCAACTCCCGCCACTTCACCTTGATGCCCTGCACCTCACCAACGTGGACGAGGTCGATCCGTTCGATCATCAGGTTGGCGATGCGGTGGCGCTCGACCGGGAACAACTGATCCCACACGTCGTTGAGCCGCCCCATCGCCATCACCGTACTGGCTTCGTCGATCTGAGCGCCGTTGCGCTGGATGTGGCGCACCACCGATGCGATGGACTCCGGGCTGGTCAGCACCGTGCGGATCTGGGCGACCACCGCCACCTCGATCTCCGGCGCGGGCAGGCGCTCGTAGCTCTTGCCCGGCGCGCCGAAAGCGGCTTTCCGACTTGGACACGTAGTAGTGGTACTTGCGCCCGTTCTTGCGCGAGTAGGTCGGGTACATCCGCTCGCCCGATGGGGCGTACAGCAGGCCGCGCAGCAAGGCGTCGGTGCGCGACCGGATCTTGGTCTCCACCGACCGCGTGTGGCCGTCCTTGGCCAGCACCGCGTGAACCTTGTCCCACAGATCCCGGTCGATGATCGGCTGGGTGCGCGCCGGGGTACCAGTTCCCCTTGTGCGACAACTCGCCCAGGTAGATGCGGTTGCGCAGCAGCTTGTGCAGGTACTTCTTGTCGATGCGTGTGCCGCTACGGGTCTGGCCCTCCTGCGTCGTCCACGCCTTGGTGGTGATGCCCTCCAAGTCAGGTTGGCGGCGATCTGGGTCGGCGAGCCGATGGTCAGCATCTCCTCGAAGATGCGCCGCACCACGGCCGCCTCGGCCTCGTTGATGACCAGCAGGCGGTTCTCGACGTCGTAGCCCAGGGGCGGCACGCCGCCCATCCACATGCCCTTGCGCTTGGCTGCCGCGATCTTGTCGCGGATGCGCTCGCCGGTGACCTCGCGCTCGAACTGCGCGAAGGACAGCAGGACGTTGAGCATCAGCCGCCCCATCGAGGTGGTGGTGTTGAACTGCTGCGTGACCGACACGAAGGACACGCCGTGGCGCTCGAACACCTCGACCATCTTGGAGAAGTCGGCGAGGCTGCGCGTCAGGCGGTCGATCTTGTAGACCACCACGATGTCGATCTGGCCGCGCTCGATGTCGGCCATCAGGCGCTTGAGCGCCGGGCGCTCCATGTTGCCGCCGGAGAAGCCGGGGTCGTCGTAGTCGTCGGCGACCGGAATCCAGCCCTCGGCGCGCTGGCTGGCGATGTAGGCGTGGCCTGCCTCCTTCTGCGCGTCGATGGAGTTGAACTCCTGGTCGAGGCGTTCGTCCGTGGACACCCGGCAGTAGACGGCGCAGCGCTTGCGGGCCTTGGGAGCTGCGATCTCGCTCATTGCGCACCTCCCTTGCCGCAGGCCGAAGAACAGGGGCCCACCCAGTGCGTGCCGGTGATGTGCCGGGCCACGGCCGTCAGGCTCTTGAAGGTGCTGCCCTCGTACTCGAACAGACCCTCGGCGGTGACCGTCCCCTGTGCTCGCGCTCGCCCCATTCGCGCAGCAGCACGTGCCCGGCGCGAAATTGATGTCACGCGGCTTGGCGCGCAGCTTGATCTTGGAGTGCTTCGCACCGATGGCCTCCAGTCGCTGCTTGTCTCTGGCGCGAGGCCGCCGAAGGCTTCCTCCTGCAGCTTGTAGGCGATGCGCGACTCGACGTGCGTCGCGGTTGGGGTAGTCCGGGCGGCGCTGGAAAATACCGATCCCACACTGGCCAGAGTTCGGCATCGGCAGGCAGGCCAGTTCGGCAATCCGCGCGGCGACGGATGCTTGTTTTTCGTTCATCACAACTTCTCCTGTTGATAGGGGGTTGTATGAACGCGCTGGTCGGGCAGGAAGCCAAGGCCAACTTCTCTCTGTTTTGGCGGCCTGCGACGAGCGGGTGCGGACGATGGCGGCCGCAAGGATGGTCGGTGATTTCAATTTGGCGGCGACGTGAGCGGTGTGACGTGAACGAAACAGGGGCCCGGCGGGCCCCTGAGTCTTGATGGTGTTGAGTTGGTTAGAACGGCGGATCGGTAGTCCGGACATCGCGGCGTGTCACGCGATCCTCGCGGAACTTGGCCTGCAGAGCGACCTCGTAGTGCGCCCAGATCCGATCGCGCAGATCATCAAGCAAATCGATGACCGCCAGCGCCTGATCCGGCGACCAGCGAGAATCGATGAGCAAGTCGAGACCGTCATGCAGGCCGGACGGTTGATGATAGAGCTTCACGTCGCCGCCTTCGCCGAGCGCTTCCTGGATCTGGCGGCGGCCTGTTCCTGGGCCTCCTTGCGCCGGTAGGACTCCCCCTTGATGGCGAGTATCTCGGCGTGATGGACCAGGCGGTCGATCATCGCCACCACGCAGCTCGGCGTTGGGAAAGACCTCCGGCCATTCGGAGAATGATTTGTTGGTCGTGATCAAGGTGCTCTTCTTCTCGTGACGCCGGTTGATCAGCTCGAAGAGCAAGTCCGCGTGGCGGTTCGAGTAAGAGAGATAGCCGACCTCGTCGATGACCAGTAAATCAGGCGCCGCATAGCGACGCAAGCGGTAGCGCAGCGCCGAGTCACTGTCCAGGCCGGCCAGATCACCGAGCAGCTGCCCGGCGGTCGCAAACAACACCGTGTGCCCCTCCAGGATTGCCTGATGCGCAATGTTCTGAGCGATCATCGTCTTGCCCAGGCCGCTGCTGCCGACCAGGAGGACGTTGGTCGCCGCCGGCAGGAAGTCCAGCGTCATCAGTTCGGCGATCGCCCGCTGATCACACTGCTGCGGCCAGGCCCAGTCGAAATCGGCCAGCGGCTTGAAGCGCCCGATATGGGCGCAGCGCAGCCGCCGTTCGAGCGAGCGGCGGGCACGTTCGCTTTCTTCCCAGGACAGCAAAGGATCCAGCCAGGGCTGCTCGGCACACTCGGCCCAATGCGCGAGGAGGCCGTGCAACTGCAAAGCGGCCGCCCGTTGGCGGCGGGCATCATTCGTCATCCGGCGAACCTCCCATCAACTGATCGTAGTCATCGAGCTTGTGCGGGCGCACCGGGACATCCCGCCGCTTCACATGCTCCGGCAAAGGCACCGCCAACGGCGGCGGTTCCGCCTTCGCCTGCCGGCGCTTCTCCAGGGCCAGGCGAACCGCATTCGGATGCGGCACGCCGCGCCCCAGGGCGTCGGCAATCGCCGCCGTCAGTTCGGCCACGCCGTAAGCTTCCAGCAGCTCAGTCAGCGCGCGCACCGTGCGTCCCAGCGGTTCGCCCCGTTCGACCGCTTGCGTCAGCAGCTCGCGGCTCGTCGGCACCGCCTGCACCAGATGATCGGTGCCGCGATGCGCGGCGGCTTGATGCTTATGCGCGACCAGGGTCGCGATGTGTTCGGGGACTTCGATCTGTTGCCGGCGGTCATAACTGCGCCGATGCGTCGCGACCACGGTCTGGCCATCGAGGATGCGTACCTGATCCAGGCTGGCAGCGACGCTCAGCGTGCGCGCCACGCAGGTATGCGGGATCGAGTAGTCATTCAGGTCGAAGCGCACGTACGGCGTCTTGCCGGCGCAGACGGCCTTGACCTCGTCGGTCGGGAAGGCGTTCCCCGGTAGCGTCAGCAGGCGTGTTCGCTCCTGCTCGAAAGCCTCATGCACCGTCAGCGCCTCGTCCTCCGGGCAGCGCCGCTCCCCGGCAGGCCCGCTGACCCAGGCGTCGGCCTGGGCATTCAAATCGTCCACATCCGTGAAGCGGCGGCCGGCGAAGAAGGCATCGCGGATAAAACGCACGGCCCGCTCGACGCGGCCCTTCTCATTCCCCCGCGCCACCGCCACGGGGCGCGGCTCGAAGCGGTAGTGACCCGCCAGGGCCAGCAGTGTCGGATGAAAGCGGATGACCGAGCCCTGGCGCTCAAGGACCGCGCTCTTGAGATTGTCGTACAGGGCGACCCGCGGGCAGCCGCCCCAGGCGGTCAGCGCGCCGACATGGCCACGCAGGAAATTCTCCATGTAGGCGCCGAGATAGAAGCGCAGGAAGATCTGCCGCGACCAGGAGAGGACAGCGACGAAGGCCATCAACGGCCGGCGTGCCCGACCGATTTCCAGGTGGCCGAAGTGACCCCAGTCGACCTGCATCTGTTCGCCCGGCAGGGTGCGCAGGCGCAGATAAGCTTCGGCTTTCGGGCGCGGTCGGTGGCGGGCGATCAGGTGCCGGAAGTGATCCGGGCGTCCCGGATACCCGCGACCCTTGACCATGTCGTACACGCGGGAGGCGCGTAGGCGCGGAAACTGCGTCAAGGTATCGAGGATGAACGGCAGGTAGGGATCGATCGCCGACGGACGGCGAACGGGCCCGAGTGCCGGCAAGCCGGCTTGGGCGAGCACGCGGGCGACGCTGTCGCGATGCACGTGCAGTTGGGTCGCGATGGTGCCGATACGCCAGCGTTCGGCGTGGTAATAACGCAGGATCTGCGCTTCAATCTCGGGGCTGAGAGCCATGTCTTCTCCGGTCGGGTGGGTGACGGCGAATCCGACGCTGCAGAAAGTCCTGGCGCACCCCGTCCGGCAAGGGACGATGACAACGACAGCAGTGCCCTGGCAGGGGTGCGACCGGCAACGTCGGTTCAAAGGGGAGTTGATCAGGGCGACCCTGGGTGGGGAACCCTGATGCGTCACTTTCTGCTGCCGGGCCCGGTAACGGCGCTGGCGTTCGGCGTGGGCGTGACGGCCGCGCCGGCTGTCTTGATAGCGGCGACCCGAAGCACCCGGGCCTGTCGGCGTGCCTGGTCGGCACAGTGCGCGGTGCAGTAGCGCTGGCCACGATCACAGTGGCTGCAAATGAGCACCGCCGTGCGGCAAGCGGCGCACAGGTAACGTCTTCCAGGGAGATCCATTGGCCGTCCCGGCCAATGGGAATCTGACGGCGAGGTGCGCTTCGTGAAATACTAGGCAGGCAACGTCGCCGCTGTGGAGGCTACGGGGCGCGGCATCGGGTCTGGCTTCGCGGTTGGGACCGGTGTCGCGCCTGCCTTTCCACCGGCCGCCCGGCTTTCTACCGCATCGGCCACGCGAACGCTACTGCCACGCGGGTCATGCCGGGCCGCAGATCACTTCCCGTTCAAACCCCGTGAGTCGATAGCCGACGGCGCTCACTGATCCTGGTCGCCCATTCCTGCCGCGCTTCGCTTGCCAGACGACGGTTTGCTGCGCAACCCGTCCGCCGGGAGCCTGGCCGGCGGCAAACCGGAAAACCGGCATATTCATGCTTGGCTGAAAGTCAAAAGCGAAAGCAAACCGACTGGCTTTCTCACCTCGTCAGGCCGTCGACGCCAGATTTCTACGGAAAAGCGACACCGTTAACAGCGAAGACCAAGCAGACCGGGCTATGGGCAGATGGTCATCCGGTGCCGCCGTGGGAGTGGCGGAAGGGCGAACGCTGATGGAGCCGAAGCGGTGGCCGGCGATGATCGACGAGGCGGTCGGCGTGGTGATCGCGACGCTGTCGGACGAGGACAAATGGCGACGATCGCGGCCATGGCGAAGTCCGAGCTGATCGGACTACACTTCGGGTCGGGAGCGTGGATTCGGAACAACCCGGGGCTGTGGAAGGGGAACGGGGCGCTGCTGGAGGCGGCAGGCGGTGCAGATGCGAATGACGCGTCGATGGGCGGCAGTGTGGCGGCGAGTG
Source organism: Candidatus Accumulibacter necessarius (assembly GCF_036625085.1). Taxonomy (NCBI): domain Bacteria; kingdom Pseudomonadati; phylum Pseudomonadota; class Betaproteobacteria; genus Candidatus Accumulibacter; species Candidatus Accumulibacter necessarius. The sequence goes on along the minus strand of NZ_JAZKUM010000002.1, from coordinate 647,419 downwards.
CGGGAGCTGGTGCCGAAAGTGCATTGAGTGGGGGGACTGTCGGCCACGAACGATCCTTCACTGACAAGCTCCCCTAGACCGTTGTAGACCGGGCGTGGCGTCGAGCGCTTATTGAATTCCGACTTTTCCCAGAAACTTCCAAGATGAATTATTCCCAAACGTATGTCATTAATAAGGCAAAGGCTCTTTGTGCTTGTCCCTACGAGCGTGATCCTATGGAAGATTTCTCTCATGTCTCTGGTAATTATATGCATTGGCTCTGGGTTGAGATCAGGTCTGAAGGCGAAGTGTATGAAGCGTTACGTGTCCTCGCTGATATCATTGAGGACATGCCCAAAGAAACCGTGTCTGATTGGGTCCTTATTAATGCTATCGAGTATGTTAAGTTTCGAAAACCGAAGCCCACTCCCCGAAGACACTGGAAGTTCGCTTTTATGGACTGGATGTTCAAAGGTTCAATGTGGCCAAGATATCCGCCCCATAAAGACTCGTTGGAGTCTATTATCTACCACTCCGGAAAGTCGGACCCAAAGTCAAAATCTCTTATCGCGACCCTTTGGGAACTGTATCAAGACTGACGACGTGAAACTGGACTTCATTCGATTATGCAAAATTGGAAAAACTGGCTCTCTCTTCGCAGTTTGGCGCTTCTTCGGCGCTCTTCTCGGCGCCGTGGAACATCCGGTGGAGCCGCAGAGAAGATCAGCTGCCCAGGATGCTCTAGAGGCGTAACGAACGGAATATGCAGAGCTTTTCTTTCTCCTCAGGTTTAATGGTACGCGTCCAAGAATTAACCGGCCGCTTTCAACCATTTTCGCGCCGGCGCGGACACGACGAGTCGGTCAAGCTGCCGGAGAGCTGCCTGTGCGACACCATCGAGGTGGTGCCAGGCGTAACGTCCGTAGACCCGGAGCAGCTCGAGCGCTCGCTGGCGCGGCACTTCACAGCGATGCACCGGCTGCGCGAGGCGCTGGGCTTGCCGGAGGATCTGTGCGAGGACGTCGCCGAGGGTATCATCGGCATGTTCCGGAATTCGGCGGTGGAGCGGATCGAGGGGGATGCGTACCGGTAGCGGGGGCAAAGGATGAGGTCATGGACAGATCAGCGAACGCCGGGCGAGAAGCACCACTTGCGGCTGATATGGATCGCCGTGGCGGAGGCGGCGGTTACGGCAATCCCTGTGGCGCGCTGTCTACAGGGGACGCCGTGAGTGTCGTTACTGCCTGTTAGGGGCTGGCACCATCACTGCCGCGGGCCTGCCATGTCTGAGCGCTTCCGCTGGTGGGGTACCGTGTTCCTGCGGTACTGCTCTTGCTGATGTGTAGACGAGGCGCGGTCTCGGGCTGGCAGAACCCCGCAACGGCGCCCTAAAGAGGGACAACTGACGTCTATGGGAGCGCTAGGGCCCATCGGCTTACCGGCGTTCTTGCCCATCGGCGAGTGCCGATCCGACGTGCGGCTGCTTGCCAAGCGTAGCGTTTGCCTTTGGGCGACCCCCCCTTTACAATCCATCATTCCCCCCGTCGAGGTGCTTCAAGCCAACGGCTATTTGTTTTGAATGGGTAAGTTTGTTGTGACGAATCCATGGTTAGCACTCCCGGACAGGCCACCATATGTCTTGCCTCAGGACAAAGCCTATGTCTGCGCCTTCAACCGTGCTCTGGCCAAGACTGCGAGCGATTACTGGATCAACCTCGATCAAACCCCTGAGCCACGGCTCGGTCCGATCAGTGCACCAGTCATCGTGCTTCAGTTGAATCCGAGTTATTCGAAGAGCGAGGCTCTACCGCAAACTGACCGAGAGCGCGCAGAGAGAAACCTTGCAAGCATCAAAAACGAGGATCGGGAGCATCTTGGCGTGAGCCGGCCGGACGCCTGGTGGACACCTCGTCTGCGACAATTAGCCAACGATGTAGGCTCGGGACCACTGCTCGCCAATAGGATCTGCTCCATTGAGTTTTTCCCATACCGATCCCGACGGTTCTCCATGGGTGCATCAGGGCTCCCATCCCAGACATATACGTTTTCATTGGTTCGCTCTGGCATCGAGCGTGGCGCGCTTTTCATCGTAACTCGCAACGTTCGGCTCTGGCTAGCAGCTATCCCAGAACTCCAGGACCGCTTAAACAACAAGGTCTTCACACTAAACAATCCACAGAGCACCTATTTCACGGAATCGAATCTACCGGCGGGCGTATATCGACAGCTCGTCGACGCTATAGTCAACGGATAACCACCCTTCCAAGGGAGCTACCTCATAGAGCCCGAGCCGGCCCCCTGAACGCGAGCGTGGTGGCTAAAGGAGGAGGTCCTCATGCCAGACATAAGAGCTTTTTCCTGAATACTTTATCTCGTACGAATGGAACGGCAAGCATGCACTATACGGCTATCCTTCGGATACCTTCAGTCAGTTTGAGTGGATCTTAAGTCTTGAAAAGCGCTTTTCGTGGTTAAGGGAAAACTGCAAGTCAAGCCGGACATCCTCCCTATATCTCATACGCGAAATGATTCAGTGGGGGCGGAAGCCAGAATGGTGTTCTTCAAAAGTTTGACGATCGACTGGGGGAGGTAAACCTTGTTCTGGCAATTGAGGGGCACAATCAGCAAGATAAATGATCCCACACAGGCAATTCAGTCGGCACTCGCCATTCCGGGAATGGGGGTTAACCTATGCCACTTCCCCACCACCTACCGCCCGCCCCCGATGAACCGGTCGTAGGTGTCATCCTCGCCCTCTTCCCCATCGAGCGCCCAGCGCGGATAGAACTTGGGAACGATCAGCAGCGACAGCACGCGCTCGAAGGGTGATGGTCGCGGTCCTTTCGGTGGTCTCCAGGACGAGGGTGATCGGCGTCCCCGGGCGGCGATAGCGATCGGCGTTCTTCAGCACATGGGAGAAGACGTCCTCCAGGGGATACTCGTCGGCGTGCACCGGCACCGGGCCATCGACCAGGGCGCAGCGTACGTCGGCAATCCCGGCGTGCTCGGCGACATTCGGCAGGAACTCGGCGAGATCGATGGCCTGCACCTGAAACGGCCGTCGACTGGAAGGCCTCGCTCGGGCTGGCGCTGCCGTAGAGGACACGCACGGCCTGCTGCATGCGGCTGATGTAGCGATGACTGGGGTCTTCCGGGTCGCCATGCAGCACCTGTCGCCGCCGGCGTGAAAGTGGTGCGAAACTGACGATACGAAAGCGGCTGCGGTTGTATTGGTGGAGGGGGGGTGATTAGGGCGAACTGGTGACGACGCGGGAGGAGACATCCGGGTGGGCGGGCTACACGGAGGCCTGGGAGCCTTGATGCCCGGATGCCTGGAGGCCTGGGAGCCTTGATGCCCGGATGCCTGGAGACCGCAAGCCGGGCAGCTGGCGGGTTTCAGTGTTCGAGCGGCTCACGCATCCGATAGCTCGGCCCCTCGATGACGACGGTTTCGGCGTGATGGAGGAGGCGATCGAGGAGGAGCGGAGGTCAGCGAGCTGTCGTTATTGAAGATCTCCGGCCAGGACTTGAAGGCTCGATTCGTAGTCAAGACCATGGAGCCTCGCTCATAGCGTTGACTGATCACCTGAAAGAGCGCATCGGCACCGAACTTGTCGATTGGCAGGTAGCCCAGTTCGTCGATGACGAGGAGAGAAGGCTTCGCGAGCCGCGCCATCTCGCGCTTGATGCCCCCCGCGAGTTGAACGGCGGCCAGCGAATTGACGATATCGACCGCGCTGGTAAACAGCGTCGTCTGGCCATGCAGGCACGCCGTGTGCGCCAGGGCGGTTGCCAGATGCGTTTTGCCGACACCGACGCCGCCGAGCAGGATCACATTGGTGTGTTCCTTCAGGAAGCCCAAGCGAAAGAGGTGCTGAATCTGGGCGCGGTTGATCTTGTGCGGGAAACTCCAGTCGAACTGATCGAGCGTCTTGATCCCCGGCAAGCGAGCCGCCTTCACCCGGCGCTGGATCAGCGCCTCATCGCGACGAGCGACTTCCCCGACGACCAACGTTTCCAGAAAGCGGGCATGGCTCCAGGCTGCCTGCGCCGCCTCGCTACTGATCGCGGCATGATGTTTGGCGAAGAACGGCAACTGCAGGCGCGCCAGGCCCTGCTCCAGCAGGATCTCGGATTTCATGAGGGACTTCCATCGAGCGGCGGGACCGGATAGCGCGACAAGTCGGGCGGTGGCAATTCAAGGTCCAGCAAGTCCTGCCGGCGTGTCAAGTGCAGTGGGCTCGCTTCCGGCAACTGGCGCTGGCGAGCCTCGACCAGGTGCGCGATGTACTCGCTGCTAAACGCCTGGAAAGCCAGCGCATCGGCGATTGCCCGCAGCACCGGTGCTTCCCCGTGGATCTCGAGCAGCGCCAGAATCTTCTGCACGTGCGCGTCGGCATGAGCCCGCCGTTCGAGCAAACCGGCGTGATACGCCCTGGCTTCGGCGGATAGCGCCAGAAAGCGCGTCAGCGCGTGTTGCGCCCGCGCATGTCGGCGCTGCGCAAGCAGGGGCTTGGCATGATCCGGGTCCGCCTGCTCCCTGATGGCGATCGAAGCAGCGGGCATGCCGTGCGATCAACTGCTCCTCGCGATAAACGCAGAGTCGATCCGGATACGCCTTGAGCACCACGGGACAACCGGCAAAGCGCGCCCGGCACCGAATAACGATTGCCCTCGAAGGTCACCCGGAACTGGCGATCGGCGCGCGCCGTCATCACCCTTCCGACATCAAAGGGGACGCGGATTCACCGCCTGCAGGAAGGCGCGTTCCTCGGTCCACAGATCGACCGGACGGCGATGCGTCTCCCCCATGCACGCGCACATTCGCCACCGTCTCCAGCCACAGCGCCGCCGCCCGAGTTGAGCGCCGCGAACTCGGGCAGTTCGCGGCCTTGCAGGAAATTATGCTTGACGTACCCCCACGCCGCGTTCGGCACGCCCCTTCTCATTGCCTCGGCAAACATTGCAGGCAACGATCTCGAAGCCGTAGTGGCGGGCGAAATCCAGATAGCGCGGGTTGAACACCGGCGGCTCGCCGCGCCGGTGCTGCACAACCCCGCAGCGCAGGTTGTCGATCATCACTTTCTTCGGGGACACCGCCAAAGGCGTTGAAGGCATTGATCTGCGCCCCGAGGAAGAACTCCATCGTCTGCGCCAGGCTGAACTCGACGTACAACTGTCGGCTATAGGCGAGGACCATGACAAAGAACGACAGGCGACGCTGGGCCGAACCCACTGCCAAGGTGCCGAACTCGCCCCCAATCGGCTTGTGCACATTCGCCGGGGGCGAAGGAGAGCGTCAGAAACGCTTCGCGTGGACGCGGGGCGAACCAGGCGCACGTAGTCCCTTGACGATGCTGATCCCGCCGGCGAACCCTTCCTCGCCCAAGCGCTGAAAGACCTGCTGGGCGGATAAGGGGTGCGCTTCCAGCCAGCGCACGATGCGGCCCTTGAACGGATCGAGCTGACTTGCACGTCTGGCGGTTTGCCGAGGGGCATACGGCCGGTCGATCCAGCGCCGGGACAGTCTTGATATCGAGACCCAGTTCCTCGGGCCAGTTGCGCGGGGGTGAGATGACGGGCCGCACCGTCGCGGATGGCACACCAGGTGGCGTAATCGATCATGGCTGCGCTCCCGTCGATCCCTGCAGTACCGCCCGCAGATGCGCGAAGCGGTCAGCGATCGGCACCGGCGTTTCCAGGCTCAGGACCTGAACCAGCGGCGGCTCAAACGCGATCAGGTCGAGTCCCAAGCAGCGCCTTGCGCGCGCGCACCAGACGCGAAAGATCCAGGCCCAGCCGTCGCGCCAGTGCGGCGTCCGAGTAGTAGCTCAGGCCGTCGGCATCACCGACAGTGACCAGGAAGAGATACAGCGCCCAGGCGCTGACCTCAGCCCGCTCGATGTGATGCTCCTGCACCAGCCGGTGGTCGAGCCAGCTGAAATGTGCCGGCAACTCCCGCCGACGTTCCGGAACCAGCAAGCGTTTGCGAATGTTCATGGCGTCCTCCTTCGATATCCTCGCCTAGTTGTAGCAGACGATGGAGGATCGCCGCGATGTCCTCTTGCAACGGGCTATCCCACAAATGGGCAATAAGCCCAATGATTACAGTCGGTTGCCGGCTCAAGACATCTTGTAACGGTGCTGTGACGGGTTCCGGGGCGTTACAAGAAATCATCGAGGATTCAGAGGGTTGGGCCGGCAAGACTTCTTGTAACGCTTCAGAGCTCGGGGGCGGGTTGCTCCCCCGTCGGCCCTCGCCGGCTGTAGCCCGGGTGTGCCGCACGCCACACCTGTACCCGGGCGACGGCTTGCGCGCCCATGAAATAGCCCCGATTCTCGGCTTTGGCCAGCCAACGCGCCTGGCTGGCCCGCTTGCTCGCCCCTTGGCACAAGGTGGCCGAGCAATACTGCTGGTGCCGCACGTTCCGCGCGTCCGGTTTGAACGACTTACCGCAATTCAGGCACTTACGCTCCGCTTCTCGACCCATCCCGAACCTCGCGACAGGAATTCATCCCGGCTATGGTGCGGCGTTGCCAAGCAATAACGAAGAAAACCGAAGAAGACGGAGGGAGCGGAAGAAGCGACAGCGGCGATAAGAAAAGCAGGAAGAAGATGCACGGCAACAGGGCGCTTCTTCACCAGATTCAAATCGTCAGGTTCAGACCACTTTCAGGTCGGCGGCGACAGCACCAGCAGGGATTGCAGCGGCGACATGATCTCGTGACCGACGGCGTGCCACAGTTCCTTCTCCTGTTCGGCCCGGATCCTTTCCCGCACGGCGTCCTCCTTCACCCGCTGCAGGAGATCATCGAGGCAGTTGGCCAGGATGCCCAACTCGTCGCGGCCGCGCAGGTCGGCCAGGTCGAAATGCTCCAGCGTGCCACCGGGCGCGCTGCGGGCGGCCTCGCCGGATCGAATGCGCTGAACCAGGTGGCGGAAGATTTGCCGTTGGCTCAAGGTCTCCACGATCCAGGATAGCCCGCTGCTGCGGCGAACGATCCGCAGGCCGTCGGCGGCCTGTACGGTCCGGGACAAGGCTTTGGCGCGTTCGGTGAGGCGGCCAATGGGATGGATGATCCCCAGTTCAATGACCAGCCACGCGCACCCGATGGCCAGCAGCATCGCGCCGACGAACCAGGAGACGCGGCCGGCGACGGCGCCCAGGGTCTGATTGACGCTGCCGATGTCGCCCCTGAGCAGAACCTGGAAACTGCCCAGCGGGGTCACCACTTCGTCGACGAGTTCGAGCGGGGCGTCGTAGCCATGCACCGGCAGCCAGTGAATCAGGCGGGTGAGTCGCGGCGACGTTGGTGTCGGCGCCTCCTCCTCGCCGCGCCGCACCCAGTCGCTCCTGGGGCCCTCGTCCTTCTTGCGAAGGGTTAGTGTTTCGCCGGGAAGGAGGAGCGCGCCCAGGTCGTTGAGGGAAAAGGGCGGGATGGCGCCTTCCTCGTTGCTGTCGAACAGGGCCGGGCCATTGCCGGGCGGCAGCACCTGGACGCGAACCAGGAACTGGTCGAGATCGGGGGGTGGCCACTGGATTTTCCTGCCTTCGGCCAGGGCGTCGCGAAGCGCGTTGAGGGACAGGCGGAGCGAGAAAAAGGATTTCTTCGTGCAGTTCGGCTGGTGGGCCTCCAGGCACAGGGTTTCCTGCCATAGCCAGCCGCGGAAGTCCTTCACCGGCGTCGGGGCGGGGTCCTGGAAGGCCTCGGGGTTTTCGGGGTCGTCCACTTCCTGGTAGGCGGTCACACGGCCCTCCAGACGGTCTTCGCCAGCCAGGCGTTCGAAAGGCGCCAGCAAGCGGTAGGTCTTGCCCTGCAGGCTCACCTCCACTTGCACGCGGTGAGTGTCGTCGAGGGTCACGTCGCTGATGTGGTGGGCGACCAGCGTTCCGCTGGCGAAGGTGCCGGCCAGATAGACGAAGCCGGCCGACCAGAGACTGTGGCCGATGGCGACGCACAGGCTGCCGTGGTTCCGGTAGTGGACCAGGCAGCCCGCCATTTCCACGGCGTGGCGAACGTCGTACAGGTGATCGAAATCGAGACTGGAGAAGGGCAGGATCATCGGCCGCAAAGGCGTCACCCCGCCAGCGCGGGGCGGGTTGAGCAGCGCGAGTTGCCCCGACGGGTGACGCAGGCGGGCAACGATCTGTTCCTTGGTCTTGGCGAAGCTTTCCTGATAGTGGTCGTAACTGCGCTGCTTCTCCTCCTGCAGGACGGTGACGGCCATTGCCACTACGGCCAGGGCGAGGAACAGGAACGACGTGCGGAAGACGATGCGCAGGCGGAAGGACGCCAGCCAGGCCAGCGCGGCTTTCATTGGTGGCGGGCCGACCGATCCGACCAGCGGAAGCCGCGCATGGGGATGTTCTCGATGCCGTCGAAGGCTTCATCGAGTTCGCGGAAGGCGTCACGAATGGTGCTGATGTGCTTGCGGATGTTGTCCCGGTTGCGACCGCTCTTGACGACCTGGAAGAGTTCGTCGTAGGAGACCACCTGGCCGCGCTTCTCGTAGAGGGTGGCGAGGATGCGTTGTGCGGTGAGCGGCAGATTGACCCGCTGGCCGCGCCACCGGGGGGCACCCTGGCGCAGCGGGTCGAGGGAAAGTTCTTCGCCGACTGGCAGGCAGGGTTTGCCGGGACTGCGATCACCCGCGGTGCGCAGGATCTCCAGGAAGGTGTCGGTGAAGTCGGCCTCGGAGAAGGTGGTTTTCTGCAGGTAATCCCAGGCATCGAGCGCCTTCATGATGCTGCGGTAGATCGTCGCCGGCATCGCCGAGACGACCAGCACCGGCGTGCCGCGGGCGCTCTTGTTGATGGCGTTGATGATCGCGACGCCGGCGTGGCGCTCGCGACCGAGTTCGATATCGAGCACCACCAGGTCGTAGTCCTCGCGAGCTATGGCCGCTTCGGCGTCGTCGCGGGAGAACCACTGCTCGACGGTGATTCCCGGCTTGGCCGAGAGGATCCATTGCTTGAGTTGATGGCTGGTGGGCGGATCGTCTTCGATGATCGCGACTTGGAACATGGGCGCTCTCCAGGACTGCTTGACGCAAGTATCCCCGATTTCTCCGGAGCAAACACTCACGCCGTGTGAGTCTTTGTTCACACCTGTGAGCAAACGTACACACGTCGGAAGAAATACTCACGGCGCGTGAACAAACAGACCCCGCGTCGGCATTGAATCTTCCTCGGCATCTCCGGCACGATGGGCTCCGTGGGCAATGGGTAGGCCGATCGGGTTTCCGGCTATTGGCAACGAGGGCGGGGATCCGGAACCGGAAGGTCGTCAGCTGAAGGGAGCCGAGCATGTCGGATCGGCTGGTGGACTTGTGATCGAAGTCGACAGAGAGGCTAATCAGTATCGTCACCAGGCGCACTACATCGCGGAGATGCTGGCGACGCTTGGGCGTCTGCAACGCCTTGTCCACTCTCCGCGCGGGACAAGCGATGAAGCGAAGCGTGTTTCCCGTTTTGCTAATTGCTAGTCGGCGTCGGATCGTCTGCCCCGATCACTTCATTCGAAACGGCAGCAGCAAGTTCTTCAGCGTGTGGGTCCGCTTCCGACCCATAGCCGCCGGTGGGGGCGTCTGAAAGCGGCCATTCATCGCAACCACCGACAAGGCGAAAGCCGCCGTTCGTTACTCAGGAGTGCTACTCTTGCGCGATCGGCAGCTTTGAAGCAGGAGCGGCCGGTGTGTGCGCGATGGGGTCCGTCGGCATCCGGTCAGGAACGGACGCTGAAGAAGTTTGACCAAAGTAGTCATTGAAGTGATCTGAGTGTATCCTATTCGCCTACTTTGCGAAGTGCTGTTTTTCGCGCTTTTTGTATTTCAAGAGTACTAAACATACAGCGTGAGATATTTGGAAGAGTCGGTTTCAGGGATAACGACTTAAGGAGCCGGTGCCGGAGTTATGCAGCAAACCGGCTCCTGATAACAAAGCTAGGCGGTTCCGCTGATTGAGGCCACTGACGTTTTAATAGACCGGTCGTTAGTCGCGCTCGTACACAGCGACGCGGAGAGTCGAAGCGAGCGAGCGAACAAACTCGTGTGGCTTTCACGGTTTAAGCAGCAGTCATAAATCATTTCTTGTCGTCTTGAATTGTTAAATCTCCTTGAGGAAGCGCGGGTTTGCTACGTCAATGGGAACTACATAGCTGTCCTGCTAACAGCTACCGCATTCATTGAGCAAACTCTAGTCGAGGAACTCGAAGCTCTAGCCATTATTGGGCCCCGCGAGACACTTGCCAAGGCAACCGAGACTGCCAGAAAGGCAGGACTATTTCCTGTTAAATTACTCGCTGCAACTGACGATCTTCGACAGATTCGGAACCCGTTTGCTCATCGCAAGCATGATGCCCATTCACAAAATATGAGCACGCGTTCTCGTGTCCGGAAAATGCATCCCAAATCTGTGCTAGAAGAAGATGCTCAGCACGCTATAGAGACCATGTATGAATATTTCTCGCTCACCGTCAAACCGGTCGAAGCTGGCCCGCCAGCCCGTTCGCCTCCCTCTCTGGGCGCTGTGCAATAATCAGTGCAGCGCTAGTTAGCTTTTGCTCCGTCAGGTTCTTCACCCATGACAGACTTCCAGCAGATAATCGTCGATATTCTCCAAGAGCAACACAGCCATCTTGCGAGCACCAAACAAGCCAGACTTGAAAGGTCGCGGTCGGAGTTGACCACATCTATTCGCGCTTGGAAGAATTACACGGGCAGACCGTGTGGCTACGAAAGTCAAGACGAAAGAATATCTAACTTGGCTGCACGTTTGGACGCATTACCTGACAAGGCAAGTATTGCTCCTCTTGACACTCAGTTTTTCATTGCCAGACTCTCAGAAATCGATGATGCGATAGCCAAGTATCGAGAAGTACTATCGATCAAGCGTCGACAAACTGAGTTTCTAGGCGACTATGGTAACGTCGACAATGAGAAGTGGATCAAAGAAATCATCCGCTTTATCCAGCGAAATCCCACCGTTGATCAAGCTGTAAGAAGTCTGGAGGTGGCCACCAAAGAAGCCGAGCTTAATGTCAACTGGAGATCAGCAGTCGCCGAGCACATAAACGAGCAAATCGCACCCGCAACAGCCTTACTCGATGTTGAACCGGCGGACGGGGTTGCGTTCGAACATGCATGTCTGCTCGTACTCCAGAAATCGGGTTGGTCAGCGAGGCTGACTCCGCCGACGGGCGACCAAGGCGTAGATATTCTGGCAAAGAAGAATGGCGTATCGGTTGCGATTCAGTGTAAAAATCATCGCGCGCCCGTAGGGAATGCTGCGATTCAAGAAGTTTATGCCGGCAAATCGTTCTATGAAGCCGATGTCGCAGTCGCAGTATCGCTGTCGAGTTACACGCCAAGCGGCTCTCTCCTTGCGAAGAAACTAGGAGTATTGCTGCTTGACCAGGTATCGCTGAATCGGCTGGAGGAGTTAATTTTGGCGCGTTGAAAAATCTACCCATCTTTCAGCACAGGCTGCCGCAGCTTTATCGGCCAGCCGGTTAATTCAAACATTGACGGTCTGCTTCTCGAATCTTGAAGGTCGCCTTTGGGTTCGGTTGCCGACAGCAAGCCACGAAAGCTCAGTGGCCGCTTGTGGTCCTGGAACGGCCAGCTCAATGGGAAACCGCCGAGGCCGAGCATCACCGGCCGGATCAAACTGGAAGCAGTCGTTCACAGTTTTTTGGGCCACCGGCTGCCACCGACCCAAAGGCGACGCACTGCTGCCGGGAAAGAGGCCGGTCGAAGTGGCCTTCTTTTTCGCAGCATCAAAGCACAGCTCCCCGGCGGCAAACTCGCGGCGCAGCGAAGATTTTGGCGTCGTTGTACAGCAGATTGTTAGCATTTATAGGCCTTGGCGTTGAAGCTCCTCCAAAATCCGTTGTTGATCAAGTCGGTGTAGCAACAAGTCAATAATAACGCCACGACGAACCCTATTTATTCTATCGTTCGAAGCTTGAAGCGCTGCTTTGTAATAGATGCCGTGAATAGTATAGTCGCCCAAACCTACGTTTTCGACGCGCCGATAGAAGGCGTCAAGCGACTCCACAACCTCGTGAGGTTGAACGTCGAAAGCGTCATCTTGCATTGCACGATCAAGCTCCACGAATAGCGTGAAAAGATCGGCTTTCTTCCAAGCCCTAGACTTTGGATCAAAATTACATTCATCTATATAGTCGACCACTTTGTCGATTCTATTCTTAATCGATGCCGATTCCGAAAAATCGTCATTGTAGCGGCTTAACAATTCTTCAAAGGCATCGTCGCGATTGAAGTAGCCTTGCAGCATTGTTGTAACAATCGAAACGGAAAAGCGAAGATCACCCATGCGCTTATAGTCACGGGCATTAAACACTCTATGTTCTTCAAAAAATTGATACTGGGCAAAAGTTTCGCAAAACAGCTTGAATTGTCCAGCATAGACGGCATTATTCACTTCAATATCTAGAAGCGAGTATTTAGTTGCATTTAGCCTCCGGAATACTTCGACCACCTCGTCTTTCGACAGTGTGCCAAGATCGCGAACGGCCACGTCATACTGAAGAAACGCCTTCTTTTGGTCTTCGCCTAATTCCTTGTAGCCTTCCGCAACGGTGAGCTTAAGATCCGGGTCGCCATCGAAATATTGAATAAGCGTACTGACCCTTTGCAGGCCATCGACTAACAGCTGTGTCCCCGCTCCGGTGTCAAGATTCACATCTCCATCAGCAAAATATATCTCCGGGAACGGATAACCTTTCAAGACGCTATCAAGAAAATGATTTTTGTCATCTCGTGACCAGACAAGCCTCCGCTGAAACTCTGGTCTTGGTATTAGCTTGCCCTCTTTTATAAGAGTGATCAGTTCTCTCACTTTCTTATTGGTTGGCGCTGTTTTCATGGTGACTCCAAATTTGCTCTGCAGTTAGCTATGCTGCGTGCTTGGTACTTGATAAGAAATTCCACATTACGATAAAGCGCACCACTCAGCTTTCTGCGATCAAAGTGTCGTGAGGCTGTTAGCTGTCGAATTTCGTCTCGCCAACCATCATATGTTCTTAGGCGCGCTTCTCTCGGAATATGATCTGGCCTAATCCATCCATACACAAAGTAGTCACCGAGCTTATTCATCCGGTGTGGCATCCATGGCTTTCCGTGCGCATACGCTGCTAGCTCACCCCAAATAGCATCGAATAATGCTGGCGAGGTAAAAGCAATGTCAATGTCGGAGTCACCTCCAAATCGACGAAACGCCGGCAACGTGGGTTGTTCTTGTCTCTTTTTCTCAAAAAGACCGAACCCCAACTTCGCAGACCCCACAATCTGAATCTCGGCAGTTTCTATGGTCACACCGGTCGCCCGTGTTATGTTGTGCTGAATACGCGCGATTTGATCTGGTGTAATATGTGCACATGGCCTGCCGATCACGTGCTGCTCAACAAAATCACGTGGATCGTTGGATAGAATTAGGTATTTTAGCTCTTCGATATCCATTCTTGCGATCGCTAACTCTGTTATCAGAAGGCAGGGTTGCGCCATAACTCAGGCGCCTGCGCCCTGACTTTGCGCGGTTTGGCGCGCCGAAAGCCACTTGGGCGCGAGCTTTGCGCCGCATGCTTGTTGATTGCACAAAGCATCAGAAGTCGTGTATAGCGGCATCTCGCAAGCTCGGGCAAAAGCATACTCCCAGACTGTTCCAATGACTGCTTTCGGCAGGCTTCTTCACCGTCTCTTCTTGGCCGGTTGCCGCCGCTCGGCATCTCTCCCCGTCCGTCCCACTGGTGCGCCACGACTGTCAAGATCAGGTTCCGGGCCCGCCCGACTACACGGTGCCCCTCAGCCCGCCAGCGCTCACGCGGGCTCCCGGTAGAGGCACTTGTGGAACCTACCCAACACCACACTGAACACCTGGGCAATCTCATTCGGCTGCCCCAAGTCGGCCACGGCGTCCACGCTTTCGGGCAGGAGATGGCATCGATCTGGTCTGTCATGCGACGGCGGACAACGCGATCTTGACGCGCTTCAGGCCATCATGCACGGTCTGCGCCAATTTCTCCAAGTCCGGATCGTCCGGTAAGTTCTCGGTTGTCCATTCGCAGAACGAGGCCATGAGCGCCGCTCGCTCAATGGAGAGTCGTGAGTCGGCCAAGCCAGACTCGATGATGGGAATCAGGGCTGCCGCGGCTCGGAGTCGGTTGATTTCAGGGCTTGAGGGAGGAATCTGCTTCGACATGCCCCCATTTTAGCGAGAACCAGCCTCCCGGAATACGGCAGGGCACGGGGTCACCGCTGGCGCCTATCCCAAACCGCAGTCACGGCCCCGATCACTCCACCGGAAACGGCACCAGCAAGTCCTTCAACATCAGCGACGCCGGTTGCTTGCCCGCCACGATGCCTAGCGCCCGCAACGCGAGCGGGATGGCCCAGCTGACAAAAGACGCACAAGTCCGCTCTTCCCCGGCTATCGACTCCAGCCACTCGTAGTTCGCATTCCCGCGCACCCAAGCGCAGAAGTCATCGGCATCCAGACGCAAAACGGCCTCGGTCGCCATCGTGCCGCCTTACGGCTTTCGACGACGACCGCCAGGAACTCGCTGGCGTTTGCCGCCAGCCATTGCGAACCGAGAAGCGCTTGACCGGCCGCATCCGGTGGCTCCGCCCCACGTCCAGACCGACCGGCATCCGGAGCTGTGAAGATTTGTTCACGCCTGTGAGCAAACGTACACACGCCGGAAGAAATACTCACAGCGTGTGAACAAAGACACCCCGCGTCGGCATTGAATCTTCCGCGGCACTTCCATGACCATCGACTCCAACTGGATTCGTGGATCGAAGCAAACCTTGGGAGACCGATCATGCGTACTTGCCGGAAGTTCAAACATTTTGATCCGCTGACGGGCGAAGTGCCCTACTGGCCCTTTCCCGAGCTAAGCAGCGTGGTGTGGCGTGCTCGCCGGATCTTGAGTGGACGCAGCAGCGACCAGATCCATGATCTTGCCAACCATATCCACGACCTCATCGCGGAGTACTTTGCGCAGGCCCGGCAAACCGAGATGTGCCGGCTCGCCGCGGCGGGCTTGGAGGAGTTCCTGGAGGTCGGCGCGTTTGGTGGCATCCTGGGAATCAACCTCGACCGAATCGACGAACTCGATTTCCCGAAACCGGAGAACACCAGCGAGCTCGACGCTTTGGAGGCGGCCATCGGCGGTTGGCCGCAGGTCTTCGGCGAAGGGGCCGCTGCCCCGGATCTCTGCGAGTGCCTCGCCACCCTCGCCTTGTGCCAAGTGGGCGATGCGGTCCATCGACTGCATTACCAGTACGACTTCCAGACGCTTGAATACGTCCGACGGAGGCCCAAGACGCTGCAGCCCTACGATTTCATCCTGGCGGGACAAGCGGCCCTCTCGGCGATCGAGGCCGTGGGTCGCGCCGAGCGTCTGCTCGAAGTCAGGCACCTGCAGGCGCTGTTCGAGGGGCGCCTCAAGTCCGTGAAGACCCAGACCAGTACCGAGGTTCCAATCGCCCAGGATCCCCCAAGGGCCACGCGGCGCGCGGACGAGGCCCGGCAGAGAACCGAGCACGCCCGGCATATGGCCGCACGAAGCCTGCGCCGCCGCAATGCGTCCCGGGAGGCGGTATTGGCCGAGTGGGACCGAGACCGCGTCCTGCAGCAACTGAGTCACGCGAAAGCCGGACTGCGGCTGTCCCAGTGGCTGGCGCGACAGGACCTCGAGTTCTTCGAGCCGCGGACGGTCGCCGCGTGGATCGCCGCGCACGAGAAGAGCCTGGAACAGAGCCGATGAGCGCCTGTTCAACCCCGCCTGACCTGCAGCTGAGCGTACAGAGAGCGCAGCTCTCGTATTTCTTTTCTTTTCCGCGATACCGATGATGACCCTGCCTCAACACACAGGAGTCATCATCATGGAAGCCCACCCACGAGACCGGCGGTCGCCCCAGGCACCGCGTAATCCAGGGCCCGCATCGGTACCGCCGCCGTCTGTCGCGTCGGCTGTGTCGGCCGCGAGAACCGGAACTCCCCAGGCGGCCCTCCAACCCGCCCCGCTGGCTGCGACGGAGCAGCACTACCTCAACGAGGGCGAACTCGCCCGTCGCTGGGGCCTCTCGCCGAAGACGCTTCAACGCTGGCGCGGCGAAGGCGTCGGACCGGTCTTCGTCAAGTTCTCGCGCCGCGTCGCCTATCCGCTCCAGGGCCCCGGCGGCATTCTGGACCTGGAGCAGCGCAGCCGGTACCGGAGTACCAGCGAGCGCGTCGCACCGGGAGGCCGGGAATGACTGCCTCCATCCTCCACGAGACCCTGGCGACTCCCGTCGCCGAGCTGGCGCAACAGCCGGGCGAGGCCCTGCATCGCCTCCAGCTCGATGCGGGCGATCTACTGGCCGCAGTCAAGGCCGTCGTCGAGCACATCGACCGGGCGGTGGATCTCAAGTATGCCGACCGCGCCCGGCAGTTGCGACTGGCCGCCGGCAAGGACACCGGCGTCGTCCACTTCGACGACGGCACCGTGCGGGTGACGGCTGACCTGCCGAAGCGCGTCGACTGGGACCAGCCCAAGCTCGCCGACATCGCGCGCCGCATCGTTGCCAGCGGCGATGACCCGACCCAGTACCTGGAGATCAGCTACCGCGTCTCCGAAACCAAGTTCAACGCCTGGCCCGAGTCGCTGAGAAACGCCTTCGTTCCGGCACGCACCCTCAAGACCGGCAAGCCGGCATTCCGTCTCGCCCTGCTCAAGGAGAACGCATCATGCTGAACCAGCTTCTCGAATCGCTTCGCCAGAAGTCCATGCTGTTCGCTGACCTGCCGGACTCGCTTCGCGTACCGGGTCAGGGAGGCCATCCCGCCATCGACGCTCTGCCCCTGGAGGAAGCCAGCGTCAATGACCTGGACTTCGCTCTCCAGGATCTCGACAACAAGATCACGGCAGCCCGCCAACAGGCTTTGGCCCTCAAACGCCTGCGCGATCAAGCTCGAATTCGTGGCGCCGTCGACAGCGATACGGTCGGCGCGATCTTCGGTCGGGAGGCTTGACATGACACTCCCCATCATCACGGCTGACCAGCGCCTGGCCGAGCGCCGCGGCGTCAAGGGCGTCCTCGTCGGCAAGAGCGGCATCGGCAAGACCTCGCAACTGTGGACACTCCAACCCACGGCCACCCTGTTCTTCGATCTCGAGGCCGGCGACCTGGCGGTCGAGGGCTGGGCGGGTGACACGCTGCGCCCACGCACCTGGCAGGAATGCCGCGACTTCGCGGTGTTCATCGGCGGGCCGAACCCGGCGCTGCGCGACGACCAGCCGTTCAGCCAAGCGCACTTCGATGCGGTATGCGCGCTTCGGCGATCCGGCCATCGGTGCTCGACCGGTACGACACCCTCTTCGTCGACTCGATCACCGTCGCCGGGCGGCTCTGCCTGCAATGGTGCAAAGGGCAGCCGCAGGCCTTCTCCGAGAAGACCGGCAAGCCCGACACCCGCGGCGCCTACGGCCTGATGGGCCAGGAAATGATCGCCTGGCTCACCCATCTCCAGCACACGCGCGGCAAGAACGTCTGGTTCGTCGGCATCCTCGACGAGAAGCTCGATGACTTCAATCGCCGCGTCTTCTCGCTGCAGATCGACGGCTCCAAGACTGGCCTCGAACTGCCCGGCATCGTCGATGAGGTGATCACCCTCGCCGAACTGAAAGCCGATGACGGCACCAGCTACCGCGCTTTCATCTGCCACACGCTGAATGCCTGGGGCTATCCCGCCAAGGATCGCTCCGGACGACTCGATGCCGTCGAAGAACCTCACCTTGGCCGCCTGATGGCCAAGATCGCCGGCCCCAGCCAACCCGCACCCGAGCGACTCGACTTCGCTCGCCGCCTCGCCCCCTCCCTTCCGATTCAGGAGTCCTGACCATGACCTACTTCGATTTCAACTCGGCTGCCGACCCATCCTCCTTCGACCTTATTCCGAAGGGCTCCTTCGTCCGCGTTCGGATGACCGTACGCCCGGGCGGCTTCGATGATCCGAGCCAGGGCTGGACCGGCGGCTATGCCACGCGCAACGCGCAAACCGGATCGGTGTATCTCAACTGCGAATTCGTCGTCCTGGAAGGCGAATTTGCTCGGCGCAAGATGTGGTCGCTGATCGGCCTCTCCAGCCCCAAAGGGCCGGAGTGGGCGAACATGGGCCGCAGCTTCATGAAGGCGATCCTGAACTCGGCAAGAGGCATCCACCCGGACGACAGCAGTCCTGCGGCACAGACCGCCCGGCGAATTAGCGGTTTCGCCGAACTCGATGGCATCGAGTTCCTGGCGAAAGTCGATTGGGAGAAGGACCAGCACGGTCAGGACAAGAGCGTCGTCAAGTCGGCTGTCACGCCGGATCACAAGGACTACGCCCGGCTGATGGGAGCGACCCCACGCGCAGCGGTGCGGCCGAAGGGCTTTGGCAGCGCGATGCCGGCAGCGCCTGCGGCACCCGTCGCATCCACGCCAGCTGCGGCCTCCCGCCTCCCGTCTCCTCCTCCGTGGGCACAGTAAGGAGGCACGGCCATGATGCTCCGACCACGCCAACGCGAGTTCGTCACTCGTTCCATCGAAGCCTTGCGCACCCACGGCAACACGCTCGGGGTGGCTCCAACCGGTAGCGGCAAGACGATCTGCCTTTCCGGCACTGCCGGAGAGTTTCTCACCCATCCCGACGCCAAGGCCTGCGTGCTGGCCCACCGCGACGAACTCACCACGCAGAACCAGAGCAAGTTCTCGCGCATGAATCCGGGTATCTCGACGTCGGTGTTCGATTCTCGCCAGAAATCCTGGGCCGGCCAAGCGACCTTTGCGATGGTCCAGACACTGGTGCGCAACCTGGATCGGTTGCCGACCTTGGACCTGCTGGTAATCGACGAGGCGCATCACTGCGCGGCGCCGACCTACCGCCAGGTGATCGACACGACACTCGCCCGCAACCCGAGGGCTCTGATCTACGGCGTCACGGCGACTCCGAACCGGGGAGACGGCAAAGGCCTGCGCGAAGTGTTCTCGAACGTCGCCGACCAGATCCGGATCGGGGAACTGATTCGCTCCGGCCACCTGGTACCCCCGCGTACCTTCGTCATCGACGTCGGCACGCGCGACGCCCTGGACGGGGTGAAGAAGCTCGCCGAGGACTACGACATGAACGCCGTCGCCTCGATCATGAACCACGCGCCGGTGAACGACGCCGTCGTGCGGCACTGGAAGGAGAAGGCGGCCGGTCGAAAGACAATCACCTTTGCCGCCACGGTGGGACACGCCGTGGCCGTTCGTAATGCCTTCATCGTCGGTGGCGTCGCTTCCGCTGTGGTACACGGCGAGATGTCGGATGGCGAGCGCAAGGCCACCCTCGACGCCTTCGAAAACGGGGATGTCACCGTCCTCGTCAATGTCGCGGTGTTGACCGAGGGTTACGACTATACGCCGACGTCGTGCATCGTCCTGCTGCGCCCGAGTTCGTACAAGTCGACGCTGATCCAGATGGTCGGACGTGGGCTGCGCGTCGTCGATCCGACCGAATACCCCGGCCTGATCAAGACCGACTGCATCGTCCTCGACTTTGGCACCGCCTCGCTCAAACACGGCAGCCTCGAGCAGGAAGTCGATCTCGACGGTTTCGAGACCGACGATCAGGCGCCGACGAAGAGCTGCCCCGAGTGCGATGCGGAGATTCCCCGAGCCTCGCGGGAATGTCCCTTGTGCGGGCACGTCTTCCAACCGCAGAGGCATGACGAGAAGAGTGCGCTCGAGGACTTCGTGATGAGCGAGATCGATCTCCTCGCCCGCTCGAATTTCTCGTGGTGCGATCTCTTCGGCGACGACTGCGCGTTGCTCGCCACGGGCTTTACCGCCTGGGCTGGCGTCTTCTTCCTGGACGGCCGTTGGTACGCCGTCGGCGGACGGGGCGGCCTTCCGGCGAAGCTGCTCGGTGTCGGCGAACGGACGGTGTGCCTCGCGCAGTCGGACGACTGGCTGAACGAACACGAAACCCAAGACGCCGCACACAAGAGCCAGCGGTGGCTGACGGAAGCACCGACCGAGGCCCAACTATGCCGCCTGCCGCCGGCACTACGCGCGAACTACGGATTGACCCGTTATCAGGCTTCGGCGCTGATCACCTTCCAGTTCAACAAGCGCGCGATCCAGCAGCTCGTCTATGCGGAGAACGAGCGCTATCTGGAGGCCGCGTGAGATGCGCCGTCTGTTCTCGCCAAGCACGCGGCTTGGGCTATTTCAATCCCGCGCGAAGTCGCAGCGATCCGCAGCGAACGGCCGATCGTTGGGTGTTCTGCTCCATGCGCTGTCTGGACACGTTTTCCAGAGTCATGGCGCGGCTGACCGGACTTCAGGAGGACGCCGTGGTTGACCCGACCGAAATGGAAATCGCCGCCATGCATGCCGCGCTGGCGCCGCTCGGGGACTTCGTCGTCTCCGTCGGCCTGGACCGCCCACTGGCCGACTACCGCAAGGAGGAAGTTCTGCGCTTGATCGAGGTCGTCGTCGACGCCTATCAGGCGCACATGATCGAAGAGCACGAACGCTTGGCGGCGAAGGAGCGCGCGTACTTTGAGGCGCGGCTGAGCAGTCAGCCCAGCTCATCGGGAGGGCTGCGGTGATGCTCGACTTCAATCATCAACCCAGACTCCACGAGCGGTTCACCCAGGTGATCGATCAGGCGCTCGACACCGAACGTGCCCAGCAGACCCCGCGCCAGTATCTCGGGGCCTCGCGCCTCGGCGTGAGTTGCGAGCGCGCCTTGCAGTTCGAGTACGCCGGCGCGCCGGTGGATCCCGGTAAGGGTTTCTCGGGGCGGACCCTGCGCATCTTCGAAGTCGGGCATGCCCTGGAAGAAGTGGCCATCCGGTGGCTGCGTCTGGCCGGCTTTGATCTCTACACCCGCCGCAAGGATGGCGGGCAGTTTGGCTTCTCAGTCGCCGGTGGGCGAGTCCGGGGACACGTCGACGGCATCTTCAGTGGCGGTCCAGCCGATCTCGGTCTTTCGTTCCCGATGCTCTGGGAGTGCAAGACGATGAACGACAAGAATTGGCGGGAGACGGTCAAGAAAGGCGTCGCGGTCGCGAAGCCGGTCTATGCGGCACAGATGGCGATCTACCAGGCGTACATGGAACCGTCGATTCCCGGCATTTCCGACCACCCGGCGCTGTTCACCGCGATCAACAAGGATACGCAGGAACTGTGGTTCGAACTCGTCCCGTTCGACGGCGGACTGGCGCAGCGGATGTCCGATCGCGCGGTGCGAGTGATTCAGGCCACCGAAGCGGGAGAACTGCTGCCGCGTGGCTTCGTCGATCCGAACCACTTCGAGTGCAAATGGTGCGACTGGCAGGAGCGCTGCCAGCGAGTGGGAGGCGGTCGATGAATACGCGCTTCCTGGGAATCATCGCGCAGGAGGTCGCCGATGCTTGACTTCAACGACGCGCCCACCGGCCCCCGGGTCGATCTGGCGGGGCAACGTGACGACTTGCGTGCCGAACTGTTGGCACGCCTGCCGTCGGTGCTGATGGCGCTCTTTCCGGCTGGAAAGGTCCGTGGCAAGACCTTCGTGATCGGTGACATCGACGGCACCCCGGGCGACAGCCTGGAGACCGTGCTCACCGGCGAGAAAGCCGGGCTGTGGACCGATCGTGCGACCGGCGAAGGCGGCGATGTGTTCGAGCTCATTGCCCAGCACGACGGACTGGATACCCGCACCGCGTTCCCCGCGGTGATGGAGGCCGCCGCCGGTCTGCTGGGTCGGGCTCTGATCCATCCCGCACCGGCGAGACATGAGGCGCCTCTCGACGAACTCGGGCCACACACCGCCAGGTGGGATTATCTCAGCGCCACCGGCGAGTTGATCGCCTGCGTCTATCGCTACGACCCGGCGCCGGGACGCAAGGAGTTTCGTCCCTGGGACGTGCGCGCGCGGATGTGCCGGGCACCCGACCCGCGGCCGCTCTACAACCTGCCGGCCGTCGCGCAGACCGACGCGGTCGTGCTGGTCGAGGGCGAGAAGTGTGCCGATGCCCTGATTCGCCAAGGCATCGTCGCCACCACGGCGATGAATGGCGCCAAGGCGCCGGTGGACAAGACCGACTGGACGCCGCTCGCCGGGAAAGACATCGTGATCTGGCCCGATCGCGATGCGCCAGGGTGGGATTACGCCGAAGCCGCCGCGCGGGCTTGCGTCGTCGGCGGCAGCCGATCGGTGGCCATCCTCGTGCCGCCGACCGACAAGCCCGAGAAATGGGACGCAGCTGACGCGGCCGACGAAGGTTTCGATGTCGCGGCCTTCCTCGCAGAAGGTGAACGGCGGGTGATCAAGACCGCCGCAGCCTTGCTGCCGACCTATACGCTGGGCGCACTGCTGGACGACGATTCGCCGGCACCTCTGGACCTCATCGCGCCCCGGGTGCTGACGCCGGCGGGCCTGTTGGTCTTCGGTGGCGCACCCAAGGTCGGCAAGAGCGACTTTCTGCTCGCTTGGCTCACCCACATGGCGGCCGGTATCCCGTTCCTGGGGATGGATCCGCCCCGGCCGCTGCGCGTCTTCTACCTGCAGGCCGAAGTGCAGTATCACTACCTGCGCGAACGGGTGAAGGCGATCAAACTCCCGGTCGATCGCCTGCCCGCAGCGCGGGTCAATTTCGTCGCCACCCCGCAGTTGCGTCTGCTTCTCAACGATGCCGGCCTGGCGCAGGTGATTCCGGCGATTACTCAGGCCTTCGGCCGGGAAACGGCCGACATCATCGCCGTCGATCCGATCCGAAACGTCTTCGACGGCGGCGAGGGCAGTGCCGGCGAGAACGACAACGCGGCAATGCTGTTCTTCCTGTCGCAACGGGTTGAACGCCTCCGGGAGGCGGTCAATCCCGACGCCGGGATCGTACTCGTGCACCACACCAAGAAGCTCGGCAAGCGGCAGTTTGAGGAAGAACCGTTCCAGGCGCTCTCCGGCGCGAGCAGCCTGCGCGGCTACTACACGACGGGAATGCTGCTGTTTCGTTCCGACGAAACCCAGTCCCCACGGCAGTTGCTCTTCGAGTTGCGCAATGGACCGGCGATTCCCACCAAGCACATCGACAAGCTCCAGGGGACCTGGCGCGAAGTGACCGCCGGCGAGCGGCTGGTTCGGCGGGAATACGGCGCCAAGCTGGATGCCGAGCGCCGCCGCAAGCGGGACGTGATCCTGCAAATCATCTACGACGAAGCGGCCAAGGGGCGCTGTTACGTGGCCACCCAGTTCTCGATGACCTTCGAGAATCAAGGTGGGCTCGGCGCCGACCGGACGATACGCGAACGGATCGCGGTGCTGGCCACGAAGGGCTACATCAAGTTCTTCCGCAATCCCGCGGCGTATGGCCTTCCCCGATGCCAGGGTAGTCGGAAAGGCTATCTCTGCGTCGAGGATATGCGCCTGCGACGGATCACCGGGGAGCCGGATCAGGAAACCGGAGAGCTTCCGGAGGAGGAGGTTCCAGTCCTGCCGACGCACTACCTGTGTCCGCAGACGGGCATCTATTTGCCGGTCGAGAATCCCCAGGAGTGGGTCTACCAGGAGGAGGAAGAGGTATGACGAATGCAAAGCAAACCCCGACCCGTCTGACCGATACCGCGCGGAAAGCGCATGACAAATGGGACAACGGGTCTGCCAACTTCGGAAGTTGGCTGCCAACTTGCCAAGCTCTGCCAACTTCTGAGGCTAGAAATCGCCTACCAATCAATCACTTGCCTGAAAAAGAGAGGTTGGCATGTATATGTCATGCCAACCTCCTACCAACCTCAAAAACGATTTGTAATCATTGGGTTACATCGCAGAGAAGTTGGCGCGCGTTCACCTATCTCTACGAGATAGCTTGGCAATGCCCGCTGACGCGGCATTGCCAACCTCGTGCCAAACCCACTTGTCATGCCAAGGTCGAGGAGGGCCTACGATGAAGAAGCAACCGATTTGTTGTAGTGGTGCCGTCTCTTGGGGCGGTGCTGACGATCGAGAAGGGAGGGGCGGTATGAACCGAACCGTGGTACTGCAGGCGGAATCGCCCCGCTGTCTTCTAGCCCTCGACCTGGGCACGACCACCGGCTGGGCGCTGCGCCACCCGGACGGCACCACCACCAGCGGTAGCGAAGCTTTCTCACCCCGGCGTTTCGAGGGCGGCGGCATGCGCTACCTGCGCTTCAAGCGCTGGCTCAGCGAAGTCAAATACTCGGCCGACGGCATCGATGCGGTGTACTTCGAGGAAGTCCGTCGGCACGCCGGGGTCGATGCGGCACACGCCTACGGCGGCTTCCTGGCGCACCTGACCGCGTGGTGCGAGCACCACCAGATCCCGTACCAGGGCGTGCCCGTGGGCACGATCAAGAAACACGCCACCGGCAAGGGCAACGCCGGCAAGGCCGCCATGATCGGCGCCGCCCGAGCGCGCGGGTTCGATCCACAGGACGACAACGAAGCCGACGCACTCGCCCTGCTGGCGTGGGCGACCGCTCAGGAGGACGTGGCATGAAGATCCCCGTGCAACGCTATCGCTGCCCGCTGGAGCGGTTTCAGCCCAACGTTCCCGATGTCGAAGCGGTGAAGGAAACCGGCTGGCGCGAGCAGCGCATCCTGGTGGTGTCTGACACCGACGAGCGACTGGATTTCGTTGAACGTGAGTTCGTCCGACGGTTGGGCGAACGGTTGTATGGATCGGGAGGACGGCGCCATGGCTGATTGGTCCATCGAAGACGTGGCGGCACGCTTCGCCGAAGCGGCTGACACCGGACGACGCCTGCCCCGCGTCCGGGTGCAGGGCTACTTCAACGTCTGGCCAGAGCTGGCACGGGACGCCTGGGAAGCGTACCCCGAGGAGACACCCGAGTACCGGCCGTTGCCGCCCAGCCCGCACGCCGTCGAGCGGATGCTGGAGACGATGCGCTGGATGCAGTGGCTGCAGGTCGAGCAGCGCCACCTCGTCTGGATGCGGGCTCAGCACTGGGAGTGGAAGGACATCGCTCGCCGGTGCGGCGGCTGCACACGGACCTCCCAGCGTCACTGGCAGCGGGCGATCCAGACCGTGGTCGATCGCCTCAACCAGGCGAGGGTCATGGCGTCGTGAGAGGTCCGAGTATCTCCGAGGGTGTCTGCGGATTGGCGCGCAAGCGTGCGGGCTCCTGCGGCCTTCGCGGCTTGACGGGGGTGTCGCATCTTGGGCGGTTTTGGCCTACAGTAACGGCTATGGTTGGGAAAGGTGCGGGAGCACAGACATCTTGCTGCTTGGCAGGATGGACGATGCGCCCGCGCCAATGCCGTTCCCGCAGTTATGCTGATGTGGTGTTGCAAATATCATAGAGATATTGAAATAGGATATGCAAATATGATTTAAGGAAAAATTCTGAAGCGCGTAAGTCACTGATTTTAAATGGGTCCTTCCGGCAAATTATGCCATACGGGAGGGGCGCGATCGGTTTATTTATAGCGTCAGAGTGAGAATTGAGGT
This sequence comes from Candidatus Accumulibacter necessarius, assembly GCF_036625085.1. Taxonomy (NCBI): domain Bacteria; kingdom Pseudomonadati; phylum Pseudomonadota; class Betaproteobacteria; genus Candidatus Accumulibacter; species Candidatus Accumulibacter necessarius. Next base: position 621,934 of record NZ_JAZKUM010000002.1, on the reverse strand, counting down.
TTGCAGGGTTTGCAGTTTGCACCTGGCGCCCGCCCCCAGTAGTCTGCACCACCCCCACTATCCACCCGCCCCTCTGGCGGGTTTTTGCTTTCAGCGCCCCGTGGCTCTCTACCTCAACCACCGCCGCCTTGGCGGAAGAGGTGACAATGATCGGGATCAGGCAATGGTGCGGATACAGAAAAAGCCGCACAATGCCAAGAGTCGTGTCAAGAGTTATGGAGACTCCTGCCTTACACCCTTTCGGCATCACCGCTGACAACACTTGAAGAACCTTCGGTCATTCGGTTTTACTTCCGGGTGGCGAATCGGCACAGTGCTCCTGTGGCTGGTTCTCGCCTGCCTGCTGCCGGGAATAGTTGGTGTCGCGGTCTTGTTCTCGCGGGAGTACCTGAACGGCCGGGCCCAACTCGAAAGGGACATGATCGCAACGGCGCGTGCGATGGTTCAGTCGGTTGATAGCCAATTGTTCCGAGCCAAGACCGTTGGCCAGGTCCTCTCCACGTCTGGTGCGCTTGTCCCGCATGATCTGGCGGGATTCCATCGACGGGCGCGTGAGGTCATCGCCACGACGAACGTGGGCATGAACGTCGTGCTCAGCGATGAGAGCGGCCAGCAGCTCGTCAACACGCTGCGGGAATTTGGCGAAACTTTGCCGCAGCACGGCCATCCGGAAATTCTCGGTCGTGTCTTCGAGACCGGACAGCCGGTCATTTCTGAGATCTACGTCGGTGGGGTACTGCGTAAGCCCGTGGTGAGCATCGATCTACCGGTGAGTCTTGCCGGTAAGGTGGCCTATGTCCTCAGCATCGGCCTGTTGCCGAACGATTTCAACGCGATCCTCGCCGCGCAAAACTTCCCGCCCGGTTGGGTATCCGCAATATTCGACCACACGGGAACCATTGCCGCGCGGACTCACGCTCCGGAAGAGTTCGTCGGCCAGAAGGGAACGGCCGAGTATATCCAGCGCATCAGCGAATCGCTGGAAGGATCGATGGAAACCGTTACCCGTGAAGGAATTCCGACCTTGTCGGTCTGGAGCCGCTCATCGGTCACTGGCTGGAGTGTCGGTATCGGCATTCCTCGAGAAATCCTCGAACGCGATCTGATGCACACCATGATCTGGCTGGCTTCGGGCTTGGCCACTTTGCTCGTCGTTGGGCTCAGTTTGGCGTGGTTGGCCGGACGGAGAATCGCCGGCTCGGTCCGCGCACTGACCGAGCCGGCAATCGCCTTGGGCAAGGGGCAGTCAGTGCCAATTCCCGACGTGTCTATCCACGAATCGGCCGAGGTCGCTGTCGCGCTCCAGCAGACCGGAGAATTGTTGGCAGCACGCACTGCCGCCTTGGAGGCTGCCAATCGGGAGCTTGAACAACTTGCCCGGGTGGACACGCTCACCGGCCTGCAAAACCGCAAGTCGGCCAATGAGAGGCTGCATTTGGAATTTCTGCGCTTGAAGCGGTCGGGGCATCCTTATGCTGTTCTGTTCATGGATATCGATTGCTTCAAGGAGATTAACGATACCTATGGCCACAACACGGGCGATCAAGTGCTGCGGCACCTGGCGACTGTGCTCAAAGGCTCATTGCGGGAAACGGATTTCATCGCCCGCTATGGCGGAGAAGAGTTCCTGGCGATCCTCTCGGAGACGAGTGCCGACGGAGCTTTGACGACTGCCGAGATCGTCCGGCGCACCGTTGCCGACCAATCTTTCCCTGTGGTAAAGCAAGTGACCGTCAGTATCGGGGTCGCGATGGCGCTGGGCGAGGACAAAAACGAGGAAGGCGCGGTACGCCGGGCAGATACCGCCCTCTACCAGGCCAAGGAAGATGGCCGTAATGCGGCTCGGTCTTTCTAACCGTATGAGATATGCTCAAGAAATGAACAAACTAGCGTCAGACCGCAGAACGGGCCTTGCTTTGTTGCTCGGTTAGCAGCCAAGTTTCCCCAGTAATCTGCACCACCCCCATCCACCCGCCCCTCTGGCGGGTTTTTTGTTTCAGCGTCCCTTGCGGCCCGTGACCTCACCCGTCCGGGCCGTTTCCATTTCTAGAGGTAAGCCTTGGCCCCATCCGAATTGAAGCTGGAGCAGTGGCCTGTCGACCGACTGATCGACTACGCCCGGAATCCGCGCAAGAACGACCACGCCGTGGAGCAGATGGCCTCGGTCATCACCGAGTTCGGATTTCGGATTCCGGTGGTGGCCAAGAGCACCGGCGAACTGGTCGATGGCCATCTGCGCCTCAAGGCGGCGCGCAAGCTTGGGCTGACGACGGTGCCGGTCGTCCTGGCCGACGAGCTGACGGATGCGCAGATCAAGGCCTTCCGTTTGCTGGCCAACCGATCCGCTTCCTGGGCGCAGTGGGATGAGGCGCTGCTGGCGCTCGAACTCGAAGACCTGAAGCTGGCCGACTTCGATCTGGCGTTGACGGGCTTCGACGACGAGGAGATTTCGCGCCTGCTGGGTGACGACCAAGCCGCCAGCGACGGCGACCACGAGCAGACCACCGACGAGCCCGATGCGGCTGACGACGTTCCCGAGGCACCCTCGAACCCGATATCTCGCACCGGCGACGTCTGGGCACTCGGTGCGCACCGCCTGGCCTGTGGCGATGCGAGCGACGCGGCCGTGGTCAGTACGCTGATGGCCGGCGAGCAAGCCATCCTGCTGTTCACCAGCCCGCCGTACGCCAACCAGCGCGCCTACACGACGGGCGGCATCGCTGACTGGGATCGGCTGATGCAGGGCGTCTTCGCCGCCGCGATGGCGGTGATGGCGGCAGCGGCGCAGATGCTGGTGAACCTCGGACTCGTTCATCGCGACGGCACTGTGGTGCGCTACTGGGACGAGTGGCTGACCTGGATGCCTCGCCAGGGTTGGCGGTTCTTCGGCTGGTACGTCTGGGACCAGGGCGTCACCGTCCCCGGTGACTGGGCCGGGCGGCTCGCGCCGCGGCACGAGTTTCTGTTCCACTTCAACCGCGAGGCGAGGAAGCCGAACAAGACGGTGCCATGCAAGTTCGCCGGCGAGAAGTTGCACCTGCGCAGTGATGGCACGGCCGACAACGGGCTGCGCAACCAGGATGGGGGCTTTGGCAAATGGACGCACTTCAATCAACCCACGCAGGCATTCCGGATTCCCGACTCGGTCGTGACCGTCACCCGCCAGCGCGGATCGATCGGTGAAGGCATCGACCACCCCGCCGTGTTCCCAGTGGCCCTGCCGGAGTTCCTCCTCGAGGCCTTCACGGATCCCGGAGAGATCGTCTTCGAACCGTTCGGCGGCTCGGGCACGACGCTGCTGGCGGCGCAGCGCACCGGCCGGATCGCGCGGGCGGTCGAGATCGCTCCCGAGTACGTCGATGTGGCGATCAAGCGCTTCCAGCAGAACTTCCCGGACGTGTCGGTGACGCTGCTCGCGACCGGCCAGACCTTTGCCGCGATCGCCGCCGAGCGGCTGTCTCCCCAACGGGTGGCGGCATGAACGTCTCTTGGCTGGCCGACAAGATCGAGCAGTGGCCGACGGCCAAGCTGCTGCCCTACGCCCGAAATGCCCGGACGCACAGCGATCAACAGGTGGCGCAGATCGCCGCGTCGATCGCCGAGTTTGGCTTCACCAACCCAATCCTGTCTGGCAGCGATGGCGTGATCGTCGCCGGCCATGGCCGACTGGCGGCGGCCCACAAGCTGGGTCTGGATGTGGTGCCCGTCGTGGTGCTGGACCATCTGACGCCGACCCAGCGTCGAGCCTTGGTGATCGCCGACAACCGCATTGCTGAGAACGCTGGCTGGGACGACGCGATGTTGCGCGTCGAGTTGGCGGATCTCCAGAGCAACGACTTCGACTTGGCGCTGACCGGCTTCGATGCCGACGAGTTGCTGGAGATCCTGTCCGGCGAGGAAACCAGCACCGAAGGCAACACCGATGACGACGCCGTGCCGGACGTGCCCGAGACGCCGGTGTCGCGGTTGGGCGATGTGTGGATCTGCGGCAAGCACCGAGTGCTCTGCGGCGACGCGACTCAAGAGGCGAGCTACCAGGCGCTCCTCGGCACCGATCACGTGTCGATGCTTTGGCAAGACCCCCCGTACAACGTCGACTACGCCAACAGCGCGAAGGACAAGCTGCGCGGCAAAGACCGCCCGATCCTGAACGACAACCTCGGCGACGGGTTCTCCGACTTCTTGGTGGCAGCCCTGACTCCGGCGTTGGCGCGGTGCGACGGCGCGGTCTACATCGCGATGTCCTCCAGCGAACTCGACGTGCTGCAAGCCGCGTTCCGCGCCGCCGGCGGTCACTGGTCGACCTTCATCATCTGGGCCAAGAACACCTTCACGATGGGCCGCGCCGACTACCAGCGCCAGTACGAGCCGATCCTGTACGGCTGGCGAGAGGGAAGCAAGCGCCACTGGTGCGGCGATCGCGACCAGGGCGATGTGTGGCAGATCAAGAAGCCGGTCAAGAACGATCTGCACGCGACGATGAAGCCGGTCGAACTGGTGGAGCGCGCGATCCGCAATTCCAGCCGGCCGGGCGATACGGTGCTCGACTGCTTCGGTGGCTCGGGTACCACGATGATCGCCGCCGAGAAGTCAGGGCGCCAGGCGCGGCTGATGGAACTCGACCCGAAGTACGTCGACACCATCGTTCGCCGCTGGCAGGACCACAGCGGAAAGAAAGCCACCCGTGAGTCGGATGGCGTGGCGTTCGACGATCTGTCAGTCGTCGGCGAACAGCGGGTAGATGTCGCCACTGGCGATATCAGCGTCGTAAGTGACGTTGCAGAATTCGCCGGCGCTGTTGGCGAGAATGACGCCACCGACTGACTTAATGGCCACGCCGTATTTGCGCGTGAGTTGGGTCAGTTCGGCGACGAATCGATCGTAGTTGGCTTCGGTCGCTGCGGTGGTCGGTCTGGTCATGGCGGTCTCCTTGGGGCGGGTGGTGGCGATAACTGCATCGTCGCGCTTCACCCAACCGAAGCCAAGCGCTTCTTGAAGCATGGTTCCACGCGGCTCGGTCGCGCGCAAATACCAGACGCTCACGACCGGCGCCACGGCTCGAACCTTCGCGCTGTGGGGCATCAGGCAGCGGCCATCTCTTCAGCAATCTCGCAGTGCATCACGAACCCGGTCAAGTAGGGCAGACCGCAGGGGATGCCATAGTCGCGGGAGGTCTGGCGGCCAATGGTCCAGACCATCCACCGCGCGACGGCGGCGTAGATCGCTTGCTCGAGGTTCTTGCCCTGGAGCCTCTCGTTCAGCACGTCGTCAGCAAAGTGGCGGCCATGCCGACTGTCGAGGAAGACCTTGACCGATTCGAGAGGCTGCCCTGTAGCGGCGGCGATGGTGGTCATGGCGATCGGCCAGGCGGCTTCGGCCTGTGCCCCGAGGGTGCCGGCGAAGCCCCAACTCTCGTTTTTGCTGGCGGGGATGCTGTTGGCTTTCATGATTCTCTCCTGGTGGGTGGTGGCGACAACTGCATCGTCGCGCTTCACCCAACCGAAGCCAAGCGGAATTCGGACATTCTTTGGGGATAGCTCGCCATATTCAGTGGCGACCGGTGACGGCGGCCAGCTTGCTGCGCGCGGACACGCTCTGCCAACGACAAGGGCCGTTGCCGGTCTTGGCTTCGGCGTCCCAGCGGACCAGAATCTCGGCGTCAGTCCAGCCCTTGGCGACGAGGTAGGCATGGTCGTCAGCGTCGTAGTTGCGGTGGTTCAGGATGGCGTCGGTGGCGTGGTTCATGGCGGGTCTCCTTGGCGTGGTGGGTGGCGACACCCGTATGAACGCGCTATTCCCGCGGTAAGCCAAGCGTTTTCTGGATCGGCTTCGCGGGCATCTGGGCGGCGGGAGATGGTTAGTGGTGGGTTACTCGTCGGCGAACCGCAGATGGATCGTGTAGACCACCTGCGTTGACGGGACCCACCACAGGTCCTGCTTCCGCGGAAGATCGGCGATCGGCAGAGCCACCAGACACCAGTGGTCAGGCGCGCTGTAGGCGTGGCGTTCGCCGATCGGTGAAACTTGCCGACTGGCGGAGCATCCCGACCACCAACTTCGGCACTTCCAACAACAAAAACCCTCAGGTTTTCGCCTGAGGGCCGTCTTGCTACAAGGAAACGATCTCGATTACTTGACCGCGGGTGTGGCCGCTTCCGCCTTCGTCTCGGTCTTTACGGCCTTCGTGGCATGCTCCTTGGTCTTGGCATGATGCGTTGCCGCTTTCGGGGTTTCGCTCTTCGCTGTTTCCATCGCAGCCGGCGCTGCGGCCTTCGGTGTTTCAGCCTTCATCGGTTCGACCGCCTTCGGTGCCTCCATCTTCTTCTCGGCACTCGCGGCGGCCGGAGCCGTGACCTTGGCAGCGGGGGCGGCAACCGGGGTGCCCGTCTGAGCAAAAGAGGTGGAAGCAAAACCAGCGGCAGCAACAAGAGCAATCACGGTCTTCAACATTTGGAATCTCCTTGAGTAGGTGCGTTTTCGTTTTCGGCGCTGCGGTATTGCAGCGCCTTGAAGCGAATAACGCGGTCGGTCGCCACGAGATGTCAGTGGTCGTGTAAGCCCGTGTATCGGGCTGTGACCTTGACGGAATACCGCCCCGCTGTCGGGCGATCAGTTGCCGCTCAGGACCTTGATGCCCGCGTTGACCAGAGTCATCACGGCGCTGGCGAAGATCGTCTCGGCCATCCAGGGGCAGGCCTTGCCGTCTTCGAGCAGCTCGTCGATGGCCTCCCCCGACTTGGCCCGCATGGCCGCGCACACTGCGTCGAGCGTGGCCGCGCTGGCGGTCCTGATCTCCGGGCAAAGCCGGATCAGCGTCGTAAGGGCGGCGGTGCCGAGCTGGTTGCCGAGGGTCTCGAGATTGCTGGCTTGGGTCGGGGTCATGGCGGTTCTCCTGGTAGCGTGGTTGATGACGAGCACATGAACGCGCTCTTCGCTGCCGAAGCCAAGCGGATTCTCAAGCTTTCTTCGGCGCCTGGCGTAGCGTGATACTCGCCAGCTCTTCGGTGTTGGCCCGGGGGCTGGCACGGTGGCGCCGTGTGGCGTCGTCGGACGACGGGTGAGCACTTGGCCAACCACGCACGTTCGGCCGTCCAGACGCAACAACGCCCGGTCGTCCGGGCGTCTGGTGGGTTGATTGGCGGCTAGACTACAAGCTTCTCTGCTCCGGATTGGGTCAGGCGTCCCGGATGATTTCGAACATCCTCCGCTCCATGGCCCGGATCGTAGCGACCAGTTCGGCGTGGGATGCGAACCCGCTGAGGTCGCCATCCATGAAGTTTTCGCGCATGGCCTTGAGTGCCACCTTGAGGGTGCCGTATTCGGTCATCGTCGTGCTCCCGGGTTGTTGTTGATCGTGGTTCAATTAACGCGCTTCCCGATGGGGAACGCAAGGCCTTGGTCAATCTTCTTCTGTTGGCGCCTGGCGCGACCCGACAGTCGCCACCCTTTCGACGTTGGCCCTTGGGCTTGCACCGTCGCGCCGTGTAGCGCTTCGACGACGCCGGTCGAGTCGTTGCCCACATCAACGTTCGTCGATGCCAAACTTGCGACCAGGATTCAGGCTTTCGAGGTAGGCGACGCGTTCTTCTGCGGCTTCGCGTGTCTTGCAGTAATCGAACTGGCTCGGTGCCATCTTGCTGAAGGCGCCTGCCTTGGTGATCGACCTCACCACGTACTCAGCGGCGGCTCTGGTGCGTGCGACCCGGTTGGCGGTCAAGATACGGAAATCGTTGTTCATGTTGGTTCTCCTGGTTGGCGCTGCGTTGATGACAGAGACATGATTGCGCTTGTCAAAACAGAAGCCAAGCGTCTTGTTCATCTTTCGTCGGCTTGCGCCACCGGGCATCCAGAAGCAAAAACGTCCGGTGGCCCGGGCGTGTGGTGGTGGTTGTGGACAGCGCCGTTCAGTCACGACGCGACGCCCACGAGGGCATCGGACCGGGGTCGCCCGTCAGGATTTCGAGCCAGTCCATGACGAACACCTCGCCTTCCACGCCATGCAGGCGCACGTAGCGAACGCGCTTGAGGGTGAGGTTCCACTCCTGGGCGATGCCGCGGATCGTCTTGTGATGCTTGCGCATCAGGTGCTGGATGGTTTGCGCGCTGAGGTGGTTCATGTTGGGCTCCTGGTGGCGTGGATGACGATCGTATGAACGCGCTGTTTGGTGCCGAAGCCAAGCGTTTCAGTTCATCGCGGCACGGCGCACGTCGCTGAGCTTGGCGAGGACATCGTCGCTGAACGCAAACCCGTCAAGCCGGGTGAGCCCCTCCCGTTCGAGGATGCGCCAGCGCGCGGCATCGCTGTTCGCCCGGCGCAGCTCGTCGCCCAATGCGTTGAGATAGAGGTCCTCCTCTTCGGTGAGTTGGCGCGGCTGCTGTTTGAGGCTTTCCAGGATCGTGATGAGTTTCAACATGGCGGATTCTCCCGATCAGGCCGCGCGATAAACGCGTTCGTTGCCGGGGTGTTTCTCGGACGTGATGGTCAGCCCGAGTTTCTTCTTGAAGGCGCCGGCAAAGGTGCCGCGTACCGTGTGGACTTGCCAACCGGTAAATGCGCAAATTTGCGCAATTGTTGCGCCCTCGGGCCGCTGGAGCATGGCGACCACTGCCGCCTGCTTGCTGGTCTCGCGGGTTCGCGGCTTGCGCTCTACGGCGACCGGCGGCGGATCCGGCTCGGCGTAGTCTGGCACCCATTCTGCCTCGACGGCGACGACGGCGGCCTCGATTTCCGGGTCTGGCGCAAGGGGCGCCGGCCGCTCGCACTCGCGCCCCACGGCGGCGTAGCCTTCGGCGGTCAGGCGATATTCGAGCGAGTCTTTGCCATCGAAGACCAGACCCCGCGCGAGAAGGCTAGCAACCACCTTGTTCTTGGCGCCGCTGGGCAACCGGGCGGGCAAGGGATGAATGCTGCCATTGGGCCGGTCGGCGGCGGCGGTGAGGACTTCGATCTGGGTCGGGGTCAGGGTGCTCATGTGGTGCTCCTCGCTGTGGTTGATGACATGCGTATGAACGCGCTGTTCGCGGCAGAAGCCAAGCATCTTCTGCTTGGCTTCTGGTCGGGGGCTACGCGACCAGCTTCTCGGCGAGGGCGAAGGCGTGATCCTTGAACCGGGCGCCCGGGCCAAACCAGGCGGCGTTCAGGCGGTTGTCGCGCATGCGGCCCTTCTCGTGGTCGATGTACTCGGTGGTGGCGTTCAGCAGACCCCAGAGCGTCTGGTCGGTGGCGTCCTGGGTGCCGCCGATCATCTCGCCAGCGAAGAGGTCGAGGATGCGGCGGTAGCCCTTGGACTTCCGGACCTGCTCCGGCGAGTAGGTCTGCCCGTAGGGCATGAAGGGCTGGAAGAGCTCCTGCAGCCAGGCATCCGTTTCGAGGTCAGTCAGTTTCCGCTGGGCCATCAGCCCGGCCTTGTGCTGGAACTCCTCCCAGGCGTCGAGGGCAATGCCGAGGTCTGCACGGACTTCCTTCGGATCGAAGATCGCCTGATGCGAGATGGTCACCTGCTTCTCCGACGAAGCGTTGCGCAGGCAGGCCTGGAGCGTGTTGTTGCAGACGACGCGGACCGTCGTGAACCGGGCGACGGTGGCCATGGTGCCGTCGTAGGAGGTGGCGAGCAGCAGGTAGGGGGCGACCTCGTCGTCGAGGATGCGGGCGTTGTCGCCGACGCGTCCCAGGGCCCAGATGCGCCGGCCAGCCATCAAAGAGCCGACCGTCTCGATGCTGAACTGCTTCGCTTCCGCCAGCTCGCCAAAGAAGTGGAGGATGTCCGCGGGCTGGACCACCCGGTAGTCCGACGAGACCACCGACAACGGCGCGCCGCAGTCGCTGCGGTACAGCACGTGCTTGTCGGCGTAGGTCTCGCGGGCGCCGGTGAGGGTGCTGTCGAACTGGACTTCGGCGCGTAGCGCCTGCCATTCGAGTTGGGCGGCTTTCTGCCAGACCTCGACGGGAGCGTGTGGATCGACGGTCTGTCCCAGGCCATGCCAGGGGGTTTCGGTGCCGGTGGCGTAGGCAATGGCGGCCTGGCCGGTGGTGAAGTCGATCTGGTGTGCCATGGTGTTTCTCCTTCGTGTGGTGGTTGATGACGAACACATGAACGCGCTGTTCGAAACAGAAGCCAAGCGTTATTTGATGGAGAAGCGCGCCAACGCTTGAGGACGATCATGGGGTTGTCGATTCGCGCCTATGCCCGGCACCGCGGCGTCTCCGACACCGCCGTGCACAAGGCCATCCGCACGGGCCGGATCACGCCGGAGGCCGACGGCACCATTGACCCGCAGCGTGCCGACCGGGATTGGGCGAAGAATTCCGACTCGCCCCGCGAGGGCACCGCACGACGCGCCGAGACGGTCGCCGTGAAGGAACCTGCCAGCGAACCGGCGGCCCCGACATTCCACACCGGCGGTACGTCCCTGCTGCAGGCGCGGACCGTCAACGAGGTGGTCAAGGCCCAGACCAACAAGGTGCGCCTGGCCCAGCTCAAGGGCGATCTGGTCGACCGCGCGCAGGCCATCGCCCAGGTCTTCAAGCTGGCCCGTTCCGAACGCGACGCCTGGCTCAACTGGCCGGCACGAGTCTCGGCGCAACTGGCGTCGCAACTCGGCGTAGATGCCCACACGTTGCACGTCGCGCTGGAAGCCGCCGTGCGGGAACACTTGCAGGAACTGGGCGAGGTGCGCCCGCGGGTGGATTGATGGTTGAATTCGACTACGACGGCGCACTCGACATTGAACGGGCCTGGCGAGAAGGCTTGATGCCCGATCCGCTACTCACCGTTTCCGAGTGGGCCGACCGCCACCGGATGCTGTCGAGCAAGGCTTCGGCCGAACCGGGTCGCTGGCGCACGAGTCGCACGCCGTATCTGAAGGCGATTATGGATTGCCTGTCGCCGACCTCGCCGGTCGAGCGGATCGTGTTCATGAAGGGCGCGCAGCTGGGCGCACCGCTGGCACTGACGACGCCCATCCCGACGCCGAGCGGCTGGACCACGATGGGCGACCTGGTCCCCGGCGACCTCGTGTTCGCCGAGGACGGTCGCCTTTGCCGCGTCACCGGTGTCTCGCCGGTGCTGCTGGATCGTCAGTGCTTCGAGATTGCGTTCGGAGATGGCGAGACGATTGTCTGCGATGCAGCGCACCGTTGGCCGATCTTCGAGGAAGGATCTGACGGCCTCCAACCACGCACCGTCACGACGGCCGAGATGGTTGGTCGCGAACGACTTGCCGAGGGCACAGGTTGGCGGTTCTCGGTGGTCGCACGTGCCCCGAGTGTGAATGGCCGCGCGGGCAATGGGCAGAGACGCGCGATCACCGCCATCCGGCCGGTCGATTCGGTTCCGGTACGCTGCATCGCGGTCGATTCACCGAGTCACTTGTACCTGTGCGGTCGCGGCGGGATCCCGACCCACAACACCGAGATGGGCAACAACTGGATCGGCTACGTCATCCACCACGCACCCGGTCCGATGATGGCCGTGTCGCCAACCGTGGACATGGCGAAGCGCAACTCGAAGCAGCGTATTGACCCGCTGATCGAGGAGTCGCCGGTTCTGGCCGAGTTGATCGCACCGGCCCGCAGTCGGGATGCCGGCAACACGATCCTGGCAAAGGAATTCCGCGGTGGCGTGCTGGTGATGACCGGCGCCAACAGCGCGGTGGGTCTGCGCTCGATGCCGGTCCGCTACCTGTTTCTCGACGAGGTCGATGGCTATCCGAGCGACGTCGATGGCGAAGGCGATGCGATCTCGCTGGCCGAGGCCCGCACCCGCACCTTTGCGCGCCGGAAGATCTTCATCGTCTCGACGCCGACGATTGCCGGCGCCAGCGCGATCGAACGAGAGTTCGAAGCGAGCGACCAGCGCCGCTACTTCCTGCCGTGCCCGCATTGCGGTGGCTGGCAGTGGCTGCGCTTCGAGCAACTGCGCTGGGAGAAGGGGCGTCCCGAAACCGCGGCGTACGTCTGCGAGTCCTGCGAGATGCCGATCGCCGAGCATCACAAGACGCGCATGCTGGAGCAAGGCGATTGGCGGCCGACCGCGCCCGGAAACGGCAAGACCGCCGGCTTTCACCTCTCCAGTCTCTACAGCCCGATCGGCTGGCGCAGCTGGCGGGAAATCGCCGCCGCCTGGGAGAGCGCGGTGCGCCAGGAATCGGGTTCCTCGGCGGCGATCAAGACCTTCAAGAACACCGAACTCGGGGAGACCTGGGTCGAAGAAGGCGAAGCGCCCGACTGGCAGCGCTTGCTGGAACGTCGAGAGGACTATCCGATCGGACGCATCCCGGCCGGTGGCCTGCTGCTGGTTGGTGGCGCCGACGTGCAGAAGGATCGCATCGAAGCCTCGATCTGGGCCTTCGGCCGTGGCAAGGAGTCCTGGCTCGTCGAGCACCGCGTGCTGATGGGCGACACCGCCCGCGACAGCGTCTGGAAGCAGCTCGGCGCGCTGATCAGCGAGACCTGGACGCATGCCTCGGGCGCGCAGGTGCCGCTCGCCCGTTTTGCGCTTGATACTGGTTTTGCCACGCAGGAAGCCTATGCCTTCGTTCGCGCCTGCCACGATCCGCGGCTGATGGCGGTCAAGGGCGTCGCCCGCGGTGCGGCGCTGATTGGCACGCCGACGGCGGTCGAAGTGTCTTTGGGTGGCAAGCGCCTGCGCCGGGGCATCAAGCTCTTCTCTGTCGTCGGCGGCATCGCCAAGCTGGAGCTCTACAACAACCTGAAGAAGACGCCCGAGGTCGCCGAAGACGGGACCAGCGTCCGCTACCCGGCTGGCTACGTCCATCTGCCGAAGATCGACGCCGAGTACCTGCAGCAACTGTGCGCCGAGCAACTGGTGACCCGTCGCGACCGCAGGGGTTTTGCGATTCGTGAGTGGCAGAAGATGCGCGAGAGGAACGAGGGCGTCGACTGTTACCAATACGCTCGCGCCGCCGCCGCGGCCGCCGGCCTCGACCGCTTCGAGGAACGGCACTGGCGCGAACTGGAACGGCAGTTGGGGCTGGCGCCACCGCCCGACGAGCCACTGACGACTTTGCCGACCCCGGATCCCGAGGCCACCCGACGCGGTGGTCTCGTCGCTTCCGGCACCCGACGGACCCCCCGGCGAGTGATCCGCAGCCGCTGGCTCAATTGAGACCCAAGAGAATGCCCTACAGCAACGAACAACTGCTCGCGCTGCAGAAGGCGCTGGCGACCGGCGAGAAGCGCGTCACCTTCGGAGACAAGACCGTCGAGTACCGCAGCGTCGACGAGATCCAGGCAGCGATTCGCGAGGTCGAAGCGTCTCTCGCCCGTGCAGCGGGCAGCCGGCGCACGCGCCAGATCCGGGTCACCACCGGCAAGGGTTTCTGATGAGCTTCTGGACGCGGATCAAGGCGAGCTTCGCGAGCCTACCGATCTACGACGGCACCGGCACGGGGCGGCGCACGCTCGCCTGGATGCCCGGCAACCCGGGTGCGATCGCTGCACTCCTGACAACCCAGACCGAGCTGCGCGCCAAGAGTCGTGATCTGGTGCGCCGTAATCCCTGGGCGGCGGCAGCACTCGATGCCTTCGTCGCCAACGCCATCGGCACCGGCATCAAGCCGCAGTCGATGGTCGCCGACGTCGTTCTGCGCGAGCGGCTGCAGGCACTCTTCCGGGACTGGACCGAGGAAGCGGATGCCGCAGGGCTCACCGATTTCTACGGCCTGCAGGCGCTCGCCTGCCGGGCGATGCTCGAAGGCGGCGAAGCGCTGGTCCGTTTGCGCCACCGCCGCATCGAGGACGGGCTGGTGGTGCCGCTGCAACTGCAGGTGCTGGAACCCGAGCATCTGCCGGTGCATCTGAACACCGTCGCCGAGAACGGCAACGTCGTGCGCGCCGGAATCGAGTTCAACCGGCTCGGGCAACGCGTGGCGTACCACCTGTACCGCTCGCACCCCGAAGACGGGGCGCTCTCGCCGATGTCGGGTGCCGGTGGACTCGACACCGTGCGCGTGCCGGCGGGCGAGATCATCCATCTCTACCGGCCGCTGCGACCCGGCCAGATCCGCGGCGAGCCCTGGCTCGCGCGGGCGCTGGTGAAGCTCCACGAACTCGACCAGTACGACGATGCCGAACTGGTGCGCAAGAAGACCGCCGCGATGTTTGCCGGCTTCATCACCCGCCAGAGTCCCGAGGACAACCTGGTGGGCGAAGGACTGGCCGACGCTGCTGGGGTGGCGCTCGCCGGGCTCGAACCCGGCACGCTGCAGATCCTGGAGCCCGGCGAAGACATCAAGTTCTCCGACCCGGCCGATCTCGGCGGGAGCTACAGCGAGTTCCTGCGCAATCAGTTCCGCGCGGTGGCTGCCGCAATCGGCATCACCTACGAGCAACTGACCGGTGATCTCACCGGGGTGAACTACTCCAGCATTCGCGCCGGGCTCCTCGAGTTTCGCCGCCGCTGCGAGATGCTCCAGCACGGCGTGATCGTGCATCAGCTCTGCCGGCCGGTCTGGCGGGCGTGGCTGGAGCAGACGGTGTTGGCCGGGCGAATCGAAGCGCCAGGGTTTGTGCGGGATCCCCGTGCGTACCTCACGGCGAAGTGGATTCCGCAAGGCTGGCAGTGGGTCGATCCGCAGAAAGAGTTCAACGCCCTGAAGCTCGCCATCCGGGCGGGGCTCACGAGTCGCTCGGAAGCGATCTCGTCGTTCGGCTACGACGCCGAGGACATCGACCGCGAGATCGCCGCCGACAACGCCCGGGCGGATGCGCTGGGACTGCGGTTCGACTCCGACCCGCGGTACGACCGGGCCGCTGCTCCCGCAACCGATGCAGGGCGAAGCGAGCCGTCAGAGGATGCCAGCGAAGCGACTACGAGCGCTTGAGATCCCGATAGAAATTCTCGTGGGGGCCGACGGCTTCGAGATACACCAGGCGAACCTCCTCGTCGACGGTATAGCCCAGAAGGTACAACTGGTTCTGGCTGCGGAACTTGTAGACGAAGAGATCGGCCAGATCGCCCCGCTTCTGCTCACCGATGGCCGGATTCTCGGCAACGACCTCGGTCGCCGCATCGACATCGGCGGCCACGTTGTCGTGCAGCTTCTTGTACGCGCGGGCGAAGCGTCGGGTCTGCCGGAGCGCATAGCTCATGCCCGGCGAGATCGGGCTTCAAAGGCAGTGGCCTCTTCGCGCGGCTCCGCCATCGACGCCAGCGATTCGGCAATGAAGCTGACCGGCAGGTCGGGATTGTCCAGCGCCGCACGCCCCACCTTGGCCCAGTACTCGACCTGACCAGCGATGGTGCGATGTTCAGCCGCCGCTTCGGCGCGGGCCTGATCGTAAAGCGTCTGATCGATGCGAATGGATGTCGAGGTCGCCATCGGCGTTCTCCAGGAAAGGGTGCTCAAGGCATCCGCAACAGCTTACCACAATTGTAGTCACGCCTCTCGAGGACTTCAACTGATGCCATTTCCCCATCTGGCGTCCCGTCTCTATGGGACGCCGCTTCTGCTCGCCCGGGCCAAGCTCGACATTCTGCTCGCCGTTCTCGGAGAGCGCATCGGCTGGCCCGAACCGCATGCGGCCGTCGCGTTGCCGACGCCGCGAGCGCTGCCCGACGCACCGGCTGGCCTCGCCGTGATTCCGGTTTACGGCACACTGGTGCGGCGCGCGCTGGGGCTCGAAGCGGCGTCGGGTCTGACGTCCTACAGTGCGATTGGCGCCCTTCTGGACGGCGCGTTGGCCGATCCCAGGGTCACCGGCATCCTGCTCGATGTCGATTCCCCCGGTGGCGAGGCCGGTGGCGTCTTCGAACTGGCCCAACGGATTCGCGCGGCGGATCGCGTCAAGCCCGTCTGGGCGATCGCCGCCGACTCGGCCTTCTCGGCGGCTTACGTTCTCGCATCGGCCGCCTCCCGGGTCTATGTCACCCAGACCGGCGGCGTCGGCTCGATCGGCGTCATCGCACTGCACGTCGATCAGTCGGCGCGCGATGCCCAGCAGGGCTACCGCTACACGGCGATCACCGCCGGCGAACAGAAGAACGATTTCTCGCCGCACGAACCGCTCGACCCCGCTGCGCATGCTCGCCTTCAGGCCGAAGTGGATCGGCTCTACGGCATCTTCATCGACCACGTCGCGATGATGCGCGACCTCGAACCACGCTTCGTGCGCTCGACCCAGGCCGGGCTGTACTTCGGTCCCGAAGCGCTGGCCGCCGGCCTGGCCGATGCCCAGGGCAGCTTCGACGACGCCGTCACGGACTTGGGTGTGTTTCTGGCCACTCGTCGTTCCCCAGGGCTCTCTCTCACGGCAGGCCGATCGCTCCTTGCCTCTTCCCTTCTCTCCCAGGAGATTTCAACCATGACCGACCGCATCACCCCAGACGTTACTTCCCGCGTCACGCCGGAGCCCGTGGCCCCTGCCGAGCCGGCTACGTCCCTCGACAGACCGGCATCCGACGCCGATCCCGAGACGTCGACCCCAGCGGACGACCCCGTCCAGTCGGCGATCGCCGCTACCCGCGCGGACGCCCTGGCGATCGCCGAACTGTGCCAATTGGCAGGTTATCCGCAGCGTATCGTGACCTTCCTCGCCCAGGGCGCGAGCGCCTCGGAGGTGCGTCGGGACTTGCTGGCAACTCGTGCGGAAAGCCCCGAGATCGCCTCTCGCCTTGCCCCGGATGCGCCAACTCGCGAAGCGTCTCCCGGCCACAGCCCGCTGATCCAGGCGGTCAAGAAACTCATCGCAAAGGACTGAACCATGCCCGCCCTCACCGAAGCCAAGAACCTCGGCGACCTCCTGAAGTACGAGGCGCCCAATCTCTACTCCCGCGATCGCGTCACCGTCGCCTCGGGCCAGAACCTGGCGCTGGGAACCGTCGTCGGGTCGGTGACCGCGACCGGCAAGGTCAAGGGACTCGATCCGTCCGCCAGCGACGGGACCAAGGTGCCGACCGGGGTCCTGCTTGATCCCATCGATGCGCGTCTCGCCGATCGTCCCGACGGTCTGATCGTCGCCCGGCATGCCGTCGTGGCCGACACCGCCCTGGTCTGGCCGGCCGGCATCACCGGCGCGGAGAAGGCTGCTGCCCTCGCCACCCTGAAGAGCCTGGGGATCCTGGCTCGTCCCTCTGTTTAAAGGAGCCATCCATGCCCATGAACAATCCCTTCCACACGCCGGCCTTCTCGATGGCCGCGTTGACCGCGGCGATCAACCTGCTGCCGAACCGTTACGGGCGCCTCGAAGCGTTGAACCTCTTCCCGATCAAACCGGTGCGCCAGCGGCAGATCATCGTCGAAGAGCGCAACGGCGTGCTGAACCTCCTGCCGACGCTGCCACCCGGTTCTCCCGGCACCGTCGGGCGGCGCGGCAAGCGCACCCTGCGCTCCTTCGTCGTGCCGCATATCCCGCACGACGACGTCGTGTTACCCGAGGAAGTCCAGGGCGTGCGCGCCTTCGGCAGCGAGTCGGAGGTCGAGACGATCGCCGGGGTGATGGCCCGGCATCTGGAGACGATGCGCAACAAGCACGCGATCACGCTGGAGCACCTGCGCATGGGGGCGCTCAAGGGCGTGATCCTCGACGCCGATGGCTCGACGCTGGTCGATCTCTTCAGCGAGTTCGCCATCGCGCCGAAGACCGTGAACTTCGCGCTCAACGTCGACACGACGAACGTCAAGGCGAAGTGCGCTGAGGTGCTACGTCACGTCGAGGACAACCTGCTGGGTGAGTTCATGAGCGGCATCCACTGTCTCGTCTCGCCGGAGTTCTTCGAGAAGCTGACCAGCCATCCGAAGGTCGAGAAGGCGTACGAGAACTGGCAGCAAGGCGCGGTGCTGATCAACGACATGCGCGCGGGATTCACGTTTGGCGGCCTGACCTTCGAGGAGTACCGTGGTCAGGCGACCGACGCCAACGGTGTCTCCCGTCGCTTCATCGAGGGTGGCGAAGGCCATTGCTTCCCGCAAGGCACGGTGGACACCTTCGGCACCTACGTCGCACCGGCCGATTTCAACGAGACGGTGAACACCCTGGGGCAGCCGCTGTACGCCAAGCAGGAACCGCGGAAGTTCGACCGCGGCACCGATCTGCACACGCAGTCGAACCCGTTGCCGATGTGTCACCGGCCGGGGGTGCTCGTAAAGCTCGTCATGCAGTGAGCACCTTCATTGAGGCGCTCTACGATGCGGCCGCCAACGCCGCTCTGCTCACCGCGGCGGAGTTCGCAGGCGTGGTCATCTGGGTCGACTTCCGTGCGCCGGACGAGGACATCCTCGACGGCCTCGGTGTCAGCCGCGGCTACACGATCCGGTACCCAGCGCGCCGTCTGTTGCTGGCCACTGGCGATGACTTGACGATCGACGGCCAGCGCTACCGGGTTCGCGAGGTGCGACAGCTCGGCGATGGTTCGGAATGCCGCGCGACCCTCACCCGCCTGTAGGGCTCTGCCATGTCCCAATCGATCCGCGAACAAATCCTGCAGGCGCTGACGATCACCCTGGCGCCGGTCGCCACCGCGCTGGGCGCGACCCTGCTGCGTTCGCCGGTGCACGGCGTGCCACGTGAGGCATCGCCCGCTCTATTGCTGTTCCCCGAGTCGGACACCATCGTTGAACGACCCAACGACCGGGTGGGGCGGCAACTGATCGTTCGGCTCGTCGCGCTCGCCCGGGAGACTGGCGCCGGGCCTCCCGAGGCGCTGGCCGACCAGATCCTCGTCGCCGCGCATGCGGCGCTCTTTGCCCACGCGAACTTCGGCGGCCTCGCGCTCGGGCTCCGCGAACTCGACTGCGAATGGGACGTGGAAGACGCCGATGCCGGCGCCGCGGCCATTCCGGCCCGCTACCAGATCACCTACCGCACGCATGTCCACGACCTCGCGAGCCAGGGATGACCCATGCAACTTGAACTCCTGAAACCCCACACCCACGCCGGTGTCGATCTTGCTCCGGGCGCAGTCATCGAACTCGATGACGATCTCGCGCGCTGGCTGATCGATCTGGCTGCCGCCCGCCCGGCGCGTGCCACACCAGTCCAGCACACCCTTCCCCCTGCGGAGAAATCCAGATGAGTTACTACGCCTCTTTCCAGGGTCGCGTCTATCTCGGCCAACGCGACGCCAACGGCAACCCCATTGAACTGCGCACGCCGGGCAACGTCGCCGAGTTGAAACTCGCCCTGAAGACCGAAGTCATCGAGCACTACGAGTCCCAATCGGGCAGTCGTTCGCTCGATCACCGGATGATCAAGCAGAAGTCCGCGACGGTGACGCTGACCATCGAGGAGTTCACCAAGGACAACCTGGCGCTCGCCCTGTACGGCAACTACACCACCGGCACCACCGGCACCGTCACCGACGAGCCGCTGCCCACCGGCCTGGTAGTCGGCGATCGCTATGCGCTCGCGCATCCGAAGGTGTCGGCGCTGATCGTCAAGGACAACGCCAGCGCGTCGCTGACGCTCGGCACCCATTACACGGCCGACACCGACTTCGGCGCGATCCAGATCCTCAATCTCGCGAACTTCGTGCAGCCCTTCCTGGCGACCTACAGCTACGGCGCGGTGACCGAGATCGGCATCTTCACGCAGCCCCTGCCCGAGCGCTTCCTGCGCCTGGAGGGACTCAACACCGCGCAGGGCAATGCCAAGACGCTGGTCGAACTGTACCGCATCGCCTTCGATCCGCTGAAGGAGATCTCCTTCATCTCGAACGAGTACAACAAGTTCGAACTGGAGGGGTCGTTGCTGGCCGATTCGACCAAGCCGATCGACGCGACGCTCGGTCAGTTCGGCAAGATCATTCAGATCAGCTGATGGACGCGCCTTTCTCTTCTCCGGTAGCGGACGAGTTTGCCGCCCTGCCGCCGCTGCCAGTCTCGATCGAGATCCACGGCGAGGTGCTGGATCTCACCCCACTGCGCATCGGCCAGTTGCCCGCCTTCGTGCGGGCGATCCGCCCGTTCGCCGAGCAGCTGACGACGGCGGTCGACTGGCTCGGGATCTTCGCCGACCATGGCGAAGCGCTGCTCGAAGCGCTGGCGATCGCCAGCCGCTGCCACCGACTGTGGATCGAGGGTCTGTCCCTGGACGAGGCGATCCGCCTGGGCGAGGCCCTGCTGGAGGTCAATGCCGATTTTTTTATCCGGCGCGTGAGCCCGGAGATCGACCGGGTTGCCAGCCGGCTCGCCGCCCGGACGCATGCGACCGTTGGGGCGACGCCGTCCAGCGGCTCCTCGCAGCGGGCCACCGCTACCCCGACCTCCTGAACTACACGCTGGCGCAGGTCGACGCCTTCCTGCGCGCCGCCGAACGCGCGGAACGACAGCGTCTCGCCGATCTGCTGCTCGTCGTCGCCATTGGCGGCCAGGGCGAGTCCGAGGCCATCGCCCGTCTGCAAAGGACGCTCAACCGTGAAGCTTAGTCTCACCATTGCCGGGCTCTTCGATCCGCGGGAATTCCGCGCCTGGACCGCCGAGCGGCAGCGGGACATTCATGCGGCGGTCGCGCGGGGATTCCGGGAGTCGGGGCGCGAGGTGGTGACGCAGGCCCGGGCGCAGATGCAATCGGCGTTGCAGATCAAGCGGCCCAGCTTCGTCAAATCCCTGCGCGCGACGGTGTGGGACCAGCGTCCGGATCGCCTGCCGGCGTTGCGCATCGGCAGTCGGGTGCCGTGGCTCGGCATCCACGAGCGGGGCGGCGTGATCTCGGGCCCCCTGCTGATTCCCCTGCTGCCCGAACACCAGCGCATCGGCCGGAAGCGCTTCCGGGCGATCATCGACGGACTGATGCGCTCGGGCAACGCCTTCTTCATCCAGAGAGGCGGTCAGGCGATCCTGATGGCCGAGAACATCCAGGAAAACGATCGCGAGCTCGCCCGTTTCAAACGCGCCGAGCGGGGCCGCACGGGGGCGAAGCGCCTGCAGCGTGGCCAGGAGATCCCGGTCGCCGTGCTCGTGCAGCGCGTGTCGCTCAAGAAACGCCTCGACCTCGAAGGCACCGTGCGCCGGAACCTGCCGCGCATCGCCGACGCCATTCGGCGGGAACTCAACAGAAAGTAAACCTACCCTGGATCCACCCTGAAGTAACTCTCACCTGTCCATGACCAACCGCGCCCAAATCCTCGTCACCGCCGTTGACCAGACGCGCTCGGCCTTTGCGTCGATCCAGGGCAACCTGCGGGCACTCACCGACCACGCCCGGTCGGTCAACGGCCTGCTCGGTAACCTTGGCGTCGCCCTGAGCGGCGCGAGCTTCGCCGCCCTGGTGAAAGGCAGTATCGACGCCGCCGACGAGCTCGACGAGCTGTCGCAGAAGGCCGGCATCAGCGTCGAAGCCCTGTCTACGCTGAAACTCGCCGCGCAGCACGAGAACGTCGGCGCCGAGGCCTTTGCCACCTCGCTCAAGAAACTGTCGACGGCGATGTTCGAAGCGGCCGCCGGATCGGGCGAGAACCAGCGCCTCTTTGCCGCGCTCGGCATCACCTTCCGCGAGACCAACGGCGATCTGCGCGCGACCGACCAGGTGCTGCGGGATCTCGCGACCCGTTTCCAGGCGATGCCGGATGGCCCCGAGAAGTCGGCCCTGGCCGTGAAACTCTTCGGCAAGGCCGGGACCGATATGATTCCGTTCCTCAACCGCGGCGCCGAAGGGATTCAGGAGTTGACCGCGCAGTTTCGCGAACTCGGCAGCGAGATTTCCGGCGAGACGGCGACCCGGGCGGCGGAATTCAACGACGACCTCAATCTCTTGCGCGCGGCGCTGCAGGGTGTCGCCAATCGCGTCGCCGCGAGTGTCCTGCCGGCGCTGGGCGACCTCGCCCGCGGACTGGTGGAATCGGCGAAGACCGGTGGCAGCTTGCGCGCGATCCTCGATGGCGTCGTCTGGGTGTTGAAGACCCTGGCGCTGGGTGCTGCGGTCACTGGCAACGGCTTCCTCGCCCTGGGCGAAGCGATGGGCGCAGGTCTCGCCGCCGGCGTTGCGGGACTGAAGGGCAACGTCGCCCAGGCGCAAGCGATTCTCGGCGAACTCGAAACGAGCCTCGCTGCACGGCGCGACCGGGTGATCCAGTTCCACGACAGTCTCTTCAACCCGAAGCCGGTCGAAGCCAAGACGCCGGAAGTCAAACCCACCGGGGAGTCGGTGGTCGGGCGGCTCGCCCGGTCGGCTGGCAGCCAGGACACCAGCGGCGCGCGTCTGGCGCTCATCAAGGCGAACGCCGAAGCTGAGCTCCGCCTCCTGCAGGACAGCCTCAAGCGGGCTCAGGAAGCCTACGACCGGGCCTTCGAAGACCACCTGGTGTCAATCCGTGATTTCCATACGGCGAAGGCGCAGATCGCCCAGGCCGCGCTCGACGCCGAAATCGCGGCCAGGCAGCAGGAACTCGCCGAGCAAACGAAGGCGGCGAGTACGGGCAAGGACGAGGGTGCCCGTCTGCGCGCCAAGGCCGAAGTCCGGAAGCTCGAAGCCGAGCTGATCGTGCTGAACCGCGAGCGTGCCGACGTCGAGATCGATCACGCCCGCAAGGCGGCGAAGGCCGAGGCCGATCTCGCGAAAGAAATCGCCCAGGTCCGGCAACGCCTCGCCGAGATCCGCGGCGGTGCCGGCGGCGAGATCACGCGCGAGAAACTGGCGCGGGAGTACCAGCCGCTGCTCGACCAGCTTCGCGCGGCCGGGGATGAGGTGGGCGAAGCCGAGGTCACCCGTCTGATCGACGTCGAGGCGGATCTCGCCGAACTCGGGCGGCTGGAATCGCAGTTCAACACCGTGATGGAGCGGATGCGCATCGCCGAAGCCGAACTTGAGGTGCAGCGCGACGCCGGGATGCTCACCGAATCGCAGATGCGCCAGGACCTTCTGACCCTGCACCAGCAGACCGCGCAGGAAGTCGACGGCCTCATTCCCCGGATGGAAGCACTGGCTGAAGCGACCGCGTCAGAGGAGGCGATTAACCGCGTCGCGCGCCTGCGGGTCGAAGTGCAGGGGCTCGCGACCGAGTCCGACGACGTCGCCCGGCGCATCGACGGCGCGATCGAGGACGGCTTCGTGCAACTGTTCGAATCCATCGGCTCGGGCGCGAAGTCGGCCAAGGAGGCGTTTGCCGATTTTGCGCGCTCGGTGCTGCTCGCGATCCAGAAGATCGCAGCCCAGAAGCTCGCCGAGAGCCTGTTCGGCAGCCTCGGCAAGGGCTCGGGCGGTGCGAGTCTCGGGGGCTGGATCGCCGGGCTGTTCCGCAGCGGCTTCGCGAACGGCGGCTATGTCACCGGTCCCGGCACGTCCACCTCCGACTCGATCCCGGCGCGCCTGTCGGCCGGCGAATACGTGCTCAATGCCGCGGCTGTGCGCAGCGTCGGGGTGTCGTTCCTCGACGCGCTGAACGGGATCGCTCACGGGCCACGGGTGACCGCGGGCCGCCTGGCCCTGGCCGAAGGCGGTCTGGTCGAGCAGCTGAAGCCCTCTGCCCCGGCTGGCGCCGCGCCGCCGGGCGTGCGGATCGTGAACGTCGTCGACCCGTCCGTCGCGCACGATTACCTCAACTCGTCCGCCGGCGAGCGGACGATTCTCAACGTCCTCGCCCGCAATGCGGGTGCGGTGAAACAGGTGCTGACGTAATGGCCTACGCAACAGGAGTCGCTGCCGACCATCGGGATCTCCTGGTCCGCTTCCGGGCCTTTGTCACCGGCCACCCGAGTCTCGTCGCCGCCGGCCAGGCCTGGCAGGAACTGCGCTGGGTCGAACAGGCGACGACGCAGGAGCTGATTCTGAAAGCGCCTGGCCTCAGCGGCACTGACGAGATCTATGCCGGGCTGTACTCGCAGGAAACCGCTGCCTCGGATCTCTACCAGTGGCAGGCGCTGGGTTACACCGGCTATCTCTCCGGCGCGAACTTCACCGGCCAGCCAGGGGTGAGCTCGGCGCATTACCTGTCGCTGTGGAACAGCCCGATGACCTACTGGCTGGTCGCCAACGGCCGGCGCGCGATCCTCGCGGTCAAGGTGAGCAGTCGCTACATGCTCATGCACCTGGGCTTCCTGACGCCCTATGCCACACCCGCGCAGTTTCCCTACCCGTTCTTCGTTTCCGGCACGGACTCCTACTATTTCGGTGGGCGCCGCTGGTCGGAAGTCTCGACGATCTGGAACTGCCAGATGCGCAACCTCGCCGGGGTGTGGGCGACGCCTTCGCGTTACCCCGCGGGGCAGACCTACAAACACTCGCCGGGCGATATCTATCCGCTGACCAGCCTGGTGCTCTACGACGCCACGGCGATCTATGGCGAGATCGACGGGCTGTATCACGTCTCGGGTTTCGGTAACGCCGCCGAGAACCTGATCACCGTCGGCGGAGTGAACCACCTGGTGCTGCAGGACGTCGCCTCGACCGGCATCGGCAATTACGTGGCGCTGCGCCTGCAGTAAACAAGGATGGGCCTGCCTGCCCCGGCTCTCTGGAGGATCCGATGACTTACGCGACCGGCGTCGCCGCGACGGCCAACCAGTTGATCGATGCGATCCACACCTTCGCCTCGGCGAACGGCTGGACCGTCAACGGCTACGCCGCGGATGGGGCGGGCTACCGTCTGCACTTGAACCGCGGTGACGTCTGGGCGGACTTCTCGACCAACCACACCCCAGGCAGTGACGCCCTCTCGCTCAAAGGCTCGACCGGGTACAGCGGCGCAAGTGCCTGGGACGCCCAGCCGAACGCGATTCCCTACCCGTTCACCTGTCCGAACCAGGTCGGCACGCAGAGCACCTCGCTGTTTCCGTGTACCTGGCATCTCTTTGCGCAGACGAATCCAGATCTCCTCGCCGGGGTCTTCGTCTCCCCGGCCCAGGCCAACACGCACTTCGCTGTCGGCCAGCTGATCAAGACCGGGCTCTATGAGACCGGCGCGTTCTACGGCGGCCACCAGTTCTGGGCGCCGGCGGTTAGCATCTACTACGCGCACAATCTCGCGCTGCGCGCCGAGGTGGAAGGCGCTCAATGGCTGGGCGCCGGCAGCGCGCTCGCCCTCTGGCGCGACGGTGCGCCCGAGATGACCAACCAGTTCAACGGACTCGCCCCGCTGATGCCGATCCGGGTGATGGTCCAGTCGGCGGGGTACGGCGTCCTGCTCGGGTTCCTGCCGCACCTGCGCTGCGTCCATATGCAGCACTTCAACAATGGCGATGGCTTCACGATCGGCGCCGACGAGTGGCTGGTCTTCTTCCGCAGTGACCGGTCGGCTGGCGGTGTCGGCCTGGCGCTCCGGAAGTGATCGATGACCACCCTCATCGGCGTATCGAGCCTTTCCGTCCTCCATCTCGCGAGTCACTACACGGTCTCGGCCAACCTGCGGACGGTCAGCCTGGCGCGCGTGCCTTCGATCGCCGGGCTGGATCGTGCCGGGAGCCGGCGCTTCACCTTGGCGGGCGTGCTGCCGCGGGCGGGTTGGACGGGAGCGGCTGACCGGACCTTCCGCGACGACTGGTATCACCGCATCCACGTGCTACCGGCGGCCATTGACTTCGGCAATATCGTGAGCCCGGTGAGCCACCCCATCGAGGTCTGGAATGCGTTCTTCTCGCCGATTTCCCTGGCAGCGATGGAGGTCGCCGGCGCCGATGGGGTTTCGCTGACCGGTCAGCCCCCGCCGCCGCTGGTCTATGGCGGGCTGGCGTCGCGTGTCTATACCGTGGCGGCGTCGACGCAAGGGAGCCCAGTTCTGTCGGCGCGCTACGTCTTTCGCTTCAGCAACGGGGCGAGCTCAAAGCTTACGGTCAGCGGCCGGCGTGTGGTGGTCTTCGGCTTGGCGCCGAACTGGGCGGGCGGCATCACCGAGCGGCTGGCGTGGCTGACCGATGTCCTGGAGTCGTACGACGGCAGCGAGCAGCGCATCCGGCTGCGCAGCATTCCCCGTCGCAGCTTCGAATTCCAGCTTGATCTCGCCGGGCACGACGTGCGGCTGCTGGAGACGCTGTTGCACGCCTGGGCGGCGCGGGTCTTTGCCGTGCCGGTGTGGACCGACCGCACGGTGCTCACCGCCCCGCTATCGGCTGGCGCGACGGCGGTGCGCGTAGCCGATGCGGCGAATGCCGACTACCATGCCGGCGGCCTGGTCGCCTTCTGGTCGGACAACCAGCACCACGAGGTCGGCGAGATTCTGTCGCTGGCGGGCAACGCGCTGACCCTGAAGCAGCCGCTGTCGCGCGGTTGGCCAGCGGGAACCCGCGTCTTTCCGGCGCGCTTCGCTCGGCTCGATGGCGATGTGGTGGTCGCGCATCCGACCGATGCGCTGGCGAGCGCGCGGGTCCGCTTTGAGGTCGAGGATCCGAGCCCCGTGCCGGCGATCGATGGCCCGAGCACCTACCAGGGTTATCGCGTGCTGGCGTGGCGTCCGAACCGGATCGAGGATCTCACCGACACCTGGCGTCGCAAGCTCGCCCTCCTTGACTACGGGACCGGGCCGGTGACCCTCGACGACCTCAGCGGCCACCCGGTGGTGGGGAAGCGGCTGCGGTTCACCTTCGGCAATCGCGCGACGATCCAGGCCTTCCGCGCCTGGTTGCACGCGCGCCTAGGGCGGGCCGTGCCGTTCTGGCTGTCGTCAGGGCAGTCGGATGTCGAGGTGACCCGGCAGATCAACGCCGCCGACCAGCACCTGGCGGTGAAGAATATCGGTTACGCGCGTTACCTCGCGAGTCCGACGATCCGGCGCGACGTGGTGATCCACGCAACCGGCGGTCGGGCGGATTACCGGCGCATCACGGGCGGGACCGAGATCTCGGCGGACGAGGAACTGCTGACGCTCGATTCGTCCCTGGGCGTGACGCTGGCCTTGCAGGACGTGCTCCGGATCTCGTTTCTCGACCTCGTGCGGCTGGACGCCGACGCGCAGGAACTGTTCTGGGAGACGGACGGGATCGTCCAGGTGGTGTTGGAAGTACGGACGGTGAAGGAGTGAGGCCGTGACCTATACGACCGTCGAGCGTTCGGTGGCGGATGGCAGCCCGATCGAGCTCTACCGCTTCGCGCAGGGGACCCGCCGCTGGTGCTACACCTCGAGCCAGCGGCCGGTGGACCATCTGTCCGAGACCTATGCGCCACGGACGCTGACCCGCGGGGCGATCGAGCAGGCGAACGAGATCCATCGCACCGGCCTTGAGATCACGCTGCCGCGGGACGACCCGCTGGGGACGCTGTTTCTAGCCGCGCCCCCCGAGGGGATCGTCAGCGTCACGCTCTATCGGCGGCACCGGGCCGACCCCGAGTTCATCACCTACTGGAAAGGCCGTGTCAGTGCGGCGCGCTTCTCGGGAGCGACGGTACAGTTGAAATGCGAGCCGATCGCCACGTCGTTGAAGCGCGTCGGTCTGCGCGCCCGCTATCAGCTCCTCTGCCGGCACGTGCTGTACTCAGCGAGCTGCGGGGCGCTGCGCGAGCGGTTTCGGGTCGATGGGCTCGTCGCCAGTGTCGGCGGCACGCAGGTGACGGTCGCGGCGGCTGCCGGGATGGCCAGTGGCTACTTCACCGCCGGGATGCTCTCGGCGGGCGTGGGGCTGCGGCTAATCACGGCGCACAGCGGGTCGAGCCTGACGCTCGCTGCGCCCTTGATCGGCCTCGCGGTCGGCGACGCGGTGTCGCTGTTCGCCGGCTGCGATCACTCGATGGGGCAGTGCGCGAGTCGCTTCGACAACCTCGATCAGTTCGGCGGCTTCCCGTTCATCCCGGAGAAGAACCCCTTCACTGGCGACGCGATCGTCTGATCGGAGCCCATCATGTGGCAACAGATCCTCGTCTGGGTCATCACGACCGTCCTCTCGGCGCTCCTGGCGCCCCGGCCGAAGGCGCCGGAGAACGCGCAACCCGGCCAGATCGGCGACAAGGACGTGCCGATCGCCTCGCAGGACGCGCCAATCCCGGTGCTCTTTGGTACCCGCTTGCTGTCGGGGCCGAACGTGGTGTGGTATGGCGATGTGCAGGTGCGGGCGATTCGCAAGTCGTCGGGAGGGAAGAAATGACTCGGGTGACGGTCGCGCACGCGCGGGAACTCGGTTATTGCGTCAAGGGCGTCCGCCGCTGGTTCGACGGCCGGGAGCGGAGCTGGGAGGCGTTCGTTGAGCACGGCGTCGACAGCGACTGGCTGCGCGCGACCGGCGATGCGATGGCGATCCGTCTCGCGGATCGGGCGGAGGGTAGGATGCCGACGGAGGAAGGGTCATGAGCCGGGGGGGCGGCAAGGGCAAGCAGAGCTATACGGTCGGCTACTGGTATGGGCTCGGGGCCCATCTCGCGCTCTGTCACGGTCCCGTCGACGCGGTGACCGAGATCCGGGTCGGCGAACGGGTGGCGTGGTCGGGGAATGTCACGGCCAGCACGACGATTACCATCGACAACCCGACGCTCTTCGGTGGCGAGGAGCGCGAGGGTGGTGTGCAGGGGGCAGTCGATGTGCTGATGGGCGAGGCCAGTCAGGGGAAGAACACTTATCTGCAGGGCGTTCTCGGCAGCGCGATTCCCGCCTTCCGCGGCGTCTTCTCGCTGGTCCTGCAACGGGTGTGGGTGGCGGCGATGAATCCGTACATCAAGCCGTGGTCGGTGCGCGCGAAACGCATCCCTCGGCAATGGTACGGCTCTTACGCCGAGATCGACGGCGACGCCAATCCGGCGCACATCATCCGCGAGTGTCTGACGAATGGCGATTGGGGGATGGGTTATCCCGAGAGCGACCTCGACGACGCGAGTTTCTCGGCGGCGGCTGTCACACTCTACGGCGAAGGCTTCGGCCTGTCGCTGCTGTGGAACCGTGAGGAGACGATCGAGTCCTTCGTGCTGGCGATCCTGAAGCACATCGACGGGGTGCTGTACGTCCATCCGCGCAGCGGACTCTTTACCCTGCGCCTCGCCCGGGCCGATTACACGCTGGCCAATCAGCCGGTCTTCGATCCGTCGAACATCCTGCGCCTCGAAGAATTCTCGCGACCGTCCTGGGGCGAGGTGACCAACCAGGTGACGGTGATCTACCGCGATCGCGAGACCGACAAGGACACCTCGGTGACGGTGCAGGACCTCGCCGGCGTGCAGATGACCGGCAGTGTCGTCGCGACCAGCGTGAACTTCCCCGGCATCTCGAAGGCCGAGCTCGCCAACCGGGTCGCGATGCGCGAGCTGAAACAGTTGTCGTCGGGACTAGCGAAGGGCGTCTTCGTCGCCAATCGTCAGGCGTCGCTCCTGAACATCGGCGATGTGATCCGTTTTGCGTGGTCGCCCTACGGGATCACCGAGATCGCCATGCGGGTGGCGCGGCTCTCCTATGGCGAACTCGCCGACGGGGCGGTGCGGGTCGAGTGCGTGCAGGACGTCTTCGGCCTGCCGCAGTCGGTCTATGCCGTCCCGCCGCCGACCGGCTGGAGCGAGCCGCTGAGCGTTCCGCGTGCCTGCCCGGTGCAAATGCTCTACGAGGTGCCGTACTGGTCGGTGATCGCGGATTTTACCGGCGAGTCGCAGAGCCTGATCGCCGACATCGGCGAACTCGACGGGCTGGTGGCGGCCTGCGGGGCGCGCTCGAACTCGGATGCCTACGGATTCGAGGCACGGGCGTACAGCGTCGGGGCGTTTCAGTCGAAGGGCTTCGGGGCCTTCACGCCGACAGCGGTGCTCACCGAGGCCTTGCCGCAGTCGGCGATCAACGGCACGGTGGGTATCGCCGGCGGGATCGACCTCGAGGAGGTGGAGCCGAACACGCTGGCGGTGGTCGACGGCGAGTGGATGCAGGTGACGGCAATCAACCTCGTCGCGCAGACGGTGACGCTGGAGCGCGGCCTGCTCGACACGGTGCCGGTAACGCATGCGGTCGGTGCCCGGTTGTGGTTCGTCGACGGCTGGCGGTTTTATCTGACGCCGGAGTATGTGCAGACCGAGGTCGCGCGAGTGAAACTCTTGCCGCGCACACCGAAGGGAACCTTCCCGGAGGCGGCGGCGACGGAGTTGAACCTGACGCTGGCGAAGCGTTTCATTCGCCCGTACTGTCCGGGCAACCTGCGGGTGAACGGGCTGCGCTATCCGGCGGTGATCACTGGTGAACTCTCGGTTTCGTGGGCGACGCGCAACCGCCAGAGCCAGACCGCCTACCTGGTGCCGCAGACCGAGGGGTCGATCACGCCGGAGGCCGGGCAGACGACGACCGTGCGGCTGTTCAACGAGAAGGGCGTGCTCGTCAGAACGCTCGCCGGGCTGACCGGCTCCAGTGTCACCTGGACGCTCGCGGAAGAGGAGAGCGACTCGGGGCTGTCGCGGATCAACGGTCGTTTGCGCCACGAGATCGAGGCCGAGCGGGGTGGGCACGTGTCGTGGCAGAAGCAGGTCATCGAGTTCGACCGGGCGGGCTACGGACTCACTTACGGCAAATACTACGGAGGCATCTGATGGCGAAGGTGGATCCGAATCTGGGGCTCAGCTATGGCTGGACGCTGGGGGAGTCTGGTTGGAAGGACGGCATGGACGCCAACCTCAAGCGCCTCGGCGCAGTGGTGGGTCTCTCGGTGAAAGACCGGGATCTTGGGGCGCCGCCGGCGAGTCCGAGTGAAGGCGACCGTTACCTGATCCCGGCGGGCGCGACCGGCGTCTGGTCGGGGCGTGCTGGGCAGATCGCGGTGCGCACCGCTGGCGCGTGGGAGTTTTACGTACCCAGGGTCGGCTGGCTGTGCTTCATCGAAGACGAGGCGGTGCTGTCGGTGTACAAAGCGGCGGGATGGAGTGCTGGCGTCACGATCTGACCGACCTGGACCGCGCAAATTTGTGTCGAAGCCCGCCGCTTGGCGCACGGCTGGACTTACGGTGGTCGCAACTCCGTGTGGCCGATCGGGTGCTTGTCTGAAGCAAAGCAGAAGCTCCTCAGCGACTGCACAAAGGCTGATCGCGATGGGACGCAGCGATCGGAATGGTGAATGGCTTGCCCATTTCGTAAGCACACCTCCCCGACCTCACCGCAGGATGAGAAAGGGGCGCCTATCCACAAGTTTATCCCCAACGCTATGCACAGATAGTGTGTATTGACCGACTGCCAACGGGAGGCCCGCGGAGTCAGTGATCTGTTGCGTGATTCCCGTCACGAATCTACCCATGAAATCCGCCATCTGGCGGGTTTCTGCTTTCTGGAGAACGAAACGATGGAAGAACAGCAAGTGGAGCGGCGCCAGATGGTGACGGTGCCGCAGGAAGAATTCGAAGCGATGCTGGAGCGGGCGGCCGAGCGCGGGGCTCGCCATGCGCTGTCGGAAGTCGGACTCGATGGGCCCGAGGCAGCACGCGACATCAGCGAACTGCGGAGTCTGCTCGACGCCTTCAATGAGGCGAAGAAGACGGCGGGGCTGACGATCGTTCGGATGCTGGTCACCGGGCTGGTGCTCGCATTGCTCGCCGGGGCGTTTGTGAAGTTGAAGGTGTTTGGGGGTGGGCAGTGAGGGAGCAGACGGGAGATCCATGTGTCGAGTGCGGTACTGGTGATGAACATTGATGAGGTCGCCAGGGAAGTGAAGGAGGCGCGACACTTCCTAGGGCCGACCGGGTGGATGACTACAGGCACTGAGCGGGGCGGGATTCGGATAACTCTTCAGGGGCTCTCGGGTCGAAATTCGACATTGACGCTGCTTGGTGAAGGCCCTTATACTCCCGCCGGTCTCGTTGGATTTCTTATCCTTAGACGGAAGTGGAAGTCTCACTCCGCAGGCTGCGAGGTGACCAACGGGATGGACGCGTGGACGCCCTAGCAGGAGCGCTTAGGCAAAAGGCACCTCTTCAACCTCGGAACCGCGCATGCGCTGCTATCCGTCGAGTCAACGCTGCTGGGAGATCACCGATCGCATGTAGCGTGGACCGTCTAAAGCCGTCCCGATATCATCAGAAAGAGTCTTAGTTCTTCGCTTTTCGCCCGCAGATCCATCGACCTTCAAAGAGGCTGCACGCTATGTCCAAGATACTGAGCAGAATCGAAGAACTTAATCAAGAGTCAAGAGATAAAAAGGAAAAGCTCCGCGAGATATATTCTTCTAAGTTGGCTGAACTAGATGAGGAGCTAAGATTAGTTTACTTGTGTGCTGATATCAATATTTGTGAAAATGGTGGTTCTTTGTGGCTCAGTCGTCGTACCTATGAAAACGGCGGGGTGCAAGAGGCACGTGTCTGCTGTATTGGTTATGATGAAGTCGCTGGCAGTTGGTCGGTATGGCGAGTGTTTAATCACGGACTTGAATCAGAGGAGTTGCAAACCGAGCGACAAAATATTCTGACGAATGATGATATGCTTACGGCAATCGCTGCATGCGTGAGGTATTTTGACACAAGCCACTCGGTGCCCAAAGAAATGCAGATTGCGGAGCAGCGCCAGCAGCGCCCGAAACCGTCCATTGTCAGTGATATTCGCTTCTCGATATGGTTGTGGTTTTACAGGCTATTTAGGTAGAACTTGACGCTAGCGGGTTGTTTAAAATCCTCCTGAATCCAATCGTCATCTTTGCAGGGATTGTCTCGTTGCACCACCTTGAAGGGTAAAGTTAAGGGTAAAAAGAAGGGTAAAGGGGCAGGGTCAAATATCCATCCACAATTGCTCTGCCGGAGATGAAGCTGTTTCCTCCACAGGCTTGCGCGGTCTGCCTCTTGGTCTCACCTCACGCCGCTGCCCTATGGCCCTTTCGATGCCGGCGATGAAGCCCGACTCGCCGAGCGGCTGGCCTTGGTTCAGGGCCATGCGGATATCGGCGACCGCCTTGCCGTCGAGCTCCGAGCGAAACAAGGCGCGATAGGCCCCGTGCCGTGCGTCGTCGGTCGCCCCAAGTCCGAGATAGACCCGATGCGGTGTCAGCAACGAATCAAGCTGTCCCAGGCCGTTGCCCGGTAGCTGCTCCAACGATAATGGGCCGGGTCTGCCACCATGCCGGCGCGTACCGGATTGAGCTCGATGTGGCGCTGGCAGAGCAACAAGTAACTGTCCGCCTCCACCACCGATGACTTGTAGCGGCCATCCCACAACGTCCCGGTACGCCGATAGGTTCGGTTGATGTGCTGCACGTAGCGCCGCGCCAGCGAGATCACCATGCGGGCGACCGTTTCGGGGCTCAGCGGGGTGAGCAACAGATGGACATGATTGGTCATCAGCACATGGGAGTGCAAGCGGACACCGGTTGACTTGAGCGCCTCGCCAAGCCAGTGGCGGTAGGCCAAGTAGTCGTCCTCACCGAAGAAACAGGCGTCCCGGTTATGGCCACGCTGCACGATGTGCAGCGGCAAGCCGGAGAGGTGGATGCGGGTGCGGCGTGGCATGATGTGGAGTTTAACATCAATTCGAGCCTGTCCCTCATGGCGCTACGCTAAGCCGTCTAGCTTCCCGTTTGGCCAGTTGCCGCTGACGAGCAACTTTCCTGGGCACGGTCAGGATGGGAAGCGAAGATCGTCGTTTCTTGGCGCGAGGTTCGACTCGGCCAGGGCGATGCGGCAGCACGAGGGTCGAAATAGCCGCGAGCACGGTCGAAAACAGGACCGCTAGCCGTTGTCCGGGCGAGCGGCGCAATTGCTCGGCGAAAGCCAGGGGGACGCGTTTGGCACCGGTGAAACCAAGAACCCGCGGGAGAAGGTGAGCCAGCGCCGCGGCCGTTGCCATGGCCCAGCGTACAAGGTTGTAAGCGAGAAGACACACGGCGATCTCCTTGCGGACCATCGCCGGCGAATAACAGCGCAGGACGTCCATTTCCATAGTCGCTTTGATCGTGCGCCAGTCGACTTCAATTGTCCAGCGCAAGGAATAGAGGTCGTCGAGTTCCCTCGGGGAAACAAAAGCAGGGTCGAGCAGGGTGGTGACCAAGACCCGACCGTCGACTTCGCATTCCCGCATGACCATCTCGACCGGATAGCGTTTGTAGGCCTCGACGCTCATCCAGCCCGGACGCTGGGGCCGACGCCAAACCGCGAGATGATCCCTCTTCCCCAGGGACTCCCCGCGGGAAAAATCCGTCAACCTTCGCCCGTGCTGCGGCATCACAACGTCGACCCCCGTTGCCCGTGCCTCGGCAATGACCCACCACGTGGCCAACAGCGCATCCGCCAGCAAGATATCCCCAGGCTGCAGCACCGGCAGCAAGCCGCGCAGAAGCGTTTGTTCGCCGGTACCTTTCCCTTCGCAGGCCACTACGGTGTGACCGATCACCGCACCGCTACCCAGACTAATTACCGCGCCCAGGCGCGCGATGGGAAAACCCAGCCCCTCTTGCTGCTCGGAATTCTGCGATGTATCTGGCATCGACACTGTCGTCCCGTCAAACACCTTCACTCGCCGACTACGCCACGACCACTCCTTCGGCAGTTTCTCTTCCAATGCGCGGGCAACTTCCCGGTACAGTCGATCGGGGACTTCCAATCGCAAACGCTGCCGCGCTTGGCAATAGGCGCCCGTATTCAAACCAATCGCCGCCACGCCCTCGGCTGTTCGCTCCGCCAAGAAGCGCGAGAGGACATCCTGACACGCTTGATCTTCGCCCAGTACTTGACCGATGAACAGGCGCAGCGTCGTCGCCGGCGAATACACACGATCCCGCCAGGCTTCGCACTCTTCCCTGATCACCTCCGCCACCTTCGATGCCGGCAACACCCCGGAGAAGATTCCCCTACTTCCCTGCGCAAACTGATGTCTCAGCTTGACCGCCTCTCGCCTCAGGCTTTCCTGTTGCGCACTCGCCGCTTTCACTCTGATCCACCTCCTCAACGGATGTCCTACCAAAAAACCTCGTGGCAGGAGCGTACATCCATCAATTCGGTAATGACAATAGGCTAACGTAGCGCCATGAGCGGCTGGGGGCAGTGGTGGGGCTCTCGGTTAAGGACCGGGCCCCTGAACGGATCAAGAGGCTTTTGGAGCCCGCCGCCTGGCGGGTTTCTGCTTTCTGGAGAACGAAACGATGGAAGAACCGCAAATCGAGCGGCGCAAGATGGTGACGGTGCCGCAGGAAGAATTCGAAGCGATCCTGGAGCGAGCGGCCGAGCGCGGGGCTCGCCATGCCCTGTCGGAAGTGGGCCTCGATGGGCCCGAAGCCGCACGCGACATCAGCGAACTGCGCAGTCTGCTCGATGCGTTCAACGAGGCGAAGAAGACGGCTGGGGCTGACCATCGTCCGGATGCTGGTCACCGGGCTGGTGTTGGCGCTGCTCGCCGGGGCGTTCGTGAAGCTGAAGGTGTTCGGGGGTGGGCAGTGAGGGAGCAGACGGGAAATCGGGCGGCGATCATCAACACGTTCACCTACTTGGGCATGCCACAATCTGCCCGGGTAGGGGAAATTGCGCCTACTGCATGACGAAGAGCGGGGATAGGAGGAGTTCATGCCGCAAATGATAAATCCTGTATTATGGGATATTAGGAAATACCAATAGTTCACCAATGCCTCTCCAAATTGATTAATGACCAAGCATTACAAAGAAAGGGGTTGGCGCGATGGTGCCGTACGCACAGATAAAAAAGTTTGGTCTCCTCGCCTTTGGTCTTGCAGTAATCTACATGTTAACAGCATTCCTACTTGCTGCAGCCGTTCACTCTCATTTTAAGGACTTTGTCACCAATAACCTAGCCTGGGATACAAAAACTGCAAATCTTCTTGCGTGGATTGGAATGCTTTTATTTACAGGTGGCGGCGTCGTTGCCGCGGCCCGCATACTCCTATTTGGAAGCAAGAATCCGGCACTATATCTCTCAGCAGTTTTACCAATATTAATTCCATGGGGCTTAGACTTGTATTTTGGCAAGCCCATAATAAATGGAACAAATGTTTTGTGTTGCAATAAGCGCCCCAAGAGGGAACTATATTGTCGTGTTATAGAAAAGAACGCAACCTGCGGTTTTGACCCGATCACCCAAGATCAAATGCGACCTTCAACAAAAAAAGAGCGCTTATTATGGGATGCACGACAGCGTGGTACATCGACGCGAATTATAATGCCGCTACCTTCCCCTATTCAAGAACCTTGCTCCATCAAATTTTTTTTTGATGAAACAGGACCAATTATTTGGTACTTCGAGCGCAATGATCAAATTGATTTGTTCGACGAGGAAGACGTACATCCCACATATGGCGTACGCCTGAAGCCAATAACGCAGGACGTCGTAGCTAAATTACAACAAAAGTGCGAAAAAACTGTTAGATCATACCCTCCCAGCCCGCCGCCTCAAATAGAAACTGCTTCAACGCCTTCCCCCCTTCTTTCTGTACCCGCTTACGCAAAGTATATAAATCAATCAACAATTGAAGCCCAAGGTGAGGTCATTCCTATTGTAACAAGGGGAAATCTTGAATTGGAAAAAGCAATAGTCAATGGTATGCCAAACCGCTTACGACTGGGCGTTTTTAAGCCAAACTTTATCGCAGATGGCTTATTTGACCGCGCTTTGAATGGAGACCCCGAAGCTATAGCAAATCTCGGCTTACCAGAAACAATACGTCAAATTGTTTTGGTGACATCAGACAATCCTAAGAGAATCCAGGTGTCGAATCCGAAGGGTGCTCAGAAGATTACTCAGACGGTAAGAATTGTGGTGATTCAGGCAGGGACTGGTGCAACGATTGACTCCTCTCTTATTGTTGGAGAAGGTGTCGGATTTACAGAGCAATATGCCCAAGAGGCGCTACGGGAGGATTTGGCTAATAAGTTTGCATCAATTAAGCGGTTCCTTTAGCAGGCTGCTGAAATTTCTCGGCATCCTGTCGACGAAATTTCTGGTTTGATCATTTTAGAAATTATCTGACAAGAAAGAAGCACCTCGAAATCCCCAGAAAATACGTGCGAGGGACAGCGAATATCATGCGCATTTTGAGAAACAGCTTGCTTAAGCGCTGCCCTTCCCGTTTGCGGGGCGGTATTGCAGCAGCCTGTTAGACGATGGGGAAGTCATGAATAAAGCAGCGATTCTTCTTGAGATACTTGGAGTTTTATCTGCACTGCTCGTGGTGTTTGTTTACGTCGCAAAGGCAGTTCGGTGGATACGCCGTAATCGAAGATGAGGGGCTTCCTCGAGGGCGAAAGCTGGACGCGAAGTATGTTGCTCCCCGCAGTGCTTCAAGACTATATCACGGAGGCCAACCCGGGTAGGGTTGCCGATGTCTTTGTCGACCGCATTCAAGCGCGGCAAACTTACTTCGCAATCGCAGTATCCAGGCAGTCAGAATCACAGTCTGTTGCGGGCTTGGCTAGTTCTGCAGTCGTCAACGCTAGTGAAAATTCTAATTGCGAACGTCTGTTTTACGCGAATAGCCATTAATTCAGGGGGTTTTATGCTCGAGCGAATTGCAATATGGCTGTTTTTTGTTTTTTTCCTTGCTGTAATTGGCAGCGGATGCACACCAATTCCTCGGTCAGAGGCATCATCGCCTGCGTGGGTGGCACCATTATTCAACCCAAACAAGCATGTCAAGCTCGCTTTAATCGTCGAAGTTGATAAATTTGGCAAACATGCAAATAGTACAGCAGTTGCAAGACAAGTGGAGGGCGCAGTTACTGAAGTCTTGCTCAGCAAGGGTTATAGGATCTCTGCCCGATCCGATATCGAAAAGATGCAGAAAGAGATAAGGTACCAACAAAGCTCCGGATGGACCGAGGGCAATGCTGCGCGACTAGGAAAAATGCTAAATGTCTCTTGCGTTGTCATAATCACGATTGTTGATTACAAGGTGCAACTTGACGCTAGGAATTACGCGTATATTGCTGGCGCGGGCTATTTGGATGGACTTAGCGCAAAGGTTTCTATGAGTGGTCGCATAGTTAGCGTTGAGGAGGCCGAGATTGTCGGGCAAGCTAACTATATTCGTGAAGTAAATGTTCGAAGGAAGGATGATTTCCCAACGGCACTTGGGGTCGCTGCAAGAGAATTTGTGAACGGCTTTCCTTCAAGAATTTAGTGGAATACTAGGGCTCCATGTCGTTTCGTGTGGAACAAACTGTCGGTCGCCAGATTCACCGACGCTAGCGAGCAACCATAGAACCGGGCCGCCCGTTTGAGTATCCCAACGGTACAGCAGCACCTGGCGATGCTGACGCGGGTTCGCTTGCGGAGCAGTGCATCGAACTGAACAGCCCTAGACCAACACCTTCATTACACGGACAAACACCCCATGCAGTACTCAGCAGTACTCACATGCCCCGATAGCGAGTTGTGATCCAGGGTGCGATTGCACCACCATATTCTAAAGCCCGGACTCGCTCCGGGCTTTTTCGTATCCGCCCGCAATGCCAGTCCTGGCGGGGCTTCGCGGATTTGCCTCGCGAGCGCCACTCCTCCCATCCCCGCGTTTCTGGCCCTTCACGGCCTCTCTGTTCTCCGTTTTTATCTAGTGGTCTCGCGAGCGTGCGCGAGGCCCCTCCCTGTATTGGCGCGGGTTTGGAGGCAATCGGTTGTTGTCGGCAACTCCTGGGCGGAAGCGACCAAGACACGCTGAGCACAGCGAGCGTAGTGTCTATTGGCGGTAAAAGCGAGGACAATTCCACCCTATGAATAGAAGTGCTCTCTACGCCTTAGTAGCTGCCGTTCTGTTTGGTGCCAGTACACCCCTGGCCAAGCTGCTGATTGGGGAAACGTCACCTTTACTGTTGGGCGGCCTGCTGTACTTGGGCAGCGGCATCGGCCTTGGTGTTGCCCGGGCGATCCGTGACCGGGGATGGCTTTCCTCGGGCATCGCGGGTCAAGAATGGCCTTGGCTGTTGGGCGCTATCTTCTTCGGTGGCATGTTAGGTCCCGTCGCCCTCATGTTCGGACTGACGCACACCAGCGGATCTACCGCATCGCTGCTGCTGAACCTTGAAGCGGTACTGACCGCGCTGATTGCCTGGTTCGTCTTCAAAGAGAACGCCGACCGGCGCATCGTCCTGGGTATGGTCGCCATCGTCGCTGGCGGGGTGATCTTGTCCTGGCCACTCGGAGAGTCTGGCGGCGACAGCTGGCTCGGCCCACTCGCGATTTCATTGGCCTGCGTGTGCTGGGCAATCGACAACAACCTGACGCGCAAGGTATCTGCGTCGGACGCTTTGTTCATCGCTAGCAGCAAAGGCTTGATCGCAGGCGTGGTCAACTGCACCCTTGCACTGACCATGGGAGGGAAGTTCCCCGCCCCGGTAACGACCGCAACGATTATGACCCTTGGGCTGATGGGCTACGGCGTGAGTTTGGTACTGTTCGTGCTGGCCCTTCGTGGACTCGGTACGGCGCGAACGGGGGCCTATTTTTCGACAGCCCCATTCATCGGTGCTTTTATTGCTCTGACGGTTCTCGGCGAGTCTGCCAGTTCCGTGTTCTGGCTGGCCAGTGCGCTAATGGGCTGGGGCGTCTGGCTACACCTCACTGAAAAGCACGAGCACGAGCACTCGCACGAGCTACTCGAGCACAGTCACCACCATCGCCACGACGAACATCACCAACATGATCACGAATTCGCTTGGCACGGTCAGGAGCCGCATTCGCACCCGCACTCCCACGCTTTGGTGACCCACAAGCACCCGCATTTCCCCGATGTTCATCATCGGCATGCGCACTGACGGACTGTTGCCCCGGCTTTGCGGTCAGAGGGAGTTCACCAACTTTGATTGATCTTCCCAACCACTAGGCCAAGGGCGGCGCATCACCTGCTCCAGCACCATGTCGGGCGCACCCACCAACCGTTCGATGACCTCTGGCGCCAACAGGGTCACCCGCATGACCCGGCGCACCTGCGTCACATCCATGCCCTCAGCGTTGGCGATGTCGGCCACGAAAGCCGCCCGCGCCTCCCGTTCCCGAGCGGCCTCAGACAGGAATTCCTGCGGCGAGTCCAATGGCGTGATGATCTGCTTCTTGGACCCTCGCTGCACCAGCCTCCACGGTACAAAGGTTTCCAGTCGCACGCCGCCGGCGGGTATTGGGATCTCATGGGTGACAGGGCGGCCTGTCTGCTTGCCGTGGTGCTTTTTGGACATCTCGCCTCCTTACTTGAACTGTTCCAGCATCTGGCGCTGCTCGGGCCAGAGTGCCGGGATGTCATTTCTCATCAGCCAGAGCAGCGTCAGCTTTCGTGGCTGGCGACCCATCATGAACTGCTCGACGATGTCGGGGGCCAGCCGCGCCAATCGCAGCAATCTGCCAACGGTCGTCGGCATCAGTCCCTCGGCCCGAGCGATTTCGACTACCCCCTTGAAGGCCCCTGAGTCGAGCAGGGAGTGCCCGTACTGTGCCCGAGCAACGGCTTCGATGATGTGAACGTCGTGGGCAGACGTCCCCGAGTCGGCCAGCCGCTACCCTTTCTTCCGCTTGAACTGCAGAGGCACAAAGGTTTCGAGCGAGGTCTCCATCAGGCTTCGACCTCCAGCAGTTCTGCACCGATCTCCCTCGGCGCGAATTCACCGATCAACTCGTCCCAACCCAATTCTCGCCATTTCACCTTGATGCCTTGCACCTCACCAACGTGGACGAGGTCAATCCGTTCGATCATCAGGTTGGCGATTCGATACCGCTCGACCGGGAACAACTGATCCCACACGTCGTTGAGCCGTCCCATCGCCATCACCGTGCTTGCTTCGTCGATCTGCGCGCCGTTGCTCTGGATGTGGCGTACCACCGATGCGATGAACTCCGGGCTGGTCAGAACCGTACGGATCTGGGCGACCACTGCCACCTCGATCTCCGGCGCGGTCAGGCGCTCGTAGCTCTTGCCCGGCGCGCCAAAGCGGCTTTCCGACTTGGACACGTAGTAGAGGTACTTGCGCCCGTTCTTGCGCGCGTAGGTCGGGTACATCCGCTCACCCGATGGGGCGTACAGCAGTCCCCGCAGCAAGGCGTCGGTGCGCAACCGGATCTTGGTCTCCACCGATCGCGTGTGGCCGTCCTTGGCCAGAATCACGTGAACCTTGTCCCAAAGCTCCCGGTCGATGATCGGTGGGTGTGCGCCAGGGTACCAGTTTCCCTTGTGCGACAACTCGCCCAGGTAGATGCGGTTGCGCAGCAGTTTGTGCAGGTACTTCTTGTCCATGCGTTCACCGCTACGGGTCTGGCCCTCCTGCGTGGTCCACGCCTTGGTCGTGACGTCCTCCAAGTTGAGGTTGGTGGCGATCTGCGTCGGCGAGCCAATGGTCACCATCTCCTCGAAGATGCGCCGCACGACGGCCGCCTCGGCCTCGTTGATGACCAGCAGGCGGTTTTCGACGTCGTCGCCCAGGGACGGCACCCCGCCCATCCACAGGCCCTTGCGCTTGGCAGCCGCGATCTTGTCGCGGATGCGCTCGCCGGTGACCTCGCGTTCGAACTGCGCGAACGACAGCAGGACATTCAGCATCAGGCGCCCCATCGAGGTAGTGGTGTTGAACTGCTGTGTGGCCGACACGAAGGAGACGCTGTGACGCTCGAACACCTCGACCATCTTGGAGAAGTCGGCGAGGCTGCGCGTGAGGCGGTCGATCTTGTAGACCACCACGATGTCGATCTGGCCGCGCTCGATATCGGCCGTCAGGCGCTTGAGCGCCGGGCGCTCGGTGTTCCCGCCGGAGAAGCCGGGGTCATCGTAGTCGTCGGCGACCGAAATCCAACCCTCGGTACGTTGGCTGGCGATATAGGCGTGGCCTGCCTCCTTCTGCGCATCGATGGAGTTGAACTCCTGGTCGAGGCGTTCGTCCGAGGACACGCGGCAGTAGACAGCGCAGCCCTTGCGGGCCTTGCGGGCTGCGATCTCGCTCATCGCGTACCTCCCTTCCCCAGACCGAAGGACAGGGACCCACTCCAATGCGTGCCGGTGATGTGCCTCAATAAATGGTACGAATAGTCGACGTCAAGTCACCTCGAATGACATTGAGCTGGTAATGGACTGGCTGGCAATAGATTGTCGGACTAGTCACCGGACACTTCTTCACATCAATGTTGGTAAAGGTCAGTGGCTGACGTGGATCCACGATCAATCGGCTACCTGAACCGGCGCTGAGAAAGTAGGCAGCACCAAATATGCCGGGATTGGCGACCACTGTGGCTGTGGAAAATGCAATATTCGAGGGCGAGGAGGACTTGTCGTAGTACTCCATAAGCAATGCGGTTTGCTGGTCCACACCTATGGCGCGAGCACTGGTAACGCTAGCCCATCTGTCCTCGATGACACGGGCCAGAAAGGTAACCAACCGTCCCATTCGATCACGAGTGTAAAAATGAGAGTCGGTGACGGTTGATAATAGGGGCGCGAATGGTGTCGTGTCGCTCCAGAAATCCCGTTTCAACGTCACCGCACCATCCAGGTAGGGGTCATGCAGCGCATCGTACGAACTTATCGTGTATGGGTCGGCGATGTAGTTGAACTCGCTCAAAATCATCATTCCGGCGCTGGTCCCGCCAATCGGGATGCCGTAGTTGTCAACTTGCTCTGAAACCAGACGCTCCAAGAGCGTGCCTTTCCAGAAGTTGTAGTAATCGCCCTGATCCCCACCTGTGAGCCAGATCGCGCCAGCATTGCGAATGTATGGTTCAAGCGCAGGGTCGTTGGCGGTCTCTATGGTTGGAACAACCAAAGTTTGTACAGAGGCTACGGGACCGAGCTTGAAGATAAAACTGTCATAAGACGGGTTGCCACCAGCACGGATCACCACGAAATTCCCTGGTTTGCCGGGGTTGCCACCACGGCATTGGGCCATGTTTGTGATCATCCAGCTGAAAGCATCCTTGACGTCGAGACCACCACCCATCAATACGGCCGTTCGCTTGGGCAGTGGAATCGTGTCACAGGGCAGGTACTCGACTGGCTTGCCGTGTTGATAGACCCCCAGTTTGGACTTGTTGGCAGCTTGGGCGGGCGCGACAAAGGCAACGAAAAAGACGCCGATGATGCCAGATGCCAACAAACCACGCGCTATCCCGACGATCTTGTTTTTTAGCTCACGAGCAAACAGTTCCATAAGATGCTCCATCTTGATCTCCCTTGAAGATTGAACGCGGACAGTAATTTCTTAGAGGACATGCACAGAGGTGGTTGCAAATGACAGTCTAGTGCAACAAACCAGGTTAGGGACAGTGACATGTTTGGCTTTTCTGTGGGCACCAGAATCGTAGGTAAGCACTGTTGAAGAACTCTTGATCCTCCCGCATGCAGCATTGACAGCACCGCAGGTCACCGCCCAGCTCTGATCATCCCAAACTGCCCTCGCTGCCTCCGACCACTCCACTGGAAACGCTGCTGATAGGCTTGTCGATTTCTAAGCTGCCATCACGGCGGCAAACTATCGAGGTGCGCATCAGCCATGACGAGTTCGTCGTCGTCAGCTTTCCCGGCCCGGATCGTTCCATCCGGCTGGAAGACCTTCAGGCCGGTCGCGCGGTCAGCCGCCGCTACCGCAACCGGCGGATCGGTGAATTCTTGAAGGAGCTTGACCTGACGGAAGGCCGCTCGACGGGCATACCAAAAATTCTCAAGGTGATGGCCGCGAATGGCTCGCCTGCACCACTGTTTGAATCGGATGATGACCGACTGTCGTTTGTGATCCGCTTGCCCAGTCATCCGCTGGCCATGGCCGGAATCACACCCACCGACCAAGCTACCGGGGAAGTCACCGGGGAAGTTGCGCGGCTACTTCGGGCGATGGATGGCGCGATGTCGCGCCAGCAGATTCAGGAGGCGCTGGCTCTCAAGCACGAGGATCATTTCCGCAATGCTTACCTGAAACCGGCTTTGACCCTTGGGGTAATAGCTGACCCTGCCCGACGAACCACGCAGTAGCTACCCGCGCTACCGCCTAACTACCCTCGGGCAACGCTGGTTGGAAACACATCCCAGCCCCGGCACGGGCTGAAATCATTGGGGGCCACCCGCTCTTACCCCCAGCGTTCCTCAGCAGTGCTCCCAAGCCCCAATAGCGAGTTGTGATCCAGGGTGCGATTGCACC
The DNA here is from genome assembly GCF_036625085.1 of Candidatus Accumulibacter necessarius. NCBI lineage: Bacteria > Pseudomonadati > Pseudomonadota > Betaproteobacteria > Candidatus Accumulibacter > Candidatus Accumulibacter necessarius. The sequence goes on along the minus strand of NZ_JAZKUM010000002.1, from coordinate 578,082 downwards.
CTCTGGGACAAATGGCCGAAACGGTGGACTTTCGGCCAAAAGCAAGGACATCTGTTCAGGCTATAGCGTGGAATCGAACCGTTCTCCGTCCTGCTGCCTGACACGTTCATACCAGCGCTTGGCTGGCTTTGAAGGTTTTGCCGGGCTCTCCGCTTCTTCCGTTACCGCTGCGGCCGCGCTGCCCACCACGCTGTTGGCCATCTCCCATTCCAGGATCGCTGGCAGTGAAAGCCGGAGGTTGCCCACCAGCATCAGGTGTGGAACACATTTGCGATTGCGCTCGGCCTGATCGCGGAATAGGTGGATGGGTAGCGATGATGCTTCGGCAATTTCTTTGGCGGTGAAGTCGTTTTCTTCAGCCTTAGCATCGAGACCCTGCGCCGCTTCTGGAACTTCCGGCTTGAACTTTCGTTTGATGTCGAGCAGCGTCATCAGATGTTGTGAACCGCTGTGCTCGAACTCAAGGACTTCGGCCTCGTGGTAACGAACGTGGCGGAACAACTTGTGCCAGACCGGCCCTTCACCATCGAGCCGCCAGCGTCTTGAGACTTACCTGCCAGCGGTCGGCCACATGCTTTTCGTCATCACGGGGTAGTGCATCCTTTTCTCCTGAACAGATGACCCCATGACAACGCTGTTCATCGTAGAAGCCAAGCTCAGCGTTCGCTGATCACCCTGCAGCCGTCTCCGCAATCAGCACCTCGGCCGGGATGCCCAGGCTATGGTGCAGTCTCCGAATCATGGCCAGCGTCAGCGGGCGCTTGCGGTTCAGGACTTCGTAGACGCGGTTGCTCTTGCCAATGATCGGCTCAAGGTCTTTGACGGACAGACCGCTCTGATCCATCCGGAATTTGATGGCTTCCACCGGATCTGGCGCGGTGATGGGTACGTGCTTGGCTTCATAGGCTTGCACCAGCGTGGCCAGGATGTCCAGGCGATCCCCCTCTGGCGTGCCCAGATCAGGGTCGGTGTCCATCAAGGCCGAAATCTCTTTGAGAGTGGCCTTGTAGTCTGCTTCGGTGTGGATAGGGCGGATGTCCATGTTTTCCTCCGTGGCCGGTCAGGCCATTTCAACGGTTTCTGCGTCGACGGCGTCGTACTCCTTGTGGGTGCCGACAAACTTCACGTAGACGATCTGCAACTTGTACGCAATGGCCACGATCAGCCGATAGTCATTGCCTTTGATGTTGAAGACCACACGACGGTTCTTCAGCACGCTGGCGCTGCGGTACTGCGCCTTGATGTCAGCGGGCTGGGTCCAGGTCGCACTCGTGGCTTCCTCGTACCAAGCCTTCAGCGGCTGCTCGGCGTCGGGATAGCGCTCCCAGAAGGCCCGAAGGGTAGACACGGCAATCACTCGCATGGGTCGAATTGTAGTCCCAAAATGGGACCAAGGCAAGTGGCATCCAGGCCATGCGGGTGATCAAGGCGTCAACAAATGGGTGTGAATGGGTGTGTTTATGGTCTCTCGATCTGGCGCAGCGTTGGTCAGCTGGATTCCCGAAATGCTCCTTTCGTACAGGTGGGCACCTACAATGGCCACGCTTTGGTATCTGGTTCAGATGACGGACGCGGGTTCGGTTCCGTGTTCCACCACCAGTATTTAGAAAACCAACCCTTCTCGGTTGGTTGTCTTTTCGCCTGTTTCCCCCAGTGTTGGCGCGGTTTCCGGGCTTGGCCTCGCGAGCGCCACCCCCTCCAACCCGCCGTTCTCACCCCGTCCTGGGCCTCCCTGTTCTCCGTTTTTCTGGTGGTCTCGCGAGCGTTCGCGAGACCATATCGAGATCACGCTGCCGCGTGACGACCCGCTGGGGACGCTGTTTCTCGCCGCGCCCCCCCGAGGGGATCGTCAGCGTCACGATCTATCGCCGGCATCAGCGGCACGCAGGTGACGGTCGCAGCGGCAGCGGGCCCGGAAATTCTCAAGGTGATGGCCGCTGATGGCTCGCCTGCACCGCTGTTTGAATCGGATGATGACCGACTGTCGTTTGTGATCCGCTTGCCCAGTCATCCGCTGGCCATGGGCGGAATCACGCCCACCGACCGAGCTACCGCGGAAGTCACCGGGGAAGTTGAGCGGCTACTTCGGGCGATGGATGGCGAGATGTCGCGCCGGCAGATTCAGGAGGCGCTGGCTCTCAAGCACGAGGATCATTTCCGCAATGCTTACCTGAAACCGGCTTTGACCCTTGGGGTAATAGCTGACCCTGCCCGACAAACCACGCAGTAGCTACCCGCGCTACCGCCTAACAGCTCGTGGAACCTGACCGCCTCCTGGAAGCCCTTCTATAGAATTCGGCCAGCCGCAACTGGAACTGGAACTCGTCGAGAGATATCTCGACAAGCTCTGGCAGTCGACGCTCAGGCTGACGGCGACGGTCTGGCAGTCGCCCGAGCGGGCCGACATCGCTCTCGCGCCTGTCACAGCCGCTGCGCAACTTGTGCTCGCCTTTGTCGGGTTTCATTGGAATTGAATTGCTGACAGGTCCTGGATGGTGAGCACAAGATACCCCCGAGCGGCGCAAGGTTGCGTGCACAACATCACATTGACGGCAATCAATGCGGCCAGCGAAGTTACCGCGCCGGCAGTCACAGCCCCGGCCGGCCTGACGGTCGCGCCATCACTCTGCTCGACGGCGTGAATGGTCGCTGCGACGCTTTGCTGCCACAGCGATATTGATTTAATTGCTGCGTATACGCTAGGCTCAGGGACTCAGGGGCTTGGGGAGAACGGCAAAGTGGTCTGGACGGTGTTGAGCGACTTCTCGTGCCTGCCTCTGGCGTACCGCATGCCGCGCCCTTCCTTTGCCTCGCACTTGGCTTCCGGCTAGCGACCATGGCCGGCCATCAGGCAATCCGTGCGGTCGGCGAAAGCGTTCTCTCGATGATGCGTGAGGGCTGCCCCTTCACCGCACTGCAACTGGGCCCCGACGCCAAGTTTGAATTTGCCTTCTTCAATACCCTCGTCGCCGACACACCACCAGCGGAAGGCTTTTACTTCTGCCTGTGGCGCGTCGGGATCGGCGGCACGCCACGCCGGTTGCCACCACGCCGCGACCGCGCCGGCCAGGTATTCAAGCCATCGCTACCCGTGGACCTCTATTTCCTGCTCCTGCCGGTTGCCAGCAGTGCCGACAAACAGGCCTTGATGCTCGGTTGGGCCCTGGGCTTCATGAATGACCTGCCGGTCCTCTCCGGTGAGACCATCAACCGCTACACCAAGGGCGAACCGGCCGTCTTCGACCCTGACGAATCGGTCGAGCTCATCGCTGACCCGCTAGCCACTGCCGATTATCTTGCCCTGTGGGACCGCGTGAAGACAGGCTTCCAGGCCGGCATGACCTACGTCGCCCGGATGGTGCTGATCGACTCCGACCGGCCGGAAGTCCAGGGGCGCCTGGTCACCGAGCGCGAATTCGGGCTGCGGCAGGTGGAAACACGGCGATGAGCGACGCCCTGCTCGACAGGCTGTTGCTTCCTGCCCAGACTGGTCTCCGTTTCCTCGACGCCTATTCGGGCCGGGCGATCATCGATGGTCTGCGTTGCACCCTTTACCGTCGGCGCGACCGGCGCGCGCTTGGTGTCGGAGTGGTCACCCCGTCGGGCGTCCATCACTGGCCCGAACTCGCAGCCCCCTGGCGCCACGAGCTTGCCTCCCCACCGGCGCCACCACAGACCAGCCACAGCGAGGTGATCGTGGAAGACCGCTTCGACCGCTACCTGCCGCTGCGCCTGCCATGGCCGCCCGAGCCGGACAGCGCTTCAGAACATATCACCAGCGTGATGCTCTCCTCGGCACCACAACGCAATGCCCCGTCCGGCGCCGGCACTGTGCACGGCCTGCTCACCGACGAGTCAGGCTTCCCCGCCGCGTGGGTGCGCGTTCTCGCGACCGACACGCAGTCGCGGACCACCGTCGGCATGAGCGACGATACGGGGCGACTGACCTTGCATCTGCCCTTCCCGCGGCCTGAGCGCCGGACGCCGAAGAGCCCGCCGGACTCGCCGCCGGCAGCGCCGACGATGGCTGCAACGATTACCTTGCGGATGTTCCATGATCCGGACATCGGTGCCGAAGCCCTGGCTGCCGCAGCACAAGGCAACCCGTTCCTGACGGCTCCTTTACTGCCGGGCTGGACCGCCCAACCAGAAGTCCGCGCGCTCGCGCGCCTCGGCGCAACCGACCCCTTTGGTCCCTTGCGCCTCGAACCCGACCGGCCCAGCGTGCCTGTCACCGAAGGCTTGCCCCCTAACCGTTCGGAATTGCGGCTGACGCCGCTTTGATTTGCAAGGAGATTGCGATGCCCGAATACCTGGCCCCAGGCGTCTTTGTCGAAGAGGTCTCGTTCCGCTCAAAAACCATCGAGGGCGTGAGCACCACCACGACCGGCTTCATCGGACCCGTACGCTACGGACCGGTCACCGAGCCGCCAGACGTCATCACCAGCCTCAGCGAGTTCGAACGTAGCTACGGCGACGGCCGGCGGCTCGCCTTCAACGCCGATGGCGCCCTGGAAAGTCACAACTTCATGTGGCACGCCGCACGTGCCTTCTTTGAAGAGGGTGGCAAACGAGTATACGTCAGCCGCGTCTTCCGGCCCCTGTCTGGCAGCTACCCGCCGGCCGACCTGGCAACCACGACGCCTGGCGCCAAACCTTACGCCGACGGCCATGGGCGCATTTCGGTCGGCAACTCGCCCCGATTCCGGATCATCGCCAGTCATCCGGGCGCTGCCGGCAACCTGCGCCTGCGCTTCGGTCTCAAGCTCGGGCCGAATGTGCTCGGCGCGCTGCCCGATCCGACGCTGACCAACCAGTTCATCCCGACCATCAGTAACCTGCAGGAGGGCGACGTGGTCTGGATCGCTTCCGCCCAGGCCTTCGCCGCCGTGCTGCCTGATGCCTCGCCACCGGGCGAGCGCGGCGTCGACCAACTGCCGATCTACGTCGCCAGAAAGAACGCCGCCGGCGCCTGGCGTTTTTCAGCCGGCGGTCTGCTCCCCAGCCCGCCCCCGGCAAATCCCGCCGTCGACCTGACCCTCGATGATTTCCGGCTCGACTCATCGCCCGGCTCGGGCGATTCAATCCGTCCCCTGACGCTGTCCCTGGACGTGCTGTCGGACGACGGCGGCCGCAGCCTCGGTGCCTGGAGCGGCCTGCCGCTCGATCCCGACCACAGGACGGCGGGTGTGCCGGATTCGATCTTTGATCTGTTCAGCGGTACCGGCAACCGCAACCTGCCCATCGTGCTGGTGAAGGACAGCATCGCGAGTGGCCGCGACCTGCTCGAAGCCCTCGACACCCTGCCCGGGGTCGACTTCAAACTCAATCCGGCCGAATGGGACGACGCCGGGCATAGCGGTGAACTCGATGCGCTGCGCAAGAAACTCGAGCGGGGCCTCAGCGGACTGGCGATCCTCGACGGCGGCAACGACGGCCTGCTGCCGGGCCGCACCGAGTACCAGGGACGCGCCGACCCGACGCAGGATTACAGCACCGGCTTCAAGCAGTTCGAATCGATCGAGGACATCTCGATCGTCGCCGCGCCGGGATCGACCTGGCACTACGCGGCGCGCGTCGACGACGTCAACGCGATCACCAACCTGCTGATCGCGCACGCCGAATACATGCGCTACCGGATCGCGGTCATCGACCCGCCCGAGGCGCAGAAAATCGCCGACGTGCGCAAACTGAAGGCCAAGCTCGACAGCAAGTACGCGGCCCTCTACTACCCCTGGGTCCGCATCTTCGACCCCATCACCCGGCAGGCGATCAACCTGCCCCCGTCAGGCTTCGTCGCCGGCATCTATGCGCGCAACGACAGCGAACGCGCGGTCTACAAGGCGCCGGCCAACGAAGTGGTGCGCGGCGCGATCGGCTTCGAGACGCTGATCAACACCGCCCAGCAGGAAGTGCTCAACCCCGAGGGAATCAACTGCTTCCGCTTCTTCGAAGGCCGCGGCTACCGGCTCTGGGGGCACGCACGATCAGTTCCGACCCGGAATGGAAGTACGTCAACCTGCGCCGCTATTTCGCCTACCTCGAACGGTCGATCGACAAGGGCACGCAGTGGGCGGTGTTCGAGCCCAACGGCGAAGCGCTGTGGGCCAACGTCCGTGCGACCATCCGCGACTTCCTGATCAATGAATGGGCGAACGGTGCGCTGCTCGGCGACAAGCCCGAGAAAGCCTTCTTCGTGCGCTGCGACCGCTCGACGATGACCCAGAACGACCTCGACAACGGCCGCCTGGTCTGCCTGATCGGCGTCGCGCCGCTGAAGCCGGCCGAGTTCGTGATTTTCCGCATCGGCCAGTGGACGGCTGACCGCCAGGGCTAAGCGCACCCAACCCTAAAGAATCCCGGAGACCAACATGGCAGTCCTACGCGATCGACCCTATGTGCAGTTCAATTTCCACGTCAACCTCGGTGACGGCGTAACCAACACACCACAGGCCGGCTTTCAGGAAATCAGCGGCATCGGCATGGAAGTGACAATCACCGAATACCGGCCCGGCAACTACGCCTTCAACAACGTGATCAAGACCCCCGGCCTCAACAAGGCGACCGACGTCACGATGAAGCGCGGCGTCATCGGCTCGCTCGACCTCTACAAATGGCTCGACGACGTGCGCAACGGCATCAACAACGGCCGCGCACGCTGACCGTCGAGCTGAAGAGCGAAGACCGCAGCACCACGGTGCAGACCTGGCGGTTGATCAACGCCGTGATCATGAAGCACCAGAGCGGCCCGCTGAGCGCCAAGGGAACCGACGTCGCAATGGAAGAGCTGACCGTCTCTTACGAGCGGCTTGAAATGGAGTAGCACGTGCGGCTGTTCCCCGGAGTGCGTATCGTCGATCTGCCGGCACCGCTGGACGACGGCCTGCCAGTGATGGACGTACCGGTGTTCGTCGGCTTCGCCGAGCGTGGCCCGCTCGACCGGCCGGTCGCGCTCGAAGACCCGGCGCACTACACGGCCGTCTTCGGTGGCTCGCTCGACCTCGTGCTGGCCGCCGAAGCCGAGGAAAGCGGCAGCGGCCAGCCGCCGATGATGCGCGCCCACCTGCCGGCGGCGGTCGCCAGCTTCTTCGCTGGTGGCGGCCGGCGCTGCTACGTGATTCGCGTCGCCGACCGCGAACAGGCCGCCTGCGCGCGCTTCCCGCTCGACGGAATGCGGCTGGCCACGCGCCCGGCCGGAGCATCGACCTGGCGGCTCGCCGACGATGACTTCGCGCTGACTGCCGCCAGCCCCGGCAGCTGGGCCGACCCGTACGAAGTCGCGGTCCGGCTGCGCAGCACGCCGGTGCATGCCGAAGACTGCCTGGCCAGTGGTGACCTGCTGCGGGCGCGGTCGCCGCGCCACGCGCAGATCACCGGCTGGCTACGCGTGGCGCGGCGACCGCGCCCGGAAACCCTGCAGCAAACCCTCGCCGGCGCCGGCCCGCCGGACTGGTTGTGGACAGCGGCCAGCGGCGAAGCCGACGGCGACTTCTCGCCACCGCCTGCCCCACCGGCTTCGCCGCCAGCGCCGATCGATGCGGCGGACTGGCAGTTCGAACGAATCCGCGTCGACCTGGCACTACGCCATCCGCAGCACGGCGAAATTCGCCGCGAAGACTGCGGCCTCGCTGCTGGCGCCAGCAACCTGCCGTGGTTCGAAGCCGATGCCGCCGGTCGTCACGACGCCGGCGAAGCATTGCCCGCGGCTGATTGGCCACTGGCCGGCGCGACGGCACCAGTGGACATCACCGACGACGAGGCTCCCTGGCTGTTGCTGCCAGTCGGAGTGGACGCGTTTTTCGGGCCCTGGACACCAGCGGTCAGTGACGGTCGCGACGCACTCAGCCGCAACGGGCTGGCCGACTATCGACCGCACTTGTTCACCGACCCGCTATGGAGCGACCAGCTGCCCGACACGAACGACGCCGCCATCCTCGCCGCTGCGCTGCAACGCATGCCACGCGGCAGCGAACTGCGCCGCTGGGCCGACGACATCCGCTTCTTCGCCACGACACCACGCCGGCTGCTCGGCCTGCACGGCGCGCTCGGCCGCGACGATGCGGTCAGCCGCGACGCGACCTGGATTGCCGTCCCCGACGCCGTCCATCCCGGCTGGCAGCGCGAGCAAGCGACGCCGGTACGCAGCGGCCAGCTGCTGGCAACACCCGACGCGCCGTGCGGCCACTCGTCGGACAGCGCTTTCGCCGACTGCCGGCCACCGCCACCGCGTATTCCGCAGGCACCGCGACTGCAGCTCGATGCGCTGCGGGCAACGCCAGAAAGCCTGGCGATCGCCCCGGCCGACAGCGAGTGGACGATCGTCAGCATCGACAGCGACGCCGACTCGTCGCCGCCTGGCGCCGCGCGCGTCTCGTTCGAGCTGCAGATCGCCCGGCGGCCCGACTTCGCCGACGCGCGGGCACTTACGGCGAGCGATGGCGAGGCCGACGACAGCCCGCCCTGGCATCCCGACGACGGTTGCCTGGCGTACGTCCAGCCGACCGTCGTCGCCGGCCCGCGCCACTACGCGCCCAGCCGTTACCGGCTGTGTCTGTCAGCCGGCTGTTATTTCCTGCGCGCCCGGAGCTGGCGGGCCGGTCGTTACAGTGACTGGTCCGGGACCGCCGAAGTGCTGGCGCGCGCCATCGGCTGGCGCAGCCGACCAGCAACGCCCGAGGATGGCCGCTCGCCGCTTTACGCCGTCCATTGCGCGCTGCTCGACCTGTGTGCCGCGACGCGCGAGCATTTCGCGCTGCTCGCGCTGCCCGCCGACTGGACCGCCGGCCAGCTCGGCAGCCATGCCAACGCGCTGCGCCGGCATGCGGCGAGCGATTTCGCCGCGGCCAGGTCCGACAGCTTCGTCGCGCTGTACCACCCGTGGCTGCTGCGCCAGGATCTGGCGCCCGCAGCGCAAAAAGGCAACGGCGACCTGTGCGCGCAACCCCCGGAGGGCGCAGTGCTCGGCATCCTGACGCGGCGCAGCCGGCAGCGCGGCGCCTGGGCCGCCGCCGGACTCGACGCGCTGCCGAAGTCGTCGCGCTGGCAGGCCAGACGACCGACGCCGAAGCCATCGAGACGGTTGGCGTCAATCCGGTCGAGCGACGCCCCACCGGCATCGCCGCGACCGGCGCGCGAACGCTGTCGGACGACGCCGACTGGCGGTCGATCGGCGTCCGCCGCTTGTTCATTCTCCTGCGCCGCCTCGCCCGGCGGGAGGGCGAACGCTACGCCTTCGAGGCCAACGATCTGACCCTGCGGCGTAGCCTTGAACACCGCTTCGACGCCCTGCTGCAGCGCCTCCTGCAGCGTGGCGCCTTCCGCGGCGACAATGCCGCTGAAGCGTACCGGCTGCACACTGCCAGCGGCAGTACTTTCGACCAGGAGGTCGACCGCGGTGAATGCAGCCTCGAGATTCGCGTCGCGCCGTCGCTGCCGCTGCGTTTCCTGACCCTGCGCGTGCTGCGCAGCGGCGACCAGTTGTCGTTCGAGGAGCGGTGAATCGATGAACGCTGCCAGCCCCAACGATAACGATCGCCGCCAGTGGCAGCCGTTTCCGGCGTTCAACTTCGTCGTCGAGATCGTCCGCGACGACCAGAGCAAAGCACTCGCCGGCGGCGCCTTTTCCGACTGCGACGGCATCGAGGTGTCGCAGGAAGTCAAGACCCTGCGCGAAGGCGGCAACCCGAACCGGGTGCATCGTCTCGCCGGTCCGGTGGCGTTCGGCCAACTGACGCTCAAACGCGGCGTGACCCACGGCTTCGACCTCTGGCAATGGTTCTCCGACAGCCTCGCCAATCCGGCGCTGCGCGCCGGCGTGACGATCAGCGTGCTGCAGAGCGACCGCCGCGAGTGGGGCCGTTTCGTCCTCAGCCGCTGCCTGCCGGTCCGCCTCAAGGCGCCGACGCTCAACGCCCGCGACGGCAACGTCGCCGTCGAGGAACTGCAGATCGCCTACGAAACCTTCCGCTGGGAGGACAAGAGCAATGCCTGAAGTCGACGTCCAGCACGCGCGGCTGATCGAACTCAAGGACGACCTGTCCGACGTCAAGCCATCGGGCAAGGTGGTCGAGGTCCAGTTCAACCCCGAGTCGCTGAAGCTGTCGTATGCCAACCAGATCCAGACGCAGGCCAATGGGTCGTCGAACGCTCGGCCGCCGACCGGCAACCAGTCGCAGGGCACGCCGGCACGCCAGTTCGTCGGCACCGGCACGAGCAAGCTCGCCGTGCAGTTGTGGTTCGACGTCAGCGCCGCCACCAGCGCGCCATTCATGGTCGACGACGTCCGCCGGCTGACCGGGCAGGTCCTCTATTTCATGAAGCCCAAACCGCCGGCCGCCGGCGCGCGCGACGCCGCGCAGCGCACACCACCCGGTATTCGCTTCTCCTGGGGCGACTTCCTGTTCGACGGTATCGTCGAGTCGATCGAGGAAAACGTCGAATTCTTCGCCAGCACCGGCAAGGCCTTGCGCGCCAGCATGACGCTCAACCTGATCCAGCAGGATATCCTGGTTCCCGACTTCAGCCAGGCGGGCGACGGCCGCATACCGGGAACCAGGCCGCTCTGGCCAGCTGGCGGCGGCCAGCCGCTGCAGCAGATGAACGACGCGCAGCCAGGCGGTGGCGGTGGTTCACCGGCCACCGGCGGTAGCGGCAGCGGTGCGGGCGGGGTGGGCGGCCCTGGCGGGGCGGGCGGGCGGGCGGCGGCGGGCGGCGCTGGTGGCGCTGGTGGCGGCAGCCCGTCGGGCGGCGCAGCGGCGCCCTTCGGCGCCGGCATCGGACCCGGGGGCAGCACGCCGGTCGGTGGCGCCGCCTTCCAGTCCGGCGGCTGGCAGAAAGTCGCTCTGGCCAACGGCATCGAGAACCCACGCGCCTTGGCGCCAGGCCAGTTGCTTGACCTCGGCGCGAGCAAGCCGCGCATCGTCACCGGTTGAGAGGCCGTCCATGGGCGTCGTGATCCAGGAATTCGAAGTCTTGCCGGCAGCCAGCCCGGCCGCCGCACCAGCGCCGGCCGCTGCCGCCGAAACCACCGGCAACCCGCCGCCGGCGCGACCGTCCGAAGTGCAGCGCCTCGAGTTCGAACGGCGACAACGCGCCTTGCGGCTGTTTGCTCACTGACCCCGACGACGGAAACGCCGCCATGCCTGAAGTCGCGATTCCCCTCCACAGCGCCCGCCCGGCGCTGGCAATCGACGGTCGCCCGGCCGACGACCTCGCTGCCGCGCTCAACGACTTGCGCGTCGAGAACCGCAGCGACGGGCTCGCGCACAGCGAACTCACCTTCGGTAACTGGGGCCTGCGCAACGGCCAGTCAACGACTACACGCTGTTCACCCGCGACCGGCTCGAGTTCGGCAAGCGGATCGAGGTCAGTCTGTCGGGCCAGCGCGTCTTCGCCGGCCGGATCATGGCACTCGAAGGCCGTTTCCCGCACGGTGGCATCCCCGAGTTCGCGGTCTTCGCCGAAGACCGGCTGCAGGATCTGCGCATGAAGCGGCGCAGCCGCATTTTTGAGCAGCAGAGCGACGCCGACGTCGCCCGCCAGCTCGCCGGCGAACACGGCCTGCAAGCGACCATCGACCTGCCCGGCCCAACGCATGCGCTGCTCGCCCAGGTCAATCAGAGCGACCTCGCTTTCCTGCGCCAGCGGGCACTCGCCGCTGGCGGCGATCTGTGGCTCGAAGACGACACGCTGCATGTGGTGCGCCGGCCGGCGCGCGCCGGCGCGACGATCGAACTCGCCTATGGCAGCACCCTGCTCGGCTTCGAGGTGCGTGCCGACCTCGCACTGCAGCGCAGCCGGCTGACGGTCAGCGGCTGGAGCCCGGCCGACAAGCAGGCGATCAGCGAGTCGGCAACAGCGTCGGTGCTGAGCGGCGAAGCGGGCGCTGGCGACAGCGGCGCGGCGCTGGTCGAGACGGCGCTTGGAGCCCGTGCCGACACCGTCGCGCACCTCAACCCAAGCGATGCCAGCGAGGCACGCGCCGTCGCCGAAAACTGGCTACGCCAGATCGGCCGCCGTTTCGTCGTCGGTCGCGGCAAGGCGTCGCCCGATGCGCGGCTGAAGCCCGGTGCGCGCGTCGAACTGTCGGGACTCGGCCCGCTGTTCAACGGCAGCTACACGGTCAGCGAAGTGTGCCACCGCTTCGACCTGGCCGAAGGGCTGCGCAGCGAATTCACCGTCGAGCGGCCGGCAATCGGCCGCCCCTGACCGAACGGAAGAGAAATGTTCGACCCCACCCCCAGCGAAGCACTGTACAGCGACCGCCTGCCACTTGGCTGGGGTGGCCGCTGGTACGGCTGCTACCCGGCGATCGTCACCGACCTCGTCGACCCCGACGGCGCCGGCCGGATTCGCGTCACCCTGCCATGGAGCCCCGACGGGATGGCAGCCGCTACGAAGCATGGGCTCGCATGGCCACGCTGTTCGCCGGCAATGACCGCGGAAGCTGGTTCATGCCCGAAGTCGACGACGAGGTGCTGGTCATCTTCGAAGGCGGCGACGTGCGGCGGCCATTCGTCGTCGGTGCCCTGTGGAATGGCCGCGACCAGCCGCCGACCAGCGCCGACCAGCGCAACGTGAAGAAGATCATCAAGAGCCGCAACGGCGTCCTGATCACCATCGAAGACCAGGACGGGCAGGAAAAGCTGCGCCTCGAAACACCGGGCGGCTGCTCGGTGACGCTCAAGGACGGTCCCGGGTCGATCGAGGTGCAGGACAGCAACGGCAACAGCGTCAAGCTCGAAGCCGCCGGCATCACGGTCAATGCGGCGGCCAAGGTCAGCGTCAGCGCCAGCCAGGTCGAGGTTTCGGCCGGCATGGTTTCGGTCAGCGCCGGCATGTCGCGCTTCTCGGGAGTTGTTCAGGCGGACACGGTGATCACCAACACGATCATCGCCGCGACCTACACCCCTGGCGCGGGGAACATCCTGTGAGCACGAAACACGTCCTGCGCTGGGTTGGCGCCGAGGCTTTCGTCGCCGGTGGCGGGCAACCCGGCGACATCCGGTCGGGGCCGGCGCTGCTGCGCTTCGACGGCGATGATTTCATGGATCGCATGCTGGCGCTGCTCGCCGAACAACCGCAGAATCTGCCCGAACTGGTCGCCAAAGCCGAAAACTGGCAGGAGATCGGCGATCCGACGCCGCTGCCCCCGTCGCTGGCGCCCACTGACAAGCCGCTCTCCCGCCCCGCGCGTGCACTGGCACGGGCACGTGAGCTGGTCGCCTTCCGGCGTCGCAACCGGCCCCCGCGAAGCCCGCTGATGACGCCGCAGGCCATCGACCGGGCACTCACCGAGGCCAGGCCGCTCAAGCTGTTCCAGCCCGTGCACCAGCGCTACTATCTGGCCGCCGCACACCTGGTCTGCGAACTGCCCGGCCTGCCGCCACGGGTCACCGCTACCGGCGACCGAAGCGGCTTCGTCATCCGCCGGCTGGTCGGACCGTCCGGACGGGCACAGTCCCGCCGCGAATACGGCTTCGTCAAGGATGCCAGCGGCCATGGCCGCTGGCTGGAGGCCAGACATCCCGACGCCGACACGGTTCCCGGCGAAGAACTGCTACCGCTTTTCCCGCTCGCCTACACGCCACCCGCCGGCCCGCCACGGCGGCTGCTCGCCGGAACGATCCCGGTCGCCCGACACGACGAATACTGCTTTGCCGGGCGTGCCAGCGCGGCGGGGCAAGCGGCTGAGCACAAGAATGCGCGGGCGATCAATAACGCCAGGGCGCTCGCCCGCATGAAGGTGATCGCCCCCTGGCAGTCACTGATCGAAAGGGCCTACCAGAGCGGCGGCGCGAGCATCGGACTGACGGCAGACACGCCGTGGCAGGACGACGAGCCACCGCCCAGCGCGACGGCGAACACGCTGAAGACCACGAACGACCAGCTCGTCGAAGCATCGTGGCGGCTGCTGCAGGACATGCGCGAGTTCCTGCTCGCAAGCTTCACGGCGCTGACCGGCGAAGTCCTCACGTCGGGCAACCTCGAACGTCACGATCGGCCCCAGTTGCAGGCGCTGCTCGACTTCCTCGGCCAGACTACCTGGACAGCGCCACCCGCGGAGGCCCCGGACGAAGACCGGCCACAACTCAGCGACGACGTGCTTGACCTCGCCGACCCCTACGCACACGCCTCGTTGCTGGCCGCGCTGGCCGCTCTCGACGAGGACACGTCGCAGAAGCTCGACGGCTTCGAGCAGGCGTTCCCGGCCGGCACGGGCTGGCCGGGCTGGGCGTTTCCGCTGGTCTACCTGCTCGGCGGCCTGCCGGAGATGGATACCGTCATCGTGCGCAACGTTCCCCGGCTGAGCGGCCCGTTCCGCGACTGGACCCTCCCCGAGTTGACCTTGCCGGACGGAACCATCGTTCCGGAAAGCCGGCAGGACGCCGACAACCGCCACCTTGAACTGCTCTTCGACAGGCTGGCCGCAGCGATCGCCGAAGCCGGCGAGACTGAACCCAGCGAGCTGCGCGCCGACGCGCAGGCGCCATCGGCAGCGCAACTGGCAAGCGAGATTGCTGCCAGTCTGGTCGACGAACCCGGCCCGCCGCGCTACCTGGTTCGCTTCGTCCATCGCCGCTGCGACTGCGGACCGCTGCACCCGCCAGTGATTTCGGCGCCGTCGGAGGTATTCGAGCTCGCCGGCTTTTTCGACAGCGAGGCGCCGATGCGGCCGATCCGCATCGCGCTACCTTTTGACACCACCCCTGGCGGGCTGCGCAAGTTCGGCAAGAACAGCGCCTTCATCATGTCCGACGTCCTCTGCGGGCAAATGAAACGCATCCGGCGACTGGGCTTTGGCGACCTCGTGCTGTCGGTGCTGCCATGGCCGTTCCACAAGGACCTCGACGTCGCCGCCAGCGGCCCGTGCAGCGACCCCGGTGGTCGTTTCGGCACCATCTGCTCGCTGTCGATCCCGATCATCACCATCGTCGCCTTCGTTCTGCTGATCGTCATCGCGACGCTGCTCGACCTGATCTTCCGCTGGTTGCCATTCCTGATCGCCTGCTTCCCGGTGCCGGGGCTGAAAGGAAAGAACAAATGAACGATGCCGACCTCTACGGCCGCGGGCTGGCCTTCCCGATCCGTGTCGCTGCCGACGGACGGCTCGCCTGGTCGGCCGGGGAAGCGAACGTACGCGAATCGCTGCACCTCGTGCTGCTTACCGGCCAGGGTGAGCGCCTGCGCCGGCCTGATTTCGGCGCCGGGCTCGAGCGCTTCCTGTTCGAACCGAATACCCCGGCCACCTGGCGCGCGATCGAGGAGCGCATCCGCAAGAGTCTCGAGCGCTGGGAGACCCGCCTGCGCGTCGAGCGCGTCGAGGTGCGGGCTGATCCCGACGATGCCGAAGCAGCGCTGGCAACGCTGACCTTCACCCTCGTCGCCAGCGGCGAAGCCGGTCGCAGCACGCTGGCCATCCCGGTTCGTGGCCGATAGGAGTCCGTCATGCCGATTCAACTGCCTGCCATCGACGACCGCGACTACGCGCAACTGGTGCGCGATGCGCTGGCTCGCGTACCGATCCACACCCCCGAATGGACGCACACCGGCCCGAGCGATCCCGGCGTCACGCTTGTCGAACTGTTCGCCTTCATGGCCGAGAGCCTGCTCTACCGCGCCAACCTGATCCCCGAACGCAACCGGCTGAAGTTCCTGCAACTGCTCGGCATCCCGCTGCGCCCGGCGAGCCCGGCGCACGGACTGGTGCAGTTGCGCAACGAGAACGGCGAACGCGTCACCGTCACGCTGTCGCCCGGGCAGACCTTTTTCGCCGGCGCCCTGCCTTTCGTCAGCGACAGCGGCCTCGACGTGCCGCCCGTCGAGGGGCTGGCGGTGTTCAAGCAGACAGTGCTCAACCCGGACCAGGCGCTGATCGACTATTACGCGCAACTCTACGAGGCGACGGAGCGCGACTTTGCTGCCTTCAGTTCGGGCAACGCCGAGGGTGCCAGTATCCTGCCGGTGCTTTACGAAACGGTCGCCCTCGCCGACCATCCGGGACTGCTCGACGTTGGCAGCGAGACCGTCGACGGCGCGTTGTGGATCGCGCTGCTGGCGCCGGCCAGGTCACGCCCGGTCGACCGCGCGCAGGTGCGCGCGCAGCTCGCCGGAAGAACCCTGTCGATCGGACTGATTCCTGGCCGCGGCGACCCCGCCGCACGCCTGATCGCCGGCAGCGCCGCGACGCGGCCGCCGGCATTGAGCGCCTGGCTGCCGCAGCGCGATGGCAACGGCACCCGTTACGCACGCCTCTCGGCAGTGCCACCCGCGGGTTTCCCCGACCTTGCCGGCGTGTTGCAGGTCACGCTGCCAAGCGACGCCGATGCGCTGTGGACCTGGAGCGAGGAAGAGCCTCTGGAAGCCGGCGTCGGCGACCGGCCGCCGCCGCTCAACGACGAAGAGATCGCCACCCGGGTGCTCACCTGGCTGAGGATCGACGGCCTGGCGAGCGCCGGTGTCGTGCTGCAATGGGCCGGCCTGCACTGCGTGCCGGTGACGCAGCGCGCCCACGTCGCGCGCGAACTGCTGGCGCCCGGCGACGGCGAGCCCGAACAAAGGCGGTCACTGAGTCAGCGCCAGGTCCTTGCCAGCTCGATCGCCGTCACTGTCGCCGGCCGGCGCTGGACCCTGACCGACGAACTCGAGGCCGCGCCAGCCGAAGGCCAGGCGGGCGCCGAAGTCTTCGCCCTCGACGCCGAAGCGGGCAGTTTGTCGTTCGGTGACGGCATGCACGGTGCCCGGCCGCCGCTGGGCGCCGAAATCGCCGTCGCCTTCGACTGGTCGGCCGGCGGCGCCGGCAACGTCACCGCCGGCGCAATCCGCCTCGGCCCCGACCTGCCGCCGGGATTCAAGCTAGCCAACCCGCTCGCCTGCATCGGCGGGACCGACGCCGAGAGCGCCGCCGACGGCGAGAAGCGCATCCCGCTGGTGCTTCGTCACCGGGAACGCGCGGTCAGTGCCGACGACTTCAGTGAAGTCCTCAAGGCCGCGCCAGGTGCCGACGTCGGCCGCATCGAGGTGCTCTCGGCGTGGCATCCCGAGCTGTCGCCAGCCTTGCCCGGCGACCAGCCGGGCGTCGTCACCGTCCTCGTCATCCCACGCCGCGACCCGCGTCATCCCGAGACCCCGCGCCCGGACGCCGACTTCATTGACACGCTGTGCCGCCACCTGACCCCGCGCCGGCTGGTGACCTGCGAAGTGCTGCTGCGGCCACCACTCTACACCGGCATCTGGATCAGCGTCGGCATCGAAATCGTCGCCGGCCAGTCGGTCGCCAACGTACGCGAGAACGTCCGTCGCGCCCTGCTTGGCCATCTCGCGCCACTACCGCCGTCGGTCACTGGTGCGGCCGCCAGCGGACTGCCCGGTTTCGACAACGGCTGGCCGCTGTTCCGCGCCGTCGCGGCACTCGAACTGGCGACGATCGTCGCGCGCTGTGACGGCGTCGCCGGGGTCAACGGCCTGCTGCTCGCCGACGCCGGCGGCAGCCGCCGCGACAGCGTGCCGATGGTCGGTCTGCAACTGCCGTACATCGCCGGACTGTCGATCGGCCTGGGTGACCCGCTGCCGCTTGACCAGTTGCTCGGCCGTGGCATTGGTGCCGCGGGTGAAGACGGGGAGGACGACGGCACGGGCACCGCCGGCAGTGGAACGAGCGGCCGCTTGGTCCGCCTGCCGGTCCCCAAGGTACCACGGGAGTGCTGATATGGACGCCAACGGCAGCCGCTACCACACCCTGATCGGCGCCAGCGACTGGCAGCGGTCGGCGCCGCCGGCGGCAGCGGTCGAATGGCGGGACGGCGCCTTGCGCCTGCAGGCACTGCTCTTCGAGTTCAGACCGGGACGCGCCGAAGCCCTGCCCGAGGAGTACGGGCGCGGCGGTGTTTTCGATGCCTACGGCAACCTCTACTGGCTGTCGTCAGACCGTCATACGATCATGGTGCGCTCGGTCGGCAGCGGCGACAGCAGCCGCTTCTGGCCGGTCGCCGGTGGCACGCCGGCACACGACCGGGCCGGCGCCATCGCCGGCTATCGCGCCGGCAGCCAGACGCCGAGCGACAGCCGCTTCCAGCCGCTGTCCGCGGCCACGGACACGCCGCCGCTGCCGGAACTCGACGCGCTGACCATCACCGCTGCGCACTATCTGGTCGTTGCCTCGACCGAGGCTGGCGGCCTGCTGATCTTCGACCTCTACGGCGGCGGACCGCCGCTGTTTCAGGTCTGGCCGGAGCTGCCGGTCGCGCTGGCACTGGTCGCGCTGGCCGACGGCGGCGTCGGCGTGCTCAGCGACAACCACCTGCTGCGCAGCGGACCCGATCTCAAGCCACGCTTCCGCGCCGACCGCCAGCCACCGTGGTTTACACCCGAAGGCACCTGGCGGGAAACGCAGCAGTCGTCACCTCCGGCAGCCGAGGCGTCGCCACCAGCCGCGGACAATACGTCGAATCCTCTCGCCGGCGAGCCCTGCGACCTCAACCTCGAGCCGGCGCTGCCGGCTGACGACACCGGCGACCGCACGACCGCGACCGCGATCGCGGCCTTGCCCGGCAACCGACTGCTGATCCTCAGCCATTCGGCGACCAGGCCCGGCGCCACCTGGCTGAGCGTCATCGGACTCGACGGGACGCCGAGTCCCCTGGTCGCCGGACAACCGGTGGTCGATGCCGATCGACCACCACCCGTCGATCCCGACGCCCTCCCGGCCAAGGCGATCCGGCTCGACCTGCTGCTCGCCCGCATCACCACCGGCGCGCACGCGCCCGCTCTGGCCGGACGGACGCTGGCGATCGACTGGGGCCAGGCGGCGGCTGGCGCTGTGGCGTCCGCTGGCACGTTTTCGCTGATCGTCGTCGATGCGGCCGGCGACCAGGCCTACCGCTTCGCAGCCGGCTGGCAAGCGCAGACACTGGTCGTCGGAGTGGTCGGGGAATACCTGCCGTTGCGCCGCTATCACGGCATGGGGCTGGCCGCCCTCGCCGCCGGCATGACCTTGCACGGCTACCCCGATGCGCGCGTCTTCTACGCTGGCGAGAAGCAGTGGTCGCCCCTGCTCGCCCTGCCGCAACCACGCTACGCGCGCCAGGCAACCCTGCTCGTCCCGGCACCGGAGCTGGCGTGGGACAGCGGCCAGCCCGCCTGCGTCTGGCACCGGCTGCTGCTCGACCAGCGCCTGCCGCCGGGCACTTCGGTCAGCGTCGATAGCCGCTGTGTCGAGAATCTCGACGATCTTGCCGCCGCCGAATGGCGCAGCGAGCCAGCCTTGTTGCGCGCCAGCCGCGGCAGCGAGCTGCCGTGGCGCGATACCGGCCAATCGCCCGCCGGCACCTGGGAACTCCTGCTGCAGGCGGCGCGCGGCCGCCACCTGCAGTTGCGGCTGACGATCACCGGCGATGGCCGCCAGACACCATCGCTGCAGGCCCTGCGCGTCTGGTACCCGCGCTTCTCGTACGCCAGCCAGTACCTGCCGCCGATGTTCCGTGCCGATGCCGGCAGTGCCGACTTCCTCGACCGGCTGCTGGCGCTGTTCGAAGGCGAATTCACCCGCTGGGAGGACCGCATCGCCGCTGCGCAGTGGCTGTTCGACGCGCGAACGGCACCGGCGGCGACACTTGACTGGCTTGCCAGCTGGCTCGGTGTCGCTTTCGACCCGGCGTGGGACGAAAGGCGCCGCCGCCTGCTGATTCGCCACGCGCTGCTCGGCCATGCGCGCCGCGGCACCGTCCCCGGCCTGCTGCTCGGCGCGACGCTGGCCTGGGAGACCGAGGTGGACGAAGACTGGCTGCGGGCACCCGAGAAACTCACCGAGCGAGCGCACGGCGTCCGCCTGCAGGAGCTGTTCGGGTGGCAGACGGCGCTGGCCGGCAACGCCTGGCGGCCAGCGCTTGGACGCGCCTGGCTGCTGCACGCCGACCGCCTGGCGGGCGATCCGTCGCTCGCCGATCCGGCTGAACTGGCGGCGCTCGGCATCACCGGGGCGGCCGCACTGGCGGCCGCCAACCCGGAGCGCCGGCAGCAGTTGCAGCGCGCTTTCGGTTTCATCCCGCGCGCGGCGATCGAAGAGGAACGACTGTGGTCGGCCTGGCTCGACGCGCAGGATGACCAGCGCAGCCCGCCGGGTGACCAACCGCTTGCGCCGGTGGACGCCGCCGACTGGCGCGCCTATCTCGACAGCAGCCGGCCGTGTGCGCCGCTGCGCCAGCGCTGGCAGGATTTCCTCGCGCGCCGCTGGCAACGAGTCTCGGAACTGAATGCCGCCTGGGGAACCCGCTGGCGCAGTTTCAGCCGCATCCCGTCACCGATCGTGCTGCCGGCCAGCGAGGCAGCCCTCGCCGACTGGCATCGCTTCGAGGCACAGGTACTGCGTGCGCTCGGCCATGCCCACCGCTTCCGCATCGTCCTGCCACTGCCCGCCGGCACCCTTGACCTCGACGAGCTGACGCGGCGGCGTGCCTCGGTGTTGCGCGTCATCGAGCGCGAGAAACCCGCCCATACGACGGCCGAGGTACGCTTCGGCTTCGACCTGTTCCGCGTCGGCGATGCCCGCCTCGGCCTCGACAGCCGGCTCGAGAATGGCCTCGCACGCTATCCGGAACTTGCCGCGCTGGCCGGCGGCACCGCCGGTTCGCTCGTGCTCGGGCGCAGCGATCTCGGTGGCGGACGCCTGGCAACCACCCGACCCCAACCGCCTGCCGACCGCGTCGGTCTGGACCGTGGCGGACTTTCCCTTCGGAGACCCACATGACCTGCTGCAATGGATCGTCCTTCGTTCCTGCTCCCGATGCCACGCTCGATCCGAGCCAGCGCGTCAATTTCACCTTCGGCATGGTGCTCGGCGTCGACGATTTTCGCCAGGAGCACCTCTACCTCGCTGCCCGTGATCAGCGCGCGCTGGCCGCTACGGTTGGCTACGGCATCGTCGCCGGACTCGACGTCGCCTGTCTCACGGACAAGATAGCCGGCAAGACGTCGGTGCGCGTCGAGCCCGGCCTCGCGCTGCTGCCCGACGGACATCTGGTCGCTGTCAGCAGCGCGCAATGCGCGTCGCTCGACGAGTGGCTGGCCGACTGGCTGACCAGCCAGAAGAACCTCCCCGATCGCGTCTACGTCGTTCTCCGTTTTGACGCCACCAGCGGCACGCCGGTACCGATCCCCGGCGAGCCGTGTCGCGCCGAAGGCGAGCTGCAGGCCGACTCGCGGATCAGTGACGGCTTCCGGCTCGACTTCTCACCGGAGCCACCGGACACCCGCGAGGACGACGCGCTGCGCAGCTTTGCCGCCTGGCTGCGCACGGTCGAAGTCGTCGGCG
This sequence comes from Candidatus Accumulibacter necessarius, assembly GCF_036625085.1. NCBI lineage: Bacteria > Pseudomonadati > Pseudomonadota > Betaproteobacteria > Candidatus Accumulibacter > Candidatus Accumulibacter necessarius. Next base: position 556,775 of record NZ_JAZKUM010000002.1, on the reverse strand, counting down.
GGCCAGCGGCAGCAGCCGAAGATGGCCGCCTGAACCCCGGCCGGCTGGAGATCGAAAAGGCGGCCCGCGACCGCGAGCTGGTCGGCAAGATAGGCATCGATCGCGGCCAGCTCGACGCCTTCCTGCGGGCGGTGGAGAAAACGATCAGCAACGCCATCGCCAGAGGCTGGCCGGAGAAGATCCTGCGTCCGACCAGCGAAGTGCCGCTTGCCGAGCCGGTGAAAGATCTGGCAATCCCCTACGGTGAATACGCCGAATACATGCAGGCCGCCTTCGCGCTGTGGATTGACACGCTGCGCTGGCAGTACCTCAAGACGCACTACGACCTGCCGGCAACCAGCGAAACTCGACTGCTGCTTGCCGGGATTGACCTGACCGGCGACCAGCCGGTGGCAATCCTGCGCGGCCGACCGCAGGTCGTACACCTGCGGCTGCTGCAGGAGTGGCTGCTCAACAAACCCGACGACGCGCCACGCGACGCGCACTACGTGCTTGGCCGCAGCGATCCGCGTCTGCCAGCAGCGCAGGATCTCAACGCCTCGTTTGCCGAGGCGGCGCACCGGCTGGCAAGAGTCGATCCGGTCGACGGCGACGGCATCGTTCGTCCGGCGGTCATCTGGCCGGGAACGGCCGAAGCCCCCGCCGACTACTACGGCCCGGTAATGGACGCACCGATCCCGGTCGCCGACGGCGGGACCGGCCAGAGCGCCGCGCCGGCTCCCGGCCAGCTGCTGGTCGGCGCACCGGAAAGCAGTCCAGCCGGCCTGCCGGCGTTCACCCTCGGCACGCTGCGCGCGGCACAGCACGGCGAGGGCGAGACCCTGCTTGCCAACCTCGCGATCGATCCAACGTCGCAGGCGCCCGACATCGTGCTCGACACGATCCAGGACATTGACCCCGACGCCTCTCCGGCCTTCGCCGGCCTGACCGTCGACGGAGCGATCACCGCGCGCAGCCTGCGCATCGCCGCCGACGCGGGCGGCGGCGACGGCGACGGCACACTGACCGTCACCGCCCTCGACTCGGCCGTCATTGCCAGCGACGCCGACGGGCGCCTGATCAAGGCCCGGCACTGGGACGGCAACGCCGAGGACCTCGCCAGCGGGGCGATCTACTACTACGCCCCCGGACAGGGCGAACCGGTGCGCATCGAGGAGGGTGGCAGCGGCCTCAGCGCCCGCCCGCAGCCCTTGCAGGTACTGGTCGGCCACAACGGCGCAGCGCCGCCAGCGTACGTGCTGGCCAACCTGGTCGCCGGCAAGAACGTCAGCCTGACGCTGGTTCAGGAGCGCTTGCCCGACACCCCGCTGCAGCCACCGGGCAACGTGCTCAATGTCGGCGACCGTTTGCCGCTCGGCGACCGCGTGGACCTTGGCTTGCCCCTCGACAGACTGCCAGCCGGCAAGCTGCGGCAGGTCTGGAACCTGCAGATCGATGCCAGCGGCGGCAGCGATCTGACGCTGCCGTTGACCGCCGCGCAGGGCGGTACCGGCCAGACGGCGGCACCACAGACCGGCCAGATCCTGGTCGGCGACGGCAGCAGCTTCGTGCTCGGCCAGATAGCCGCCGCCGACGCCGCGCGAAACCTGACGGTGTCCGCCAGCGCCGCAGGGGTGATGCTGAACACGGCGCAGAACATCGACCAGGAATCGGCCCCGACCTTTGCCGCGCTGCAGCTGACCAAGCCGAGCGACCGACGTGCAACGCACAACCTCGGCTGGAACGACGAAAAGGGCGAAGTGGTGATCGGCCCGCTGGCCGGCGTCAGCAGTCGCCAGGTGGTCGTTGCCGAGACCCCGGACGAGTTCGGCAAACTGCTCGAACGCTTCGACGACTTCGCCGGCAGAGATGTCGTCGTCGTCTACCGTTCGGACAAGCCGTTTTCCTCCGCCAAGGCGCCGCCTCCGGGCAACGATGGCCAGTGGCTGACGCTCAAGTCACTGGCCGGAGCCGGCAACCTGACACTCGACAGCGGCCTGATCGAGGGGGGCTCGATCCGCCTCGACGCCGGCCGCGCATTGACTCTGGTCGCCTCGTCTGCGCTCAAGCTATGGCTGCTGGTCGGGAGATTCTGAAATGGCCACCGCGCTCAACCAGCCCGTCGCCGGCAGCACTTCGCCGCGAACATTCTTTTTCAACGGTCGCTTGCTCTCGGCCGAAGACCTGCAGCGCGAGCAGACGGCGCGCGAGAGCGGTCAGAGCCAACTGGCGAGACTGCTTGGCTGCGGCATCGCCAGCGGCCTCGAGATCACCGGCAAACGTGGCGAAACGGTGCTGACCATCGGCACTGGCGTCGGCATCACGCCGTCCGGAGGGGTGATCGCGATCGACACGATCGAGCTCGATCTCGCTGCTATCGGCCAGCGCAACCGCAGCGGCGGTTTCAGCGACTGCCTTGCTGCGATGTCGGCGCTATCGCAGGTCGCCGGGGGGCTCTACCTGCTGGTACTCACCCCGACCTGGCTGGCCAGCGGCCGCGCGACGACGACGCTCGGCGAAGTTGGCGCCTGCAACCGCAAGCTCGAACAACCGGCCGTTCGCGCCCGCCTGTTGGCAATGAAGGAACCGGCTGACGTTCCCGGTGCGTCAGGCAAGCCCGGCGAGACAGAAGAAGCCGGGAAGGCACGGGACACCTTGCGCAACCGCGCCGCGCATTCCCTGCTCGCGCCGGAAGATCCGGAGACAATCATCCTCCAGACGACGGCCACCACCGGCGGGTCTGGCGCGGCAACCAGGATGGTCGGCTGGTTACCCGAGGGCAGAGTTCCGGCACTCACTGCCGACGACCTGCCGCTGGCCGTGGTATACCTGAGTGCCAGCGCGACCATCGACTGGTGCGATGGTGACGCGGCGCAGAGGCGCCTGGCGCCGCCACCGGGGCTTGCCGGTGACCGCTTCTGGCGCGAGTCGCACACCATCGAAATGGAAGCGTTTGCCCGCCAGTTCGTTGCCCAGTTCAGCGACCAGCAGGCTGCAGCGGTCGAGGACATCGCCGGCGTCTACGCTTTCCTGCCGCCGGTCGCACTGGTCACCCGGCAGTGGCTGGAACTGTTGGTCAAGGGCTTCCGCCTGGCGGGCCTGAACGTAACGCACAACCCGACGCCGGTCAGCCGCGCCCGCTTTGCCGAGCTGCTGCAGCATGGCCTCCGCGATTCGTCGCTACCGATCACCAGGTCGGCAACCGGCAACGCCTACTCGCTTGCCGGCAGCGACCTTTGCCTGCTGTGCTTCGAATCCGCGCCACAGGCGCCGAACAAGTAGCGGCGCGCGACTGCCGTCATGCCCGCCGCAGCCCACCTGACCATCGAACGCTGGCACAGCGGCACGGCGCCGCGCCAGCCGGTGGTCGCCCGGCTGGCGGCAGAGGCACTGGCCGCCGAGGTCGCCGAATCGCTGCCTGCGCTGCCACCCCAGTCGCTGCTGCTCGTTCGCCGTATCACGCTGGCGCTTCCCGGCCTCGACGTCGACCGCATTCCCGACGCCCGCCTGCGGCAGTTAGCCGCCCAGACCAGCCGGCACATGCTCACCGCCGCCCGTGATCAGGCCGCCCGCCCGGCCAGGCAGGCGGTCGACGACCATGCCATCGCCGTGTTCTTTGCCGACGAGGCCGAACTGCTCGCCTGCCTGGCGCGCGACGCGCTCAACGGCCGGCTCGACACCTGGTGGTGGCGAAGCGTTCTCGGCCGCCACTACCCCGACTGGACCAGCGCCTGGCAGGAGCGGCCGACGGCCGGTACCGCGGCACTGCGGCTGCTCGCCCGCGCCGGGCTGGCCGAAGCCGTCGCCGGCACGCTGGGCCTTGCCCTGCCACCAACCGTCACCGGACCGTCGCCAGCGCCAGCCGTTCGCGCCGCCCAGCCACCAGCCAGCACCGCCGACCTGGTCATGATGCCGCCAGCTGCGCCACCGGCGACGCCCGCCGCTGGACGGCCGGCCATCGTCGTCGGCAACCGCGGCGCCGACGTTCGATCCAGCAGCGGTCCGCCACTTGCCGCTAACGTACAAACGGCGGCTGCCACCGACCCTGACGCGAAGCAAGCGGCAACCGTCGCCCGCCCGGCCAGAGCGATGCCGGCAAGTGAGCGGCCGTCATTGCCCGACGAGCCGACGACAGCCACCCTGCCACGAACGCCCGCAGCGAGGCCAGCGGCGTTTCCCGGGCGCGCCGCCGGTCACGCCCGGACGTCGGCGATGCTGCCGGACACCCCGGCCGCAGACGCCAGCCTGCAAAGGCCGGCGAGTCCTGCCACCGACACGGCCAGGAGCCCGGCGGCCAGCGACAGCGTGGTGCGCGAAGACGAAGCGACGGCGCCGCCAGCGGCGCGCGGCTCTTGGCCACCGCCGGCGAGCCACCGCGCGATCATGTCGGCGCCAGTGCCAGCGGTAGCGCCGCCTATTGCCCTTGCGCCGCGAACGACCGCCGGCAAGACGGTCGCCGCACGCGGCGACACCCGGCAAACCAACGCGGGACCGCCAGCAGTCGCTGGCGCCGCAGGCTGGAGTGTGCACCCGCCGGCGTTTGCCGGCCGCGCCACCACACCGGCCGTGCGCCGCGGAAGCGACGTGCCGGCACCCACCGAGCAAGCACCGGTGCAGGCGATGGCCGTGGCCAACGACCCGACAACGGCAGGCGAGGCGTGGCCGCTCGCGGTGACCCCACAGCCGGTGTTCACCCGCTGCGCACGCCTGCTGTTCCTGGTGAATCTGCTGCTCGGTGACGGCCTCTATCCGGACTTCACACGCCCCGCCGAGCGCGGCTTTCCGGTTCCGCTGTGGCAGCTGCTGGCGCTGCTCGGCATCGCGCTCGCCGGCCCCGGGTTTCGCCGCGATCCGCTGCACGCCGCGCTCGAAACATTGGCCAGCGAGGTCGCGGCCAGCGATCAGACCGATCTCGATCGCCGCTGGCCGATCCCCGCTGCGCCTGGCGGGCGGCGGCTGCGCGCGCGCAGCCTGCGCCGGCAGCCGAAAGCCGCTTTCGCACGCTGGTTCGCGCGCTATTGCCTGTCACTGCGCCGGCGCCTGGCCGCTGCTCTGGCAATAGCGCCGGCGCTGGTCGGCCGGCAGCTCTGGCAGGCGCACGGCAATGCCTGCGTCTGGCTGTCGGCGGCCGAGATCGTCGTCGTATACCCGCTCGACGAACACCCGGTGGCATGGCGGCTGGCCGGACTCGACCGCGATCCCGGCTATCTGCCAAGTGCCGGACGGACACTGCGTTTCGTCTTCGAGTAAGAGACCGACGACGATGAAACCCGACGACCTGCGCCAGCTGCTTTTCGACAGCGATGCCGACGCCGGCACTGACTGCGGCGAATGCTTCCGGCCTCTGCTGCTTGGTGCCGCCTGGCGAATAGCAACCAACGCGCGCGATCTGCTCGGCGACGAAGCCGACGAGCGTTTTCCCTTTCTCGCCGAGTACGCGGCCGCTTTCGAGGCTTCTGGCGGCGAACTCGCCGACCATCCTCTGCGTTGGCTGGCGGTCAGCAGCGGCTGGCCGGCGAACGCGATCGAGGTCTGGCTCGCGCACGGCCTGGTCGAAGAAGACGCCCGCTTCGGCGCGGTATTTCAGGCGCTCGACCCGGACGCCAGCGAGCGGCGACCGAGCCTGACGTTGATGCAGTCGTGGTGGGGAACGCTGCCGCGGGAAGGCTTGCGCCCGGCGTTGCGTGCGCTGCTCGACTGCGGCCTGCTGCACCGCCCTGGCGGCACGACCGGCAGCGACGCCTCGTTCGAGGTCGAGGAGAACTGCTGGGCAGCAGCGCGCGGCGAAGCACCGCGCGAGCCCTGTTCGGGCGTTCAGCTCCGACCAGCGGCAGACGCGCCGCGGCTCGACGAACTGCTGTTGCCTGACGACGTCCGGCTGGCGGTCGATCGGCTGGCGCCGCAACTCGCGACGACCGGTGGCACGCTGATCGTCCGTGGACCCGAACACAATGGCCGCGGCGCGCTCCTTGCCGCGCTGGCGCGGGCCGAGGGTAGGCCAGTGCTGGCCATCGACTGGCCCTTGCCGGCCGGCGGCGAAGCGCCACCCTGGCTTGGCGCGTTCGCCACGCTGACCGGCGCCCGTCCGCTCTTCCGCCTGCGCGTGACGCCCGGCGAACGGCTGCGGCTGCCGCGCCTGACCGGCTACCACGGCTGGCTCGGCGTCGTCTGCGGCGACGAAGATGCGATCGACGAGCCACCGCTGCCGGCGTGGCAACTGACGCTGCCGCTGCCCGACGCGACCCTGCGCGAGCGGCTGCTCGCCGCCTACGCGCCGGCGCTCGCCGGCGAGACCCGCGGCCAGCTCGCCGGACTGCTCCACCTGTCGACCGGACATCTGCGACGTGCGCTGGCACAGGGGGGCGACCCGGTCGCCCCGGCGCCCGAGCTGGCGGCAACGCTGCGCGAAGTCGCGCTGGCCGGCGGTTCGGCCGAACTCGACGGCCTTGCCCGGCGCCTACCCACGAGCGGTGCTGACTGGCACGCTCTGGTCCTTGACGGCGATCTGCGGCGCGACCTCGACAACCTCGAAGCGCGCTGCCGCCAACGCGACCGCCTGCGCGCGACACTGCCACCAGCGTTCGCCGCCCGCCTCAACGCCGGCGTGCGGGCGCTGCTTGCCGGCCCGTCGGGAACCGGCAAGACGTTCGCCGCGTTGGTCCTCGCCGCCCGCCTCGGTGTACCGCTCTACCGACTCGACCTCTCGTCGGTGGTCAGCAAGTACATCGGCGAAACCGAACGCAACCTGCATCGGCTGCTCGCCGCCGCCGAGGCACTCGACGTGCTGCTGCTGCTCGACGAGGGCGACGCGCTGCTCGCTCGCCGGACGTCGGTTGGCAACGCCCACGACCGCTACGCCAATCTCGAAACCAACTTCCTGCTGCAGCGGCTTGAAAGTCACCGCGGCCTGGTGCTGGTCACGACCAACGCGCTCGACCGCATCGACCATGCCTTCCTGCGCCGCTTCGACGTGCTGCTCAACTTCCGCCTGCCCGAGTCCGACGAAAGGCTTGACCTGTGGCGCGCGCACCTGCCCGCCGATCATCGGGTCACTGCCGCAACGCTGGCTCGCGTCGCCGAGTCGTGCGCGCTGTCCGGCGGGCAGATCCGCAACGTCGTCCTGGCTGCCGCGTCGTTGGCGCTGGCGCTCGCCCGCCCGGTCGACGACCAGTTGCTTTTCGACGCACTGCGCCGCGAGTACCGGCGCGGCGGCCAACTCTTCCCGCTGGCGCACTGAGCATGGCGATGCTCGCACTGCGCGCGCCCCCGCGGCGGGTCGCCAACCCCAAGGCCGACCCGCGCTTCGTCGCCGTCACCCAGCAGATCAAGGCTGGCGCGGCGAAACTCCAGAAGCACGTACCGGCCGCGCAAAAGGCACGCGAGGCGTCGCGCTCGGCACCGGCGCCGGCCAACGAGCGGCTGGCCGGGGCCAAGGCCAAGGTCGTCGACCAGGTCAAACAGGCGCCGACACCGAAGCCGCAACCGAATTCGTTCAAGGCGCTGCTGCGCGCCGAGATCGAAAAGGCGATGCCGAAAACGCTCGGCGACACCGAGAAATTCATGGACGGTGGTCAGGCGGGGGCGATGAAGGGGTCGCTCGCCGGCAACGTCGGCAACCAGAAAGCCGCTGCCACGGGCCCGGTCGACCAGGCGACAAGACAGGCGCCGGATCCAGGCAGCGTGCCGGCACAGCCGTCGACGGCATTGCCCGCCGAAGCAGCACCGACGCCGCCGGCAGTTGCCGGCGCGAGCGGCATGCCGCCGCCGGCTACGCCGGCCGAAGCGTCGCTCGAGCAATCGAAACAGGACACCGCGCAGGCACTGAAGGACGAAAAGGTCAAGCCCGAGAGCCTGGCGCGGGCCAACGATCCGCGGTTCAGCGCCGTCGCCAGCGCGCAGGCCAAGGTCGCGGTGCAGGCCGACAAGGCGCCGGCCACCTTCCGCACCAGGGAGGCGGCGGTGCTCGCCGGCGCCCGCGCACAGGCCGGTGGCGTCGCCGGCCGTGGCGCGCTGCTGCTTGCCGGTACGCGTGGCCGCGGCAACGCGCTGGTCCTTTCGCGGCAGCAGCAACAGGCAGCGAAGGAAGCCGCCGAACGGCAGAAGGTCGCGACGCACATCGAGGGAATCTTCGCGCAGACCAAACAGCGCGTTGAAGCGCGCCTGGCATCGCTCGACCAGCAAGTCGCGGCGATCTTCGACCCCGGCGTCGACGCGGCACTGGCGAGAATGAAGCAGTTCGTCGACGATCGCATCTTCCGCTACAAGCTCGAACGTTACCTGACGATTCCCGGGCTGGGCCTCGCGCGCTGGCTTCGCGACCAGGCGCTCGGCCTGCCGGAAGAGGTCAACGCGTTCTACGTCCAGGGGCGGCAGGTCTTCCAGGCGGCAATGGATCGCCTGATCGACCGTGTCGCCAACCTCGTCGAGACGCGGCTGGCACAGGCCAAGGCCGAAGTCGACTCGGGACAGGCGAAGATCAAGGCCTACGTCGCCAGCCTGCCGGCCAACCTGAGGGCGGCCGGCGACGCCGCGGCGAAGGCGGTCGGCGAGCGCTTCAACGAACTCTCGCAGAGCATCGACGCCAAGAAGGAAGAACTCGCCGCGAGCCTGGCACAGAAATACAAGGAGGCCTTCGACAAGGCCGACGAAGCGTTGAAGACGATGCAGGACGAGAACAAGGGCCTGCTGCAGCAGTTCGCCGAAAAGCTCGGCGAAGTGGTCAAGGCACTGCTCGAATTCAAGGCCAAGCTGATGGCCATCCTGAAGAAGGGCCAGGATGCGATCCAGCGCATCCTCGACGATCCAATCGCCTTCCTCGGCAACCTGATCGCCGCCGTCAAAGGTGGTTTCCAGGCTTTCGTCGGCAACATCTGGACGCACCTCAAGGCCGGTTTCATGAAGTGGCTGTTCGGTTCGCTGGCCGCGATGGGCATCACCCTGCCGAGCGATCTCAGCCTGCCGTCGATCCTCAAGCTGGTGCTCGACGTGCTCGGCATCACCTACGACGGATGCGCGCCAAGGCAGTCAGGCTGATCGGCGAACGCGCGGTCGGCGCGATCGAGAAGGTCGTCGAATACGTCAGAGAACTGATCACCGGCGGGCCGGCCAAGCTCTGGGAAAAGGTCAAGGAAGACCTCGGCAACCTCAAGCAGATGGTCATCGACGCAATCCAGGACTGGCTGATCACGACGATCATCAAGCAGGCGGTGACGAAGATCGTGTCGATGTTCAATCCGGCCGGGGCGATCGTCCAGGCGGTGCTGGCAATCTACAACGTCGTCGTCTTCGTCATCGAAAAGGCACAGCAGATCATGACCCTGGTCGAAGCGGTGGTGAACTCGGTGGCGGCGATCGCCAGCGGCGCGATCGGCAGCGCGATCGCCTGGATCGAGAAATCACTGGCCAACGCCATGCCGCTGGTCATCGGCTTCCTCGCCCAGTTGCTCGGCCTCGGCGGCATCAGCAGAAGATCCAGGAGTTCATCAAAAAGGTCCAGGGCAAGGTGGACGCGGCGATCGACAAGGCGATCGCCAAGATCGTCGCGATGGTCAAGAAGCTGTTCGGCAAGGGCGGCAAGAAGGACGGCGACGCCGACAAGCAGAAGAAGCTCGAGCCGGCGAAAAGGCGATCATGGCCGTCGTCGGCAAGTACCGCCAGGGGGTCGAAGAGCGTGCCGATCTCGACACCGAACTCGCCGGCGTCAAGCGCGCGCACCCGGTCTTCAAGACGATCGGCTCGAAGGTCGAGAACGGAGAGGTGTACTGGTTCTACACCGGCTCGGGCAAGAAGGGGATAGTCGCCAAGCAGGGCAAGGAATGGGCGGTCGGCACGCACGAGGTGCCACGCCCGGACGCGTCAAAAAAGCCAAGGGCGAGTCACACCACGTGCCGCAGAAGATCATGCTGGCATCGATGGGCGAGTTCTATCAGGCAATCGCGACGCCGATCGCCAAGGTCGACAAGCCGCTGGCCGACAGAATGCGCAAGGAGGGCAAGAAACGCCTCGATCTGTACAAGAAGGACGGAATCGGGCTGTCGGCGATCTGGCTGAGGAAGAAGGTACACAAGGCGGCACACCAGCCGCAACCGCTGAAGGACGTCGAACAGCAGGCGAAGAAACTCGAAGACCGAGGGCAAACTGCTCGACACGACGGTCGTTGGCGAAGGGACGATCGGCGGCGGCGTCGCCGTCGACAAGGGCGTCAAGGCACCGGCGACGACGCTGCCGGCCAATGTCTCGGTGGTCGGCAGAACACCCGACAGCGGCAAGGTGAGCGAAGCCAACGTGCATGTCCAGCGCCGGCACCTGTTCGCTGCCATCGGCAGCACGCTCGGCAGGGCGGCACCGGCGTCGGCTTCGGCCGTTCGTCGAGCGGCAAGCGACGCGCCACCGCGCAGCAGATTGCCAAGGCCAAGGCGACCAACGCCGCCGAGGCCGAGAAGCTCAACGTGCGCGCATCGGCGCTGTTCAAGGCACAGTGGAACGGCCTGCTGGCCGGGGGACTGACCGGCGTCAACGCGGCACTCGGCAAGGACGACGGCTGGCGGACGCCGCTGATCGCGACAAGCCAAGACATGGGACATTTATCTGAAGAACCGTGAGCGGCGCCCGTCCGACCGCGCGTCTCCTGCCTGATGCCCACCCGCAACCGGCACGCGATGTTGCCCGCAGCGGTCGCCAACTTCCTGGCCCAGGACTTTGCCGATGCCGAACTGCTGATCGTCAGCGAAGACGGCGTGCCGGACAGCCTGGGTGCAGCGCTCGCCGGCGGCCGCGTCCGTCACATCGCCTGCCCACCGGGGCTGAGCCTTGGCGCCAAGCGCAACTTCGCCTGCGCCGCGGCACGCGAATACATCGCCCATTGCGACGACGACGACTGGTACGCCGCCGACCGCCTCAGCCGCCAGATGCACGCGCTGCTGGCGCAGCCGGGCATGGCCCTGTGCGGATCGAGCCGCGTCTATTTCCGCGAACTCGGAAGGCGCACGGGCCTGGGAGTACCGCTACCAGGGCAGTCGCCGGCCATGGCTGTGCGGGGCGACGCTGCTCTATCGGCGTGACTTCTGGCGCACGCACCCGTTTCGTGATCAATCGATCGGCGAGGACAACCATTTCGTCTGGTCGGCACACGCCGCCGAGGCATCGACCTGGACGACCCGGCGCTGTGCATCGCCGGGGTGCATGCCGGCAACTCCAGTCGCAAGGACACCGGCAACGCCTGGTGGACAGCCGTCCCGCGCAGGCGGATCGACGCCCTGATGGCCGAACATCCAAGAGCCAGCGTTGCGCCGATGCCACCCCGCCCGCGCGCCGTTCTGGTACTGGCCGGCGGCATCGGCGACCTGCTGCGCTGGGCCTCGCTGGTGCCGGTACTCGCTGCCGCCGGTCATGACGTGGACTTGCTCCTCGTTGCCGATTACCCGGACAGCGCGGCGTTGTTCGACGGCGCGCCGGGCGTCAGTCGTGTGCGGCTCGCCGACCCGGCCGGCGACGGTGGCTGCCGACCGACGAAGCACCGCCGGCGCTGGCCGTGTTCGCCTACTGGGCGACGCGCTTTGCCGACCGGATACCGGCCAGCCGCCAGATCTGCGCCGACCGGCAGCGCTGGCAAGACAAAGGCGACCCCGGCTGCGCCACGGCCATTGCCCGCGAACTCGGCTGGAGCGGGCCGCTGCCGGTGCCGCCGCTGGCACCGGCGCTGCGCGCGGGAAAGCCCACCGTCGCCGCCGGAACCCTGGCCATCCACGCCGGCTGCAAGACCGGCTGGCCGTGGAAGAAGTGGCATGGCCACGGCGAGCTGGCGCAACATTTTGGCCGCGTGCTGCGCGTCGGCACACCGGCCGACGAAGACGCCAGCGGCACCTATTTCGCTACCCCGATCCGCTGGCCGGCACACGTCCAGGATGCCACCACGCCGCGCGCACTGGCCGAGACCGCAGGCCTGATTGCCCAGTGCAGCGCAATGGTGGCCAACGATTCCGGCCTGATGCACCTCGCCGCCGCGCTCGGCGTACCCACCCTGGGCATTTTTGGTCTCACCAGCCCGGCGCGGGAGGCGATGCCCTGGCCCGCGCTGCACCCCCTCAGCGGCGGCCTCGCCTGCGAACCGGCGTGCCGCAGCGAACCCTGGGGCCGACGCGATTGCCAGCATCACCTGCAATGCCTGCAAGGGACCCTGGATCCGGAACGGGTTGCGGCGCGCCTGCGCGAGATCGCCCCGAGCCTCGGCCCCGCCTGAGCACACCGCGACCGACAGCAAGGCGGGCCGCGAGGTAGGCGACCATCACGTACGCGACCCTGACGCAGGCGCCAGCCGGTAGCGACGCCCATAGCGCGAGCGCGCCTGCGGCGCTGGACCTCGCGATCAGGCTCGGCGGCGGCTTCGGCGACCTGCTGCTCGCCGGGCGCCTGATCGACCTGCTCTGGCCACTCGCCGGCTACGGCACGGTCATTACCTACAACGATCGGCCCGAACTCGCACAACAGGCGCTCGGCGGTCGCGGCCTGGTCGGTGCCACGCGCTCGCTGCGCGAGTGGTCGCTGGCCAGCGGCGTCCGCGTCGAAATCACCCAGTTCGTCCGCTTCTTCGATGCCCCCGAGCGATGGCAGAAAACACACCCCGCACTCGCTGACCTGATCGCCCGCTCGAACAGCCGCATCGCCAGCGTGCGCGGACTGGTCGAGCGGCACCCTCAGCTCGACGGCTTCTGGGCGCGCCTCAACCTGGCGGCCGGGAGGCAACGCGCCGAATCGCTGGCCTGGAGCGCCGGCTTCGACGTCGGCCACGGTCGCGACCATCGCACGCCAGGCAGCGTCGACGAGCGCGCGGGTCAGCAGGCGCCGCTCTGCCTGACACTGGACGAGGCCGACGCCGGGTCACGCCTGCGCCTCGCCAGCGCGGGCCGGCAGTGGATCACGCTGCACGACGGCTTCGACACCAGCGCGCACGTGCGTCCCGGCCAGGCGGTGAAATGCTGGCCGCTCGAACACTGGGCGGAACTCGTCAGCAAGCTCAAGGCGCTGCACCCGTCGCTGCGCATCGTGCAGATCGGCGGCGCCAGCAGCCGGCCGATCGCCGGCGTGGACGACTGCCTGATCGGCCGCTCCGGCTCGGCGAAGCCCTGTGGCTGCTACAGGGCGCGGCATTGCACATCGACGGCGAATCCGGACTGGTGCACGCCGCGCATGCGCTGGGCACGCCTTCGGTGGTCCTGTTCGGCCCCACCGATGTCGGCTTCTTTGGCTACCGCGACAACGTCAACCTGAACGCCGGGGTCTGCACGCCTTGCTGGTGGAGCACGCCGGACTGGCTGGGGCGCTGCCCGAGCGGCCTCGCGCAGCCGGTCTGCATGGCCGCGATCAGCCCGGGCAGCGTCAACGACGCCGTTCTGGCGGTCTCGATCGCGGCAGACAATTGCCGGCCAAGGCCCTTCACCCGACCAGCAGCGCGGTCTGGTCGCGCGTGCCGAGCGCCGGCACGGCGCTGCTTGGCGCGATCCAGGCGAATGGCGAACTGGTCGACGACAGCGACGGCCACGCCCGCAGCCCGACCACCGGCTGCTACCTGCACGCCACAAGCGCTGGGAATACGCCTTCGCCCTCGACGCACTGGCCATCAGCCCAGCCAACGGCAGCGGCCCGCGGCTGCGCATCGCCGACCTCGGTTGCGGTCGCGGCGCCCTCGGCCCCTGGCTGGCGCACAAGGCCACGCCGTCACCGGCTACGACCGCAACTTCGCCGACGATGGCAATACCGACGCCAGCCGGCGTTTCCTCAACTGGGCACCGAGCACGGGCTTCGCGGCACGCGGCCGCCACCCTCCACGCGCTGCCGGCCCCCGACGGCGACACCGACCAGGGCTTCGACGCCGTGTTGATGATCTCGGTCCTGCAGCACCTCGCACAACCGGCACTGGCCATCCGCGAAGCCAGCCGCATCCTGAGACCCGGCGGCCGGCTGGTGCTGAGCTTCGATCTCGCCTGCGAGCCGGCGAACTTCGAAGACCGCCAGCATCGCCGCTCGATCGCCAGTCCTGCCCGCCTCGCCACCTGGCTGGGTCTCCCCGAAACCGCCCTCGCGCTGAGCCCGCCGGCCATTCGGCAGTCGGCCAGCGAACTGCAGTCGGCTGGCGTCGCCGGCATGCCAGACGGCCTTACGGTGGGCGGGATATGCCTGGTGAAGCCGGCTTGATGCGCAGCGATCACCAGCGCTGGCAGCGCTGCGCTAGGCTGGCAGCCGGTACTTCCGCCACGCGCTCCAGCTGAAGACGAGAAGGCCCAGCCAGATCAGGCCGAAACTGCGCAGTTGGGCGACCTGCATCGGCTCGCCGAAGAGCCAGATGGCGGTCACGAACTGCAGCGTCGGGTTGATGTACATCAGCATGCCGACGGTTGCCAGATCGAGGCGCTGGGTAGCGGCAGCAAAGGCCAACAACGGCAGGGCGGTGAGCGCACCGGCAGCGACCAGCAAGGCAGTGGTCGTCAGATCATGGCCGGCAAACCACAGTGTCTGCCCGTTCTGCGCCTGCCAGCAGGCGTAGAGCGCACACACCGGCAGCATGGCCAGGGTTTCCAGCCAGAGACCGGAGACGGCATCAACCGGCAACCGCTTGCGCACCAGGCCGTAGGTACCGAACGTCCCGGCCAGGATCAGCGAAACCCAGGGCAGGCTGCCGATGGCGATGACCTCGTTGGCGATCGCCGCCAGCGCGAGGGCAACCGAAAGCCATTCCAGCCGGTTCAGCCGCTCCTTGAGCACCGCCAGGCCCAGCACCACGTTGACCAGCGGCGTCAGGAAATAGCCCAGGCTGGAGGCGACCACCTGCTGGTTGGCGACGGCCCACAGGAACACCAGCCAGTTGGTGCCGATCAGCGAAGCGGCAATGACCAGCATCAGCAGCTGCCGCCAGCTCCCGAAAACCGCCGCGACCTTGTGCCACTGCCGACGCAGCGAGAGCAGCCCGCCGACAAACAGGCAGGCCCAGACGGCGCGGTTGCTCAGGACGTCCATCGGCGAAACGTGCGCGAGCTGGCGGAAGAACAGGGGAAAGAATCCCCACATGCCATAGGCGAGCAGGCCGAAACCGACGCCGGCCAGTTGGCGGCTGGTGTTCAATGGCGCAGGATGTCGAGCGCCGCCGAGCGATAGTCGCGTCGATAGAGCACCAGCAGAATCAGCAGCGCGAGGACGGCGAGCAGCAGCGGACTGAACAGCCAGCCAGACGCAGCAAGACCAAAGTAGTAGGCCCGGATGCCGCGATTGAAGTCGTCGCCGGCCAGGCTGTTGGCGCCGGCCAGCCGCTGCGCATAGCGCTCGATGCCCGGCTCCGACCGCTCACCGAGTGGTGCCGCGCCGACCAGAATCGACAGCAGATTGAACTGACGCAGCGACCAGGTGAACTTGAAATAAGCATAGACGAAACTGCCGAGCACCAGCATCAGCTTGATCTCCAGCATTTCCCGGTTGCCGGCGCCGGCAAAGGCCAGGTCGGCGGTAAAGTTCAACAGCCTGTCGGCAGCGCCGAGGGCGGCGACCAGACCGGCGATGATGTAGATGGTGGTGTTCGCGTAAAAGGTGACGCTGGTCACCAGGTTGCCGATCAGCGTCGAGTCGGTGACCCGCACCTCCCGCGCCAGCATCTGGTAGGCCCACTCGAGCCGGAAGTCCTGGGTGCGGCGGATCAGCCCGCCGGAGGCCCAGCGGCTATGCTCGGAAAACCAGGCATAGCCAGCCCAGCAGGCAAGAAAGGCAAGAAGGGCCAGCCAGTCGGCCAGCGCGAGACGGTGGAGTGCCTGCATCAGCCCATCCTGCCACAGAACAACCCTGCCTACGGCAGGGTCGGCGCCTGGAAACGCTCGTCGCTGGTCAGCGTGTCGAGAAAGGCGACGAGCTGGCTGATCTCCCGCTCGGAGAGCTTGCGGTCGATCAGCAGAGCGCTCTTGTTCGGATCCGCCTTGCCGCCCGACGCCATATAGCGCACGGCCCCGTCGAGGCTGCTGACGCTGCCATCATGGAAGTAGGGACCGGCGATGGCGACCGAACGCAGCGATGGCGTCTTGAAAGCCGACAGGTCCTTCGCCTCCTTGGTCACCGCCTGGCGGCCGGGATCCGGGTTGGTCTTGCCGGCTTCGAGGCCAATGTTGTAGAACAGACTGTCACTGTAAAGCGGCGGCCGGTGGCAGGCGGCGCAGCCGGCCTTGCCGACGAACAACTCGTGACCGGCCACCGCATCGGCCGACACGGCCGTCGTGTCGCCGGCGACATGGCGATCCCAGGGTGCCTCGCCACTGTTGAGCGTGCGCAGGAAGGCGGCGAGCGCCTTGGGAATGTTGTCCGCGTCCGGCGCGGCGCCGAAGACCTTCTGGAACGTGGCCTGGTAGCCGGGCACGGCAGCGATCACGGCGGCGGCCTTGACCGGGTCGGCACCGATCTGAGCCTTCCAGGCGGCGGTGATCTGACCTTCCAGCGTTTTGGCGCGACCATCCCAGTACCATGAGGTGTAGTAGCCGGTGTTATAGACGCTGGGCGTGTGACGCGTGTTCATGCCGCCGCCGACCTTGCGCGACAACGGCAGGCCGTCGGTCCAGCCAAGGTGCCGGTAGTGGCAGCCCTGACAGGCCATGCTGCCATCGCCCGAAAGGCGTGGGTCAAAGAACAGCTGCTTGCCGAGCGCAGCCTTTTCCGGCGTCGTCGGGTTGTCGGCCGGATCAGGCGGTGCCGGCAGGGCGGAAGAGCGGACGTAGCCGGCGCCGTCTTGCGACACCGTCACACAGCCCAGCCCGACGACGGCAACACCGGCGGCAAGCAAGCACACACGCAGTGACTTTTTCATCTCTTTGTCTCCTCCTGGGTTGATCACGGAAATAGAGTAACACTACGAGCAAGAGCTCTGCGATCTCAAGCATCGCAGAATTCCGGAGTATGGGAGGAAGTGTCGGTCATGCGCGAGTGGAAGGCGGCAGGATGGCTGCTGACGTCGCTTCTGACGATCTGCTCTCAGCGGCGGTCGAGAAGCGTGGTGGACGCAGGGTGTGAACGTACTGCCGGCTGGCACACAAGGAAGACGAGAGAGTCGTATTGACGAGCAGGATCTCACTGGTCTGTCGGACGAAAAGCTGAGGTATGTGCGGACATTTGCCTCCCTGTAAACGAAGAGCGATGAGAAGCCTCTTCTCCACATCCGGCGGATGGCCTTTGAGAAAGGTCTGATTCCGTTCATTCCCGCGGAGCAGCCGGAACCGGAGGGATGAACTGACTTGCGAAAGCGGCCCGTCACCGAGCCATTGCCAGGGTCGGGACGTCGGGTGCAAAGCGATCCACAGGCCCGTCATTCGTCGGGGGCGATTTGGCTGGCGCTGCTGGCGGCGCACGTCATGGACGGCGTGCTGGCGGGCAAGCAACCAGCACACCTGATGCTGAAGGAGCTGACGCGACCGCTGCCTGTCAAGTGGTCGGGGAAGAGGTTGCGATTTGGGATGGGTGATGGGTGATCGATAGCCGGTGTTGCATAGTTCCTCTGTGTTCCGCCGAGCCCTCGATAGAATATAAAAATGTCGAAGCAGATTCCTCCGGCAACCCCGGAAATCAACCGTCTCAGAGCCGCTGCAGCCCTGATCCCCATCATTGAGTCTGGCTTGGCCGACTCGAAGTTCTCCGTGGAACGAGCCGCGCTCATGGCTTCGTTCTGCGAATGGGCGATTGAGAAGGTGCCTGACGATCCCGAGGTCGTGAAAATGGCGGAGACGGTGGGCAACGGCCTGGAGCGCATCAAGATCGCGTTAGCTCCTGTTGCATGAAAGCTCTCGGTCACCGGTGACGACAAAGCCTGGATTCGGCTCATAGAACAGCGAGAGGAGCCTCTGCAAAACGAGCGATGTGGCTCGGCTCACGGCCAGTTGCGGCCGGTAGCCAGCCCTTGGTTGCAGTCATCTGGACGACTGCTGTACTTCGAAAGCTGTCGGAAGGCCAATTCACACTTCTCGGCCTAAGCGGTCGGCCAAAGAAGTGACCGATGATGTCCGCTCAAGGCTGATTGCCGATCCGCCGATCGGCAGTGATTGGGCCGTCCGACAGCGAACGGCTTATTCCTCGTTCTTCTCGTGGCCGCCGAAAAGTAGACTCCCGGTGCACCAAATGGCGTGACCGAAGTTGCGGATTAACTGCTCGCCTTGCCGCAGATACGACGCTGCAGTGTCGATGCCGGCGAGCTTGAGGGCTTCGCCGATCTTCGAGCTTGTCGGGTGTGCGTCGCCAAGGCGCATATCGTAGACGCCGACGATGGCAGCGAAGACCTCTCGTGCGTGCGCCTCCCCGACCTTCTGGGCCAGGATGCTCTGCAGCAACTTGTTCGACTTCAGATTGTCCTTATCTGGATGCTCGGAGAGCTTTCGAAGAGAGCGCTCGTCGAGTCGGTCAGTGAAAATGCGAACTAGGTCCTTGGCCAACCGCAAAAGTGACGCCTGGTCCTTGCTCGAGAAGCGAGAGACGTGCTGCATCGACGCCGCATCATCAATTTCATGTGAAAACAGCGACACACCGAATGTCTTGCGAAAGTTGGTCTCCAGTAATCGCATGCACCCAAACAGAATCTCCTCCACGGCAACGGTGTCCGCTGGCTGCGCCTTGACCTGCGAGGCGAGGAGCTCCGCACTGACCTTGCCCTCCGGAGCAACATTGCTCGCGGCCCAGAGGAACTGCTCCCAGGCGGGCAGCTTAGCGATGTCGTAGGCATAGACGGTGATGAGTTCCGAGGCGTTGATACCGAAATGAGTTGAGTACCCCGAAGTGGATTTGATTGCACCGGTTTCAGCCGTGTACCACTCCAGGGAGAAGCCTCGATGGCTTAGGAGCTCGTTGACCACGGACGGGCGGAACCAGAGCCACCGTCCGATGTCTTCGTTGTTGAGCTCCGCCGAGAACTTGCGCGAACCGTCAGTGTCGACGATGAAGTACGGCAGATTCTGATCCTCGTCCCCGCGCACACGCGTGCTCTTTCCCTGATGTTCGATCCACTCGTCCCGCCAGAACTCACCTTCGACGCGCACACCGGGGTAGCCGCTTCGATGGCCCTTGGCGCTCTCGGAGGCGGTGTTTTCGTTCGTCTCAGGACCCATGACCAGAGCGTCTTCCTCCTCGTCGACGTCGGTGCGCCACATACGAAACGATGCCCAGCTCCCGCCGAACACGGCGTTCAGTTCTTTGATGCGCAGCTCGTACCTTCCGCCTTCACGCTGCTCCTGGACCTCGTTTAGGTCCGCATAGGGACTGTCCTTGAGGTCGGCCACGTTCTCGACGCGCTGGCGGTAATAGGACAGACGAAGGGACAGGCCGCGCGCTGCCAGATAGTCCATTAGGAACTCGCGCTTGATCTCTATCAGGCGATGGCTGCCATCGCTTTCCATCGTCTCCCTGGCAACCACGACAAAGTCCTCTTCCGGCCTGACCCAGTTCGGCCCTTCCTTAATCAGTCGAAGCGAGACCACCAGGTCAGGATTCAGAATCCACTGTCGGCCGCCGACCACGGGCTGTGGGTGCTCGAAAACAAGGTTGATCCCGATGGGCTCCTTGTCGTTGTACTGGTACTCGTCGATCGGCGAGTAGTGTCCGTCCGAGTATGCATACGGTGCCACGGTATGCCCGATGCCGATGTCGCTCCAGCTCAAGCGCTCGGCAAGTTCGCGATGCTTGTTAGGAAAGGCGACGGAGCCGCAAGCGAATATGTCGCCGATATACCCAACTTCCTTCACGTTGCCCTTCTCGTCATTGAGTGATGCCCGGAGAGAGACCCAGGTCGCCCGAGAGAACGGACGCCGAATTTCAGAGGTTTGAAGAATCCAAGCTTCGTTCATGGATCGGTTCTCTAGGTGATGTCAGCAACCTCTACTTTAATCCAGCAACCCGCGCCCGAGTTACGTGGGGGCTGTTCGCCGATCGCAGGTGGGGAGGCCAGCGCTGCATCGGTACAAATTGGGGGGGGGAGCGAGTACCAGAGAGCAGTCACGGACGAGCGCCAGCCTTTGGCCGGCAGCGGCTCACGGGTCGTCATATGGGAGAGACCGCTATACGCTCCTCAGCGGTCGTTCGCGGATATGCAGTTCACCGTCCGCTTTGGCCGAGGACTTGTCGGTGATCAGTTGTCGCGAACGGCGGCTCCACTCCGTCAACGGCCATCGAACCCCTGACACCGCGTACGGCAACTGAGAGTCGTAAGCACCCCTGCAGTTGCAGGGCTTGCTGACGCTGTTTCCGATGAAGTGATCGGGGCAGCGGGCATTTGAAATCGCCAAACAAAACCCGAAAGACCGCATCGTGGAGGCAATTCTTGGGGGCAAGCAAGCTGCGAGCCTGGCCTTGAAGAACTTGATGGCAGCTTTTCCGCTGGAGAGGTCCGGCGAGAATGTGAGGTCTGGCATCGGTGATGGTCGGGTGCAAACCCCGCAGTCCTGATGTATCAGCCCCGAAAAACCACCCGATTTCGCCCTTCTCCCTTGGCTACATACAACCGCCGATCTGCGACCCGCACCAACTCCTCGACACTGATTTCGCCCACCTCCGCGAGTTGGCTCGCCGCGACCAGGCCGACAGAGACGGTGACCGGGATCCGCTCCCGATTGAAGATAAAGTCGGTGTTGGCCACCGCCAGCCGCAAGCGCTCGGCAAACTGGATGCCGTTCTGCAGGCCGCCGATGGAGAATCCGTAAAACTCCTCGCCGCCATAGCGGCCGATCTCGTCCTCATGCCGTTTGGTGGCGCGCATCACGTCCGCGAAACCAACCAGGACCTGGTCCCCGGCCTGATGGCCATGGATGTCGTTCACCGCCTTGAAATGATCCAGGTCCAACAACAGAAAGACAAAATCGTTGATGTGGCCGCGGCGGAGATTGCCGATATTCATCTCGAGAATCCGTTGCAGGATGGTGCGTTTCGGCAACTTGGTCAGTTCGTCGAAATAGCCGATTTTTTCCAGCAGATCCTTTTGCTCCATCTCCTTGGTGACCTCGGTCAGGCAGCCAATCGAGAGACAGATCTGGTCCTCGACAAAGACCTCGATGTTGGCCTGGTCCTTCAGCCAGATCGTCTTCCCCGCCGGCAAGGCCAGTTGATAGACGAACTCCACCGTCCCCGCCTTTTTCACCTCCGCGCGCAAGCCGGCCTGATCGCCCCGCAACTCGGCCCGGGTGACGATCTCCTCCTCCACCTTGCTCTCCCGCTCCGCGTACCGGTAGAGACGCCGATCGACGATACTCTGCCGAAAGACCTCGTCGACTTCCCCCCGCTCGCAGCCGAGAAGGGCAAGAAACCGTGCTCCGACATGTTCATACCAGATGATCTTCTCGTGTTCGCGCCAGGCGGCGATATAGGGGATGATCGGCGAGGAAATCTTCTCCAGGGCCGCCATGGCGGCGACACACGCCTTCAGCCGCCGGCACAGCCGCGGCGAAAAACCGCCCGCGAGAATCCTGCCGCCCGGCCCGGCCAGATGGGTCGCCACTGTCCGTGCCGTGCCCTTGCTCATCATCACCCCCTCGCGTTCAACCGCCGACTCCGGCTGCCACGGCGGCGCCGACCTTGAAGAGTATAGAGCGCACAGTGGATTAGCTGACCACCCGGCCATCGAACGTCACGGCGAGTTCCTCTTCATCCCGATCAATGCCGGCGACGAAGCCAATATGGCCGTTGAAGATGTCTCGGCCATGGTTGTTCTCGATCTGCATCACCTTGCCCCCGACGCTGCAGTGGTTGCCAAACTTATCGACAGTGTACTCCGCGGTTGATCTGGTACGCACTGCGGACGATGCCTGCGGTAGCTGCCTGACAGAACACTTCGGTCAGCCGGACGACGGGCACAGCGCCCGAGTCGATGAATCGGTCAGGAACTGTCGGTGACCGACTGAGGCTTTGCAGCTGGCCTGCCGGCTTGATCAGCCTGTCACTACCCGGTTGCGACCCTGCGCCTTTGCATCGTAGAGCAAGCGGTCGGCACGCTCCAGCGTCTGGGTCACACATTCACCTGGACGGTGTTCAGTCAGCCCGGCCGAAAAGCTGATCTGCAGGACGTCCTCGCCAAACGCGGGCGCCAGCTTCGCCACCTGCTCGCGCAGGCGCTCCATGGTGGCTCCGGCAAGCGACATGCCGGTCGCCGATTGCATCAGGACAAACTCCTCACCACCCCAGCGCGCCAGCACATCCGACCGGCGCAAGACTACCTGCGCGGTGTCGGAAAAGGCGCGCAGTACCTCGTCACCCGCAGCATGGCCATACCGGTCATTGACGCGCTTGAAATGGTCCATATCGATCAGCGCCAGGCAAAATCCCTGTCCCGAGCGCTGGCTGCGTTGCGTTTCCTGCTCCAGCAGGACCACCATGTGACGGCGATTCAACAAGCCGGTCAGATCATCATGCGCGGCCATGAGTTGAATCTGTTCGAGCGCCACGGTCAGCTCTTGCTTTTGCTCGCCCAATCGGCGGCGAATGCGGCTCAAACGCCCGGCCAGAACCGAGACCGCTGGAACGACAATCACCAGCATCATGAAATGCGCCAGTTCAACCGTCGGCGGGTAGACATCGGGGCTGATCGAAGCCATCAAAGCCATACTCAGGCCAAACGCGAGCAGAGCATAGATGCTGATGCCCAAGGCGCTGATGGTGCCTAGACCGAACATGCCAAACATCAGGATAATCAGCAAATTGGGGAATGCGATTGCACGTACCGGACCCATCAACGCATAGCCGGTCGCGCTGCAGACAATCGCAATCGCCATCTGCGGCAAAGTCAGTGATGGGTCCTTGAAGCGCCGTGACCAGCCGCAGCGAATGGCCATATAGACCATGACGATGACGAACAGCGAACTCACCGTCCAAACGTACAGCGGACCACGCGGCCGGTCCAGCACCCAGGCAGCCCAAAGCACGACCGCCATGCCCATCAGCATCAGCAAGAGGGCCAAGCCTGTCTGCGCCAGGCGCAAGCGCATGGCTCGGTCGGTGCCCAACAACAGGTCACCAAGGTACTGACTCACGAACGCAGGGCGACGCATTGCCTTGGCATCCCAAGTTGAGTTGGTGGCGCTTCCCTTGACCCTTGCAGAAGCGAAGTACTTTACCTCGAGCAGCACGGCGGTCAGCGCCTTGCGCGCTGGGCACACCCTGCAGAATCCTGCACCACTCGGTGGCAGCCCTGATCGACGCGCAACCTAGCTCAAGGGTCAATACTACAACGACTTCACCGAATATCCTGCCCGCTCGCGCGGCTTCTTCTTTCCGGGCCAGGCGCACGGCGGTCGCGCCGTTGTGTGCAGCACACCATGTCACATCCTGCTCCAACCGACCCGCCGTGGGATACTCTAGCTTTTTCGGGGTGCCACATGGCCATCAAGTCCACCATCTTCAAGGTTGAGCTCCAGCTTGCCGATCTTGATCGAGGGCACTTTTCAGACTACGGCCTGACGATCGCCCGCCATCCGTCGGAGACCGACGAGCGGATGATGATTCGGCTGCTGGCCTTCACGCTCTACGCCTCGCCAACACTGGTCTTCGGACGCGGCCTGTCGACCGAGGACGAAGCGGATCTCCAGGACATCGACGCAGCAGGCAGCGTCGAGCGCTGGATTGATGTCGGATTACCGGCCGAGAAGGCCATTCGCCGCGCCTGTGGTCGTTCGCGCAGGGTGATTGTCGTCAGCTATGGCGGCAGAGCAGCGGACATCTGGTGGCGACAGAATTCGGAGAAGCTGGTGACTCAGCCCAATCTGCACGTACTCTCGTTGAGCCCGCGTGAGAGCCAGGCCCTGGCCGGCCTGGCCGAACGCAGCATGCGCCTGCAATGCACCGTTCAGGACGGGCTGATCTGGCTGGGCAACCAAAGGCAACAGCTCGAACTGGCACCGAAAATCCTGTTCTCGTCGAATCCGTAGAGATCCTCCCCCAGGCCTTCGTTCGCCCCCGGGAGCAACTTTCTTCTCCCGGCAACCCGTCCCGCTCGGCTCACGCCACACCGAATACCGCCTCCCAGAGTGCGCGAACGGCTTCAATACGGTGGCTGACCGAGGTGCGTTCGACGCGGGCGCGACGGCCGGCGTTGAGCCGCAGGACGTGTTGCATGCGGCGAAACTCGCGGTAGGCGCTGCGCACCGGTTCGGCCAGGTCGGCCGGAATCAGGCCCAGTTCGGCAGCTATCCCGAGCAGGGCGATGTTGCCGAGGTTGCCGCAAAGCCGGGGATGCCTGTGCGCATGGCCGAGGACCAGGTACTGGACGATGAATTCGACGTCGATCAGGCCGCCACGGTCATGCTTGATGTCGAACGACTCCTCGCTTCCTGAAGCGTGTTGATCGAGCATGCGCTGGCGCATCGCCAGCACTTCATCGCGCAACGTGGCCAGATCGCGCGCCTGGCTCAGGATCTCGATGCGGATGGCCTCGAATTGCTCGCCGACAGCCGGGTCGCCGGCGCAGAAGCGGGCCCGCGTCAGTGCCTGGTGTTCCCAGACCCAGGCGTGCTGCAACTGATAGTCGCGAAAAGCTTCGATCGGCGAGACGAGCATGCCGGAATCGCCGTTCGGGCGCAGGCGCAGGTCGACCTCGAAGAGCATGCCGGCCGCCGTCTGGGTTGACATCCAGGTGCTCATCCGCTGCCCGAGACGGGCATAGAGTTCGCCGGCATCGGGCTCCGGGTCATTGTGCAGGTAGACCAGGTCGAGGTCCGAAGCGAAACCGAGTTCCTTGCCGCCGAGTTTGCCATACGCGATGACCGCGAAGCGCGGCGGACATTCGGGATGGGGATGGCGGTGCTTCAGTTTATGCCAGCAGAGATCCATCGTCGTCTGCACCATGATGTCGGCGAGTTCGCTGAGGCGGTCGGCGAGGTGCTCGACGGTGTGCATGCCGGCGATGTCCTGCGCCAGGAAGTGGAAAACCTGCGCGTGGTGCGTTTCGCGCAGAATGTCCATTTCGCGCTCGATGTCGTCGACGTGCAGGGCCAGG
Organism: Candidatus Accumulibacter necessarius; assembly: GCF_036625085.1. Lineage (NCBI taxonomy): Bacteria > Pseudomonadati > Pseudomonadota > Betaproteobacteria > Candidatus Accumulibacter > Candidatus Accumulibacter necessarius. The sequence goes on along the minus strand of NZ_JAZKUM010000002.1, from coordinate 531,817 downwards.
CGCGCGTGCAGATCCTGACGGAATCGCTGCCAGTCGGTGGTGACATCAAAGATGCGCGAATCGAGCAGTTCGTCGAGCAGAATCGGGTGCCGGGTCAGGTAGTCGGCGGCCCACGACGAGCTGCCGATCAGTTCGGCCAGCTTCATCAGCGCCTGCGGATACTGCTGCAGTAGCGCCAGATAGGCGCCACGCCGGCTGATCGTATCGAGGAAAGCGAGGCCGCGCTGCCAGGTCGCGTCGGCGGTGCCGGTGGCCGCAGCGGCGTCGATCAGGCGTGGCCCAAGGGCATCGAGGCGCTCGCGGTTGCTCGCCGGCAACTGCAGGTAGCGGCCGCTCTGGCGGAAGCTCTGCAGACCTTCGAGCATCACCTGGGGCTGGCGGAAACCCAGCGTGGACAAGCGCTCGAGCGAATCGTCGCCGGCCACTGGGTCGTCCCAGATTCCGGCCAGCGGATGCCGACCCTCCTCCGGCTCCGAGAAGACCTGCTCGAAATGGCGGGCAACGGTCGCCCGGTGGGCGTCGAGAACGAGCAGAAACCCATGCCAGTCGGCAAAGCCCAGCGAAGCGGCAATCTGCCGGCGCTCTTCGTCAGCGCCCGGCAGGCGATGTGTCTGGGCGTCGTTGACGTATTGCAGCCGGTGTTCGAGGCGGCGCAGGAACTCATAGGCTGCTGCCAGCTCGCGCTCGGTCTCCACCGGCAGCAGGCGACGTTCGGCGAGCAGGGCGAGGACCTGCAGTGTCGGCCGGATCTGCAATGCCGGCTCGCGGCCGCCGCGGATCAACTGGAAGACCTGGGCGATGAACTCGATTTCGCGAATGCCGCCCGGACCGAGCTTGATGTGCTCGGCCATGTCCTTGCGCGCGACCTCGCGGCGAATCTGGGCATGCAGACCGCGCATGGCATTGATCGCGCCAAAATCGAGATACTTGCGGAAGACAAACGGGCGGGCGATGCTCTGCAGGGCGTTCACCCATTCCGGCTGCAGATTGACGCCTTCGTTCATCACCCGGGCCTTTATCCAGGCGTAACGTTCCCACTCGCGGCCTTGCGTGATGAAATAGTTTTCCAGCGAGCCGAGCGAGCCGACCAGCGCTCCGGAGTCGCCGTTTGGTCGCAGACGCATGTCGACCCGGAAAACCTGACCGTCTTCGCTGATATCACCCAGGGCGCTGATCAGGCGCTTGCCGAGGCGCAGGAAGAAATCGTAGTTGTCGAGCCGACGACCACTGCCGCCAGTCTGCCCCTCCTCGGGATAGACGAAAATGTAATCAACGTCGGACGAGACGTTCAGTTCGCGGCCACCGAGCTTGCCCATGCCGATGACCAGCAGCCGCTGCGGCTGGCCGCGGCTGTCGAGCGGTTCGCCGAACAGCTCGCTCAGCTGCCGATGGAAGAAGTCGAGCGCGAAGTTGGTAGTCACATCAGCGAGCTGGGTCATGCTTTCGACAACTTCGCTCAACGGCGCCAGGTTGCCGAGATCACGCACGATCAGGGTGGCCATCACCCGCTGGCGCAACTGCCGCAGGGCGCGCTTCAGGCTCTCGTCGCTGGCTGGCGCTGCCTGCGCGAGAAAGTCGCTCATCTGCGCCGCGGTGACCGGCTGCGCGGCGTGCTCGCCAAGCCAGTTCGCGATCTGCGGGCGGGCCGCAAGCAACTGGCGCAGGTAGCGGCTGTGAGTCTGGGCGGTCTGCCAGGGTAAATGGAGCGCGCCGGGATCGGCACCGCGGGGATCGATGTGGGGTTCCATGAGTGTCTCGTCGGGTGATCTGCTGGATCGGGCCTGTGCTGCCGGAACTGAAGACCCACAGCAAAGCCGTTACAATGCGTGGTTCAATCGTCCGACCGGGTATCCCGACATTCTAGTGACGCTCACCGACTGTTGGCAAAAGTCTCGCTGCGCTGGCCCAATCTGATGCGCAACGAGGAACTGCGCCCGGCGCTCTACCATCGCTTGCACTATCTGGTGCCGGTGATTTCGCATCCGACGGCGCGTTTGATCGGGCGCCTTGCGCTGCGTGGCCTGCTGCTGCTCTATTTTGCTTTCGTGCTGCTGATTCTGGCGTTGCGCTATCTGATCCTGCCGAACATCGAGAACTATCGGCCCGAGATCGAGCGCCAGGTCAGTCAGGCACTCGGGCTGTCGGTCAGCATCGGGGGCATCCAGGCCAGTTGGCAGGGACTCAATCCTGACCTGATTCTGTCCGATGTCCGGATCGCCGACGCGCAAGGGCAGCCGGCACTGGCCTTCAGCCGCGTCGAGAGCGTCCTTTCATGGTCGTCACTGCCGCGCCTGCAACTGCGGCTGAGTCTGCTGCGCCTCGACGAACCCACACTGCACCTGCGCCGCGACGTCGACGGCCAGCTCTATGTCGCGGGGATCGCGGTCAACCGGCAGGGCAGCGACAACGGTGCTGCCGACTGGGTGCTGGCCCAGAAACGCATTCGCATCAACGGCGCAACGGTGGTCTGGGAGGACGCCAAACGAAATGCGCCGCCACTGATCCTCGAGGATCTGAACCTGGCCCTCGACAACGATGGCCGCAAGCACCGTTTCGGCCTGACTGCCCTGCCACCGGCCGAACTCGCCTCGAAGCTGGACCTGCGGGGTGATTTTCACGGCCGGTCGATCGCGGACGCGGCCTCCTGGAAGGGGCAGGCCTTCGCCCAGATCGACTATGCCGATCTGGCCGTCTGGCGCGCCTGGATCGATTACCCGGTGGCCTTGCCCCATGGTCGAGGCGCGGTGCGGGCCTGGCTCGGGTTTGCGGATGGTGGCTTGCACGAGCTGACGGCTGACGTCTCGCTCGACGACGTCAACCTTCGTCTGGCGAAAAACCTGCCGGCGCTTGGGCTGGACCACCTGTCCGGCCGCATTGGCGCGCGCTTTTCGCCTTCGGGGGTGCGGGTTGACGGACGTCGCGTCGAACTGGTGACGCGGCGGCTTGGGCGGAGTACCGCGGTCCCAGTGCAGAGCATCCGCATTGAGCCAACTGATTTTCACCTGGAGTGGCAGCCCCAGACGGCTGGCAGCAAGTCGGTACGCGGCAGTGCCACCGCCAGCGCCGTGGAACTTGGCGCACTGGCGAGCCTTGCTGCCTACCTGCCGCTCGATGCGGGTTCGCGCCAGTTGCTGAACGACTACGCACCGCGCGGGCGAGTCAGTGAACTGCGGGCCAGTTGGCAGGGCGACTCAGAAGCCCTGCAGACCTATTCGCTGAGGAGCCGTTTCGAGGACCTGGCGTTCAAGCCCGACGGGCGTTTCCCGGGTGTCACGGGCTTGTCCGGCTCACTTGAGGCCAGCGAGCAGGGGGGTGCTGCGCAGTTGCGCTCGCAGCAGGTGAGCATCGACCTGCCCGACGTTTTTCCCGAGTCCTCGATCGCACTCGACACCTTGAATGCGCAGGCCAAGTGGAAGATCAGCGAGGGAGCGCTGGCCGCCGAGCTATCGCGCGCCGAGTTCGCCGGCCCCGACGCGGCCGGCTCGGCACAGGGCACCTACCGCAACGACGGCGAAGGACCAGGCCGCATCGATCTGACGGCGTCGCTCACCCGCGCCGACGCGCGTGGCGTCTGGCGCTACCTGCCGGCGGCAATCAACACCGATGCCCGGCATTGGGTTCGTGACGCACTCAAGGGAGGAACAGCCAGCGAGGCCAGACTGATCCTGAAGGGGGATCTGGCGAACTTTCCCTTTCTCGACCGAAAACAGGGCCAGTTCCTCGTCACCGTCAAGGCACAGGGCGTCACCCTGGACTACGGCACCGGCTGGCCGGTGATCAGCGACCTCGACGCCGATCTGCGTTTCGAGGGGGTGGGCATGGTGGTGCAGGCGAGGCGCGGATCGATTCTGGGCGCCACGCTGTCACAGACCAGCGCCGAGATTCCCGACTTCGATGCCCCGGTATCCACTCTGAAGGTCAAGGGCCGCGCCGAGGGTGAAACTTCGGAGTTCCTCAAGTTCATTGAACAGAGCCCGGTCGCGGCCCAGATTGACCACTTCACCGAAAACATGCGCGCCAGCGGCAAGGGTCACCTCGATATTGCGCTGGTGATTCCGCTTGAGGAGGCACGGCTTGGCGATTCCAGGATCGATGGCACCTATACCTTTCTGGCCAACGAGGTGACCGTCGATCCGGCGCTGCCGCCGCTGCGGCAGGTCAAGGGCAGTCTGCAGTTCTCCGAGAAGGATCTGCGCGTACCGGAGATCAACGCGCTGCTGTTTGGCGGCCCGGTCAGGATCAAGGGGGCAACGCAGGGTGGCAAGGTGCTGATCACCGCCAACGGTACGCTGGCCATCGACGACTTGCGGCGACGCCTGGAAATGCCGCTGCTCGACAATCTCTCGGGGACGACGCCCTATCGTGCCGAGGTGCGGGTACAGAAGCGCGACGTTGAACTGTTGCTGGACTCGACTCTGGTTGGCGTCGCTTCAACCCTGCCGGAGCCGCTGGGCAAGAATGCCGGCGAAGCGATGCCGCTGCGTTTCGAGAGCTCACTGCTGCCAACGCCAGCGCCGCGTGGCAGCCAGGCGATCGTTCGCGACCAGTTGCGCGCCACTCTCGGCAATGTATTGAGCATGCAAGTGATCCGGCGAAAGCAGGGAAAGGACGCTTATCCCGAACGTGGTGCGATCATGATTGGTCGGCCGCTGGCGCCATTGCCGGAACGTGGCATCACAGTCGGGGTCACCGCCAGGAAGCTGAATGCTGACTACTGGCAGAAAATAGTCGGCAGCCGTGGCAAGGAAGGCAGCGCTGGATCCGCCTCCGACGTTCCGGTCTCGGTCGATCTCAAGGCCGACGAAGTCGTCCTGCTCGGCGGCTCCTACACTGGCGTCAGCATCGGCGCTTCGGGCGCGACTTCGCTGTGGCGGGGCACCGTGCAGTCGGATCAGGCGGTGGGCAGCTTTCTCTGGGATGGCTCGGGGGCCGGCAAGCTGAAGGCGCAGTTCAGGAAATGGCGCCGTCCGGAGGCGGCGGGCGAGGAAGTGGGGCCCGCCGAAGCGCTCAAGGAGCTGCCGGCGCTCGACATCGTGGTCGACGATTTTTCGGTCGGCGATCATCGCTTCGGGCGTCTGGACGTGCAGGCCCATAACGATGGCGGTATCTGGCGCATCGACCGGGTCGACCTGCGCAACCCCTATGGCAACCTGTCCGGCAGTGGTCAGTGGCAGATCAGCGCGGCCAACCGCACGCAACTTGATTTCACGCTTGACAGCAGCGATGTCGGCAAGCTGCTGGAGCGGCTAGGCTACGTCGGTGCCGTGCGTGCCGGCCGCGCGACCCTGCAGGGAAAGATCGGCTGGAACGGGCCGCCGAGTCGACTGGACTACGCGACGCTGAGTGGCGACATGAAGCTCGAAGCGAGCAAGGGGCAATTTCTGAAGATTGACCCCGGGGCGGGCAAGCTGCTCGGCCTGATCAGCCTGCAGAGCCTGCCACGTCGCTTCACGCTTGATTTCGGCGATGTCTTCAGCCAGGGTTTTGCTTTCGACAGCATCAGCGGCAGCATGACGGTGAAGAGCGGCGTCATGCGTACCGATCGCCTGCAGATTGACGGCCCCTCGGCGCGTGTGGTGATGCGTGGCGAAGCCGACCTGAAGAATGAAACCCAGCATCTCAATGTAACCGTGCAGCCCGATCTGGGGGCCAGTGCCGCTTTGGGTGTCGCCATCATCAATCCGCTGGCCGGCATTGCCACCCTGCTGGCGGACAAGATCCTGCAGGGCCCGCTCAACAAGGTTTTCAGTTTCGAGTATCTGGTCACCGGCAAGTGGGACGACCCCAAGGTCGAGAGGATCGCTCGCTCGGCCATCCCGGGATCTGCGCCCGAGATCAACGCCACCAACCCCACCGGAGCAAGCCATGCCCCCGTCCACCAGTGAGCTGACAGCCCCGTCGCCGCCTGTCCGCACGTTGCGGGTGGCTGCCCTGCAGATGGTTTCAACGCCGCGCGTCGAAGAGAACCTGCGGACCGCCGCAGCCCTGATGAGCGAAGCCGTGGCGCAGGGTGCAGAGTTGCTTGCGCTGCCGGAATACTTCGCGATCATGGGCATGAGTGACCGGGACAAGGTCCGCGTGCGCGAGCACGTGGGCCATGGCCCGATCCAGGATTTCCTGGCAGCGAGCGCCCGCGAACACGGCGTGTGGCTGATCGGCGGCTCGCTTCCCCTGTGGGCGGACAGTCCCGACAAGGTTCTCAATTCAAGCCTGGTATACGATCCCCACGGTCAGTGCGTGGCGCGCTACGACAAGATTCACCTGTTCGGCTTCCGCCAGGGGGCCGAGGCCTACGACGAGAGTGCGACCATCGAGGCCGGCCGGGAGCCGGTCGCCTTCAGCATGCCTTTTGGCCGCGTCGGCCTGTCGATCTGCTACGACCTCCGGTTTCCGGAGCTTTATCGTGCGCTCGGTGTCACAGAGTTGCTGGTGATTCCGGCCGCCTTTACCGAGACCACCGGGCGGGCACACTGGGAGATCCTGCTGCGTGCGCGGGCGATCGAGAATCAATGTTACGTGCTGGCCGTCGCCCAGGGTGGCCGGCACGAAAACGGCCGTGAAACGCATGGCAACAGCATGCTCATCGATCCCTGGGGGACGATCGTCGACCGCAAGCTGAAGGGACGAGGCGTCGTCATCGGCGACCTCGATCAAGGTCGCCTGGCCGAAACCCGGGCCAGCCTGCCGGCACTCAGACACCGCGTCATGTGAGCCACAGCCCACACCACCGCATCAACCATGGAAAGTCAATGAACGCAAGAGCTCAAACCCTTCTCGCACAGGCCCGCAAGACCCTGCTCACACCCTATGGCCTCGATGTTGCCGACCTGACGCCGGTGTTTGGCAAGATCATGGCGCATCAGGTCGACTATGCCGATCTCTATTTCCAGTACAGCCGTTCCGAGGCCTGGAGCCTGGAAGAGGGCATTGTCAAAGCGGGCAGTTTCAGCATCGACGAGGGTGTCGGCGTGCGCGCGCTGTCAGGTGAAAAAACCGCCTTTGCCTACTCGGACGACATCAGCGCCAAGGCGCTGGGCGACGCGGCAGCGGCGGTACGGGCAATTGCCGCGGCCGGGCAGGAGCGGCGCGTGCCGGCGCTGAAGAAAGGAACTGGCGGACATCGGCTCTACGTGCCGCACGATCCCCTCGCTTCACTCGACGCTGCCGGCAAGGTCAAACTGCTCGAACGGCTGGAAGCACTGGCACGTGCGGAGGACTCGCGGGTGACGCAGGTGATGGCTCACCTCGCCGGCGAGTACGAGGTTGTCCTGGTGGCCGGCAGCGACGGTCGGCTGGCGGCCGACATCCGGCCACTGGTGCGGGTCTCGCTGACGGTGATCGTCGAGGCGGGTGGGCAGCGAGAACAGGGGTCTGCGGGTGGCGGTGGACGCACCGATTACAGTTTCTTCACTGACGACCTGCTGCACGGCTACGCCCGCGAGGCGGTCCATCAGGCGGTGACCAACCTGGTGGCCCGGCCGGCGCCGGCGGGTACGATGACCGTCGTTCTCGGTGCCGGCTGGCCTGGCATCCTGTTGCACGAGGCGGTGGGTCATGGACTCGAGGGCGATTTCAACCGCAAGGGAAGTTCGACCTTTGCCGGTCGCGTCGGCAGCCGCGTCGCGGCCAGAGGCGTCACGGTCATCGATGACGGCACCCTCGCCGAGCGACGTGGTTCGCTGAACATCGACGACGAGGGCAATCCGACGCAGCGTACGGTCCTGATCGAGGACGGCATCCTGAAGGGCTACATGCAGGACAGTCTCAATGCCCGTCTGATGGGTGTCGCCCCGACCGGCAATGGCCGCCGCGAATCCTTTGCGCATCTGCCGCTGCCACGCATGACCAATACGACGATGCTGAACGGCGACAAGAGCGTCGAAGAGATCATCAAGTCGGTCAGGAAGGGGATTTACGCCGTCAATTTCGGCGGCGGCCAGGTCGATATCACCAACGGCAAGTTCGTCTTCTCGATGTCCGAGGCCTACCTGATCGAGGACGGCAAGGTGACCACGCCGGTCAAGGGCGCAACCCTGATCGGCAGCGGGCCGGACGCAATGAACCAGGTTTCGATGATCGGCAACGACATGCGCCTGGACCCGGGCGTCGGCACCTGTGGCAAGGATGGCCAGAGCGTACCGGTCGGCGTTGGCCAGCCGACCCTGCGCATCGACGGATTGACGGTCGGCGGAACAGCCTAGCAGGCCGTCATCGTGATCCGGCAGGATGGACTGGTCGTTGATCGATCATCGGGATTCTGGGGAACACGATCGCTGGAGAAGCGCTCGCCGGCAGGGGATGCCAAGCGGTGCGAAGACTATAATCCAGCGCTGGTTCACCTTCAATTCACACTCGCCATGATCCTGACCCGTCGCTTCCCGAAATTCTCCGCGCCACTCGCATGGCTGTTGCTCGCAGTCTGTCTGTTCCTGGCCGGCACGGGCGCACCCGCCCTGGCGGCCGACGAAGCACGGCCGCCGGAGGCGACCCTGCATTACCACTTCCGGCCGATCGTCACTTTCCGCACGACCGTGGCCGGCGCAACACCCGAATACCGCGTGCGGCGGGCTCTGAGCCGGATCGATGCCCTGCCACCCGGCGCGATGAATCTGGCGATCGAGCAAACGCCGTTCACCGTCGAGGGCCGCCGCGGGATCAATCTGCACATTGGCGAGTCGGCTCTCTTCAACATCCTTGAAGGCGATCTCGACCCGGAGGAGAAGATCGCGCTCGAGGAGTTGGCCCGGCGCACTGCCGACGAACTGGGCACAGCCCTGCAGGCAGCCAGCGCGCAGCGGCGTCCGATGGTGTTGTTGAAGGGGGTCGGACTCTCGCTGCTGGCGACCGCGATCGCGCTGGTCCTTCTCTGGCTGATTCGTCGGGCAACCGCATGGATGGTCGGTCACTTTCAGCAGGCCATCGAGGCCCATCCCGAGTCGAGCGCCTTCCGCTGGGCGCGTCACGCCTGGTTGCTGGTGCAACGTGTCGCGCAACTGCTGATGGGTTTTCTCTGGTTGAGCGTCGCCTACCTCTGGCTGACCTTCGTGCTGGCGCGCTTTCCGCTCACCGAACCCCTGGGCGACCGCCTCAGCGACTTCCTTTTCGGCTTGCTCGATACCCTCGGCTCGGGCATCGTCAGCGCCATCCCGGCACTGACCACGGCCATCGTCATCCTGTTCATGACCAAGGCCTTCAACGACGCGATCGGCAATTTCTTCAAAGCCGCCCGCGCCGGGCGGGTACAGGTACCCGGGCTGCATCCGGAGACGGTAAACGCCACCCACCGGATCGTTACCATCATCGTCTGGGGACTCGGTATCGCCGTCGCCTACCCGTTCATTCCGATGTCCGACAGCGACGCCTTCAGGGGCCTGTCGGTGATGTTCGGCTTCATGCTGACGCTCGGCTCGGCGGGAATCGTCAACCAGTTGATGAGCGGTCTGGTACTGGTCTATTCACGAGCGCTTTCGGTCGGCGACTTCGTCGATCTCGGCGAGACCGTCGGCGTGGTCAGCGAGGTCGGCGCCCTGTCGACCAAGATCATCAACATGCGCAACGAGGAAGTGACGATTCCCAACGCGGTTCTTGTCGGCAGCCCGATCAAGAACTACTCCCGGCTGGCTGGCGCGCGCGGCACCCTGGTGTCCACCCAGGTGACCATCGGTTACGACACGCCGTGGCGCCAGGTGCATGCCATGCTGATCGCCGCTGCCGAGCAGACACCGGGCCTGCGGGCCATTCCGAAGCCCTTCGTTTACCAGCGCGGCCTGGGCGACTGGTACGTCGAATACGAACTCTTCGCACACATGGACAAACCACTCGAGCGGGTGCCGGTATTGTCGGCACTGCACGCCAACATTCAGGATCAGTTCAACACCTACGGGGTACAGATCATGTCGCCGCACTTCGTCATGCAGCCGGGCAACAACGTGGTTGTACCGCGCGAGCACTGGCACGCGCCACCGGCAGCTGCGGACGTAGCTCCGCCACAGGCCTGACCCCGGGGGATGGTCCGCCTGCCTCCCCAGTGCTGAGCGCCTGGTTTGATCGCCCGACCAACCGGAAATTCCGGATAGTCGGCACGAGCACTGACACCTTTTCATGTCTTCGTAGAAAGTCTCGATGATCAGCTTTGCCGTGACCGTCTTCCTTTCGGCGTTTCTGTTGTTTCAGATCCAGCCGATCATTGCCAAGATGATCCTGCCGTGGTTCGGCGGTTCTTCTTCGGTGTGGAGTACCTGCCTGGTCTTCTTCCAGGCCACCCTCCTGCTCGGCTATCTCTATGTTCACCTGCTGCACGAGTGGCTCCCGCCCCGCCGCCAGAACGTGGTCCATTGCGTGTTGCTGGCGTTGAGCCTGGCGACCCTGCCGGTGGTTGCCGATCCGGCATGGAAAGAAGCGGCATTCGAGCACCCGACCTGGAACGTGCTCGTCGTGCTGGCCCTGGCTGTCGGCATGCCCTACCTGCTGCTGTCGACCACCGGGCCGCTGATGCAGGCGTGGTATGCGCGCTCGTTCAATAGCATGGTGCCCTATCGGCTTTACGCCCTCTCGAACCTCGCATCCATGCTCGCGCTGCTGAGTTATCCGGTGCTCGTCGAACCCTTTTTTCCGGTACTCGAGCAAGCCTGGGCCTGGTCAGCGGCCTATGCGCTGTTCGTGCTGGCCTGTTTCGCCAGCGCCCGGCAGTCGTGGCAAGGGGTATCGAGCGAGCTTGAGCGGACGACCAGCAGCGCCGAGGCGACGCCACGGCCGCCATTGAGCGAGTGTCTGTTGTGGGTTGGCCTGGCGATGACCGCCTCGATCCTGCTGCTGGCGCTGACGCGGCATCTGACGCAGGACGTCGCGCCGGTCCCCTTCCTGTGGGTGTTGCCGCTGAGCATCTACCTGCTGAGCTTCATCCTCTGCTTCGATGCACCGCGCTACTACTACCGGCCCGGATTCCTCGTCGCGCTGCCGGTCGCCTTTCTCGCCCTCGACCGGGTGGTCGACGGGGTTGGCATGCCTGTGCCAGTACTCGTCACCCTGCTGTCGGTGTCCCTGTTCGTTTTCTGCATGGTCTGTCACGGTGAGCTGGTCAGGCGGCGACCGCCGGTTCGCCATCTGACCCTGTTCTACCTCATGCTCTCGATCGGCGGTGCTCTCGGCGGCAGCCTGGTCGGCCTGCTCGCCCCGGCGGTGTTCAATGCCTATTTCGAACTGCCGATCGGTCTCTTCCTCTGCGCCCTGCTGGTGGTCATCGTCCTCTGGCGCGAAGTCAAACCGGTCTGGCGCTGGCTGCTGGTTGTCGCCCTGCTCGCCTACGGCTACCGCCTGACGGGCATCTCGATCGACTACGTCGAGGATTACCGGCGGGTGTTGAGGAATTTCTACGGGCAACTGCGGGTCCACGATGTCGCCGACGAAAAGCTGGGCATCAAGCGCACGATACTGCACGGTCGCATCAATCACGGCGAGCAGTTCATCTCGGCAGATTATCGCCGGCGACCAACGGCTTACTATTGCGAGCAGTCAGGCATCGGCCAGGCCCTGCTCGGCCTCGCCAGCAACCCGCCGCGAAAGATCGGCGTGCTGGGTCTTGGCGCCGGCACGCTGGCCACCTATGGCCAGGCCGGGGACGAGATGCGGATGTATGAAATCAATGAACAGGTCCTCGACCTGGCGCGCAACGACTTCAGCTACCTGGGGGACAGCGCAGCGCGCATCGTGCCGGTACTCGGCGATGGCCGACTGATGCTCGAAAGCGAAGCGGTCCAGAACTTTGACCTGCTAGCAATCGACGCCTTCTCCGGTGACTCGATCCCGACACATCTGCTGACCATCGAAGCCATGCGGGCCTACCTGCGTCACCTCAAGAGCGACGGCGTTCTCGCCGTCCACATTACCAACCGCTATCTCGATTTACGACCGGTCGTGGCGGCAGCCGCGCAGCAGCTTGGCATGACCGCGCTGATCGTCGACCTCGATCCCGACGAAGGTGATGCCTTCTGCCGCCATTCGGTCTGGGCACTCATTGCCCAACCGGAGCCTGCGACCCGGCTGCTGAAGCAGATCAAGAAGGCCGAAAGGCTCGCTCCGCGCCCCGGCTTCGCGGTATGGACCGATGGCTTTTCGAATCTCCTGGGAATTTTGAAGTGAGCGCGACCGATTGATCTGTCATGCGTCTGCGGCAACCGATATAATGCCGTATCCGCGGAAGGTGCGACTGAGGCTGCGCGTACGGGAGTCCGGCAGTTCGGCAATGGCAGCCAGTGCAATCCTTCAGCGCCCATCGTAGAAACAAGGGGGTATCTCGGCATGCCGGGCAGCACGTTCAATGGCAAGCTGCAGCCACTCACGGTGATGGTGGTGGACGACCACCCTGCCCTGCGCGCCGGTCTGTGCAGCCTGATCGGCTCGGATCCCGCCCTGCGCGTATTGCAGCAAGCGGCCAGTGGCGAGGAGGCCCACGCCGCGTATCGCAGCCAACGTCCGGACGCCGTGGTCATGGATCTCAGCATGGAAGGCTTCGGCGGCATCGAAGCCATCCGGCGTATCCGTGAGATCGACCCGCGGGCAGCCATTCTGGTCTATAGCGTGCACAATTCCCAGGTACTGCTCGAGCGGGCGTTCGAGGCCGGCGCCCTTGGCTTTGTCACCAAGGGCAGCGACGTCGATGCCCTGTTACGGGGACTGAAGAAGGTGGCGAGTGGAGAGTCCTTCGTCAGCTCCGACATGGTGCCGGCGCTGCTGGAGCGCCACCGCCCGTCAGGCATATCCCAGTTCAACCAGCTGAGCCAGCGCGAGTTTCAGGTCTTCAAGCTGCTCAGCGAGGGCCACGCCCTGCCAGAGTGCGCGACCATCCTCAACTTGAGTCCCAAGACTGTCAGCAATCACTTCACCCAGATCAGGGCCAAGCTGGGTGTCTCCAGCCCTGCAGAAATGGCAAGGATGGCTATCCGGCAGGGTCTCATCGAACCCTGAGCGATCCGTCGACGCCTGTTCGCGGCGCAACTCCGTCGTTCGGGAGAAACACCCGCACACGGGTGCCACCGCCGCGTGGGCGGCTGATTTGCAGCGAGCCGCCCAGGCTCAGGACGCGTTCTCGCATCCCGAGCAAGCCGAAGCCGGCGTGCTGCGTGCCAACGTCGATGCCGATGCCGTCGTCGCGGACGACCAGGCGCAGGGTTTCGGTGTCCGGCCACTGCCATCTGGTGAGGATCAACCGGAGCCGGTGGGCGCTCGCATGACTAGCGACATTGCTCAGGCATTCCTGCACGATGCGATAGACGGCCACCCGTACCTGGTCCTCGTTGCACACCAGATCGCGATCCAGTGAGGCTCGCCACTCGATTTCCGGATGCTGTTGCCCCCAGACCTCAAGCAGGTTGCCCACCGCTTCGACGATACCGGCGGCGTCGAGGATGCTCGGATGCAAGCCCTCCATCAGGCGGTGCGACACCTCGTAGATGGCGCGCGCGGAATCCTCAATGGCCTGGGCGTTAGCCCTGACGCGTTCGCGATCTGACGCGCCATCGCGCTGCATGGCCCCGGCGAAGGCGCGGATGGCCGTCAGATGCTGCGACAGTTCGTCGTGCAGCTCGCGTGCCAGATCAGCCCGCTCGCGCTCCTGTACGGCAATCAGCTGTCGCACCAGGCGGGTGTTCTCGCCCAGCAGTGCCTGCAGCTCCTCCTCGGCCAGCTTGCGCTCGGTGATGTCCTGTACCGTGCCGACGATGCGCCGGGGGACTCCCTGCTCGCCATACTCGGTCTCACCGAGGCCGTGCATCCAGCGCACTGCGCCATCGCTCGGCCGCACGATCCGGTATTGCCTGTCGAACTTACCACCCTCGGCGCGCACCTGGCTGGCGTAGGCCAGCGCTGCCTGACGATCAGCCGGATGCAGCAAACGCCCCCAGCCCTCGGAGGTATGTTCATACGCCGGGCTGATGCCCATGATCCGATCCAGCATGGGGCTGCCAACCCAGTTCCCTGACGGCAGGTCGGTGATGTAGCTGCCGACCCTGCCGACCTCCTGCGCACGCTGCAAGGCCTGCTCGCTGCGCTTGATCGAGGTGACGTCCATGATCTCGACAAAGAAACCCTGCACCTCGCCGTCGACGACATCAGGAATGTAACGGGCCAGCGCATGGCGCACCGAACGCCCATCCGGTGACGGAATCGCACGCTCGAACTGCTGTGGCGCACCCCGCAGCACAGCCTCGATGTAGGGCAGGTTGAGCCGGTAACGTTCCTCGCCGATGACCTCGCGAATATGCTTGCCCGGCATCGTTGCCGGATCGACCCCGAACCAGTCGCGATAGGCATGGTTCGCAAAGCGGTTGCGCAGATTGCGATCCCAGTAGCCAATCATCGACGAAACGCTGTTCAGCACCGCCGTCAGCTGATGCTCGTGATCGCGCAGTTCGACGGCGCACTGATCGAGCGCACGCTCGACCACCTTGCGCGCGGTGACGTCCCGATGACCAACGACCATCCCTTTGACAGCTCCTGCCAACGGCGTGGCGTGCACTTCGAACCAGCGTTCGCAATCCGGCGAGTTGCAGGGATACTCAAGCGAAAACAGCGTCTGCCGTCCGGCGAGGATCTCTTCGCAGCCTTGCAGGGCCGCAGCGGCCAGTGCATCGGTCGCCGCTGCACGTCGCACCGCCGCCAGGTAGTCGATGCCGATGCCGGTCGCCAGCGCAGCGCTGCCGCCGTTGCTTTCAGCGAAGGCCCGCCAAACCTGGTTAACGCTGACGATGACGCCATGCTCGTCGAGCACGGCGATCGAATCGCAGGACGAGTCCATTACTGCGTTCATCTGGCCATTCCGGTTGCGAACCTCCCGGCGCCCCCGCAGGGGCCGCTGTCGCTGTCATCGCCAAGTGCCGACAGAGTGAGAGTGAACAGCAGGTGTCCAAGGTGTCTGGTAGGCGGCGGCGTCACAGGCGCATTATTGCGCAAACACCGGCAGCCAGCCACTGAATGGCGCGGAAAGTTCAGGCCGCCTGACAAACAGAGGGCGCTTCCACGTGACCTCGGCCGGGAAACTTTCCCACCGCCAGCGGGAGGTTTTCCGCTATCCACCGCGTTCGCGGCGCGACAGAATCGGCGCAGCGGGTTCCGCTGTACAGGGCGAATCGCAGTCCTCGGCAGGCAGGCATGCCCGTTCCATAACCAGGTACTGATTGCGCAGATGGCGTCGACGACGGCACATTGGCGGGCGCCATGCGCGGCTCAACAGGAAATCCGATCGCCTAAAGCCACCCGAGTGCTTGAATCGGGAAACCATGGAGAAAGACATGAAAGCTGACGCATCGAGATCGATCTGCCGGCTGTGCTGGTCCGCAGCAAAGCGACAGCAGCCTCCTCGCCGTGCCCGGCCCGACGAGAACGAAGCACGGCAACTGCTCCTGGAATGGCTGGACCACTCGATGGCACGGCCGAAACAGGGGGAGGTTGGCGACGCGCAGGGAGTGCCCGAAACGGGCGAGCAGGGGCAGGAGCCCCTGCCCTGGATGGCAGCAAATCACCGGCAATTTGCCGCCAGCGTGTTCACGCATGCCCGCGAGGGCATCATGATCACCGATGCTGCCAACACCATCGTCGCCGTGAACGAAGCGTTTACCCGCATTACCGGCTACAGCCGCGAAGAAGCCGTCGGCCGGCAGCCGCTCATGCTCCAGTCCGGTTGGCATCCGGATTGCCTCAGCGAGATGTCACTGGCACTCGTCGCCTCCGGGCACTGGTCCGGCGAAGTCTGGAAGCAGCGCAAGAACGGCGAGGTGTACGCGGAAATGCTGACCGTCACGGCTCTGCGCAATGCTGACGGAACGGTGCGGAACCATGTTGCCCTGTTGAGCGACATCACGCCCATGAAGGTACGTGAGCAACAGCTTGAACGCGCAGCCTACTACGATGGATTGACCAGCCTGCCCAACCGCCTGCTTCTGACCGACCGTCTGCGTCAGGCCCTGGCCCAGAACCAGCGGCGCGCCCGCTCCCTGGCGGTGGTCTATATTGACCTCGACGGCTTCAAGGTGGTCAACGACCTCCACGGGCATGATGTCGGCGACGCACTGCTGGTCGCCGTTGCGCAACGCATGAAAAAAGCCCTGCGGGAGGGTGACACCCTGGCCCGCATCGGCGGCGACGAGTTTGTTGCCGTGCTGGTCGATCTGGAATGGCCCGACGACGGGGAGCCGGTACTCGAACGCTTGTTGCAGGCCGCTGCGGAACCAGTAACGGCAGAGCACCAGATCTTGCAGGTTTCCTCCAGCATCGGCGTGGCGATCTATCCGCAGGACGGGAACGAGGTCGAGCTGCTTCTGCGCCATGCCGACCAGGCCATGTATCGGGCCAAACAGGCGGGCAAGAACCGTTGCTGCCTGTTCGAGGCCAGACAGGAGGCGGTGGTGACATCCCGGCGCGAGACCCGGCGCGAAAAACTGGAAGCGGTTCGCCGTGCCCTCGACCGACGCGAGTTCGTCCTGTACTACCAGCCCAAGGTGAACATGAAAACCGGCCAGGTCATTGGCGCCGAAGCGCTGATCCGCTGGCAGAACCCTGCACGAGGCCTGCTGCTACCCGCCGCCTTCCTGCCCATCATCGAGGACCAGGCGCTCAGCATCGAACTGGGCGAATGGGTAATCGCCACGGCGCTGACGCAGATGGCCGAATGGCGTAGTGCGGGGCTGAGCGTACCGGTCAGTGTGAACGTTGGCGCCTGCCAGCTGCAGCAGGACGACTTCGCGCAGCGCCTGTTCGCGTTGCTCGCCGTCCACCCCGATGTTGACCCCTGCTGCCTGGAGCTGGAGGTCCCCGAGACAAGCACGCTCGGCACCTTGGCACACATCTCCCGGCTCATGCATGCCTGCCACGCGATGCGCGTACGCTGGGCTCTGGACGGCTTCGGCAGCGGCTTCTACTCGTTCACCTCGCTCCGGGGCCTGCCAGTGGACTTGCTGAAGCTCGACCGGAGCCTTGTGCGCGACATCCTCAACGACCCGGATGGACTGGCCATCGTCGAAGCGGGAGTACGCCTGGCCAGGGCCTTTGGCCGTCAGGTGATCGCCGAAGGCGTCGAAACCGTCGCCCACGGTGAATTGTTGCTTCGGCTCGGCTGCGAGCTGGCGCAGGGCTACGGCATTGCCTGTCCGATGCCGGCCGCGGAGCTGCCCCGCTGGGTCGGCTCATGGCAGCCGGCAGCGGCCTGGACCGCGCGGCACGAACGCCTGTCCTACCACGATTCGGCGGTTTTGACCGCGGCAGGACATCAACACGGGGTACCTTCCTTCGAGACATGGGGTCACTCGCTCGTCTGCCGCGGCAGCGGTTCGCCCGTTATGGGCGGGAAAATTTCCCGCCCATAACGGGAGACTTTCCACTGGCCACCTTGTGACCTGCATAGCAGAATCCAGGCAGTTCATTGATATATGGAGGTATGATCATGTCAGGCAGGACAGCCAGCGCAACAGCAAACCGCTTTACCCTGACAACCCGTTCCGCGCGTCCAGCCTGGCTCGCAACGCAGCGCTCCATGGCCCTGACGGTGCCCGACAGGGATGCTGGTCCATTGCCGATGGTCACCCCGGCGCCTGCGGCGGTTCGCCCGGCGCGCCGTGCACATCCGGCGATTGCATTGCCAGCACCTGTCGACTCAACTTCAAGCCAGGCGGCAGCGGCACGGCGGCGGTCTTTCGCCTCCCCGGAGGCCTGCCGATGATCGACGCCCTGTTCGACCTTTTCGGCACATTCTATCAGGCAGGGAATTTCCTGCAGGCCGAACGGATTGCCCGCAATATCCTGCAGGCAATCCCCGATGATCTCGTATCGCTGCAGTTTATCGGTCTGGTTTACTACCGCACCGGGCGCCGCGAAGAGGCTATTGAGGCATTCAACGCGGCGGCATGCGGCGGCCTCGACGACGGCACTCACCTCCGCGTCGACAGCCGCCTGCGCGCCTCGGCCCAGTGCCTGCGCGCAGCACGTGTCCCCGGATCGGCCGTGGCTACCGCCTGGTATGACCTCGGGCTGGTCCTGCTCCGCCTGCGCCGTCATCAGCAGGCCATCAGCGCATTCCAGTCCGCGCTTTCAGGACGGCCTGATTTCCGGGCAGCGCAGCGTGCAATCGCTCGCCTGTCAGCATCTTCCTGTCGCCAGAGTTCCCCCAGCGCGAACCGTAAATTGCCTGCTGCCGGGAGAAGCCTCAGCGCAGACCATCCTTCCGGCCAGGGACGAAACGCGGCCCAGCCTTCCGGGCTCAGGCGGGCGGCGTTCGCAACACACTGACCGGATGGCACAACGGCAGAGGCCTGATCAAGGCGGCTTCGAGCCCTGGCGAATATTGACAAAGGAGTTTCGGATGGAGGAAAACAGGCGGCCGTACCCTGACGTCGAGGAGCGGACTCAAATCTTCTTATCGAGCGCTTGTGGGGGAGACATCGAGGCGATGCGGGCCCAGGTCATGGCCGGCTTTGACCTGAATGGCAAGGACCGCTTCGGCGACACGATCCTCGAGCGGGTCATCAACGACCTGGAGTTCTTCCCGACTACGCCCAAGTACGAAGTGATCCGCGAGATGTTGCGCCTTGGCGCTGATCCGCAAGGTCGCAGTGAGGATGGTTCAAGCCCACTTCTCATTGCCGTCCTGAACATGGACGCCGAGATGGTGCGCCTTCTATTGGATGCCGGCGCCGATCCCAATACAGTCGGAATGCGCGCCAGGGACGAGTTGCTATACGACTGGGCTGACTTCGTTTACCGGCACGAGGTCTGGAATGTCAAGCTGCCCGAGGAAGCGACAGTGGCAGACCGGGCCTCGATCGACGCCGGGCTCCGCTACCTTGACCGCCTGGCCGTGAAGTACGGCAGGCGGCGACCGGACCATCTGCGACTGTTACGCGAGCGCGGCGCACTGTCGATTTCCGAATGGCAGCAGAGCAGCGACGCAAGCAGTACGCGCGCCAGGCCGGGCCGGCGTTCGCCCAACCGTGTTGAGCTGCGCCGGGGACGCAGCCAAGGCAAGCCGCACAGCGTCACGAGTTCGGTAAGGCCGGCGTTGTCAGGAGAGGAATCGTTTGATTGACATCCTTTGAATCTCCCTCCGCCTGGCGTACAAGCAGGCCGCGCCTGTAACGTCTCGCCAGGTCGCATACGTTCGTCATGGTCGTCAGTGCTGATCGGGAAGACACGATGCCAGGCGAGTTCGGAGAACTGCCGTCGCACTACCGGCAAACAGGCATCAAATCAGTGGATTCGCGCGCTCCCTCTCTGTGTCGACACGCGTGCCGACCGCTCTTGGCGTACAGTTGAAGGTCGATGAACCTTGGGTTACACTCGCTCGCGGGTGGGGTATCCGTAGTCAACGACTTTCAATGGCACTCACAGGGAGGATGGTCAGATGGAACGTGTCGTCATCAAGCACCTTTCGGGCTCGAAAGCAAACCAGGAGGTCAGTTTTCCCCTCGACCAGGTGCAGGAGATCTCGCTCGGTCGAGACGCGGCATCGACCGTCGCCTACGACATGGAGCGCGACGATGCGGTCAGTCGCAACCATGCCAGAATCACTCGTGATCCTGCACAGAACACGGCCTTCATCCTCACCGACCTGGGCAGCCGCAACGGGGTCTTCGTCAACCAGTCGCGGATAACCGGCAGCACAGCGCTGCATCACGGCGACGTCGTTCAGCTGGGAGCCGGGGGCCCGGAATTCAGCTTCCAGATGGACCCGCCGCCTGCTCTGACGCCGAAGGCGACACGCCAGATTGATCTCAAGCAGGGAACACCCACCCGGGAGATTTCGCTGGGGACGGCGGCGAGCGCCGATGTACGGCCGCAACGCGTGGTACTCCGGCACATGACCGGCTCGAAAGCGAACCAGGAGGTGAGCTTCCCGGTTGCGCCGACAACCGAGATCACCTTCGGACGCGACCCTGCTGCCAGCGTCTCCTACGACGCCGAGCGCGACGATACGGTGAGCCGCAACCATGCGACGATCAAGCGCGATTCGCAGCAGAAGGGGTTTACGCTCGTCGACCTCAACAGTCGAAACGGCGTATTCGTCAACGGCGCGCGGATCCGCGACAGTCTCACACTGCACCATGGTGACCTCATTCAGTTCGGCGCTGGTGGGCCAGAGCTCACGTTCCAGCTCGATCCGCCGCCTGCCGACGCGCTGCGGGCAACGCGTCAGTTCGATCTGCGCGAGGCAGCGAAGACGCGGGAGGCGACGGTCGCCCCGGCCGCGGCTGCAAACACCGGCAGCGAGACAGCCGGTGCCTCGGCGATGACGCCCGGCGTGCGCGGAGTGGGCAAGGAGACGGTTGAACGGCTGATCACCGAGACCAAGGTGGAGTCGCGCAAGTCGATGGTCAACATCGTGGCAGGAGTGCTGGCGCTGGTAGCCGTCGTGGTCGGCGCTTTCATCTTCATCGGCCGCGAGACGGACAAAAAGATCGAGGCGACCAGTTCGCAGGTCCAGGCCGCAAAAACGCAATCGGAGGCGACCGCGTCGACAGTCAAGGCAATGCAGGATGTCATGACGCCGAAGGAAATTGCCGCGGCCTATTCAGGGTCGACGGTATACATCGAAGTGAGCTGGAAGCTGATAGATCTTACGTCGGGACAACCGCTGTATCACCAATCCTGGCAAGGCAAGCCGGCCTACGTGCGAACGCCGAAAGGTGACCTGGAGCCGATATTGACACCCCAGACGCAGAAGAACAGCGTGCCGATCGGCGGCAGCCACTCCGGCTCGGGATTCGCCGTGACCGAGAATGGCTTCATCCTGACCAATCGGCATGTCGCTGCCCCGTGGAAGACCGCCCATGTGCTACCGGCGGGCGTGCGGCTCGAATTCAACCAGAAGAAGGAACTGGTCGCCGTCGAGAAGGTTCCCGAGCACCGCTGGTATCCGGAACAAAGCGTCTGGTCGCAAACGCCCCTCGGTGAGCAGAAGCCGGTTGCCGGACGGCATGACCGGCTGGAGGTCACTTTCGCCAACAACAAGCTGCGCATCCCTGCCAAACTCGCCAGGGTCTCGGACGAGCACGACGTGGCCCTGATCAAGGTGGACACGCCGGCGGCGGTCAAACCCACGCCGCTGGCACCCGAGTCGGGCGGCGATGGTGGCGTCAAACCGGGCGACCCGATCACCGTACTCGGCTACCCGGGGGTGTCCCCCAAGGTTTTCTTTGCCGGCAAATCGAGGGACATGCTCGATCCGGGCGTGACCATCGTGGACATACCGGTACCGACCGTCACGCCAGGGGCGATCGGCAAGGTGATACGCGGCACGGTGACCCGGACTGGCGGTGCAACAGGTGATTACTACAGCGAGTCCGATTCCTATCAGCTGACTGCCAACGCCACCGGTCCGGGCAACAGCGGCGGTCCGGTTTTTGACGAACGCGGTCGGGTGGTCGGGATCTTTTATGCCGGTAACCCGACCATCACCTTTGCGGTACCCATCAAGTTCGCCAAGGATCTGATGGAAGTCAAGGCCGTGATCCAGTAAGCAATTGACTGCGCGAGCGCCGACGGCTCATGACGACTCTCGCCAACGCCGTGATCGGCGAGTACCGTCTACTCGAATCGCTCGGGGCAGGTGGCATGGGCGAGGTATACCGTGCGGTTCACTCGAGGATCGGGCGTGTTGTTGCCATCAAGATACTCTCGCGTGCCGAGCCCGGGCTGCGCCTCTCCGAGCGCTTCGTCAACGAGGCGCGAATCCAGGCCGGGCTGCATCATCCCAATATTGCCGAACTATATGATTTTGTCGAGTTTGAAGGGCGTCCGTGCATCATCATGGAGTATGTTGACGGCATCTCCCTCCATGATCGCATACAGCGTTCTCGTGGCGGCTTGCCGGGGGACGAAGCGGTCGCCGTCTTTCGTTCCGTGGTCGAGGCGATTGCCTATCTCCACGGGCGCGGCATTTTCCATCGGGACATCAAGTCCGCGAATATCAAGCTGGGTGCGAGTGGACAGGTCAAGCTGCTTGACTTTGGCATTGCCAAGGATCCCAGCAGCAGGCAGCTGACGATGGTCGGCGGCTGCGTCGGCACGATGGATTACCTGGCTCCCGAACAGATCAGGGGCAAGTCGGCGGATGCGCGGGCGGATGTCTGGTCGCTGGGCGTGCTGTTCTACGAGATGCTGACTGCGAACATGCCGTTCGCAGCCGACTCGGTGGGTGTACTCTGCGATCGCATCACCCGGGCAGAGTACCGCACCCCAACTCTGTCGTCGCCGCTATCGAGCGATCTCATGCGCATTGTCGGGCGCTGCCTGCGCCGCGATGCTGCCGAGCGCTATGCTGACGCCCGTGCACTGCTCGACGACCTCCCGACATCGGGTCGGTCACCGCCGGCCTGTACCCCGGTGGCGAGTCGGCCTCGAGCAGACTGGCAGTCGGCCTTGCCGGAAAACTGGCCTCTGCTTGGCGCCGGACTGCTGCTGGCCGGCGTGGTGCTGGCCGGGTTCGTCTGGAAGATGCGTCCGGCTCCCCCGACGGACTCCCCGCCCAGGACAAACGCCGAGCAAGCGCTCCCTGCCGAGCCCCAGGGCGCCTCGCTGAGACTGGTGCGGATCGGTACCATCGACGGCCCGGCAGATATCTACGAAGATGGAAAACTGCTTGGCACGACGGCGACCGTATTCGAAAAACGGTATCCGGTAGGCGCCCATGTTGCATTGATCCTCAAGCGAGAGGGGCATGAAGATGAACACGTGGAGTTCGAGGTTCGCCAGATCGGTAATGAGTTTCTGGCCTGGCAGCTCCGACCGACAGGGCGACAGTGAGCCGTCGATGACGGAGGCACCGGCGTATTACACTGTCGAGACCTGCATGGCCACGGACATCGGCTGCGTGCGAACCGGCAACCAGGACGCGATCGCTTTCGTTTCCCCCGGCAATCACGACGAACGTCATCGGCGAGGCGTGCTGGCGGTGGTGGCGGATGGCATGGGCGGGCATAACGGCGGCGAGGTGGCGAGCAGACTGGCGGTGGAGACGATCTGCCGTCAATACTTCGCCACGCCGGATGACGATCCTCAGCGGGCGATCGAAGGAGCGCTTCGCAAAGCCAATGCGGCGGTTTTTCGCGCGGCTGAGGCGAACGAGACGCTTATGGGGATGGGGACCACGGTCACGGTCCTGGTTCTGGTCGGGCAGCGGGTGTTGTTTGTGCATGTGGGTGACAGCCGCCTTTACCGGCTTTCTCATGGCCGGGTAACGCAACTGACCAGGGATGACTCGCTCGTGCAACAGATGGTGAGCGATGGGCTGATCACGGCTGAGCAGGCACGCCATCACCCGGAGCGCAGTGTGCTGCTGCGTTCCCTGGGCACCCGCCCCGATCTGATTGTCACCGCCCAGAGCAGCGACCGGCCGGATGTCGGCGACTGCTTCGTGCTCTGCTCCGATGGCCTGTACGACAGTATCGAGCCGAGCGAGATTGCCCAGGTGGTGGAATCCTCTGACCCCCAGACTGCCTGTCGGCGGCTGATCGAGCTTGCGCGCGAGCGGGACGGCAGCGACAACATTTCCGTCGGCGTCGTTGCCGTTCGACCCGCCAATGCAGGGGAGAAGCCGGTGCCGGTGACACGGGAGATGCTCGCTGGCCAGATGGAGGGCAAATGATGGGCAATCAGGTGATCGGTGATTTCGAACTTGTTGCCAAGATTGGCGAGGGCGGCATGGGCGAGGTCTTCAAGGGCCGCGACTCGATGCTGGAGCGAGATGTCGCGATCAAGTCACTGCGCCCGGAACTTGCTGCGCGCGCAGATATCCTCGAGCGGTTTCGAACTGAGGCCGTCGCTCTGGCTCGCCTCAACCATCCGAACATCGCTGGTGTCTATCGTTTCTTCCGCCACGGCGACCAGTACTACATGGTGATGGAATTTGTCGCCGGCGAAACGCTTGACCAGCTCGTCACCCGCCGCGGCGCGCTGCCGTGGCAGGAAGCCATACGCTACGGAATCGCGGCATTGAGCGGGCTT
This sequence comes from Candidatus Accumulibacter necessarius, assembly GCF_036625085.1. Classification (NCBI taxonomy): domain Bacteria; kingdom Pseudomonadati; phylum Pseudomonadota; class Betaproteobacteria; genus Candidatus Accumulibacter; species Candidatus Accumulibacter necessarius. Next base: position 507,832 of record NZ_JAZKUM010000002.1, on the reverse strand, counting down.
GAACACGCGCACCACGCCAGCGTCGTACACCGCGACATCAAGCCCGCAAACATGATGGTGGCAGTGGACGGATCGCTGAAGTTGATGGATTTCGGCATCGCGCGAATTCTCGAGAAGATGCGCCTGACACGCAGCGGGCACCTGATCGGGACGCTGGAGTACATGTCGCCTGAACAGGTTCAGGGCCGGGATGTCGACGCCCGCTCGGACCTTTACTCGCTGGCCGTCGTGCTTTTCGAACTGGTGACCGGGCGAGTCCCCTTCGCCGAGGGGACCGACTTTGAAATCATGAAAGCGCAGATCGAGGCGCCACCGCCACCGCTGCGCCAGCTCGTGGGTGACGTTCCGCCAGTGCTTGAGAATATCCTGTCGCGAGCGCTGGCGAAGGATCCCGCGCAACGCTACCCGGACGCCAGCGCGTTTCGCAGTGCGCTCGAAGGAGTGCTCGCCAACGCTGCGCCGGTGGGTGACGTGGCTCCCCGTGCCGTCCCAGCGACACGAATGATCACCCCGCCGAGCGGAACGGTCACCGCGACAAACGGCAGCGTTGTGCCGCCGGCGGCAGCAACGGAAGCCCTCGGCGCTTTGCCCGGACAGGCGATCTGGAAGAAATACCCAGGCGTCGTTGCGCTGGTTTGCGCGCTGCTGGTGCTCGGTGGTCTGGCCTGGTGGAGCGGTAGCAAGACTCCGGCCCCACCGGCAGAAGTGCGTGCCAGCCCGGCGCATCAGCCTCAGGCGAGCGTCCCGCCCGCGCCCCCGTCGCCCCGATCCGAACCTTCACCGGCCACTGCCCTCAGTGGGCCAGCGGTGGGCGATCCGATTCCACCGGCCAGCGCCCCCCTGTCGGTGCCGGCCGCGATCCCCTTGCCGCCCCCGGCGCCCGCGGCTCGCGAGCGAGTGACCGAGCGCGCCAGTTCTGTTTCGCAAGAAAAGGTGGCGGCAAAGTCACGAGCAAAGGCCGCACCTCCGCAACAGCCCAGTGTCCGCAACGACCCAAACCCGCCGGTGGTCAAGCGTGACGAGTCCGGTTCGGCGGGAGGATGGACCATACGAAAATGAACAGCGCTTCCGCAACCAACTCGCCATGGCGTACTCTGCTGGTCAGTTCCAGCGCCGTACTGCTCGCCGCCTGTGCCACTGGACAGGGCCTTGGCCCGGCTGACACTGTCCAGTCCTGGCTCTGGCGCATGGAAAAGGGGATGCGCAAGCCCGGTGAGAAGCTTGTCAGCCATCCCGACGTAGTCTGGAAGGAGCGCCAGTGCGCCAAGCTGCAACGTCCCTTCGTCGACATTGACTTGAACGAGGTACTACCACCGCGGGTCACCGCTGGCGACGAGTTCAGTCACCGCATGGTCTATTCGATGTGTCCCCTGCGCACAGGAGAAGTGGTGATCGGTGACCTTTCCCGCCGCATCACGTTGAAGGGTAATACAGTCTTCGAGGACGTTTCACGTCGTTTCGAGCTGAAGCCCGGCAAGTGGCAGCTGGACGCGTTCATCGGCATCCCGGCTGCGGCACCCCCCGGTGTCTATGCAGTGGAAGTCGCCTTTTCAGGTGGCACGGTGCAGTTTCAGCGCAGCGCGAGTCTGGTGGTCATCAATCAGAAATGATCAGGCTTTCGGGTGAGGGCCCGCTGATCTAAACGGAGCACTTCTGCCTGCGACTACTGGAGCGCCAGTTGCCGGCCGCTGAGCCAGGTGCCCTGCACCTTTCCGCCATTGATCCAGTTGCGACAGAGGCCCCGGCCGAACTGCGCATCCCAGGTGCAGCCCGCGCTGCGGGGCAATTCGGTGTCGGCATGGCGCCAGCGGTCTGCCGCCCAGTTGTGTGAAGGCTTGCAGCAGAGTTTCAGCGACGCTGTCAGCGCCGATCACGGCAAGCTGTGAGTTGGCTTGCCGAGCCCGTGAAGCCGCCGGGAGAGTGGCCTCCACAGTTAGTCCTGCTGCGCCGGAAACGTTCGCTTGCGCGTCTATTTGTCCTGGACACACATCGCTCGCAGGGGTGGCATCACAGACGTGCTGACGCGATCGAAAACCTGAATAGGCCATACCCGCTCATCGGCTTCGGCAGATGCCAGAAAAGCACGAACATGAGGCAGGAACGAGGCTTTCCACGCAAGCCGAAAAGACCGCGACGCGCTTGCCAGGCTTTTTTCGGTACCGGCGCTTGATCTGCGAAACGATTGCTCATACGTGATTGTCTATAACAGAGCGTACGTCTCACATTCCAGGCGTGCTGTCAATTATGCCCACAAGCAGTGAGACAGGAGAGGTCATGGAAAAGGTAGCTCTGATCACCGGCGCGGCCGGAGGTCTCGGCCGATCGGTCGCCAAGCGGTTGGCCGAAACCGGCTGGCAACTCATCGTGGTCAGCCGGTACAGTGATCGGCTGGCCCACGTCTACGGTGACGACCACCTGCAGGTGACAGCCGACTGCTCGACCGTTGCCGGAGCACGGCAGATCATCGAAATCGCCAAAGCGCATGAACTGCTACCCAGCGCGCTCGCCCATTGCGTCGGCAACATCCGCCTCGGCGCTCTGCATCGCATGCCGGAGGCCGACTTCAGCGAGTGCCTGAGCGCCAACCTGATCAGCGCCTTCCACACCCTGGCCGCCTTTGTCGCAGGCCTGCGCGAAGCTCGCTGCGGCGGCGCTGCAGTACTGGTATCGTCGGCCGCCGCGCGCATCGGCACCCCCAACCACGAGGCCGTGGCGGCTGCCAAGGCCGGCGTCGAAGGGCTGGTGCGCGGTGCCGCTGCCACCTATGCGGCCGCCGGGATCCGGGTCAACGCCGTCGCCCCCGGCATCATGGAGACGCCTGCCGCGGCTGCCATCCTCGCCACGGCCAGCGGCCGGGAAGCGGCGGCACGCCAGTATCCGCTGCCCGGCATCGGCTCGCCTGATGAACTGGCGGAACTGATCGTCTGGCTGCTCTCACAGCACGCCGCCCGTGTGACCAGCCAGGTGTGGTCAATCGACGGCGGCTTCTCCTCGATTCGGCCCCTGATCAAATGAACGTAATCAGTTAGCGCTTGTCAGTCCCGCAGGATAAGCATCGCCTGTTGGCGAAAGGAAGGAGTGAAAATGAACCTCTTCAATAGATTGCCCGGTTTCGTGGAAACCCCGCCCGGGCTCGAACGGACCATTCTCCGCCTGCTGCCGCGCTTGTTGCTGCTCGGCACGCTGCTGATGGCCGTACCGCCGCTGCTCGCCCGACTGGTGTTCTGGGACAGTGCCACAGCCGAAGTCGCCGCGAGCATTACCCTGGTGGACATCTATGCGATCAGTGTCCTCGTCCTGCACTGGACGGTGGTGTTCACCGTGGGGATCGGTGCCTTCATCGTGATGGTGATGAAAGGGCCGGCTTACGTCGCAGATGCTTATGCACTCGACGATGCGGACACCCCGGCAGCGCCAGCGTCGCGAACGAAGTAGGCGTGGGCGTGCGCCCTGCTTGCTGCGCCCGTCAGTCCTGATGCCTGTCGGCGTCAGTCCGCCGAACGAGGAATTACATATACTGTCCCCAGAATTGCGAAGTGCCTATGCCAGTTCGACGCGACCGATACCCAGGCGGTCTGTCGCTTCGCATAGCCGACGATCAAGGCTGGCCAGCCGGGCGTTCAGACGGCGGATAACAGCCAGGTGCAACGCGTCTCCGGCTCGCAGCGCAACGGGCGTGTCAATGAGAACGGCCGCGGTGCGAAAATCTCCCGGCTCGATCTCCACCAACCCGAGTTTGGCCGAGACGAAACGTTGAAAGGTGGCCAGCGCCGTTCGGCGTGTGACGGCATCGACCACACCGGTTCGCTCTTTAATGCCGCCAACGCTGGCCATTTCGGTCAAGGTCCAGGCGGAGATCATCAGCCTCTGCTGCCGCATGTGCTCGATCCGCGCAACGAGCTCGACGGCGTTGGCTTCGCGGAAGAAGATCGCCGCCAATAGTGAGGTGTCGAGATAGATCACAGCAGATCCTGCTCGCGCATCTCGGCTACGGTCAGCCCACCGGCTGGAGGCGCTGCAGCAACCCATTCATGCAGGTCAGACCACTCGAAAGTGGTCGCTTGCGGCTCGGCAACCAGACGGGCGACGGGCTTTCCCCGGCGAGTGATGACGATCTCCCCCCCGGCCGCGATCTCCGCCAGCAGCGCCGACAAATGCGACTTGGTGTCGGCAATCGTCGCCGTTTTCATGATGCGAATCCTTTCAAGTGGTCAACTAAAGTCCTATTTTTGCGCTTGTTGGTCATTTTGTAAATGCCTGAGCCCAACGTCTCTTTTCCGCTGAAGGTGCCGAGTACATTGTTCAGTGGCGTGTCAAGGGACCGGCGCTTGTTGGCCGGGACTGTCGTTCCATCCAGCGAGACGCCGCCTATTCTTCTGCTCATTCCGCTGACAGCAACCTTGCTTGCGCGAGCACTTTCTTTACCGACGCCTCCTGCAAGACGGGCGGATAGCCGTACTTGTTCCGGACGCGTGATGGCGCAACGCGTCCAGGCAATTACACGGCCCCTGTCAGCCAGCGGTCGCGCACCTGATCGCGGTGGCGGGCGAACCAGAAGAGCGCGAGCAGTGGCCAGGTCGAGTCGGTCCGCCCCTCCTCCGCCAGCTTGACCGCCTGTTCGGCGGCCAGGCAGACGACGCGGATATCCTCGCCTTCGTCGGGCAGGCCGTGAATCCCGCCAGCACTGGCGCTGTCCACTCGACCCAGGTAAAGATGGGTGCGCTGCGAGGTCTTCGCCGGGCTGGTGTAGAAGGTGCTGATCGGCAGCAGATCGGTCACCGTGCAACCGGCCTCCTCCATGGCCTCTCGCCGCGCCACCTGCTCCGGGGTCTCGCCGGGTTCGATCAGGCCGGCGACGATCTCCAGCAGCCATGGCCCGCGCGGGTCGTCGCGGGCACCGATGCGAAACTGCTCGATCATCACCACTTCGTCACGCCCGGGGTCATAAAGCAGCACCGCTGCGACGTCTCCCTTCTCGATCACCTCGCGCACGATCGGTGGGCTCATGTCGCCGGCGAACAAGCGGTGACGCAAGCGCAATCTCTCCAGCCGATAGAAGCCCTGGTAGCACACCTCGCGATCGAGGATCTCGACATCTTTTTTGCTCATGCGCATCTCCTTCCGGTCGCGTGTTCAGTGTAGCCCCGGGGCATTTTCTCGGCCGGGACTGGTCTCTCAGCGGCCTGTCCGGCAACCCGCTCTAGCTGCTCGGTCCGAGCGCCGAGGTGTTCATTCTGACAGCGTTTGAAAATGTCGCACGACAGCGCCTCGGCGGAATGTAAAATTCGGCATGACATTGAACGTAGCGAACGAGGCCGATCCGCCGACCGCAGTGACTGAGCCTCGCCTCTGGATCAACAAGGGCTGGCGGGCCCGCGTCGTCAAGAACGAAGACGACGACGGATGGGCCGTGGAGATGATCAAGGACGGCGAATCAGAACCTGCGCTGGTCGGCCCCTGGACGATGGGCCGTGACAAGAAGAACCCGAAGCCGCTGGACGCAGCCGCCTTCAACACACTGGTCAAGACCGCCGCGGAGGTCCGGCGGCGTCACGAACAGCAGTTGTATGCGACGCACCACAAGACGCTCAGCGTGAACGGGCAGTCGGGTCGGATCAAGGTGACCTTCGACATCGTGGCCGACGAAGACGATCCCCACGCTCTCCTGACAGCCTACGATGGCAATGGCGAAGCACTGGCCCGGGTGCGCGTCGATGCGGGATTCAGGTTCAGCGCCTCCACTGTCAACGCCTGGATCAGCGATGACTACCGGCAACCTGGCGGATCATCGACTCGCGACGCCTGGTAAGCCTGCCCGAAATCCTTCGGGCTCTTGAACGGGTGACTTCTCGATCATGAACCAGGCAATCGACTCGACCACCATCGCCATGACCGAACGTGCCCTCGCACGCGCGCACGCGCTGACCAGCGCTTTTCTGGCGTCGCTGCCGGAGCGCCCGGTCAGTCATGTTCCATCGCCCGAGGAGATGGCGGCGGCGCTCGACGAAGCGCTGCCGGAGACCGGCAGCGATCCAGCCGGCGTCCTTGATGACTGGTTCACTCGCGCCGAACGCGGGATTACCGCATCGCCGGGACCCCGCTTCTTCGGCTTCGTCACCGGCGGCGTCACGCCGGCCGCCCTCGCCGGGGATTGGCTGGCATCGGCAATTGACCAGAACGCGGGGCTGTGGGCAAGCAGTCCGGCGGCGGCGCAGACCGAACTGGTCGTCCTGCGCTGGCTGAAGGAGCTCTTCGGACTGCCGACGGCATGGTCCGGCGCCCTGACCAGCGGCGCAACGATGGCCAATCTCGTCGGCCTGATTGCAGCGCGGCAGTGGGCCGGCCGACGACTAGGCTTCGACGCGTCGGCTGATGGTCTGGCCGGTCATCCGGCGATCCTGGTGGCGTCAAGCACCGAGATCCACCTCAGCGCCCTCAAGTGTCTGGGCACACTCGGCTTTGGCCGCAATCAGGTACGCAAGGCTCCGGCGCCGGGTGGCTCGGTTGACGTTGCGGCACTGGCGCGACTGCTGCGAGAGATCCCGGGACCGGTGATCATTGTGGGCAACGCCGGCGAGGTAAACAGCGGGCACTTCGACGACCTGGCGTCGCTGGCCGATCTGCGTGATTCCCATCCAGGCGGCGCCTGGCTGCATGTGGATGCTGCGTTCGGTCTCTTCGCCTCGGTGTCACCCCGGCTGGCGCATCTGAATCGCGGCATCGAACGGGCCGACTCGGTCGCGTCGGACGCGCACAAGTGGCTGAACGTACCCTACGACAGCGGTTTCGCCTTCGTTCGCGACGGCACCATCCTGCGCGAGGCATTTGCTGCCGGCGGCGCCTACGTCCTCGGCAGCGCCGGCTGGGATCCCTACACCCACGTACCGGAGATGTCTCGTCGCTTTCGCGGGCTCGCCGCCTGGTGCACGCTCAAGGCCTTCGGCCGGGAGGGTTATCGAACGATCGTCGAGCGCTGCACCGACAACGCTGCCACCTTTGCCCGCTGGATCGAGGTGACACCCGGCCTCGAGTTGATGAACCCGGCACCGCTCAACATCGTCTGCTTTCGCGTTGTTCGCAAGGGCTTGGACGACGCTGCGACCGACGCACTGAACCGCATGGTGGTTGGCGCAATCCAGGCCGATGGCCGCGCCTTCGTGACCGGAACGATCTGGAATGGCCGCGCCGCCATCCGCGCCGCATTCGACAACTGGCAAACCACGCCCGACGACGTTGGCCGATTGCAGGCCGCCGTCGAGCACATCAGCGGCCTGGAGTGATCCTTTGACCGACAGCACGCCAGCTTGCTGCCTTTGCGCCGGGACCGGCAGCCGCGCAGGCCAGGCCGGCTGATGCGCTGGCTGGCCGTGGTACTGGTGCTGGCGCTCGCTGCGTGCACCACCCGACTGAGCCGGGATGGCCGCACGGAAACGACTTTCGACCTCAAGTACCTGGCCAAATCCGATGTGGACCGCATTGCCGATACCAATCGCGCCGAGGTGGTTGACGGCTTGCTACTGATTGCTGACAAGCTCTACAAGCGTAATCCGAACGAGTGGAAGAAGGCCGGCCTGGCCAGCCGCGAGCGGGCGCTGGAGGGGCTGCGGAGCCGGCGCAGCCCGCCAGAACTGGGCGATCGGCGTGAAGGGACGGCAGCGGCGTTGGCTTTCAGCGAGACCTACACTGGCGATCGTGTCGCAGCGTTGATCTTCGGCTTGCTGACGATGGTTGACGCCGCCTTTGAGCACAAGGAAGAGTTCTACGTTCTCGACAGCCTCGACGAAAGAAAACTCTTCAACTGCGCCAGGAACATGGATATTGCGGTCTGGAAGCTTGGCCACGACCGCAACGCCGCCGGCGAGCTCTATCTATTTTCCAACGAGCTCGACCCGGAGAATCGCAATCTTTCCTTCGAGCGCCAATTTGGCCGGCTGATGGGCCTGCTCGACTTCATGGCGGTGGTCGTCGCCGATCGTAACGGTCGCGGGGCCTCACGGCTGGCCCATGCGGTGGCCACCAGCGTCTTTCTGCCGGTCAGCGTTCTCAAGTGAACGGCTTGCGCTGGACCATCGAACGTTTCCTGACATCCCCCAGGGCGGATTCGGCGCGGCCGGAGGAGCCGTGAGCCGCGATGATATAATCGCGCCTCTTTCGCCCCTGCCCTGCCGATGCTCATTACCCGCCGCCTCGAGTTCGACGCTGGTCACCGCATTCCCGACCACGGGAGTCAATGTCGTCACCTGCACGGGCATCGCTATGCGATCGAGATCACGCTGGCAGGGGACATCATCCGGCAGGATGGCGACCCGGCCAACGGCATGGTCATGGATTTTTCGGACGTCAAAGCGCTGGCCATGGCGCATCTGGTCGATGCCTGGGATCATGCCTTCCTGGCCTATGCCGGTGATCTGCCGGTGGTAAACTTCCTGCAGTCCTTGCCGGATCACAAAACGGTGTTGCTCGATTGTGTGCCGACCGCCGAAAACCTTGCCCGGAAGGCGTTCGCGATTCTCGACGCGGCGTATCGTGATACCTACGGCAATCACCTGCGTCTCGAACGTCTGCGTCTCTACGAAACGCCCAACTGCTGGGCGGAGGCGATGCGCGAATAGCGTCGCGTGAGTTCCGCTGCGCATGATGGTCGTCAGTGGCCTGGCAGGCGGACGCCCGGCCGGGCTGTAGGCGCGGAAATCTGAACTGGATGGGATGGTGGCATGAACTTTCGCATCCTCGACGCCGGCGATACGGCGCTGACCATCGAGCTTGGCGATCGTCTCGACCGCCGCCTGCTGGCAGCAGTGGCGGCAGTCGATGAGGCGCTGGCAAAGGCAATCGCCGGCGGTGACCTGCCAGGCATCGTCGAAACGGTGCCGACCTTCCGCTCGCTGACCGTCATCTATGATCCCCTGTTGACCAGTCGGGCCGAGATCGAGCGAGGCATCCGGGCGGCAGTTGCCGCCGCTGTTGCGGTGAGTGTACGTCGTGGGCGACTGTGGCAGCTGCCCGTGTGTTACGGCGACCAGATCGCCACCTGCGGACCTGATCTCGAAGCGCTGGCGGAAGCCTGTGACTTGACACCGGCGGAAGTGGTTCGCCTGCATTCGACCGGCACCTACGAGGTCTACATGCTCGGCTTCCTGCCCGGCTTTCCGTTCATGGGCGATCTGCCGGAGGTGCTCGCGCGTGTGCGTCGCAGCGAGCCGCGGACGCGCGTGCCGGCGGGCAGTGTGGCGACGGCCGGGACGCTTACCGCGATCTATCCGTGGGAAAGCCCCGGCGGCTGGCACCTGATCGGCGCCTGCCCAGTGCCGCTGTTTTCGGTCGCCTGGCCGCAGGCGGCACTGCTCCTGCCCGGTGACCGGGTGTGCTGGCGAGCAATTGACGCCGCCGAGTATCACTCGCTGAGCGACGAGATGCCGGCGATGAGCGCTTCGCCGCTGCCGCCTGGCGCTTTCCTACTGACTGACGAGGCGCCGCGATGAGCGCCGTCCTGGAAGTCGTCAGCCCGGGCGCGATGGCTTCGATCCAGGATCTCGGCCGGCCAGGACTGCGCCGGATCGGCGTCCCCCACGCCGGCGCGCTGGAGCCCGGCTGGCTGCGGCTGGCCAACGCCCTGCTGGGCAATGCCGAAGATGCGCCGGCGATCGAATTCCTGGCCGGCGGCCTGGTGCTGCGGGCGCGGGAGTTGCCGGTGCAGATCGCTCTTGCGGGTCATTTTTCGGCGGTACTGACAGGCGCGGATGGGCAGCGCCGCGTGGACTCATGGCGCAGCGTCACCCTGGCGCCCGGCGAGACGCTGCGCTGTGGCATGCTGTCGGCTGGCCGGGTCGGCTATGTCGCGCTGGCCGGGATCCGCGTGCCGCAGCAGCTCGGCAGCGCTTCGACCTATGCGCGCGCACGCCTCGGTGGTCTCGACGGCCGGCTGCTGACACCGGCAGCGCAGCTGCTCGCGACCGCGGGCAGCAATGGCGAGAAGAGGCTGCGGACACCGCCGGTTGATGCCAAGGCAGCAATTCGCGTCGTCCTCGGACCGCAGGATGATTACTTCGACGCCGGCTCGATCGCCCGCCTCCTGAGCGAGCCTTACCGCGTTCTCGCCGCCGCCGACCGCATGGGCATGCGCCTTGACGGCCCGCTGCTCAGGCATCGCCCCGAGAAGGGCAGCGAGATCATTTCGGATGCGACCGTGCCGGGCTCGATCCAGGTGCCGGGCCAGGGCCAGCCGATCGTGCTGCTTGCCGACGGCCAGACCGCCGGCGGGTATCCAAAGATCGCGACGGTTATCTCGGCCGATCTGCCGCGCCTGGCAGTCATGGCGCCGGGGCAGATCGTTCGCTTTGCGGCAATGTCAGTGGTGGCTGCCGAGCAGGCAGCGCGGGCGCGTGCAGCGACACTGCGCGCGCTGATCGCCGACATCGGGCCGCTGGCGGAAGCGGGGACGCTCGATCTGCAGGCGATCTACGCCGCCAATCTGGTCAGTGGCGTGGTTGATGCGCGCGGCGAGGAGCCGCCGGTCTCGTCAGCGCCTTACTCATGGGAGAGAAACTGATGGTGCGCAGGATCAATCTCAACGCCGATCTCGGCGAAAGCTCCGGCGCCTGGCAAACGGGCAGCGACAACGAGCTATTGCGGATTGTCGGCGCGGCCAACATCGCCTGCGGCTTTCATGCCGGCGACCCGCTGCTGATGCGCCGTACGGTGGTGCAGGCGCTGGCCGCCGGCGTCAGCCTGGGGGCGCATCCCTCATTTCCCGATCTGCAGGGTTTCGGCCGGCGGGCGATGCATTTTCCCGCCGCCGAGCTGGAAGCGCTGCTGATCTACCAGATCGGCGCCCTGGCCGGGATTGCGCAGGCCGAAGGCGGTCGGCTGACGCACGTCAAACCGCACGGCGCGCTGAACAACATGGCCTGCGAGGATGCGGTACTGGCGAGGAGCGTGGTGGCAGCCATCCGCCGCTTCGATCGATCGCTGATCCTGCTCGCGCCGGCGCTGTCGGAGCTGGCGTTGGCCGGGACGGCAGCCGGACTGCGCGTGGCGGCCGAGATCTTTGCTGACCGGGCCTACACCAACGCCGGCAATCTGGTCCCGCGCGGTCAGCCCGGCGCGGTTCTGCCTACCGCCGACGAATGCGTCGCGCACGTGCAGCGCATGCTCGACGCGGGCGGCCTCGTCAGCGTCGATGGGCAGGTCATCCCGACCGAGTTTCACAGCATCTGCGTGCATGGTGATGGACCGCAAGCGGTGGCCGCGGCGACCGCGATTCGTGCTGCGCTGCTTGCCTCGGGAATCAGCCTGCTGCCGCTGCCGCAAGTGCTGCAGCCGCCGGTCGATTCTGACGTTTTGCCGCCGATCGTCTAGAATACCGGCGTCGCTGCGGTGAGCGGCGGGTGGCGCGGCCCAGGCAGCAGTTCTGGTCAGCCGGCCTCACCGGCCAACCACCGCAGGACGCGGAATTGTGCCCGAATGGCGGAAAGACGCTGATGCCTCATAGAATTCTCAAAGTCCCCGAGCGGGGCATGATCGATGCCTACGAGGGCCTGCTCGCGGCACGAAATTTCAACGCTGACGCAGCGCAGCGGGCGGCTGCCGACCGTCTGCAGCGCCTTTACTACGATCTGCTGTCGTTCAAGGTCGGGCGTCGCAGTGCCCTGCGGCGTATTTTTGCGGCGCCGGAAGTGCCGCGTGGTGTTTATTTCTGGGGCGGCGTCGGGCGCGGCAAGAGTTTCCTGATGGACTGCTTCTTCGACGCGGTGCCCTACCGTCGCAAGCGGCGCATCCACTTTCACGCCTTCATGCATGGTGTCCATCGCCAGTTGAACGAACTCAAGGGCGAGAGCGATCCACTCCTGAAGGTGGCCGAACGCCTGGCCAGCGAAGTGCGGCTGCTCTGTTTTGACGAATTTCACGTCTCCGACATCGCCGACGCGATGATCCTCGGTCGCCTGCTCGAAGCGCTCTTCGCGCGCGGCGTGGTGTTCGTGATGACCTCGAATTACCCGCCTGAGAGACTCTACCCGAACGGTCTGCAGCGCGAGAACTTCCTGCCGACGATTGCTTTGATCAAGTCGCGGCTGGATGTGCTGGAGATCGACGCCGGCATCGACTATCGCTTGCGCACGCTCGAGCAGGTGGAGATTTTTCATTTCCCGGCGGATGCCGCAGCCGAACTCAAGATGGCCGAGTACTTCAGCGCCATGGACGGTGGCGAGGGTATGCAGGGCGGCAGCATCGAGATCCTCGGGCGCGAGATTCCGACGCAGCGTCGCGGTCACGGCGTCATCTGGTTCGACTTCAAGGCGCTGTGTGGTGGGCCGCGTTCGCAGAACGACTACCTGGAGCTGGCGCGCGGCTATCACACCGTGCTGCTCTCGGCGATTCCCCGGATGTCGGCGAGCATGTCCTCCGAGGCGAGGCGTTTCACCTGGCTGGTCGACATCTTCTACGACCACAAGGTCAAGCTGATCGCCACCGCCGACTGCGGCCCGGACGGCCTGTACACGCAGGGCACGCAGGCCAGCGAGTTCTTTCGTACGGCCAGCCGCCTGACCGAGATGCGCTCGCGCGAGTATCTCGGCCTGCCGCACCTGTCATGAGCGACGCGTCGCTCCGTCGATGATCGGCAGAAGCAGGGCCTGCTTCAACACCGCGGCCATCAGGCGCTGCCTGCTGACCCTGCTTTTCGCCTGTCTGCCGGCGTCCGCTCTTGCGCAGCAGGAGATGGAGATCATCGCCCTCCGGCATCGCACGCTCGACCAGGTGCTGCCCGCCCTGCAGCCGCTGCTCGAAGCCGGTGGCAGCCTTTCCGGGATGAACGACCAGTTGATCCTGCGTGCCTCGCGGCGTAACCGGGAACAGATCAAACAGGCGCTCGCGGCGATCGATACCCCGGCGCGACGCCTGCTGATCCGCGTCAGCCAGAACCGTGACGCACAGAGCCGGCAGCAGGGCTCTGAGGTGGCCGGGCAAATCGTCATTGACCAGTGGGGGCGGATCACCCAGCCGTCGTCTGGCACCCAGGAAAACACGCGCATAGAGGTCCGGCGCGGGGCTTCAAACATCACGGCTCAGGCCCACGACCGGCAGGGCACGGAGAGCAGCGGCAGCACACAGATGGTGCAGGTGGTCGAAGGCGGGCGCGCCCTGATCCATGTCGGGCAGTCGCTGCCGATCCCGCTGCGGCAGGTGGCATTCGGGCCGCGCGGCGTGGTGGTCAGTGAAGGCATCGTCTACCGTGATCTCGGTCAGGGTTTTTACGCCGCACCCCGGGTGATCGGTGATCGGGTGACACTGGAGATCAGCCCGCAGTTCGATTCGCCCGGCAAACAGAGCTACGGCAGTATCGAGACCCAGCGACTGTCAACCACCGTGTCGGGTCGCCTGGGCGAGTGGCTCGAACTGGGCGGCAGCAGCCAGCAGGCCAACTTCGGCGAGCGCGGCAATCTGCACGGCGGGAGCAGCCAGGCCAGCGACCGACGCAGCGTCTGGTTACAGGTTGAGGAGCTGCCCTGAGGCGAGACAGCGCCCGCCACAGGCAGGCCGTTGCCAACTGGCTCGCCGCACGAGCTGGTTGCCCCCCGTAAGTGACAAGTAAGTAATTGCCATTATGATCGGCGGCTAGTCATGATAAGTGACTCAATATCGATCCATTTGAGAGGAAAGAGATGGCTAACGAAGACATCGTTGCACGGATTGAGGCCAATCCCAAGTACCACGAACTGGTCCGCAAGCGCTCCACTTACAGCATCATCATGTCCATCCTGATGATCATCGCCTATTACGGCTACATCCTGTTGATTGCCTTCAACAAGGAGTGGCTGGGTACGCCGCTCACGCCAGATGTGGTGACGACGATCGGCATTCCGCTGGGGGTCGGTGTCATCATCTTCACGATCGTCATTACCAACGTCTATGTCCGCAAGGCCAATACCGAGTTCGACGACATGAGTGCCGAGGTCATCAGGGAGGCCAGCAAGAAATGATCAGCAAATCCACGCGTAACATTATTGGCCTGACTCTCGGCCTGCTCGCTGCCGGTGGCGTCCTCGCTGCCGGTGCCGACCTGGGGAATACGACGAAACAGGCGACCAACTGGGTGGCGATCGCGATGTTCGCCATCTTCGTCGCGATCACCCTGGGGATCACCAAGTGGGCTGCGGCAAAGACGAAGTCAGCCGCCGACTTCTATACTGCCGGCGGCGGCATCACCGGGTTTCAGAACGGTCTGGCGATTGCCGGCGACTACATGTCCGCAGCCTCCTTCCTCGGGATCTCGGGTCTAGTGTTTGCCAACGGCTTTGACGGACTGATCTTCTCGATCGGCTGGCTGGTTGGCTGGCCGGTGATCACCTTCCTGATGGCCGAGCGTCTGCGCAACCTGGGCAAGTTCACCTTTGCTGACGTCGCTGCCTACCGTTTTTCACAGACGCCGATGCGAAGCTTTGCCGCCACCGGCTCGCTGGTTGTGGTTGCTTTCTACATGATCGCCCAGATGGTCGGTGCCGGTCAGTTGATCAAGGTGCTGTTCGGCATGGAGTACATCTACGCGGTGATCATCGTCGGCGTGCTGATGATGTGTTATGTGCTCTTCGGCGGCATGACGGCCACCACCTGGGTGCAGATCATCAAGGCGATCATGCTGCTTACCGGTGCGACCTTCATGGCGCTGGCCGTGCTCTGGCAGTTCGGCTTCAACCCCAACGCGCTGTTCGCCAAGGCGGTCGAGGTCCATCCCAAGCATCTGGCAATCATGTCCCCGGGTGCTCTGATCAAGGATCCGGTTTCGGCGATCTCGGTCGGCATGGCCTTGATGTTCGGTACTGCCGGTCTGCCGCACATCCTGATGCGCTTCTTCACCGTACCGAGTGCGAAGGAAGCCCGCAAGTCGGTCGGCTGGGCAACGACCTGGATCGGCTACTTCTACATTCTGACCTTCATCATCGGGTTTGGCGCCATCGTCATGCTGACGCAGAGCCCGGAGGCCTACTACGTGCCGAAGATGGTTGATGGTGTCCAAGCCGTCGGCGCTGACGGGAAGCTGGTTTGGGATGGCCTCAAGGGCGGTGGCAACATGGCCGCCATCCACCTGGCAAATGCGGTCGGTGGCAACGTCTTCCTCGGCTTCATCTCGGCGGTGGCCTTCGCGACCATCCTGGCCGTGGTGGCCGGCCTGACGCTGTCCGGCGCCTCGGCCGTGTCGCACGACCTGTACGCCACGGTATTCAAGCACGGCAAGGCGGACTCGGCTTCCGAACTGCGCGTTTCCAAGATCACCACGGTGTGCCTCGGCATCGTCGCGGTGTTCCTCGGCATCGCGTTCGAAAAGGAAAACGTCGCCTACATGGTGATGCTGGCCTTTGCGATTGCCTGCTCGGCCAACTTCCCGGTCCTGTTCATGTCAGTCCTCTGGAAGGATTGCACGACCAAGGGTGCGGTAGCGGGTGGCATCGTCGGCCTGGTGGCTTCGGTGGTACTGACCATCCTTTCCGCCTCGGTTTGGGAAGCGGTCCTCCACAACCCGAAGGGCAGCGCGCTGTTCCCCTACTCTTCACCGGCCCTGTTCTCGATGACGGCAGCTTTCCTGGTGATCTATCTGGTTTCCAAGATGGACAACAGCAAGCAGGCGCAGCTTGAGCGCTCGCTCTATCCGGCGCAGAAGGTTCGTTCGGAAACGGGCGTTGGCTCTTCCTCGGCATCGGGTCACTAAGCAACAGTTACTTCCGACGGCCTGATCGGCAAACGGCCCGGGAGCGCATGCTTCCGGGCCGTTTCATTTTCTGCCAGGGCTCTTGCAGTGGCGCCGAGCGCTAGAAACCACGTTTGAGACCGCTCAGCTGCCGCGTACAGTTGCAGCGCGGGATCGCGCGCCTTCTCCGCCCTGATTCAATCGTGTTGCCTCATGTCTCAGGGGAGAAAATCACTCAGGACGCTTTTCCGGGGTCCTGGCGCGATAGGGAGCAGTGGCCGGATAGGTGGCCGCGTCAAGGAGATCGTTCCATTTCGTGGGTTCGAAGCCCCGAGCGCTTTGCCGGCCGACGCTGATGCTGGGTAGCTGGGCTTCCCCGCCGAGTTGCCGGCCGAGTTCCGTCAGATCCTCCTCGCTCTCCAGTACTTTCTCGGCGAAAGGAACGCCACGGGCATTGAGCAGGGCACGCGCCTGCTTGCACGGATCGCCGCAACCGGCACTGGTATAGAGCACCACCGGGAACTTCTCGCTCGCCTGGCGAACGGCATACGAGGGTTGCCGCTCGCCACCGCCGATGGTCGTCGTGTACTTGGTGACCTGCCTGACTCCCGGCGGCGGCGGCAGGTCGGAGATCACTGTGCGGCCCGTGTTTGGGTCGGTCCAGCGGTAAGTGGTCTCTGCGCTGACGGCCGGGCTGGCCAGCAGGAGAGCGGCAAGTGCGGCCATTCCGGCGACGCGCGTGGGAGCTGAAGTGAACATGCTGCAGGTCCTCGATAATCAGGCAGTGATCATGCCGCTGTGTCGGAGCAAGGCGTCGACCTGGGGCTCGCGGCCGCGGAAGGCACGAAAGCTGTCGATCGCCGAACGGCTGCCGCCGACCGAAAGTATCTCGCTCAGGAAGCGCCGTCCGGTGGCCTGATCGAACGGGTTACCGGCGTCCTCAAAAGCGCCGTAGCAGTCGGCCGAAAGGACCTCGGCCCACTTGTAGCTGTAGTAGCCGGCGCCGTAACCCCCGGCGAAGATGTGCGCGAAGCTGTTCGGGAAGCGGTGCCATTCGGGTGGTACCAGGACGGCCACTTCGCGCCGGACGTCGGCCAGCAGTTCGAGCACGCTGCGTTCGCCTGCCGGATCGTAGTCGCTGTGCAACAGCAGGTCGAAGAGCGAAAACTCCACCTGGCGGAGCGTCTGCAGGCCGCTCTGGAAGTTCTTCGCCGCAAGCATCTTGTCGAACAGGGCGCGTGGCAGCGGCTGGCCGGTATCGATATGGCCGGTCATGCCCTCCAGAACACGCCACTCCCAGCAGTAGTTCTCCATGAATTGCGATGGCAACTCGACGGCATCCCACTCGACGCCATGGATGCCGGCGACGCCCAGTTCGTCGACCTGCGTCAACAGGTGGTGCAGGCCATGCCCGGTCTCGTGGAAGAGCGTACTGACTTCGTCGTGTGTGAAGATTGCAGGCCGCGCCTTGCCATCCCTCTCGCCGATTGGTCGCGAGAAGTTGCAATTGAGATAGGCGACCGGCCTTTGAATGCCTTTACTGCTGGTAGCGAGCGACTCTTGTCTGATTCTGCGGCGACCAATGGCCTCGTCCATCCAGGCACCGCCACGCTTCGTTGGACGGGCATAAAGGTCGAGGTAAAACTGTCCGACCAGCTCACCGGCTGGCGTTTCGATGCGGAAGAAGCGGACGTCTTCGTGCCATACCGGCGCGCAGTCAGGCTTGAGGTGAACGCCGAACAGGCTTTCGATGACGCTGAATAATCCGGCGAGAACCTTGTCCTCAGTGAAGTACTGCTTCACTTCCTGCTCGGAGAAGGCATAACGTGCCTGCAGCAACTTTTCGGAAACGTAGCCGATATCCCAAGGCTCCATCGTCGCGAGAGCGAGCTGGTCTCGGGCGAAGGCACGCAGGTCGGCAACGTCCTTCTCGGCAAAGGGCCTCGCCCTAACCGCCAGATCGCGCAGGAAACACAGCACCTGCGGTACCGATTCGGCCATCTTCGGTACCAGCGAGACTTCGGCAAAGTTGGCGTAGCCGAGCATCTGCGCCTGCTCCCGGCGCAGTTCAAGAATCCGGCGGATCAGCGGCGTATTGTCGAGTTCGACGGCGCCGAATTCGGCGGCGCGTGTCGCGTACGCCCGGTACATCGCAGCGCGCAGGCGTCGACTGTCGGCGTATTGCATCACCGGCAGGTAGGAAGGCATGTGCAGGGTGAACTTCCAGCCACTCTTGCCCTCCTGTTCTGCGGCCTCGCGGGCGGCTTGCCGAGCATCGTCAGGCAAGCCTGCGAGTTCGGCCTCGTCGGTCACCAGCTCGGCAAAGGCGTTGGTGGTGTCGAGCAGGTTCTCGGAGAACTTGGCCGAAAGCTGCGCCAGCTCCTCGGAAATCGCCTGAAAGCGCGGCTTGCTGTCCTCGGCCAGCTCCGCTCCGCTGAGGCGAAAATCGCGCAGCTCGTTTTCGATGACCCGACGCTGGGCGGCCGACAGACCAGCGTATTCCGCGCTCCCGGCGATCGCCTTGTACTTCGCGAAGAGCTTGACGTTCTGGCCGACCTCGGCGTAGAAGCGGGACACCTCGGGCAGCATGCCGTTGTAGGCGTCGCGCCACGCCGGGACGTCGTTAACCGA
This sequence comes from Candidatus Accumulibacter necessarius, assembly GCF_036625085.1. Classification (NCBI taxonomy): domain Bacteria; kingdom Pseudomonadati; phylum Pseudomonadota; class Betaproteobacteria; genus Candidatus Accumulibacter; species Candidatus Accumulibacter necessarius. Next base: position 489,519 of record NZ_JAZKUM010000002.1, on the reverse strand, counting down.
GTGAACATGACCGACGATTCCCCAGGCGCGCGACAATTGCTCAAAGCCATCGCCCAGTGGCGCGGCGAAATCAGCCCAGGTCGCAGCAACGGCGTCGGAGCTCAGGCGAGCCACAAGGGCGCGGCAGTGATCGAGCAACTGGCTGATCGCCGGTTGCACGTCGCTCGGGACAATCGCGTCGAAGCGAGGCAGGCCGGCGAAGTCGAGCAGCGGGTTCAGCAGTGGGGTTTCTTGCAGTTGGTTGACGGTCATCGGGGAGTCCGTGGTTTGAGAAGAGCGGAGCACGGCTTTGCGCCTATTCTACAAGGTCGCGATAGGCGTGCCATGAAGCGTGGCCGATCAGCGGCATGAGAACGATCAGTCCGAAGAAGAGGGTGAGAAAACCGATTGCGGTCAGCGTGACCACGATCGCACCCCACAAAATCATGACCAGAACGTTGGCATCAACGGTGCGCAGACTGGTGCGCATGGCGGTGATGAAGTCGGTCTTGCGATCGAGCAGCAGGGGTACCGAGACCACCGTGATGGCAAAGACCATCAGCGCCAGCGTGCCGCCGGTCAGGATCCAGATCAACAGCAGGTCGCGGTGGTCCGTGGACAGGTGGACCTCGGCCAGCAGTGCGAGCAGATCGGGGGCAATGTTCGGTGCGAGGAAAGCGAACAGCATCGTCGAGATGCGTTCCCAGGCGAAGCCAATGACCCCCAACAGCAGCCCTAGCTTGGCCAGCTCCACGCTGTTTCGCCGGCCACCGGCCAGGGAGACGAAGAAGGTCGACGACTGCCCAGCTTCGAGTCTCCGGCTGATCTCGTAAAGTCCGCCGGCCAGCAGCGGGGCAATCAGGAAAAAGCCCGACGTTGCGACAATGAACAAATGTCCATTGCGCCAGGCGAAAATCGTGATCAGGTCGCCGGCAATCGCGAACAGCAGGCCGTAGGCCAGACTGGCAATCGGGTTGGCGCGAAGATCACGCCAGCCGGCCGCCAACCAGACAAATGGTCGACCCACCGAGACGCTGCGGACTTTGGGCGGCGCGTGACCGCGGTCAGGGGGAGTTGGCTCCAGACCCATGCGTTCTCCTTGCTGAGGGGTGTGGATGGACGTCTCGTGGTGGTGGCACTGGCAAGCCGTTCAATCGACGAAGGTTTCGCCAGTCAGGCGCTCGCAGGCCTCGACATACCTGGCACGGGTTCCGGCAAGCACCGCGGGCGGCAGCCGGGGACCTGGCACCTGCTTGTTCCAGTCAAGCGTCTCCAGATAGTCGCGCAGGTACTGCTTGTCGTAGGACGGCGGATTGCTGCCTTCGTGATAGTCGTCGGCTGGCCAGAAACGCGACGAATCCGGGGTCAGCGCTTCATCGATCAGGTGCAGCGTACCGGCAGCGTCGAGGCCGAACTCGAACTTGGTGTCGGCGATGATGATTCCGCGCGCAGCGGCATGCCCGGCGGCAGCAGTGTACAGTGCGATGGCGGCGTCGCGCGCCTGCGTGGCGACCGCCTCGCCGCTCTTGCCACTGGCCGCCAGAAGGTCGGCGAGCACAGCCGCGCAGTCGGCCTGCGCGCGCGCGAAAGAGATGTTTTCATCGTGATCGCCGATTGCCGCCTTGGTCGCCGGGGTGAAGATCGGTTGCGGCAGCCGGCTCGCCAGGCGGAGTCCTGCCGGCAGAGGGATTCCGCAAACGCTGCCGCTGGCCTGGTAGTCCTTCCACCCCGAGCCGATCAGATAGCCACGAACCACCGCCTCGATCGGCAGCGGCCGCAGTCGCTTGACGACCAGAGCCCGGCCACGAACCTGCTCACGCTCGCTGGCAGCGACCACCGTTTCCGGATCGATGCCGGTCAGCTGGTTGGGGACGATCGCGGCAAGCTTGCTGAACCAGAAGCTGGCCAGCCGGGTCAGCACCTTGCCCTTGCCCGGCACCGGGTCCGGCAGAATGACGTCAAAGGCCGAAATGCGGTCGCTGGTCACGATCAGCAGCCGGTCGGTGCCGATCGCATAGATATCTCGCACCTTGCCGCGGCCGAGCAGAGGCAGACTGGCGATCGTCGATTCAAAGAGGGCTGCGGTCACGTGCTTGATCCGTTGAGAGAAAGGAAATTCAGACAGGGGGCGGGAGCGCTGCGATTATAGGGCAGATCGCTGCCCGGTCGGAGGGCCTTGACCCCGTTGGCCGCCAGTGCTCAGTGTTCGCTGTCTTCCGCTTGGCGCAGTCTCCTGCGCATCCGCCGGATACCGAGCATCAAAAAACCGGCAATCAGCGGGATCGAGACGGCGGCGGCGATTTCCGGCGAGATCTCCGGGAACAGCATCTTGCCGCCCTTGGCAAGATAGTGCACGAGTTGCGAAGCATAGTAAGTGATGGCGACCACGGACAGACCCTCGACGGTCTCCTGCAGGCGCAACTGCAGTCTGGCACGCCGGTTCATCTGCGTCAGCTGCTCCTGATTCTGACGTTCGAGTTCAACATCGACCCGGGTTCGCAAGAGCTGGCTGGTGCGCGCCAGACGGTCGGACAGGTCGTCCTGGCGGTTGGCCATCGCGATGCAGGTGTGCATCGCCGGCAGCAGGCGGCGCTGCATGATTTCGTGAAAGGTCGGGCAGCCGACAACACGAATCTCGCGCAGTTCGTCGATGCGCTGCATCACCAGATCATGGTAGGCGCGTGCCGCGCCAAAGCGGAAGGTGGTCCGGGCGACCGAGTGCTCGACCTCGGCGGCGAGTCGGGTCAGATCGGCGAGTACCTCGCGTTCATCGGCCGGCGAGTTGGCCTGGCCGATATGATCAACCATTTCAGCCAGCTGCTTCTCAGCGCCCGTCAGCCAACCGCCGACTTCCTTGGCGACTGGCAGCGCGAGCAGGGCCAGCAAGCGATAGGTCTCGATTTCCAGCAGCCGCTGCACCGTCCGACCGGCCTGCCTTTGCGTCAGTGAAACATCGAGCACGACGAAGCGCGAAAAGCCCTGGTCGAAAATAAAGTCGGTGAACACCCAGGCGGCTCGGTCAGCCACCTGCGCGGCGACCATCTGGCGTCCTGTCGGCGTCAGGGAGGCGGTGACCGAGTGCGGGGACAACTCACCGCTCGAACGCAACTCGACATGGGTAGCGACGATCATCTGCCCCGGCAGTGTCCGCAGCCACTCGGTCGGCAGCACGTCGAGCGCGGTTGCTTCGGCATTCCGCGGCTCGCCAGACGGCAGCGAACGAAAAACAGTGTAGCTTGAAAACTCGGTGTGCAACTCCCAGCGGAGCAGGAAAGGTCCGCCATCGAAAACCAGGCAGGTGTCGGAACTGGTGAGCAGCTTGCCGGCATGGGTCTGGGCGAGTCGGCAGAGCCGGTTCCGCTCGCCCGCCAATACCGCCGAGTCCTGCGTTAACACCAGGTGCGAAACCAGCACCGGACTGGTCAGCGGCAATGGCGGGCGGGCGTGAAACTCGTCGTTCAGTAGCTCGCGCAGTGGATGTGCGGCGAGTTCGACTCTCGGGTGGACGGCGTTGCTCACCATGAATCCAGGAGTGGCTGCGACACCCGGCTGGCGCGCCGCGGCCTCTGGCAAACGATCAGCGAACGGTCTGCTTCAGCTCGCCGCTGTTGTAACGCTCGGCCATCTTGTCGAGCGGGATCACCTTGATCTTGCTGGCCTGGCCGGCCGTACCGAAAGCCTCGAACCGGGCGCGGCAGATCTTCTTGGCTGCCTCGCGAGCCGGCTTGAGGTAGTCGCGCGGATCGAACTTCGACGGGTTCTCGGCGAAGTAACGGCGGATGGCACCGGTCATTGCCAGACGGATGTCGGTGTCGATGTTCACCTTGCGCACACCGTGCTTGATGCCGGTGACGATCTCTTCGACCGGGACGCCGTAGGTCTCCTTCATGTCGCCGCCAAACTCGCGAATCTCGGCGAGCAGTTCCTGCGGCACCGATGAAGATCCGTGCATCACCAGGTGGCAATTCGGGATACGCTGGTGAATCTCCTTGATGCGGTCGATGGCGAGGATATCGCCGGTCGGCTTCTTGGTGAACTTGTAGGCGCCATGCGAGGTGCCGATGGCGATTGCCAGCGCGTCGCACTGCGTCAGTTTGACAAAGTCTGCTGCCTGCTCGACATCGGTCAGCAGTTGCTCACGCGTCATGTGACCTTCGGCGCCGTGACCATCTTCCTTGTCCCCGCGCATGGTTTCCAGCGAACCAAGGACCCCCAGTTCACCTTCGACGGAGACGCCGATGGCGTGCGCGAATTCGACCACCTTGCGGGTGACGTCGACGTTGTATTCATAAGAGGCGACGCTCTTGCCGTCAGCCATGAGGGATCCATCCATCATCACTGACGAGAAGCCGGAGCGGATCGCGCTCATGCAAACCGCGGGCGACTGGCCATGATCCTGGTGCATGACGATCGGGATCTGAGGGTAGGCTTCGAGCGCGGCCAAGATCTGGTGGCGCAGGAAGGGCTCGCCGGCGTACTTGCGGGCACCGGCGGAAGCCTGCATGATCACCGGCGCGTCGACTTCAGCGGCGGCTTCCATGATGGCCCATACCTGTTCCATGTTGTTGACGTTGAAAGCGGGCAGACCATAGCCGTTCTCGGCGGCGTGGTCCAGCAATTGACGCATCGATACGATTGGCATGAGTGTTTTCTCCAGTGATTGCCCGGTTGCCCGAGCGCGGGAAGCGGCTGGCGCTTCTTCCCAAAAACTGCATTTCTGGCCAACAGCCGGGCGATCAGGTCGCTCGCCCTGCTTTCGGCCTAGACCTTGTAGGGCTGTTGATCGCCAACGCGAACGATCTTGAGCGTATTGGTGCCGCCGCTGGTGCCCATCGGATCCCCGGCGGTGAGCACGATGAAATCTCCCTTTTCGACGATTCCCGCATTCATCAGCAGTTGCTCCGCGTCGTGCAGCAGTTCATCGCGGGTGGTCGGACGCTGGGTCATGAACAAGGGGAACACCGCCCGATAAAGGCTCATCCTGGTCACTGCATCAGATCGCGGGGTCAGTGCGTAAACCGGAACGCCACAGTTGAGACGGCTCATCCACAGGGCGGTCGCACCCGACTCGGTGAGCGCAGCGATGGCCTTGACCTTGAGGTGATGCGCGGTCCAGATCGCTGCCAGGGAGATGGTCTGGTCGATGCGCGTGAACACCTGATTGAGAAACGCGCTGTCGAGCGTCACTTCAGCCGACCGCTCTGCCGCCTGGCAGATCCGCGCCATCGCTTCGACCGTTTCAACGGGATACCTGCCGGAAGCCGTTTCGGCGGAGAGCATGACTGCGTCCGTTCCGTCGAGCACGGCGTTGGCAACATCCGAGACTTCGGCTCGCGTCGGGGCCGGCGAGAGAATCATCGACTCCATCATCTGGGTTGCCGTGATCGCCAGCTTGTTCTTTTCGCGCGCCAGGTGAATCATGCGCTTCTGTAGAGCGGGCACGGCGGCATCACCGACTTCGACCGCGAGGTCCCCACGCGCCACCATGATGCCGTCCGAGGAAGCAATGATCTCTTCGAGAGCCGCCACGGCTTCGACGCGCTCGATCTTGGCAATGGTCTGCGCCTGCCCCCCGGCGGCATGGATCAGTTGCTTGGCCATGTACATGTCGGCCGCACTCTTGGGGAAGGAGACAGCGACAAAATCAACCTCGATGCTGGCTGCCGTGCGGATGTCTTCCATGTCCTTGGCGGTCAGCGCCGGTGCCGAGAGGCCACCTCCCTGGCGATTGATGCCCTTGTTGTCCGAGAGTTCACCACCGTGGCGAACGACGGTGAAGATCTCCGAGCCGACGACTCGCTGCACATCAAGCACGATGCGACCATCGTCAAGCAGCAGGACGCTGCCGGCCGAGACGTCACGGGTCAGGTCCTTGTAGTCGAGACCGACGCGCTCGTTATTGCCCAGATCGCATCGGGCATCGAGAATGAAGTGAGCGCCTTGCTCAAGCCAGGTCTTGCCGTCGGCGAATTTCCCGACGCGGATCTTGGGCCCCTGGAGATCGGCGAGAATGCCAACCGGCCGCCCGATACGTGCGGCCACCTCACGTACGAGTCGTGCTCGCGCGACATGCTCCTCCGGCTTGCCATGAGAAAAGTTGAGGCGAACGACATCGACGCCGGCGCGAAACATGCGCTCCAGCACTTCGGCGCTGGATGACGCCGGACCGAGGGTGGCAACGATCTTGGTATCTCGATACATGGGTTTCCTATTCCTGCAGAACTCCCTCGAGCGGGCGGTGGGGGTGGCCACGGCCCTGATCAGCGCGAAAAAGCGGGGAGTGCACGGTCTGCTTCTGCGGCAATGCTTGAGTGGGTTTCGGATTCTATGAGCCCAACCGGAGGGGCGCAAGTACGGTAGTTTCCATCAACGCAGAAAATACCGGAAGAATCTGCCAACGATGCGACGTGGCCAACGCGCGATCGGGAAGCGAGCGCATCAGGGGCGCCCGAAGGCGCCCCTGGCTGGCTACTTGGTCATTACGCGGACCATCTCCAGCACCTTGCAGGAGTAGCCCCACTCGTTGTCATACCACGAGACAACCTTGACGAAAGTTCCGTCGAGGGCCATCCCGGCTTCTGCGTCAAACACCGACGTGCAGCTCTCGCCACGGAAATCGGTGGCCACCACTTTTTCGTTCGTGTACCCGAGAACGCCCTTCATCGGACCTTCCGAGGCTGCCTTCATGGCGGCGCAGATTTGCTCGTAAGTGGCTTCCTTGCTCAGCTCGACCGTCAGGTCGACGACCGATACGTCGGAAGTGGGCACGCGGAAGGCCATGCCGGTGAGCTTCTTGTTCAGCTCGGGGATGACCTTGCCGACAGCCTTGGCGGCACCGGTCGAGGACGGGATGATGTTCTCGAGGATACCGCGGCCACCGCGCCAGTCCTTGTTGGACGGGCCATCGACGGTCTTCTGGGTGGCCGTCGCAGCGTGTACCGTGGTCATCAGGCCACGCTTGATGCCCCAGTTGTCATGCAGCACCTTGGCGACAGGGGCCAGGCAGTTGGTGGTGCACGACGCATTCGAGATGATCGTCTGACCGGCATAGCTATCGGAATTGACGCCGAAGACGAACATTGGCGTATCGTCCTTGCTCGGAGCGCTCTGGATGACCTTCTTGGCACCGGCGGCGATATGCTTCTGGCACGATTCGGTGGTAAGGAAGAGGCCGGTCGAGTCGACGACGACGTCCGCACCGACTTCATTCCATTTCAGTTCTGCCGGGTCCTTGACGGCGGTCAGGCGGATTTTCTTGCCATTGACGACCAGCGTGTTGCCGTCGACCGAGATGGTGCCCTGGAAGCGGCGATGTACCGAATCATACTTGAGCATGTACGCCAGGTAATCGGGTTCGAGCAAGTCGTTGATACCGACAATCTCGATATCCGGGAAGTCCTGAACTGCCGCGCGAAATACCATCCGGCCTATACGGCCAAAGCCATTGATTCCAACCTTGATTGTCATGAAACGGTCTCCTTGAAAAATTACAACAGGGATTTCACGGTCTTGACCACGTTGGCCACCGTGAAACCGAAAAAGTCAAACAACTGGCCGGCGGGTGCCGACTCTCCAAAACGATCGATGCCGACAACGGCACCGTCGAGTCCAACATACTTAGACCAGAAACTGCTCACTCCGGCCTCAATGGCGACACGCGGTACCGCTCGCGGCAGGACGGATTCCTGGTATGCGGCGTCCTGGCGGTCGAACACTTCGGCGCAGGGCATCGAAACCACGCGCACAGCCATGCCATCAGCAACAAGTGCCTGGCGGGCGTCAAGGGCCAGCTTGACCTCGGATCCGGTTGCGATCAGCACCACCTGCGGCGTTGCGCAGTCGGTGAGCACGTAGGCGCCGCAACGCATACGCTCGGGTGTCACACCGGTGGTGATCGTCGGCAGGTTCTGCCGCGAGAGTGCGAGAATCGTCGGACCATCGGCGCGCTCAATCGCGGCCACCCAGGCGACGGCCGTTTCGCTGGCGTCGGCCGGACGCCAGACGTCCACATTGGGAATCAGACGCAGGCAGGCCACGTGTTCGATCGGCTGATGGGTCGGACCATCTTCGCCGAGACCGATGGAATCATGGGTATAGACCATGATCTGGCGCAGCTTCATCAGCGCGGCCATGCGGATGGCACTACGTGCGTAGTCGGAGAAAACGAGGAAGGTTGCGGTGTAGGGAATCAGGCCGCCGTGCAATGCAAGGCCGTTGGCAATCGCCGTCATCGCGAATTCGCGGACGCCATAATAGAGATAGTTGCCACCTTCACTTCGGCTGACCCCCTTCGAGCCCTTCCAGAGCGTGAGGTTGGAGCCGGCAAGATCGGCCGAGCCACCAATCAGCTCTGGCAAGTGCGGTGCGAAAACCTCAATCGCATTCTGCGAAGCCTTGCGGGTCGCGATGTTGTCGCCCCTCGCGGCGATCTCGGCCAGCGTCCGTGCGGCGTACGCCGTCCAGTCAGCCGGCAGCTCAGCGCGCATGCGACGGGAAAACTCGGCGGCAAGCTCGGGAAAAGCGGCCCGATAGCTGGCGAAGCGGACGTTCCAGTTGCTTTCGAACACGTTGCCGCGCATGCGACCGTCCCACTGCGCGTAAACCTCGTCGGGGATCTCGAAGGGGGCATGTTGCCAGCCGATGTGGCTGCGTGCCTCGGCGATCTCCGCCGCCCCGAGCGGCGCACCGTGGACATCGTGGGTCCCGACCTTGTTCGGTGAGCCGAGGCCGATCCGCGTCTTGCAGCAGATCAGCGTTGGCCGGCCTTTGTCAGCGCGAGCGTCGAGCAGCGCTTTGTCGATGGCCTGGCTGTCGTGCCCGTCGATGTCTGCGATGACCTGCCAGCCGTAGGCCTCGAAACGCTTTGGAGTGTCGTCGGTGAACCACCCCTCGACATGACCGTCGATCGAGATGCCATTATCGTCGTAGAGAGCGATCAGCTTGCCGAGTCCGAGGGTCCCCGCCAGCGAGCAGGCTTCATGCGAAACGCCTTCCATCAGACAGCCGTCACCGAGGAAGACATACGTCCAGTGGTTGACGATCTCGTGTTCTGGGCGGTTGAATTCGGCAGCCATCACCTTTTCGGCAATCGCCATACCGACCGCGTTGGCGAGGCCCTGGCCGAGCGGGCCAGTGGTGGTTTCGACGCCGGGGGTGTGACCGACTTCGGGGTGACCGGGAGTCTTCGAGCGAAACTGACGGAAATTCTTCAGGTCATCGATCGCGACATCGTAACCCGTGAGATGCAGCAGGGTGTAGATCAGCATCGAGCCATGACCGTTCGAGAGTACGAAACGGTCACGGTCTGGCCAGAAGGGATTCCCAGGGTTGTGGCGCAGATGGCGGCGCCAGAGAACTTCTGCGATCTCAGCCATCCCCATCGGCATACCGGGGTGGCCGGAGTTGGCTTGCTGGACCGCGTCCATGGCAAGGGCGCGAATGACGCTGGTCAGGGGGGTAAACGTAGCGGGCACGATGATTCGCCAGTCCGTGGAAGGAAGTTTGGTCGCATGGCCAAATTATCCGCTAAAACAGGGCGGTTTGCCACTCCCCGTTACCGTGCCGTCGAGGTGGCTACCGAGCAGCGCCAGGCCGCAGCGAGCAGGATCCCGGCCCGCCTGTCCTTGACCACTGATAACACAAACCAAAGCTAACGGTCTGCAGAAAAAAGTTTAACTTTTAATAATCTATAACGCTGCCTACACTTGTCTCAACTGAACTTGCAACGCGAACGGGATGACTTCAGAAGGGCAACTTGTCGCACGACCCGGCAAGGCAGCCTCTTCACCCTCATTAACTCGGAGACAAGCATGGATCAATCGAATCGTTACGCCGACCTCAGCCTCAGGGAAGAAGACCTGATCAAGGGTGGCAAGCACATCCTGGTGGCTTACAAGATGAAGCCGAAAGCTGGCTATGACTATCTGCAGGCCGCCGCCCACTTTGCCGCCGAGTCGTCCACCGGGACAAACGTCGAGGTATGCACCACCGACGATTTCACCCGCGGGGTCGACGCACTGGTCTATCTGATCGACGAACCGAGCGAAGAGATGCGCATCGCCTATCCGCTCGATCTCTTCGACCGCAATGTCACCGACGGGCGGATGATGATCGTTTCCTTCCTGACGCTGGTCATCGGCAACAATCAGGGTATGGGCGACATCGAGCACGCGAAGATCTACGATTTCTACATGCCCGAACGCGCCATCCAGCTCTTCGACGGCCCGGCCAAGGATATCTCCGACATGTGGCGGATTCTTGGTCGCCCGATCAAGGACGGCGGTTATATCGCCGGCACGATCATCAAACCAAAGCTTGGCCTGCGGCCGGAGCCCTTTGCCAAGGCTGCCTACCAGTTCTGGCTCGGCGGCGACTTCATCAAGAATGACGAACCGCAAGGCAACCAGGTGTTTGCCCCGATGAAAAAGGTCATGCCCCTGGTGTACGACGCCATGAAGCGGGCACAGGATGAGACGGGACAAGCCAAGTTGTTCTCGGCCAACATCACCGCCGACGACCACTACGAGATGTGCGCGCGTGCCGACTATATTCTCGAGACCTTTGGCCCCGATGCCGACAAGGTCGCCTTCCTGGTTGACGGCTACGTCGGCGGCCCCGGCATGGTGACCACTGCGCGCCGGCAATATCCCAACCAGTACCTGCATTACCACCGTGCCGGCCACGGCGCGGTCACCTCGCCGAGTTCCAAGCGCGGTTATGATGCCTACGTGCTGGCCAAGATGTCGCGTCTGCAGGGTGCCTCGGGAATTCACGTCGGCACGATGGGTTACGGCAAGATGGAGGGCAGCGCCGATGATCGCGCGATCGCTTACGTCATCGAGCGCGACGAGTACCAGGGTCCGGCCTATCATCAGAAATGGTACGGCATGAAGCCGACCACACCGATCATCTCCGGCGGCATGAACGCGCTGCGTCTGCCCGGCTTCTTTGCCAATCTTGGCCACGGCAACGTCATCAACACTTCCGGCGGCGGCTCTTACGGTCACATCGACAGCCCGGCGGCAGGGGCCATTTCGCTGCGTCAGGCCTACGAGTGCTGGAAGGCGGGTGCCGACCCGATCGAGTGGGCCAGGCAGCACAAGGAATTTGCCCGTGCTTTCGAGTCCTTCCCGGGCGACGCCGACATGCTTTATCCGGGCTGGCGCGAGAAGCTCGGCGTCCATCGCTAGAAGCGGCCAGGCTTCAGGTTCAAGGGCACAGCAAGGGGTGGTTGGCCGGGAACAGCGGTCGGGAGCACGCTCCCTAGCAGCGCTGCAGACAGGGGACAGGCAATGACCGACAGGGAGCAGTTCAAGGTTTTTCAAGCACCTTTCTACCAGCCGCAGCGGAATGAGGTGGCGCTCTATGAGGCCGCTTACGCGGCGCGGTTGCCCGTGATGGTCAAGGGACCGACCGGCTGCGGCAAATCGCGCTTCATCGAATACATGGCCTGGAAACTCGGCAAGCCGCTGATCACGGTTGCCTGCAACGAAGACATGACCGCCTCGGACCTCGTCGGCCGCTACCTGCTCGAAGCCAACGGCACACGCTGGCTCGACGGCCCTCTGACCACCGCTGCGCGTATCGGCGCGATCTGCTACCTGGACGAAATCGTCGAAGCGCGTCAGGACACGACGGTGGTGATTCACCCGCTGACCGACCACCGACGGACGCTGCCGCTCGACAAAAAGGGCGAACTGATCCACGCCCACGCCGATTTTCAGCTGGTCATCTCGTACAACCCGGGCTACCAGAGCCTGATGAAGGACCTCAAGCAGTCGACCAAGCAGCGCTTCGCCGCCTTCGAGTTCGACTACCCCGATGCTGCCCTCGAAACAACGATCCTGGTCAGCGAAAGCGGCATCGATGCGACCACCGCTGCGCAACTCGTAAGCATCGGCGCTGTCGCCCGCCGCCTGCGGGGGCACGGCCTCGACGAAGGCATCTCGACACGCCTCCTGGTCTACGCGGCGACGCTGATCAAGGGCGGCGTTACCCCGCACGACGCCTGCCGGATGGCACTGGTACGACCGATCACCGACGACCGCGACATCCGCGACACTCTCGATCACGCGATCGACGCCACGTTCGCCTGAGCCGCAAACGGCTGCCATGCCCTCCCCCGAGAGCCCGGATGCCGCCTGGCCCGAACGCCTGGCGGCATACCGCGCGCAACTCGACTGCCGTTTCCCGCAGGTCGGTGAAGTCTTCGAAGCCTGCCTGCTCGACGCGCTGCGTGTCCTCTCGCCCGCCGGCGTCAGCGCCTACCTCGAGTGCGGGCGCTTCCTCGGCCGCATGGGGCGTGGTGTCGAACCGCTACTCACCTTCCTCGAAGAATGGCCGTCGACCGCCGGCATCCTTGGCGAAGACGCGCTGCCGGCGATCAATCACACCCTCCAGCTGATCTGGAAATCGCCAAACGGCAAGGCGATCACCCCCTTCCTCCAGACGCTGGCCGCGGTCGCCCGCCGGCTTCCCTCGCGCGAGCAGATGCAGCACTACCTCGATCTCACGCTTGATCTGATGGAGCGCACCAGCGGCTCGATCCACGGCATCCACAAGAGTTTCGCCAGCCACGGCCTGCCCGACTTCCTTGCGCAGGCACCGATCCTGCTCAACGGCCTGGCGATCGGTGGACTGCAGAACTGGGTCGACTACGGCATCCGCAACTACGGCAACCACCCCGACCGCCAGCGCGCCTACTTCAGCCTGCAGTCAGCCGACAGCCGCGCGGTCTTCCAGCGCGAACGGCACGGTACCTTGCTGGTCGATCACGAACACCTGCTCGACCTCTGCCTGCGGGGACTCTGGGGTGACAGCGCCCAGCTGGTACCGTACGCCAGCAGCGCTGACCCGACCGGACATTCAGCGCAGGCGGATGCGTCTGCGCCTTTGCTCCCCTACTACGACGCGTCCGGAATTCGCCTGCCTGACGTCCTCGACGACGCCCTGGGCGTGAGCGGGATCGACCGCTACCGGGCGAGCCTGGCGCACATCGCTGGTCACCGCCGCTGGAGCACACCGCTGTTCGCGGACAACTTCAGCCCGATGCAGCGCATGGCGATCGAGATGTTCGAAGACAGCCGCATCGAAAGGCTGATCCTGCGGCAATACCCGGGGCTGCACCGCATTTTTCTCGCCCTGCACCCCACACCCGTTGAAGGCGCCTGTAACGCCGCAACGCATTCCTGCCTGCGCCATCGACTGGCGATGCTCTCGCGCGCGCTCCTCGACCCCGCGCACGGCTACCAGGACGCGGCGCTGCGCGAGTTTGTCGAGCGCTTCGCGCAGACGATGGCCAGCGGCGAAGCAAGCAGCGAGGCGGTCGCCACGCTCGCGCTCGCCTATGTCGCGCGCACCCGCCGGCAGAGCGACCAGCTGGCGAACGTCCATTTCGCCGACACGGTGATCACCTACCGCGACGATAACCGTCACCTCTGGCGATTCCACGAACTCAGCGACGACGAGGAGATGTTCGAGCCGCGACCAACGACCGCTGCGGCCGAAGTCGACCGGCTGCCGCCGCGCCACTACCCCGAGTGGGACTATCAGAGCCAGACCTACCGACCCGACTGGGTCAGCCTTTACGAATCGCTCCATCCGTCGGGGGAGGCCGCGCTGATCGATCGCCTGTTCGACAAGCACGCGGCGCTGGCGCGGCGCCTGAAACGCCTGCTCGATCTGCTGCGCCCGCAGGACAGGCTGCGCGTCCGCTACCAGGAGGATGGCAGCGAACTGGATCTGGACATTGCCATCCGCTCGTTGATCGACTTCAAGAGCGGCGCCACGCCCGACCCGCGGATCAACATGAGCCATCGTACGAACGGGCGTAACCTCGCCGTGCTGCTGTTGCTCGACCTCTCCGAGTCGCTGAGCGACAAGGTCAGGGTTGGCAACGGCGAGCAGACGGTGCTCGAACTGAGTCAGGAGGCGGTGTCCCTGCTGGCCTGGGCCATAGAACAACTTGGCGATCCGTTGGCAATTGCGGGTTTTCATTCGGACACCCGGCACGACGTGCGTTACCTGCATCTCAAGGGCTTCAGCGAGGGCTGGGGCGACCCCGTCAAGCGCCGCCTGGCGGCGATGCAGGCGGGCTATTCGACGCGAATGGGCGCTGCCATGCGTCACGCCGCGCATTATCTCGCGGCGCAGCCAGCCGAGAAGAAGCTGATGCTGATCCTGACCGACGGGCAACCTTCGGACGTCGATGTTCAGGACGAACGCCTGCTGATCGAAGACGCCCGCAAGTCTGTCGGGGAACTCGAACAGCAGGGAATATTCACCTACTGCATCAGCCTCGACCGCAAGGCCGACGAGTACGTGCATGATATCTTCGGCGGGCGATACGCGGTGATCGACAACATCGAGCGGCTGCCGGAGAAGCTGCCCGAGCTGTTCATGGCGCTGACGCGCTAGACTGCTTCCTGCGCCATAGCAAGGAGAAGTGCGTGCATCTGAATACCTGGCTGCTGTTCGTCGTCACCGTATTTTTTGTCTCCGCCACCCCCGGCCCGAACATGCTGCTGGCGATGAGCCATGGCATACGTTTTGGCGTGCGTGGCGCCTTGCCGACGATGGCCGGTCTGTTGTGCGCGCTGGGCCTGATCATGGCCGCCTCGGTTGCCGGGCTGGGCGCCTTGCTGGCGGCGTCGGAGACGGTGTTTACTCTGGTGAAATACGCCGGCGCCGGATACCTGGTATGGCTGGGCTATCAAGCCTGGTGCGCGCCGGTCGGGGAAACCGCTTGCACCCCCGCTGCCATCGTGGATGCACCGATCAGCGGCGGGCAGCGCTTTCGGACGGGCTTTCTGGTGGCGATGAGTAACCCGAAAGCCTTTGTGTTTTTTGCCGCCCTGTTTCCGCAGTTCACCCGTGCCGACATGCCGCAACTGCCGCAATGGCTGGCTCTGGCCGTCACTTTCTACGTCATCGAGAGCAGCTGGCAACTGGCCTACGTCTACGGGGGCGCCGCGCTCCGGCTATGGCTGACCAGCCCGCGGCGACAGCGCCTGCTCAACCGGCTTGCGGGCGGATCGTTCATGGCTGCGGGTATTGCCCTGAGCACGGTGAGCAATCGCTGAGCCCGTGTTACCGAGTCTTGCGCCTTGCGTCGGCGAACAGTTCTCGACCGAGCCGGTCGGGAACGCGCCCCGTGATCGGCCGGACCAAGCCCGGTTCAACACCCTGGGAAACGGTGTTCGGAACACCCCCGACCACGCGGTCTGCAACCCAGTCCTGCTGGACCGAGTCTGGCTGGCGCGTCAGCGCCCGCAGGACGATTCGTCGAGGCGCTTGATGCCAAGTTTGACCATGATGCTCTCGGCCGGGCAAAACCGGGTGAAGCCGCTCTGGAACAGGTTCGCCCCGACGAAGGCGGTAAACCACAGGAAGTACTTCGAAACGAAAAGCGGACTCTCCGGCACGCCGAGGGCGAGTGAAATCAGGATGAAACTGCCGGCCATGATGCGTACGGCACGATCGGTCGTCATGCTGGGTACTCCTTTCTGAAGGCTGCGTAGTTCTACTTTGTCAGATTGTCTTTCAATCTAATGCTGAGAGCATGGCGGCTTGCTTTCTGTAGGCGGATTCCATGGCTTTGTGCCGCCGTCGATGCCTATCGATGATGGATGCCGCGAGGTCTTCGTCGGTGACGATCTTGGTAGGCAGCCGATGGCGCATGATCTCTATCAAGTCACGGCAGGAGAGCAGTTCAGCCGTCTCGCGATGGGCCAGGCGCTCCTTGGCCAGGAACATGGTGGCGATCATGACCAGGGCCATGTGATGGTGCCACGCCTGCCAGCGGCGGACCTGATACTCGGCCATGCCGCAGGCGCTCTTGGCCTCTCGGAAGGACTGCTCGACGAAATGGCGCGCTCCCTGCATTTCCGCCAAGCGGCGCAAAGACGCCCTGGGCTTGGCATTGGACAGGCCGAATTTGAGTTTCGTCCCATCGAGTTCCCGTCGTACCAGGAGATGCCAACGGCTCGCCAACGGCGCCTCGCCGTCCCAGACCCACACCCGCTGGGTGAGATAGTCGGCCATCACCTCGCCCTTCTCGCCGTCACGGATCGACAGACGCCCCCAGGCGGATGCCGACTGCGTGGCTGCCCACGCGGCCACCGTCATGGGCACCGCCGTGGTCCGCAGCCGACGGGGCGCTCGACCCTTCGACGAACGACGAGCCGCCACCGCGGGTGCGGGATCCTGGAGATAGATCGCCTGATCCGAATGCACCTCAGCGAAGAAGATCTCTCCCTCGACATCCAGTTCCCCGAGCAGCCAGGGCAAGTGCCCGTAGCCGCCATCAAAGGCGACGAAAGAGAAGTGCAAGCCTTCCCGCCTCAGGCGAATTACCATGTCCAGAGCGATCTCGCCCTTGGTGCGGAACGTCTGCGCCTCCTCAGGCACCCCCACCGCCTCGCAACGTGTCGTATCTTTGGCCCACTTCTCCGGCAGATACAAGTCGGCATCCACCACGCTTGCTACGCCATCGCGCGTCACCGCCGCGAAGACGCCCACCTGACAGTTATCGACCTTCCCCAAGCGACCGTTCCACTGCCGCGCCACGCCCGCGGACATGTTTCCCTTCTTCCCGAACGCGCTCTCGTCCAGGAGTAGAGCGCTGGGATAGCCGAAGTGGGCGTTGGCATCGACCACCAGTTGCCGACGCACCGCGCGCCGATCCCAATTGGATTCGCTAAGCATATGATGCAGTGGCTGATAGCGGCTGTCGGATACGGTTTCCGCCATGCACTCCAGGTTACGGCGCGAACTCTGGAACAGCCCGTGCAGATACCGGCGCGCGGTGTCTTCTACCGAACGGGTCCGGCTTCGAAAGCAATGGAGATAGGGCGCGAAGTGCGAATCGAAGTGCTCGAGTGCCGAAGCGACCAGCGAAGATATGCTATCGACGTAATGGAGTTGACATTGTCATTTACAACTCCATGAATAGATTAAACAATCACGACGTATGGCATTCTAGCACATGACAAACGCAGATCACAGGAAGGCGAATACGAATCTGACAAAGTAGAAGTAGTACAACACCGGGATCACCACCAGCGTCAGCAGGGTGGAGACGAAAATGCCGAAGATCAGGCTGATCGCCAGCCCGTTGAAGATCGGGTCGTCGAGGATGAACAGCGCGCCGAGCATCGCCGCCAGCGCGGTCAGCGCGATCGGCTTGGCGCGCACGGCGGCGGACTGGATGATCGCTTCGCGCAGGTCGACTCCATCGGCGAGTTGCTGGCGTATGAAATCGACCAGCAGGATCGAGTTGCGGACGATGATTCCGGCGAGTGCGATCATGCCGATCATCGAGGTCGCGGTGTATTGACTGCCAAGCAGCGCATGCCCCGGCATGACGCCGATGATGGTCAGCGGGATCGGCGCCATGATGATCAGCGGCACCAGATAGCTCTTGAAGTGGGCGACGACCAGCAGGTAGATCAGGATCAGCCCGACGCCGTAGGCAATGCCCATGTCGCGGAAGGTCTCGTAGGTGATCTGCCATTCGCCGTCCCACTTGATGCTGTAGCCGGCGTCGGGGGCGGCCGGCTGGCGGATGAAGTATTCGCCAAGCGTACCGGCACCGCCTTCGAGGCCGTCGAGCGACCGGCCGACGATGTCTCCGCGCGCAGCAAACATGCCGTACAGCGGTGAATCAAGCTTGCCACCCATGTCGGCGACAACGTAGACGACCGGCAGCAGGTCCTTGTGGTAGACCGCTTTCTCGCGCGGCAGCTCGCGCACTTCGACCAACTCCGAGACCGGGACCAGGTGGCCGCCACGCGAGCGGACGCGCAGCTTCAGCAACGCGTCGAGCGAACTCTGCTGCTCGGCGGGCAAGGTCAACCGTACCGGAATTTCGAACTTCGAATCGGTGTTATGCACCGGCGTGACGTCTTCGCCGGCCAAGCCCATGCGGACCACGTCGACGATGTCGCTCTGTGCGACGTCGAGCAGCGCCGCCTTGTTCTGCAAGACATGCAGAATCGTCTTGCTGCCGTCGGCGGTGACCGAATCGTCGATCGCCACCAGATCCGGATCCGCCTCGAACAACCGGCGCACTTCCCTGGCGACGGCGATCTGGCCGCGGTAGTCCGGCCCATAGACCTCGGCGACGATCGGCGACAGAACCGGCGGCCCGGGCGGCACTTCAACCACCTTCGCGTTGCCGCCGGCGCGGCGACCAATCGCCTCGACCGCATCGCGCACCGACGTGGCAATTTCGTGACTCTGCCGCGAGCGCTGCTTGTGGTCCACCAGGTTTACCTGCAGGTCGCCAAGTTCCGGGGCCGCCCGCAGGTAGTACTGGCGCACCAGGCCATTGAAGTTGATCGGGCTGGCGGTACCGGCGTAAGCCTGGTAATCGCTCACTTCCGGGACCTTCACCACCTCGCTGCCGATTTCCCGCAACACGCGCGCGGTTTCCTCGAGCGGCGTACCCACCGGCATGTCGAGAACGATCTGGAACTCGCTCTTGTTGTCGAAGGGCAGCATCTTGAGCACGACCAGCTTCCACGCGGCGAGCGATACGGAGCCAAGGATCAACAGCAGAATGGCAAGCAGCAGCCAGCGGCGCGCCTTCTGGCCGTGCTGCGGGTCGAGGAAGGGCGACAGCAGGCGACGGAACAGGCGGTCGAGCCGGCCAGCGGCCGGCGAGCCAGCGGCGGCATCATGCGCAGCCGCGTGCGCCGGGCTGGCCAGCAGGCGTGCCGCCAGCCACGGCGTGATGACGAAGGCGACGGCCAGCGAGATGAACATTCCCAATGACGAGTTGATCGGGATCGGGCTCATGTACGGCCCCATCAGGCCGGTCACGAAAGCCATCGGCAACAGTGCGGCGATCACGGTGAAGGTGGCAAGAATCGTCGGCCCGCCCACTTCGTCGACCGCCAGCGGGATGATCTCGAGCAACGGCTTGCCGGGCTGCAGCATCTGCCAGCGGTGAATGTTTTCGACGACCACGATGGCGTCGTCGACCAGGATGCCGATCGAGAAGATCAGCGCGAATAGCGAGACGCGATTGAGCGTGAATCCCCAGGCCCAGGAGGCAAACAGAGTCGCCGCGAGCGTCAGGCTGACCGCGACGCCGACGATCAGCGCCTCGCGCCGTCCGAGCGCAAAGAACACCAGCACAACGACAAAAGCAGTGGCGAAGACCAGCTTGCCGATCAGCTTCTGCGCCTTGTCGGTCGCCGTCTGGCCGTAGTTACGGGTCACCGTGACCTCGATTCCCTCGGGAATCAGGGTGCCCTTGAGCGATTCGACGCGCTCGATCACCGCGGTGGCGACGTCGGCGGCGTTGACCCCCGGCTTTTTGGAGATCTGCACGGTCACTGCCGGAAACTCGCCATCACGGTTGCCCAGCCAGACGTAGCGGCCTGGCTGATCGGGCCCATCCTCGACGCGCGCGACATCGCCCATGAACACCAGCTTCCGCGCGCCGGGGTTGCCGCGCACCGCGACCACGAGTTGCCTGACGTCGGCCGCTGATTCCAGGTAGGTACCGGTCTGGACGAGTACTTCGCGGTTGCCGGCGACCAGGCTGCCAGAGGACTGCAGTACGTTGCCGACGCGCAGCGCTGCCGCCAGATCCTGCGGCGTAACGCCGTAGGCGTTCATCCGTTCGCTGTCCATCAACACCCGCACGACGTGATCGGGGCCACCCAGGGTAGACACATCACGGGTTCCTTTGACCCGCTTCAATTCGGTCTCGGCGGCACGCGCTACCTGCTGGAGGTCGAAGGCGGAGCGTGCCGGATCGGCCGTCCAGAAGGTCAGCGAGACGATCGGCACGTCGTCGATGCCTCTCGGCTTGACCGTTGGCTCGAGCACGCCGAGGTTCGGCGCCAGCCAGTCGCGATGCGAATGCACCGTATCGTAGAGGCGAACGACGGCATCGGCATACTTGACGCCAACGGCGAACTGCACGGTCACCACCGCCAGCCCCGGCCGTGACACCGAATAGACATGCTCGATTCCCGACATGCGCGACAGCACCTGCTCAGCCGGCGTCGCGACCAGGTTCTCGACATCGCGCACCGACGCGCCGGGAAAGGGAATCAGCACGTCGGCCATGGTCACGTCGATCTGCGGCTCTTCCTCACGCGGTGTGACCAGCGTCGCGAAGACGCCCAGCAACAGCGCCACGAGCGCCAGCAGCGGGGTCATTTGCGAACTGGCGAAGAAGCGGGCAATGCGGCCGGAAATGCCCATCGCGCTACTTGCCCTGCTGCCGCGCGGATTTGATCTGGATTGCAGCTTTCACCGGGTCGAGAACCACACGCTCGCCAGCCTGCAGCCCGGCCAGCACCTCAACCTCGCCGGCCGCGACCACTTCGCCGAGACGCAACTGGCGCAGGCTCAGCACCCCCTGCTCGTTCTGCACATAGACCGCAGCGACCTCGCCACGTCGGACGACGGCTGTCTGCGGTACCGTCAGCTTGTTGGCGCGACCGATCACGAAGTGCGCCCGCGCATGCATGCCGGGAACAACCCCGGCGATTCCGGCCGGCAGACCGACGCGTACCGACGAGACATGTGTCGCCGCATCGGCGGTCGGCAGAACACTGACGGTGGTTGCGTCGACCCATCTTCCCAGTTCCGGAAACTCGACCCTGGCCTGCCGTACCGAGCGCATTTGCGCCAGCCGGTACTGCGGGATGCTGCCGGTGACCCGCAGGCCACCAGGTTCGTAGATCGACAGCAGCGGCTTGCCGGGAACCGCCATTTCACCAAGCTCGGTGAAGCGCTCCGCGACGATACCGGACACGGGTGCGCGCACTGTCGCGTGGCCGACGCCGACCGTCGTCTGCCCCTGCGTCGCCTGCGCCGCATCGAGATCCGCTTTCGCCTTGTCCACCGCTGCCGGACTGACGAAGCCTTGCTGACGCAGGCTGAGCATTCGCTGGTAATGGGCGCGGGCATTGACATACTGTGCCGACGCGCCGGCCGCCACCTCGCTCGCTTCACGGGCGTCGATCTTCATCAGCAGATCACCTTTGTTCACTGCCTGCCCGGCGTCGACATGCACTTCGACTACCCGGCCCGAGACCTGCGCCGCCAGCGTCGCCTGATTGACCGCCTCGACCAGCGCTTCCACCGGCAGCGTCAGATCGACGGGACGCGACTGCACCACCCTGTCCGGCAGAGTCTGCGCCTGCACGGCAAGGGAAGCGGCGGCAGCCAGGCCGGCAACCATCGCCGGCCACCTGATCGATCGCGCCTGTGGATTAATTGACATGTGTATAAGAATATACTGATATACGTGCGAATACAAGCACCAGCCAGCGCCAATCGGGGACTGCGCGGGCAATTCCTCTTGACGCACGGGCAACCTGAATGAGACAAAGCCGGGGTCTGCCCATCGGAGTCCAGCCATGAAAGTCCTCTGCCTTGCCCTGGTCACGGCACTGCTGGTCACCAGCTGCGGTCACTCCCCGTCTACCACCCGAGCGCTCGCCCCCGGCGCCACCGACACGCGCCAGCCGGAAGGTACCTCGGAGCACACGGTTCAGACTGGCTGGCAGGGGCGGAAGTTTGCCGTGGCGACGGCGCACCCGCTGGCCAGCGAAGCCGGTGTGGCCTTGCTCCGAGCCGGCGGGACGGCGATCGACGCGGCAATCGGCGCCCAGATGGTGCTCGGACTGGTCGAGCCGCAGTCGAGCGGCATTGGCGGCGGCGCCTTCCTGCTCTACCACGATGGCCGCGAAACGGTCGCCTTAGACGGTCGCGAGACGGCACCGGCGTCGGTCGACGAGCGATTGTTCATCAAGGCGGACGGCAAGACAATGGCGTTTCATGAAGCCGTCGTCGGTGGCCGCGCCGTGGGTGTACCCGGCGTCGTGCGGATGCTCGAGGTGGCGCATGCCGAGTATGGCCGACTGCCCTGGGCGAGCCTCTTCCAGCCGGCGATCCGGCTGGCCGAGGACGGCTTCCCGGTCGGCCAGCGATTGCACACCTTGCTCAGCACCGATCCACACCTGCGGAAAGACGCGCCGGCCGCGGCCTATT
The DNA here is from genome assembly GCF_036625085.1 of Candidatus Accumulibacter necessarius. Classification (NCBI taxonomy): domain Bacteria; kingdom Pseudomonadati; phylum Pseudomonadota; class Betaproteobacteria; genus Candidatus Accumulibacter; species Candidatus Accumulibacter necessarius. Next base: position 467,523 of record NZ_JAZKUM010000002.1, on the reverse strand, counting down.
TCTACAACCAGGACGGTCAGCCACTGGCTGTCGGTCACATCCTGCGCAACCCCGAGCTGGCCAGCGTCCTGCGCCGGATTGCCAGGGAAGGATCACAGGCCTTGTACACCGGCGAGATCGCGCAGGCAATCGTCGACAAGGTGCAGCGGCATCCGGGCAACCCCGGCCAGCTGAGCATGGCCGACATGGCAGCCTACCGGCCGCAACGGCGCACTCCGCTGTGCAGCACCTATCTCCCGGAAAAAGTGGTACCCCGACGGGCGTACCTGATCTGCGGCTTTCCCCCGCCCAGCTCGGGGGCGATCGCCACTGCCCAGATTCTCGGCATCATGAATGAGACCGAGGCCGCGTCGCTGCCGTTTTCGGATCCCCTCTGGATGCACTATTACACCGAAGCCTCGCGCCTGGCTTTCGCCGACCGCGCCCAGTATGTCGCCGACCCCGACTTTGTTGCCGCCCCGGCAGGCAGCTGGAAGTCGCTGATCGGGCCGGACTACCTGGCAGCGAGAGCACGGCTGATCGGCCCGCAGAGCATGCAGGTAGCGAGCCCGGGCAGGCCATCGCCCAAGGCTGCAGCGCAGTCGCCGATGCCCGAACAGGTCGAGTACGGCACTTCACACCTCAGCATCGTGGACGGCGACGGCAACGCCTTGGCGATGACCAGCACCATCGAGGATGCCTTCGGCGCGCGCCAGATGGTCAGGGGGTTTCTGCTCAACAACCAACTCAGCGATTTTTCCTTCACCCCGACCGACGAGCGGGGCGTACCGGTCGCCAACCGCGTCGAACCCGGCAAGCGCCCACGCTCGTCGATGAACCCGACGCTGGTCTTCGACCAGGAAACTGGCGAACTGGTGATCAGCGCCGGCTCGCCCGGGGGTGCCCTGATCATCCACTACACGACCAAACTGCTCTACGCGACCCTGAACTGGGGCTTCGCGCCGCAACCGGCGATCGATCTGCCCAACTTCGGCTCGCTGAACGGCCCGACGCTACTCGAGGAGGGTCGCTTTGCCCCGTCTTTCATCGAAGCGCTCAGGGCCAGGGGCCATGAGGTCAAGGAAGTCGGGATGAGCAGCGGACTCCAGGCCATCGCAAGAGACCGCGACGGGTACACCGGTGGTGCCGACCCGCGCAGAGAGGGCAGCGTGCTGGGTGAGTAAGCCGCCAGCGACGAGGTCCGGGCCAGCCAGGTGCCGGCGACCTGTTCCCCTCCCCTGTCGGGATGTCCAGCACCTGGGACCTGCACGTTCCAATCAAGACGCACGACCGGTTCGGTTGAAGGTTAAGCGGGGTTAGGCTCATTCAGTCGCCCGTTGGCGACCCGCGAAGACGTTGTCGACGGACTTCCGGGTGGCCTCGAAGATCGCGCTCCAGGTCGCGTCCACTTGCCCGGTTTGGTCCGAGAGCTCGTGGTTTCGACCGTAGGCCAACAGTCGACGGCCTGCGTACTCGGCAAATCCGCCGTTGCTGTCGAGCATCCCGAGCAACTGCGCCCGACTTTCCTCTGGCAAGTCATCCGCCCGCTCACCCGTCGGCTCGTAGTGATTGGATGAGCTCCACATCACTGCCGAATAAGCGCATAGAGCACGACCCGTCGCCTCATGGTCGCCGAGAAGCAAGGTCACGTGGATCAGGAGCTGAATCTGCGCGACGTAAAGTGACAGGCAGTCGATCGAGCCGGTCTGGCCGGCCTCGACGAGCTTGGCCAGCGCCTGCGACATCGCCTGCAGCCGCCTGAGATCGCTATCCTCGACCGCCGGGTAGAACTCGAAATCGAGCTCGGTCTCCCGTTCCCCGGGTTTGAGTTCGGAATGGTTGTTGTCGATGCGCCGCCTGACGTCTTCGATGTTCGCCTTGAACTCGTCGGGACTCATCACCATGAACACCTCGGCAAGGCCCGCTCGGACCTGTGCGGCGGTCAACGAGGGTGCCGTTCCCTGCTTGCTCCAGATCGTCCGACCCAGCTTCCCGTCCATGGCTTGCTGAAGGGCCAGTTGCGATGCCTTCTTTTCGATCGCTTTTTCATCGAACACGACCGTCACCCGGTCGCGGTATCGCTCGTCGTGCAGTTGTTCGAGCTCCCACAGGGCACTTTCGGTGATCGATGACACGTAGACGATGAAATGGTCCATCCGCGGAATCAGTTCGAGGACCCCGCGTTGCCAGTGCAGCGCGTTGAGGTAGATGGCCGCCGGGCGCTGGCGGATCCACCGGATCATCTTGTCCAGGTTGGCGTAGTACCGCTCTGCGGTCACCGTCTCCGAATCGACCTCCTTCGGACTGAGCACCTTCAAGAGCGGCCGCTCCAGCAGCGCCGGCAGATCCAGCGTGAAACCCGTGGTATCCCAGGTCGAAATACCCGTCGCCACGCCGACGCCAGTCGTGAAGGCCGCCTCGAAGTCGTAGCCCCGCAGATAGAGCACGTGCTTCGCATCGTCGCGATGCCGGAGTCGCGAGTTTGCGATCGTGTGGCACAGAAGTACATACATGCAGACGCCAACGACCTCGATCAGAGCGTTGTAGTCGAGTGCGCGAAAATCGAGCAGCATCTGGCGGCCAAGCGGCGTCGGCCGCGTCAGGCCCTCGCTCATGCCGTCCTGGTATTGCCGGTTCAGCGCGGCCAGAATTGAAGAGAGATGGATGTTGAACTTGCGATGGACGTAATACCCCAGCAGCTTCCTGGAAGCCTCATCGAGCAACTTGAAATCGACAAGCTCGGCGGCGGTCTGATTGGTCATCGGATCTCCTTACGATTCGGCCGGTCGAGCGTGACCCCCTTGCGCCGCAGTTCGCGGTGAACACCCGGCCCAACGGCTTCGGGACGACTCTGGCTCGAGGGCGCCACCGGCGGGTGGAACTGCGCCTCCTGCCACAACTCGCTCACTCCTGCCGCAGTACGTGATTGAGCGCACCGGGCTGCGTCCCGGCGGTCAACTGTTCTTGCGGCTCACCGACGCCGGGGACATTTTCATTCGGCCCGCCAAGGAGCGCGAGGTTCATGCGGGTTACGCAGCGGACGACGCGCCTCCGACATTCAAACACGAAGCGCTGACGCCGATCAAGACGCAGATGCTCGCGCCGTGCGGTGCAGGAGGCCGAGTCAACGCCGCACGCGCAGCCTGTTTGATGTCTTCGACGCGCTGGATCGCCATATCGCGACACAGCTGCATGCCGTCATTTCCCGGCTAGACACTCCAAGGAGTCGCGCAGGCTCCACTTTTGCCCGTGACTGCCAAAGCGTATGATGTACAAAATACTGCACATCTTGTGCGGCTCAGGAGGCCATCATGGGTATTTCCGCAAGCGACGTAATTCCTCTCTCGCACGCCCGAGCGAACTTCTCCGAACTGGCTGAAGAGGTCAAGGGCGGCGCCGAGAAGATCATCACCAAGAACGGTGAAAGCTACATCGCCCTGATCGACGCCAACCGTCTGGACTACTACCACCAGCTGGAGCGCGAGCGCATTCATTTGCTGCTGATCGACGACGCTTCCAAGGGACTTGACGATGTGGCCGCTGGCAAGGTGAAGGACGCCCGCAGCGCCATTACCGCCCTCAAGCGTCGGCGTAGCGCGTAACTGGTCGAGATCACCGGGTTCGCGGAACCGTATTCATGGGCCGTTGGCGTGGCAGTTGATCCGATACCCGAGAGCATCGCGCAGCTGGGACATTGACCCGGCAGCGACGGCGTTGTACGTCGATGCCTACCGAACAACTTGGGATACTGACGAGGACCGGCAATAAGCATGGCGAAAAAACCTGTCGTCAAATTCACTGCAAGTTTCGAGCGCAACCTCGAAGGAATCGAACTTTTCCTGACCGAAGTGGAAGCACCGCAGGCCCTCGACGGCTTGCTGGATGAATTGCTCGAAACGGTGATCCCCAACCTTGAGCGCTTCCCTGAAATGGGCAGGCCGTTTTTGGCCCGCCAACCGCGGTCTGTCGAGACCACCAACGCACTCGCAAGCCTCCGCACAAAGTTGTCTGCGCTGACGCAGGACATGGACGCCCTGCGCGAATACGTCCTCAAGGACTACCTGCTGCTCTACGCGCTGATTGGCGAAACGATTTGCCTGCTCGCGATCCGGCACCAGCGGCAGCTATCGTTTGACTTCGAGGGACATTGGCGACGATAGGCCAACGCCAGAGTACTATCCGTCATAGCAGTAAAAGAAAACAAACGATGACCTACAGCCCGCACCAGCTAGCGTATTTCGCGTATCAACTGACCCGCCGTCCCGCGTCAAATTCCATGGACCGCATGGCCGGTGCGCTACTGGATGCTCAAGTCGACTTGAATCCCCACCAGATCGACGCCGCCCTGTTCGCGACGAGCAACCCGCTGTCCAGGGGTGCCATCCTTGCCGACGAAGTCGGTCTCGGCAAAACCATCGAAGCAGGCTTGTTGATCGCTCAGAAATGGGCCGAGCGCAAACGCCGCATTCTCGTCATCACCCCCGCCAACCTGCGCAAGCAGTGGCACCAGGAACTGGCAGACAAGTTCGGTATCGCTGCCGCGCTCCTTGAAGCCAGGTCCTACCGGCAAGCCGTCAAGGACGGTGCGACAAATCCGTTCGACCTTGCAGGCAACAGCGCCACCGTACTCATCTGCTCCTATCAATTCGCGGCAGGCAAAGCCAAGGACATACAGTCCGTATCGTGGGACCTGGTGGTCATCGACGAAGCCCATCGCCTGCGCAACGTCTATAAGCCGGAGAACAAGACCGCCCGCATCCTGCGCGATGCACTGACGCTGCCGCACAAGGTCTTGCTGACGGCAACGCCGCTCCAGAATTCCTTGCTGGAACTCTACGGACTGGTCAGCTTTGTCGACGAGCGCGTATTCGGCGATCTGGATAGCTTCCGCGCCCAATTCGGGCAACTCAAGGACACCGCCAGTTTCGATGCGTTGAAGAACCGCATTGCACCGATCTGCAAGCGCACGCTGCGCCGACAGGTCGAGGCCTACGTCAAATACACCCGGCGCATTCCGATGCTGCAAGAATTCGTACCCGGTGCCGACGAAACCAGGCTCTACAACTACGTCTCGGAATTCCTGCAACGGCCATCACTGTATGCCCTGCCGAACAGCCAGCGACAACTGATCACACTGGTCCTGCGCAAGCTGCTGGCGTCCTCCACCTTCGCCATCGCTGGGGCGCTGGAAACCCTCATCAAGCGACTAGGCCAGACCCTCGACGAAAAGGCGGCGACTACCGACCTTGCAGACGAACTTGACCAGGATTACGAAGCCCTCGACGAACTGGCAGACGAACTCGATGCCGTCGCCGATGGCAGCACCAAGGTATCAACCGCAGCCGAAATCGCCGCCATCCAGGCCGAAGTCGGCGAACTCGAATCGTTCCGCAATCTGGCTATTTCCATTACCGAAAACGCCAAGGGCACTGCATTGCTGCAAGCCCTCAATGTTGCGTTCAAAAAACTGGACGAACTCGGCGCCGCGAAGAAGGCTATCGTCTTTACCGAATCCCGCCGCACGCAGGACTACCTGCTGAGACTGCTCGCAGGCACCGATCACGGCCCCGGCGTGGTCCTCTTCAATGGCAGTAACACGGATGCCAGGGCCAGGGAAATCTACGCGGAGTGGATCGCCCGGCATACCGGCACCGACCGGGTATCCGGCTCACGCAGTGCCGATACCCGCGCCGCGCTGGTCGACTACTTCCGCGACCATGCTGGCAAAGGCGGCAGCATAATGATCGCCACGGAGGCCGGTGCCGAAGGGATAAACCTCCAGTTCTGCTCGATGGTCATCAACTATGACCTGCCATGGAACCCGCAACGGATCGAACAGCGCATCGGGCGTTGCCACCGCTACGGGCAGAAGCACGATGTGGTTGTCGTCAACTTCCTGAATCGCGACAACGACGCCGACCGGCGCGTCTATGAGTTGCTGGCCCAGAAGTTCCAGTTGTTCGATGGCCTCTTCGGCGCCAGTGATGAAGTGCTGGGGGCGGTGGAGTCCGGTGTCGATTTCGAACGCCGCATCGCCGAGATATACCAGACCTGCCGCCACCCCGAGGCCATTCATACGGCCTTCGAGCAACTGCAACTCGACCTGGCGGGCGAGATCTCCGACGCCATGCTCAATGCCCGCAGGGCGCTACTGGAAAACTTCGACGAAGACGTGCAAGAGCGACTGCGCCTGCGCAACAGCGATGCCCGTGCCTCCCTCGGCAGGCTGGAGCGCCTGTTGATGCGCTTCACCCGCGCCGCGCTCAACGGGCATGCAACTTTTGACGAAGACGATAGCGGCTTCCTGCTGAGCAGCCTGCCCAATGGCCTGCGGGATGGAAACGCGACCGCGATCCCCCTGGGGCGTTACGAGTTACCGCGCCGGAGCGCGCAATGGGAAGTTCTCGCGCATATCTACCGCATGGCGCACCCTCTCGCACAGGGCTTGATCGACCATGCCCAGCGCGCGCCGCTGACCCCCAGCAAGCTGGTGCTCGACTACGACGCCTACGGGGCGAAGGTCTCGGTCATCGAGGCCTTGCGGGGCCAGACTGGCACGCTGATGGTTCAGCACCTGCGCATCCATTCCCTGGGCGCGACCGAAGAGCATCTGTTGGCTGCTGCCATTGACGCCGATGGAAATGTCTTCGATGCCGAGGTAACCGACCGCCTGCTCGGCATGCCTGGGTCTCCCGTTCCGTTGCCACGTGTTGACGGTGCTCCGCTTCAGCAATCGCTCTCGGACGATCTCGCCCCGGCGCAGCAGAACATGCTCGATTTCGGCGCTGCCAATGTGCCGATTCCGCCAGCGCTGCAACAGCGGATCAACCAGCAACAGGCACTGGTGATTGGCGACCTTGAGTCGCGCAACCTGTTGTTCTTCTCGCAGGAGACGGAAAAACTCGATGCGTGGGCTGACGATCTGAAGGTCGGCCTTGAGCGGGAGATCAAAGACCTTGACCGGCAAATCAAGGAAGCGCGCACCAGGAGCAAGCGCGCGGCTACCCTGGCCGACAAGCTGCAAGCGCCGAAGGAACAACGCGATCTTGAGAGGCAGCGAGACAAGAAGCGGCGCGAACTATTCGACCGGCAGGATCAGGTTCAGGCCCGGCGAGACAGCCTGATCGACGAACTGGAGCAGCAGTTGGGGCAGCAAGTAACGGCTACCCGGCTCTTTGCCGTGGAATGGGAGCTGCTGTGATGATAGATTGGAGGCAGTAATGAACAGAACAACCGCCATCGAACTGCTTACCCGCAGCAAGCCCGAACTGGCAGCTCGCTTCGGGGTGACGGATCTCGCACTGTTCGGATCAACCGTCCGCGACGCCGCCCGGAGCGATAGCGACGTCGATATCCTCGTCGCTTTTGATGGCCCGGCAACATCCGAGCGTTACTTCGGCGTTCAGTTCTACCTCGAAGACCTCTTCGGTGCGCCGATTGATCTCGTGACCGATAAAGCGTTGCGTCCCGAGCTGCGTCCGTTCGTCGAAAAGGAGGCCGTCCATGTCTGACCATGCAGCGCGTGAATGGCGCTTCTACCTCGACGACATGATCGGCTTCGCCGAAAAGGTCATCGCTTACACCGACGGACTCGATCAGGCTCGATTCGTTGCCAGCGGGCTGAATTACGACGCCACCGTGCGCAATCTCGAACTGTTCGGCGAGACCGCAACGCGCATCCCGGATGCTGTCCGAGCCGCCAACCCCCAGCTACCTTGGCGGCTCGTCATCGCCACCCGTAACCGGCTGATCCACGGCTACCTGGGGATCGACAACGATATTTTGTGGAGCATTATCCAAAGCGACATTCCAGCCCTGTTGCCACAACTGCGCGAACTCCGGGATCGGACGACATGACCGAACCGACCATCATCTGGCCAAACTGCAAGACCGAAATCCGGCTGACCGAATCGCTGGCAGCTCCGCTGATTGCGGCAACCAGAAAACAGTTCGAACAACAGCCATCGCAGAAGGATGAAGAGATCGCCAAGCGCGAGCTGGAACTGACCGTTGAAAAGCGCGTGCAGGAAGGTCTCGGCGATGTCCGCGAGCAGGCGAAGTGCGAAGCAGAAAAAGAGCTGAAGCTGAAGGTCATGGAAAAGGACCAGACCATCGCCTCAATGCAGCAAACAATCGAAGAACTCAAACAGAAGGCCGAACAAGGCTCCCAGCAGCTACAGGGTAAAGTTCAGGAGCTTGAGCTTGAAAACCTGCTGGGCTCCAAGTACCCGTTTGACTCCATCGAACCGGTCCCCAAGGGCGAATTCGGCGGCGATGTCCTGCAACGGGTTGTCAGCCAGAGCAGCCAGCAGGCTGGCACGATCCTTTGGGAATGTAAACGCACCAAGATTGGAGCGACGGCTGGCTCGTCAAGTTCCGCGAGGACCAGCGTACTGCCAAAGCCGAGATTTCCGTCCTCGTCAGCCAGGTGCTTCCCAAAGGCGTCGAAGCCTTCGATGTCGTTGACGGCGTATGGGTGACCAGCCCGCGTGCGGCGTTGCCGGTGGCGACTGTCTTGCGTCACACGCTGCCAAAGGTCGGCATGGCGCGGCAGGTTTCGGAAGGCTAGCAGACCAAGACCGAAATGATTTACCAAGACCTGACCGGGCCACGATTCCGGAATCGCGTCGAGGCCATCGTCGAAGCGTTCTCGACAACGCAGGAAGACCTCGACAAGGAGCGCAAGGCGATCATGAAGCAGAGGGCCAAGCGCGACGAACAAATCGAGCGCGTGATGGGGTCCACTGTCGGCATGTATGGTGATCTGCAAGGGATTGCGGGAAAATCCTTGCAGGAAATGGAAGGGCTGGATTTGCTTGCTCTGAGTCCTAAGGGGATATGAATGCTAACTAAATTGACCATCAAGAACTTCAAGCGGTTTGATGGGGTTGAGGTTGTTCTGGGCAAGTCAGTCGTTCTCATCGGACCGAACAACTCAGGGAAGACCACGGCGCTTCAGGCGCTGGCCCTCTGGGAGCTTGGTTTGCGCCGGTGGACTGAAAAGCGAACAGGTAAGTCCACTGCACTCCAAAGACAAGGTGTGGCCATCAATCGGCGCGATCTGGTGGCGCTTCCAGTCCCCGTTGCCAATCTTCTTTGGCGCGACCTGCATGTACGTAACATTGACCGGCAAGCAGGAGCGCCAAAAACGCAAAATATTCGCGTCGACATTCTGGTTGAGGGTATTACCGATGACCAAGCGTGGTCGTGCGGACTTGAATTCGATTATGCAAACGAAGAATCCTTTTATTGCCGGCCACTCCGGCTTGAGGAGGGTAAACAACCCGAGCGCATGCCGATTCCGGAACCGGCGACCCAAGTCAGAGTGGCATTGCTGCCGCCGATGTCCGGGTTGACGGATCGCGAGTTCATCAAACAGCCAGGGGAAATTGGCGTGTTGATCGGGCAAGGCCAAACCGCACAGGTGTTACGCAATCTATGCTACCGGGTCTGCTGGTCAGACGACAAAGCGGGCAAACCGTCTGGCGACTGGATTACGCTGACGGCGCAGTTATTCCGCCTGTTCGGAGTGAAACTGCTTAACCCAAAGTTTGTTGCCGAGCGCAGCGAAATTGTTATGGAATACGAAGAAAAATCCGGCACACGTCTGGACATATCCTCTTCCGGCAGAGGCTTGCAGCAAACCTTGCTGATCCTTGCGCACCTGTATGCCAATCCGCGGACGGTGTTGTTGCTGGACGAGCCTGACGCACATCTTGAAGTGCTACGACAGCGTCAAACCTACCAACTCATCAACGATCTTGCCGAAGAAAAAGGCTCACAGATCGTCGCTGCCAGCCATTCTGAGGTTGTGCTCACCGAAGCGGCGAATCGCGGCACGGTAGTCGCGTTCGTTGGCAGACCACACTTATTGAATGACCGTGGCAGCCAAGTGATGAAGGCGCTAACGGACTTGGGCTGGGATCAGTACTATCAGGCAGAACAGACCGGCTGGGTGTTGTATGTCGAAGACTCAACGGACCTAGCCATTCTCAAGACATTCGCCAGAATTCTGGAGCATCCCGCTCAGGCCCTGCTGGACATGCCTTTTGTCCACTATGTCGCAACCAACTTGCCGCAGAAATCCCGCGATCACTTTAACGGGCTGCGTGAAGCCAAGAGCGATTTGGTCGGCATTGCCCTGTTTGACCACCTCGACCGCGCACTTCAGCCCAACGAAAATCTGAATGAAGTCATGTGGGTCAAGCGGGAAATCGAGAATTATTTCTGCACTCGACAGGTACTGACTGCCTGGGCGGTCCATGATGTGGCGGATGACCTGTTTGGTGTTGCCGAACGGGTCACCCGGCAGAAGGCAATGGAAAAGGCCATTGCCGAAGTCACGCACCTGTTGGAGATCGACGAAAAATCACCTTGGTCTCCTGATGTAAAAGCCACGGACGAGGTTCTGGATCGCATTTTCCGAGTTTTTTTCAAGGAAATCGGTTTGCCTTTGTCGTTCCGAAAGCGTGACTATCACCTGCTAGCTGGGTTTTTGTCGAAGCTACAAATTGATCCAGAAGTGATTGAAAAACTTGATGCGATAGCCGCTGTTGCTGCCCGCGCTAAACCGGTGGGGATGTGACGAATGGCCTTGCGTGTAGGGTATGGCGGCAAGGATCAGAGCGCGTGAAAAAACAAAAGCTAGAACTGACTTGGATTGGCAAGGATGTGCGTCCGAAGCTGGAGCCGCGCATTTTGTTGGGCGATCCGGAGAAGAGCTATCACGCGAAGCACCGAGTCACCAGCGCTGATTTTTTTGATAACCAGCTCATTTTCGGTGACAACCTGCTGGCGTTGAAGGCCTTGGAGCAGGAATACACGGGCAAGGTGAAGTGCGTATTCATTGATCCGCCGTACAACACCGGCAGCGCCTTCACGCATTACGACGATGGTGTTGAGCATTCGATCTGGCTGTCGCTGATGAGGGATCGCCTTGAGATTATTCGGCGATTGATGTCGGCAGATGGGTCCCTATGGATCACCATTGACGATAATGAAGCGCACTATCTGAAAGTCATTTGCGATGAGATATTTGGGCGGGCGAATTTTGTAGCCAACATTGTTTGGCAGAAGCGTACCTCTCGCGAAAATCGTGCAGCTATAGGATCGGCCCATGATCACTTGTTGCTCTATGCGAAGTCGGGGGCGCTGAAATGGAAGGACGCCAGAAATACGCTGCCATCCAACGAGGACGGATTCGCTAATCCCGATGGCGACCGACGCGGCCCTTGGCGGTCGATCCCGTTTAGTGCGCAAGGCTTTCGACCGAATCAGATGTACGACATTATCGCGCCCTCGGGCGCGGTGCTAGCGCCGCCAAAAGGACGCTGCTGGGCAGCGACTGAACCGGTTTTCAAACAACATGTTGCCGATAACCGGGTGTACTTCCCAAACAACGGCACCGGTCGCCCACGAATCAAGCAGTTTCTCGGGGAACAAGGTGGGTTAGTCCCAATGACATGGTGGGACGCGTCAACATTCGGCGATAACGAAACGTCCAAGAAGGAAATATTGGCGCTGTTCCCCGATTCGGAACCGTTCGGGACACCAAAGCCGGAAGAGCTATTGCGCGGAGTAATACATATTGCGACCAATCCCGGTGACCTCGTCCTCGACTCCTTCGCCGGTTCCGGTACCACCGGTGCCGTGGCCCACAAGATGGGCCGCCGCTGGATCATGATCGAGCTGGGCGATCACTGCCACACGCACATCATTCCGCGCCTGAAAAAAGTCATCGACGGCGAGGACCAGGGCGGCATCAGCAAGGCCGTGAATTGGCAAGGCGGTGGCGGCTTCCGCTATTACCGCCTCGCCCCCAGCCTGTTGCAGCAAGACCGCTGGGGCCAGTGGATCATCAACAAGGACTACAACGCCGAAATGCTGGCTGCGGCAATCTGCAAGCTGGAAGGCTTCATCTACGCACCCAGCGACGCGCACTACTGGCAACACGGCAAGAGCACCGAGAACGACTTCATCTACGTCACCACGCAAAGCCTGACGCCGGAACAGTTGCAGGCCTTGAGCGATGAAGTCGGCGAAGGGCGCAGCTTGCTGGTCTGCTGTTCGGCATTCCGCGGCGATGCAAACCGTTACCCCAATCTCACCGCCAAGAAGATTCCCAAGATGGTCTTGTCCCGTTGCGAGTGGGGGCACGACGATTACAGCCTGAACGTCGAGAACCTTCCGATGCAGGAAAAAGCGGCTCCCAAACAAGCCGTCACGCCACAGCAGGCCGGATTGTTTGAGGAACAGCGAGAGAAAGACTCCGCGGAGGGCGCGGCGTGAGCGAATTCCTTCTCTACCAAAGCGAGGACGGCAGGACAAAGCTCAGCGTCGTGCTGGAGGACGAAACCCTATGGTTGAGCCAGAAGCAGCTGACCGATCTGTTCGGCAAAGCCAAAGGCACGATCAGCGAGCACATCAAGCACATTTTTGAGGATGGCGAACTGATCGAGAATTCAGTTGTTCGGCTTTTCCGAACAACTGCCGCCGATGGCAAAACCTATGAGGTGGCGCACTACAACCTCGACATGGTACTGGCCGTGGGCTACCGGGTGCGCAGCCAGGTCGGCGTGCGCTTTCGCCAATGGGCCAGCGCTCAGCTCAAGGAGTTCATCGTCAAGGGCTTTGTGCTGGATGACGAGCGCCTGAAAAACCCCGGCAAGGGTCTCGATTACTTTGACGAGCTGAGCCGCCGCCTGCAAGACATTCGCACCAGCGAACGGCGCTTCTACCAGAAAATTACCGACATCTACGCAACCAGTGTCGATTACGACCCCGCCGCACCGCTGACGCAGGAGTTCTTTGCCACGGTGCAAAACAAGGTCCATTACGCGATCCACGGCCACACCGCCGCTGAATTGATTGCCCAGCGGGCCGACAGTACGCAGCCGAACATGGGCCTCACGACGTGGGAAGGCAAGCGAATCCGCAAGAGCGACGTGAGTGTTGCCAAGAACTACCTGGCCGAAGACGAACTGCGCGCCCTCAATAATCTGGCGGAACAATATCTGATCTTTGCCGAAGGTCAGGCTACCCGCCGAATCGCAATGAGCATGCAGGACTGGATCACCAAGCTTGAAGGATTCCTGACCCTGAACGACCGCGAGATTTTGCAGGGCGCTGGCCGTATTTCGGCGCAACTCGCCAAGAGCCATGCCGAAACAGAATTTGGCAAGTTTCGCATCCTCGATGACACCCGGTTTGAGTCCGACTTCGACCGGATGGTCAAGACCTTGCCCGCCCCCAAGGGAAAGAAATGATGAGTCTGGAAAACATCGTTCGCTCGGTCAGTGGTCGCCTGAGTCTGCGCGAGCCACAAGCCGAAAGCCTGCGCCGTCTGCATTGGGCGGTCGATCAGGTGCCCGCGCTACGCGATTCGCAAGCGCGGTCGCCGGCAGAACTGAAGGCGATGCAGGAGGCGCTGACCGGTCAGTTTCCAACGCTGGCCGACTTCGAGCGCGATTTCCCGTCCCTGTGCTTCGCGCTGGCAACGGGCGTCGGCAAGACGCGTCTGATGGGGGCATTCATCAGCTATCTGCATGCGGCCTACGGCTACAAGCATTTCTTCGTGCTGGCACCGAACCTGACGATCTACGACAAGCTGATCGGCGACTTCTCGCCGAACTCGCCCAAGTACGTATTCAAGGGCATTGCCGAGTTCGCCAGCACGCCGCCCGAGGTGATTACCGGCGACAACTTCGAGCAGCGTGGCAGCCGGAGTCTGCTGGGCGGCATCGAGGTCAATATCTTCAACATCTCGAAGATCAATTCCGAGGTGCGCGGCGGCAAGTCGCCGAAGATCAAGCGCCTGTCGGAATACCTTGGGCAGAGCTATTTCGAGTATCTGGCCGGGCTGGATGATCTGGTCCTGATCATGGACGAGTCGCACCGTTACCGGGCGAGTGCGGGCATTCGCTCCTTGAACGAGTTGCGCCCCTTGCTCGGACTTGAGCTGACGGCGACCCCTTTCGTCGAGGGCACTGGCGGCAGGACGACGCCGTTCAGGAATGTGGTGATGGATTACCCGCTGGCGCGTGCCATCGCGGATGGTTTCGTGAAGGAACCGGCAGTTGTCACCCAACAGAACTTCGACCCGAGCGCCCATAGCACCGGTGCGCTGGAAACGATCAAGCTGCAGGACGGCGTGCGGGTGCATGAGGAGACCAAGGTCCATCTTCTGACCTACGCGCAGCAGACCGGGCAAAAGCTGGTCAAGCCCTTCATGCTGGTCATTGCGCGGGATACGACCCACGCCGCCGTGTTGATGGCGAACATCGAATCCGATACCTTCTTCGCTGGCCGTTACAGGGGCAAGGTCATTCAGGTGGATTCGAGCCGTTCCGGTGCCGATGAAGAGGAAATGATCCGGCGCTTGCTGGCGGTGGAAAGCTACGACGAGCCGACCGAGATCGTGATCCACGTCAACATGCTGAAAGAAGGCTGGGACGTGACCAATCTCTACACCATCGTTCCGCTGCGTGCCGCCAATGCCCGCACGCTGATCGAGCAGTCGATCGGTCGCGGCCTGCGTTTGCCGTATGGCCGCAAGACCGGCGTGGACGCGGTGGATCGGCTGAACATCATCGCCCACGACAGGTTTCAGGAGGTCATCGACGAGGCGGGACGCGGCGATTCGCCGATCCGCATGCAGACCTTGGTGCTGACGCCGGACACCGGCACAGGCAGCAGCCTGAAGAGTATTTCCGTGCAGCCGACGGCCAATGCCATGCTCGGGACCCTTGCAACTGGCACAACGCCAATCCCTGGCGCTGCCGGCGACGGCGCGCAGTATGGAACGTCGGCTCCGACGATGGTTCTGCATACCGGCGAAGAGCGGCACATTGCGCAAATCGCCATGGACGTTATCGCCGAAATCAGTCTCGAGAAGCGACAAGGGCTGTCCCTTGTGCCAAGCAGCGCCGCGCTGACGCAAACCGCCATCCAGCAGCAAATCGTCCAGCGGGTTCAGGAACGCATGCTGCCGAGGCAGGGTGACCTGCTGGCAACTGCGGCGGCGTCGCCAGTGGCGAACATTGTCCAGAAGACGGTAGCGGTGCTGGTCGAGCACACCATCGATATTCCGCGTATCTCGGTGGTACCGAAAGGCCCGGTGAAGAGCGGCTACAAGCTTTTCCAGCTCGATCTGTCGAAAATGAACTTCCAGCCGCAGGACATGGCCCTGGTCGGCCAAGGCTTGACCTGATTAGCAACGATCGTCAGCTGGGCGCATCTGGTGAGCCCGGCTGGGCTTATCCTGAACTCTGTCACCACAGGGAGGTCAGGGCCATGGCAATGAATCGAATTCAGTTTCAACCCGGTTTGTCGATGCCAGAGTTTGCTAAGCGCTTCGGAACCGAGTCGCAGTGCGCAGCAGCGCTGGAGGCGGCGCGGTGGCCGAACGGGTTTTCCTGTCCGCGCTGCGGTGGAGCGGGACACTGTGTTCTGCGCGGGGGTTCCTGCAAGGTTTTCCAGTGCAACGCCTGTCGGCATCAAACGTCGCTGATCGCCGGGACGGTGTTTCAAGGCACCAAGCTGCCGCTGACCGTGTGGTTCCTGGCGATCTACCTCATCAGCCAGGCCAAGACGGGTCTGTCGGCGCTGGCGCTGAAGCGACATCTGGGCGTGAGCTACCCCACCGCCTGGCTCATCCACCACAAGCTGATGCGGGCAATGGAACAGCGAGAAGAGCGCTATGTGCTCGAAGGTCAGGTGCAGGTCGACGACGCCTACCTGGGAGGCGAGCGTACCGGCGGCAAGGTCGGGCGCGGTTCGGAGAACAAGGTGCCCTTCGTTGCAGCCGTCTCGTTCAGTGAGGAGGGCCACCCCTTGCGTGCCAAACTCACGCTCGTTCCCGGTTTCACCCTGACGGCAATTGCCCAGTGGGCCAAGAGCAACCTCGCTCCGGGATCGACGGTGCTGTCGGATGGTCTGGCTTGCTTCAACGCCGTCATCGACGCAGGCTGCGTTCATCAGCCGACCGTTGTCGCCGGGCGAAAGCCCAAGGACCTGCCAGAGTTCAAGTGGGTCAACACGGTCTTGGGTAATCTCAAGACCAGCCTTTCGGGCTGTTATCACGCGCTTGCCTTCCGAAAGTATGGTGCTCAGTACCTCGCCGCTTTCGCCTACCGATTCAACCGCCGATTCGATCTCAGGACCTTGAACGCGCGGCTCCTGCTCGCCGCCGTAGCCTGCTCGCCGCTGCCCCAGCGCTCGATTCGGGCGGCTGACGTTCATTGCTAATCAGGAGGCTTGAAAACCGGCAAGCAGGTGCTGTACGGGCAGTCGTCGACGGTCATGGAATCGCAACTGGAAAACTATATCGTCCGCGAGCTGATCAACTACGACGACGTGTCATACGACGAGCACGCCGAGTTGATCCATGAGCTATCCGGGCAAGCTGTCGCGCACTTCAGGACTTACCTGAGAAGCGACGATGAACTGCACAACATCCTCGGCAACTATGGCAGGACTATCGCCGAGAACATCCATCTGCAGATGGCGCTGCACTACTACGAGGACATTTCCGAATCGGAGGTGGTCATCAGTCAGGGCTTCACGCCGCTCAAACACTGCGCCTTTACCGCCGAGGGCGACATCCTGCCGCTGCATCAGGCGCCCGACGAGAAGGGCAAGATCACGCAGTACGTCTACGGTGGGTTCAGCAAGTGCGCCTACCCGGTGCAGAAGTTTCATTCCGATACCGAGCGTGTGCTCGCCTGCGTGCTGGAGCGTGAGGCGCTGCGCTGGTTCCGGCCAGTCGCCGGACAGTTCAACATCTACTACCGTTCAGGCGCCAACCAACCCGAGTACGTGCCGGACTTCGTTGCGGCGACTGCTGACCACAACCTGATCATCGAGACCAAAGCCGCCAAGGACATGACAGCCAGCGACGTGAAGGCGAAAGCCGACGCGGCGGCGACATGGTGCCGGCACGCCAGCGCGTATTCACAGGCGCAAGGCGGGAAGCCCTGGAAGTATCTGCTGCTGCCGCATGATGCGGTGGCCCATAACGCGACGGTGTCCGCGCTGGCGGGCCGGTATTCGGTCGTATCGCCTTAACCATCATCCGGTGAACCCATGCTCATCAAAGCCACTGACGACAAGACCAAAGACATTTACGCCCTGAAGCTGCTCTCAGCTCGACCGGACGCCAGTGCCGACACCCGCAAGAAGGTCGAACAGGAAATCCGCAACATCCAGTCGGGTATCAAGGGTGAGGCGGAAGCAGCCTATGAAATCGAGTTCCACTACGGTGCCTCGAAGAACTGGATGGCACTGCACGACCTGCGCCTTGAGTGCGAAGGCCGCGTCGCGCAGATCGACCACCTGCTGATAAACCGCTTCCTTGAAATCTATGTCTGCGAGAGCAAGCGGTTCGCCGAGGGCATCGCGGTCAACGAGCAAGGCGAGTTCGCCGCGTTCCATGGTGGCAAGGCATATGGCATTCCGTCGCCGGTCGAGCAGAACCAGCGGCACATGGTGGTGCTGGAATCGGTCTTCAAGTGCGGACAAGTCGCACCGCCGAAGCGCTTCGGCATCACCCTGTCGCCGACCTTGAACGGCCTGGTACTGGTGTCCAAGAATGCGCGCATCGGTCGACCGAAAACCAAGATCGAAGGCATCGACAGCATTATCAAGAACGATCAGCTGAAGACACGCATCGACAAGGAGTATGACTCGAACAACAATCCGCTGCTGGCGGTGCGTTTGATTGGTCAGGACACCTTGGAAGATTTTGCACGCCGCCTAGCTGCGGCCCATAAACCCGTATCGTTTGATTGGCCTGCGCGATTTGGGTTGTCGGGGACAATCGTCAAGACCGTCAAGACGCCGGCGCGGACAGAGCCAGCCCCCGAGCAGTTGCTGAATCAGACGAATTGCGGCAACGCGACGGCACCCACCGACGAGGTTGGCGGAAAGAAATCCAAGCTCGCCTGCGCGACATGCGGAACCATCGTCGCCTACAACATTGCAAAATTCTGCTGGTTCAACAAGCCGCGCTTTGCTGGAAACGTCTATTGCATGGAGTGCCAGAAGGCGATTCCCAAACCCGCCTGAGCAAGCGAAGCATGCAGTCGAGTCACCCCAGCTTCATTGGGTGAGCACTTTGTCGAACACTCCCCCGAGTTCGACAAGAATACGGCTCAGTGATTGCTTGCGCGCAATTCACCGGTTCAGAACTGGCACTACAGGGGTCTGGCGGAGGGCTCGGGGAAGGCGACGCTTTCCAACAGTTCCTTCTGTTGGCGGGTGATGGCGGACAGGCCGGAGGCTGGCTGGCGCAATTGCCAGCGCTGGTGAAAATTCAGTTGCGTGCTCCCTACGGCGGAAATCGCAGCGTCGAAAACGCTCGCCCTGACTGAACAGCGCGGCGCTCAATGTCCGTCGCCGAGTCAATCAATCCCTTCTGCTCAAGAAAAATCAGGAAGGCGCGGGCGCTGACCTTCCGGCAGTTGTCCGGCACCATGAAGCTGGCGCGTGCAATCTTGTGGTCTTCAAACAGGAATACGCCGGTCATCGGCGGCACCTTGAGGGCGAATTCGTTCATCGTTTCCTGAATCGCCAGTTCGCCGAGGTTGCGGCTTCGCGGCGACGGAGACTCGGTCGCGGATTGCCTGAAGTACTCGAAGGTCTTGGTGGGCAGAACAGGAATCCGCGCCGATGCGGCCCAGGCCGCCAACTTGCTGCTGGTCGGTGTCTGGCTGCGCGTGACCTCGTGCAGGACCAGATCGACCAGCATTACCGTCCAGCCCGGTTTGAACAGCACGTCGAGCGCATCGGCGTAGGCCAGCGTGATGAGCGGCACGGCATCGGGCAGCAGCGCAATGTCTTTGGCCGATGACATTGCTTCTGTGCTCAAGCGGTCGGCAAGGCGTTCAGTTGATCGACCATTCCTTGTGTGGCGGCGTCCGGTAGTCGTGGCATCGGCAAATGCGCCTGCGCCATCAACAGAAACAGGTCTTCCTCGCTGTCGATGCCCAGCGCCTGCATGGCCTTGTCGTCACCGATGCGCCCCAGCGAAAAGTCAAGTAGCACCTTGAAATTCTGGTTGCCGGTTGCTTCCGCTGCCTCGAACGTCTCAACAAGGTGGCGCAGTTCGGCGTTGAATAGGGCGTTGACCGACGTGTCGGTCTTGGCCGCGATCACCTTGGCACGCTTGAGCAGGTCGCGATCAACGGAACCAGTGAAGTTTACGGTAGCCATTCTTGCCCCTTAACGTGTAACACATAAATAAGTGTATCACGTGAAGGCGTGCTGATCTCAAAGCCACTTTTTGGGTCGGCACCCCATGCCATGGACTGTAAGCAAGGCAGCGTGGCGCGCCCTCACTTCAGTGTGGCGTAGCTTTACGGCCGGCTGCGCGCTCATCCAGTTCCTGCCGGATTCTCTCCATGTCGAGTTGAAGAAAAATCGCGGGATCGGCCCGAAGCGCATCCGCGATCGCCACAAAGTTACTGGGTGAAAGGATGTCACCAACTTCAACCGACCAGAGCATTTCGCGCGGTGGCTGCACGTCGATATTGATCGAGTACTACTTCGAGTACACCTTCTTGAGAAAAGTACGGCAGCGAGAATACCGACAACGTTACCGTCGTATACCGTCGTCTGGCAAAACCAAAAGACTTTGTCAAAAACGCGGTTGAGACAAGATTACCCGCGTGAATTCCATAGATTGCAAAGGCCTATTCTTCGTGGCTCAGAAGCCGTTCGCAATAACGTGCGATCAGATCGATTTCGAGATTGACCCGGCCGCCGGCCTGCAGACCGCCGAGGGTGGTGGCTGCGAGCGTGTGGGGAATCAGGTTGATGGTAAAGGTGGCGCCATCGACCGTATTCGTCGTCAAGCTGACGCCATCGACGGTGATCGAGCCCTTGCGCGCGATGTACCGGGCGAGCGCTGCCGGCGCGCGGACCTCGAGCAGACGGTTGTCGCCGACCGGCTCGAAACGCAGCACCTCGCCAACGCCGTCCACGTGACCGGATACCAGATGCCCGCCGAGGCGATCCGCCAGGCGCAGCGCCTTCTCGAGGTTGACCGGTCCCAGTGCTGCCAGGCCGACGGTACAGGCGAGAGACTCGGGCGAGACATCGACGGAAAAGCAGTTGTCCTGTCGATCGACAATGGTCAGGCAGACACCACTGCAAGCGATCGAATCGCCGAGGCCGACGTCATCGAGTCCGAGCTGGCCCGCGTCGATCGTCAGACGAACGGTTGCGGCGCCGTCATCGCGCGGGGTGATGCGGGTGATCTGGCCAACGGCGGCAATGATTCCAGAGAACATGTCAGGGACCTCTCGAAAAGGGGTTCGGCGGGGTTTGCAGTGCCGCTGCGTCGCCGCAGGCAGTGTCAGGCTGGTGTCTGGCGCTCAACTTCAGGGACCTCGCCGGCGCCGGATGTTCCCCTCGCGACTTCGCGCGGATCCTCGTTGATCCATGCTTCGAGCAGGGTGTAGCCCACCGCCAGGATGACCGGGCCGACGAAGAGGCCGACCAGTCCGAAAGCCAGCATGCCGCCGATGACACCGGCGAGAATCAGCAGCAGCGGCAGGTCGGCACCCTGCTTGATCAGGACCGGGCGCAAAAAGTTGTCCATCGTGCCGACGAAGACTGTCCACACCAGTAGAAACGTTCCCCAGCCAGTGTTGTCGCCCCAATACAGCCAGACCACTGCCGGTGCCAGTACCAGCGTCGGTCCGAGCTGGGCGATGCAAAACATGAACATCACGGCGGTCAGGACCGGGGCAAACGGCACGCCGGCGATGGCCAGGCCAACGCCACCGAGAAGCGACTGGACGATCGCCGTCACGCCGACGCCCAGTGCCACGGCGCGGGCCGCCTGGCCGGCCAGCACGACGGCGCTCTCGCCGCGTTCGCCACTGAGACGATAGCCGAAACGCCGCACGCCGGCGGCGGCCTTTTCTCCGGCGGCGTAGAGGACGGCGGAGAGTGCGACCGTGAGCAGGAACTGGACGAAAACCAGGCCGAAGCTGCCGATCTCGCTGACGAACCAGCGGGTCAAGTTGCCGGCATAGGGAGCCACCTTGGCGGCCAACTCGTTGCTGCCGGCTGCGGCAAGCTGCCGCCACGCCTGATCCAGCCGAGACCCGACGAACGGGATGTCACTGACCCAGGCGGGTAACGACTGCACGCGCAGATCGCTCAGAAACTTGCCCCACTCGGCAATCTGATCGACATTGCCGACGATGGTGGCAATGGCTACCGACAGGGGGACGACCAGCACGAGGAGGACCAGCAAGGTCATCAGGATCACTGCCGGCAGCCGACGATTGCCGAACAGCCGCTGCGCCCGCAACATCAACGGCCAGGTGGCGACTACGACCATCGTCGCCCAGATCAACGCCGGCAAAAAGGGGCGCAGGATCCACAGCGACGCGCCGATCAGCACGCAGAGGAACAGCACCGCCAGCGTCGGGCGGGCCATTTCGATGTGTTTTTCCACGGGGATCATCGTCCAGTCATTCCAGCTATCCAGGTTCGGTGTGGCGCCGGTAGCGGCTCACCCGGGCGGCGCCGCTCGCCGTCGGCTGCAAGCGCTGGCCCACCGGCGTCGTGCGGGATGCATGTTAGCCCAATTCGATGGGCTGATGTCCGTTCGCCGCGGGCGGCTGGCAACACTGCGGCAGGTGCCGCCCCGGATTCGACCGGGCGTTTGGGCATAGAATGCCGCGCATGCATCAGGTAACCATCATCCGACCGAGGCCAGGGGACGGCCGGCGGCGCCCCGACCCGGCGACGCTGCATGCTGCACGCGCACCAACCCGAAGGTCTCGCCGCGGTTTGTTGCGGCGCCGGGCCGCAGCTGCCAGGCGAACCGGTCGATGAACCACGCGCTGCTCTTCTCGGTTTTCATCATCGCCTCCTGCGGACTGGCTTACGAGCTGATCGCCGGGGCGCTGGCGAGCTATCTGCTCGGTGACTCGGTGACCCAGTTTTCCACGGTCATCGGCAGCTACCTGTTCGCCATGGGCATCGGCTCATGGCTGTCGCGCTACATCGAGGAGCATCTCGTCGCCCGCTTCATCCAGGTCGAGTTGCTGGTCGGTGTGCTGGGCGGCTTTTCGGCGGCTGCGCTGTTCTTCATCTTCGCCTGGTCGGCGGCTCCGTTCAAGCTGGCGCTCTACCTGGCAGTGTTCGGCGTCGGCGTTCTCGTCGGACTGGAAATTCCCCTGGTCATGCGTATCCTCAAACGCGACCTGGTGTTCAAGGATGTCGTCTCGCAGGTCCTGACCTTCGATTACCTCGGCGCGCTCGCCGTTTCCATCCTCTTTCCCGTGCTGCTGGTGCCGCATCTGGGCCTGATCCGCAGCGGGCTGCTGTTCGGCCTGCTCAACGTCGCGGTCGCGCTGTGGGCCTGGTGGCTGTTCCGCGCGCAGTTGCACAACGCTGGCTGGCTACGCGTGCAGGGCGGGCTGTCGATGCTCGCGCTGCTCGCGGCTTTCGCCGCAGCCGGCGAGCTGACCTCGCTGGCAGAAACGCAGCTCTACGCCGACGACATCGTGCATGCCGAGAGCACGCCCTATCAGCGGATCGTCGTCACCCGCTGGAAAGATGATCTGCGCCTGCATCTGAACAACAACCTGCAGTTCAGTTCTCGCGACGAGTACCGCTACCACGAAGCGCTGGTGCATCCTGGGCTGTCGACCCTGCCGGCAGCACGGCGTGTGCTGGTGCTCGGCGGGGGCGACGGCCTCGCCGTGCGCGAGATTCTCAAGTACCCGCAGATCGAATCAGTGACGCTGGTCGACCTCGACCCGGCGATGACGCGCCTCTTCGCCAGCGCGCCACCACTGCGCAAGCTCAACCACAACGCGCTTCACTCGGCCAAGGTCAGGGTGGTCAATGCCGACGCTCTGCAATGGCTCGAGGAGAACGACGATCTCTTCGATTTCATCGTCGTCGATTTCCCCGACCCATCGAACTTCTCGATCGGCAAGCTCTACAGTGCCGCGTTCTATCGGCTGCTGGAAAAGCACCTGGCGGGCGACGCTTTGGCAGTGATCCAGTCCACCTCGCCGCTCTACGCTCGGCAGTCCTTCTGGTGCATCGTCACGACGATCGAGAGCGTCGGCCTGGTGACGACCCCCTACCACGCCCTCGTTCCTTCCTTTGGCGAGTGGGGCTTCGTGCTCGCCGGCCGCCGTGCCTACCGGCCGCCGCCGTCCTACGCAGTCGAGACGCGCTTCCTGACCCCCGAGGCAACGCCGGGACTGTTCGTCTTTCCGGGCGACATGGCGCGCGTCGAGGCCGAGGTGAACCGCCTGAACAACCAGGTGCTTGTCCGCTACTTCGAACAGGAGTGGCGACAGGTGATCCGCTAGCGCGATGGACCGGCGCGATTTCCTGGTCTCGGTGGCTGCCGCCGCGGGCGCTGCCTCGCTCGCCGGCTGCCGCAGCGCACCGCCACCGCTGCCGCCGGGCGAACTGCTCGGGACCTCGCTCGATCTCGGCCATCGCCTGCGTGCGGCAGACTTCGCGCCGCCCGGCGAGACACGAAAGGCAGCGGTGGTCATCGTTGGCGCCGGCATCGCCGGCCTGGCCGCGGGCTGGAAACTGGCCAGATCGGGCTTCACCGATTTCCTGCTGGTCGAGCTCGAGAGCGAGGCTGGCGGCAATTCGCGCGCCGGGCGCAATGCCGTCAGCGCCTATCCCTGGGGCGCGCACTACCTGCCGTTGCCGAACCGCGAGGCGGTGGCCGTGCGCGAACTGCTTGCCGAGCTCGGCGTGCTGCAGGGCGACCCACACGCGGTGCAGCCGGTCTATGACGAGCGCTACCTCTGCGCGACGCCGCAGGAACGCCTCTATCGCGACGGCCGCTGGCAGGAAGGCCTGCTGCCACAGACTGGCGTCAGCGCCAGCGAGCGCCAGCAGTATCAGCGCTTTGCCGACCTGATGGAAGGCTTCAGACGCCAGCGCGACCGGCTTGGGCGGCGGGCCTTCGCCTTGCCAATGGCGCTCTCCAGCCCCGCTCTAGAGTTGCAGGCGCTCGACCGGATCAGCATGCGCCACTGGCTGCTGGCGCAAGGACTTGATTCACCGCATCTGCACTGGTACGTGAACCACGCCTGCCGCGACGACTATGGCACGGGCAGCGCCATGGTCTCGGCCTGGGCGGGCATCCACTACTTTGCCTGCCGCGACGGCGAGGCGCAGAACGCCAGCAGCGACACCGTGCTCACAGCGCCGGAAGGGAACGCCTGGCTGGCTGAAGGCATGCTGCGCTCGATCGGCACGCGAGCCGGGAGTCGCCTGCTGACCGGGGCCATGGCCTTTCACGTCGCTGGCGGCGAGCGCGCGGCAAAGGGCCAGCCGATCGAGGTCGACCTCTGGCTGCCGCAGGAGCAGCGAACGCTGCGCCTGCTCGCCGGGCAGCTGATCTGGGCCGCGCCGCTGTTTCTCGTGCCGCATGTCTTCGTCGGTCACGAGACGCTGCGAGCTGCCGCCCGCAGCTTCAGCCACGCGCCCTGGCTGGTGGCCAACCTGACGCTGTCGCGTTTCCCGGAGGATCGTGCCGGCGCACCACCCGCCTGGGACAACGTGCTCTACGAAGGAGCCGGCCTGGGCTATGTTGTGGCCACCCACCAGCAGATGCGCCTGCACCCGGGGGCAACCGTGCTCACCTGGTACCGGACGCTCGATAAACAGAGTCCGCAACGCGGCCGCGAAGCGCTGCGCGACACGCCGCGCGAGCTGTGGGCGGAACAAATCCTCGCCGAGCTGGAGCGGCCCCACCGCGATATCAGGCAACTGACCACCCGCCTCGACGTTTTCCGCAACGGTCACGCCATGGCCCGGCCAGTGCCGGGCCTGATCTGGGGCGAGGCAAGACGGCATTTTGCCGTCGACGGCGAACGTCTGCGCTTTGCTCACGCCGACGTCAGCGGCTTTTCACTCTTCGAGGAGGCCCAGTACCGCGGTGTGCTGGCGGCGGAAAGGACGCTGCGCCGGCTCGGGCTACGCTTCAGTTCGTCGCTGGCGTAGGCCGCTGTCCTGGCGGCCCGTGGCCCCGCGGACGTCGCGATGGCCACTCCACTACGTCGCCATTTGAAGAAGGAAGAGGCTACTCGCTATTCGCCAGCGGGATCGCGCTCGAAGGTGACGGGAAGCGGCTCGGTTCCAGGCAGCATGTCACTGCGGGGAATAATGCACTGCCAGCCAGACCGTCTCCGCCTCCGGATCGGTCCACGCCACCCGGTGCTTCCGGTGTGCCGGGATCAGCAGCCAGTCGCCCGCGCCGAGGCGGACTTCATCGCCGTCGGCGAAAGCCAGGCGGGCGGCACCTTGGACAAGCAGCACCCATTCGTCTTGTTCCTGGTCGTACCAGAAATCGTCAGGCGAGGCGTGGCCGCGGGAGACGATACGTTCGATCCGGACGGCGTCGCTCCGGGCCAGGGTTTCGCAGAGTTCTTCGGGCAGGTCGCGAGGGATGTTGGCGAAGAGGTTGTTCACGGCGCGACGACTCAGGCGGCCATCGCCGGGTAATCGGTGTAGCCTTCCGGTCCCGGCGTGTAGAACGTCGCCGGATTGGGCTTGTTCAGCGCAGCGCTCGCCTTGATTCGCGCCGGCAGATCGGGATTGGCGAGGAAGCTGGTGCCAAAAGAAACCGCATCGAGCTTTCCTTCGTGAATGGCCTGCGCCGCTTCGCTGGCGGTATAGCCCATGTTGCCGATCAGCGTCCCCTTGTAGTTCGCCCGCACAGGCGTCAGCACGTCACCGCTCTGCTGCCGGAAGAAGTCGGCGCGCATCACGTGCAGGTAGGCGAGGTCGAAGTCGTTGAGCCGCCCAGCAAGCCAGGTGGCGAGTCCGATCGGGTTGCTGTCGATCATGCTGTTGTAGCTGTTGAGCGGCGAAAGGCGCAGGCCAACCCGGTCGGCGCCGCAGACGTCACTGACGGCTGCGATTACTTCGAACAGCAGGCGAGCCCGGTTTTCGAGCGATCCACCGTAGGGACCCGAGCGCTTGTTGGCGCCGTCACGCAGGAACTCGTCGAGCAGGTAACCGTTGGCGCCGTGGACTTCAACGCCATCGAAGCCGGCCGCCCGGGCATTTTCCGCCGCTTTCCTGAAGCCGGCGACAATGCCCGGCAGTTCATCGTCGCTCAGTTCGCGCGGGATGACGTAGGGCTGCTTGCCCTGCGGTGTGAGCACCTCGTCCCCGGTGATCGCAATCGCGCTCGGGGCAACCGGCTGGGCGCCACCGTTCAGCAGCGGATGGCAAGCACGTCCGCCGTGCCAGATCTGCAGGAACATTCGGCCGCCGGCGGCGTGCACCGCATCGGTGGTCCGCCTCCAGCCGGCGACCTGGGCCGGGGAGTGGATTCCGGGCTCCATCCAGAATGCGGAGTGGTTCTCCATCGCCATGGTGGCTTCGGCAATGACCAACCCGGCTGTCGCTCGTTGGGCGTAGTATTCGCTCATCAATGTCGTCGGGACGTGCTCGGCATCGGCCCGGCAGCGGGTCAGCGGGGCCATGAAAATCCTGTTCGGCGCAGTCAGGGCTCCAAACTTGAGCGGACTGAAAAGCGTGGTCATGATCTCTAGTCTCCTGGGAAATGGGGTGACGAATACTAACCTTTCCTCACCGCCGCGTTTGCCCCCACGGTTATTCTTGAAAGGTTTAAGCATGCCAGACCCACGCGAAGCTCCGACGACAACCGAAATGGCGCTCCTGGCGCCATTCCCCGGCTTGCCGCTCGAAAGGATCTGCGTGCCCGAGACGAAGGCGGAGTTCGTCGCCGCTGCAGCTGATCTTGCGCAGCATCGCTTTCTTGGCTTTGACACGGAGTCCAGGCCGACCTTCAGGAAAGGCGAGGTCTCGCAAGGCCCGCACGTCGTCCAGCTCACGACGCTGCAAACGGCGTACATCTTCCAGTTGCATCGCGTCGACTGCCGCGAGGTGCTTGGCCAGTTGCTCGAGGCGCCCAACCTGGTCAAGGTCGGCTTCGGGCTCAAGTCCGATCGCGAGGGGCTGCAAAGGAAGCTTGGCATTACGGCAAGATCGGTGCTTGATCTGACCGCGGTCTTCCGTCTTGACGGTTATCGGAAGGCAGTAGGGGTGCGGGCGGCGGTGGCCATCATGTTCAATCAGCGGCTCAGAAAGTCGCGGAGCGTCACCACGTCAAACTGGGCCATGCCGAATCTGACGCCCAATCAACTCCTCTACGCAGCCAACGATGCCTATGCTGCGATCAAGGTTCTGCACGCATTGAACAAGCCGGAGTCGGAGCTGCCGATCGCGGATCATTCAAGCCAGCCCGGCTAAGTCATCCCTTGCGAACACCCGTGGCGAGCGTCCGGACAGACAGGCGATCCACCGCCCGCTCCTCGCCGGATGGGCAACGGCCTGACCGGGGGATACTCAGTTGCGATAGCCGGGATCTGCCCGGTCGAGCTTGCGCAGCAATGCCGGCCAGGCCAGACCACCGCCGGCACCGCGTGTCACCAGCTCCCACTGCGTCTGTGCGCCGTCCAGGATGTGCTGGCTGATGCGCCGCAAGGCTTGCCCGCCACCCATCGCGCGTACCTGGATCATGCACGTGGTCTCGAAGAAGTACATCGCCACGAAGGCTTCCGCCACCGATCGCCCGACCGTCAGCAAGCCGTGGTTGCGCAGCATGAGAAAGCGCTTGTCGCCGAGGTCGCGAACCAGCCGCGGCTTCTCGTCCTCCTCCAGCGCAACGCCTTCGTAGTCGTGGTAAGCAAGCGACGAAAGCACGAAGATCGAGTGCTGGGACAAAGGCAACACCCCATCCTGCTGTGCCGACACCGCGACGCCATTGACACTGTGCACGTGCAGGACACATTGCGCATCCTCGCGGGCGGCATGAACGGCGCTGTGAATGATGAACCCGGCCGGATTGATTTCGTATGGGCTGTCGACCACCTTCTTGCCGTCGAGATCGACCTTGACCAGACTGGACGCGGTGATCTCGCTGAACATCAAGCCGTACGGATTGATCAGAAAGTGATGCTCGGGCCCGGGAAGGCGGGCCGAGATATGGGTGAAGATCAGATCGTCCCAGCCGAACATGGCGACCAGTCGATAGCACGCCGCAAGGTCTACGCGCAGCCGCCATTCGGCATCGCCGACCTGCGAACGGATTTCGGAGGCACTCTCGTTCATCGCTTGCTCCTTTCACTGTACGTGCAATTGCGGGGACAGTATATTGAATCGCCCACGAGGATGACTTGCTGGCAGCTGCACCAGAGAAGACGGGGCCATCCATTGGCTCGCGCTGGCCAGCACTCGTCCGACATGGGTCCAGGACTTTGACCGCCTTCAACGATCCCCCCACCATAAGGTGTGCTGGGCAAAGGAGGCCTCCCGCAGCAAGTGCACGCCTTGGGTGCCGGTACGACCGACCGGCAACCGGAGCGCACCGTTACGTCCAGGATCAGGGCCATGTCGCGGTGCGCCGGGTGTCGGATTTTCTTACATGAGGTCAGAGCAGAGACCGAAGTACAGCAAGTGAATCCATCAAAATCAGACACATGCAAACCTTGGCATGTTGCTTATTAACACCTGCAGGATCAGCCAACTAGTCTGGTCCCCGTTCCTTTCCCCAATTCCTTGGATGATGACACTACTATGAAAACAATCTCACGGGTCACCCTGGCCGTACTCGCTGCTTCGGCAGCCCTTGCTACCCCGGCGTCGGCAGCCGATCTGGCTGTCTTCGGCAGTAACAATATCGCCACGCTATACGGCGCGTCGCACACCGTCAGCATCGTGACAGACGCCCAGCTGTCCACCCCGGGTTTTCTGAATTCCGTCGATTTCGACGGCTTCGTTTTCACCCGCGACGGTAGCAGCTTTGGCAACGGGCTTTCGGTTGCTGCGGCGGCGAATGTCAAGAATTACGTGACAGGCAATGTCGTACTGTTCAACGGCGATTTTCAGGATGACATCGGCGCAGCGCAAACTGATCAGTTGTTCAATCAGGCCCTGACCTACGTGCTGACCAATCCGGGCGGCGGCTATATCGGCGAGTATATCGGTTCCTTCTCGGCGTTTGCGTCGAACGACGATGGTCGTAATCCCATTGGCCTGATCAACGGGAATTCCGGTGTCTCAGGTTTCCAGCAGGGAGGCTCCAGCGGTGACGTCGTTGTTACCCCGGCTGGCTTGGTCAGCCCGGTCACCGCTGGCGTCGCCTTCCCGTATAACCCCGGTGCAGTCGAGTTCAGCGCTACCGTGACCAATGTCAATCCGGCTCAGGTCCTGGCGACCTTCGACAACGGCAACCCGGCGATCATTGCCGGCGAAGTAACCACCCTGACTGATCTGCCGGAGCCGGGCTCGATGGCGCTGGTCCTGGCCGGTCTGGGTTTGCTTGGTGCCAGACTCCGCAAGGGCCACAACGCTGTTTGAGTGAGTGTTGTCGCTTTCCCACACGCCCGTCCCTCTCGCTCGCGCAAGCGGGTGAGAGGGGTTCGGACTGTCGGGACAGGAATCCTGGCGACACCACGGCGAATTGCCCAGGATCGCTTTCGGAACGCCACCCAAGAGACAAAGGGCCATCCATTGACTGGCTCCTCTCGAACATTTCAGCATTGCTCGGCTGGTCTACTTGACCCAAAGAACGTTGTTGTGATTGGCTTCGGTCACCGCCCAGCAGGATCACCGAAATGCAGGAGCTGACAAGTCGCCCCCACTTCGATTGGCGTCCATTGCGCAGGTGAAGGGCTTTCTGTCTGATGTGTTTGACTCACGCACCCCAGTCGTCTCGCCCAGAACCCGGCAGCAAGCCATGTGGTTCGGATGCACGACGTGCCACCCAGGTCTCCGACCGGATCGCCGTCGGCGTTAGATTTCCAGGAGGCGAAACTCTTCGCTGTCGGCAATCCTTACGACATCGCCTGGGCGCAGGCACTTGCTCCCGTTGATTCGTTCCCCGTTCAGGAATGTTCCGTTGCCGCTGCCAAGGTCCGTTATTTGGCAGGTGCCCCCGTCGAGCGTGATCTGCGCGTGGTGCCTGCTCACCAGGGCGTCGGTGATCACGATGTCGTTCTCCTGCGCCCGCCCGATGGCGGTCAGCCCTTCGCGAACGGCATGCCGGACCAGCGCGTTGGTGCGGGAGATGAGCACGAAGCCAACCGCCGAGACCGTGGCCGGTTCTGTGGACAGCGTGTCAAATGCCCTCATGACCTGCGTGGCAGTGCTGTCGGATGCCGGTGCCTTGCGCTCCCAGTCACTCTCGAAGACGGCCGCCAACCCGCGCAGGACGTCGGCGTCGTCGACCGTGATGGAGAGTTCGCGGCGCCGATCGAGGCTCTCCGTGCGCAGATTCATGCTACCGATGACCGCCGTGACACCGTCTATGATCGCGCACTTGGCGTGCAGCCTGTAGCGTGGCACCGCCCGGAAATCGATCTCGGAAGGTAGCTCGCTGCCGTGTTCCTCGTCACCAAGGACGCGGATCGGGATGCCGCTGCGGGACTTCTTCACCAGCAGGCGGATGATTGCCGGGTCCGTCAGTTTCGCGTCGGCGATCTGGATCGACTCCCTGGCGTTTTCGAGCAGCATCTCCATTTTTTGCCGGCTGTTGAACGGGCTGACCAGCAAGGGTGACTCCCGGTCGGGTGCGAAGGGCAGATCGTTCCAGTCAGCGTCAAAGAGCCGGTTGATCTCGGTGGCGATCGCCGGGTTATAGACCGCGATGCCAAAGTCGCGCGTGTAGTGAAGGTTTTCCCGAGTCGGGTTGAAGGTGAACACGAGAGCCTCCTCGTCGTCTACGGTCATTACCTTGTAGTGGTATCGCGCCCGCTTGCTGTCACCCGCCGGTTCCTTGGTGGCAATACCGGTCTCCTTGGCGTCCTTGAGGAGCTTGCGGTTCTTCTCCTCCCAGCCGCGAGCACTGCTTGATATGAGCACGCGAATCCGGACGCCGCGCTGGCGAGCTTCGAGCAGCGCCTGCTGGATGATCGGGTCGTCCATCCGGAATACGGTCAGGTTGATCGAGCGCTCCGCCCGGTCAATCGCGCGTACGATGGGGAAAAAACTGTCGCCTGGTTGAACGATGAGCGAGATCTTCTGACGCATCACGGGAATCCTGTCAACGCTTCAGGTGGCTGAACCAGCCAGCCGT
Organism: Candidatus Accumulibacter necessarius; assembly: GCF_036625085.1. Classification (NCBI taxonomy): domain Bacteria; kingdom Pseudomonadati; phylum Pseudomonadota; class Betaproteobacteria; genus Candidatus Accumulibacter; species Candidatus Accumulibacter necessarius. The sequence continues at coordinate 436,433 of NZ_JAZKUM010000002.1, read as the reverse complement.
CTGATTGTAAAGCGAGCGCAGGTTCTCAAGTCCTCGTTCCCTGCTTAGAGGCATGTCACCTCGACCAGGCAGTCATAAAACGTTGCTCCTCCTGCCATGTCGGTCAGCGCCTGGCTGGTGACCTCGTTGCAGTTGCGCCCGTCAGGCGACAGTTTGCGCCACCAGATCGAAGTGGCCATGGCGACGCCCTGCCGTACGCGGTCGGTCACCACGGCTCGGGCGTGGAATTCGCCGCGTCGGTTGAAGATGCGCACCGGGTGGTCGTCGGCAATGCCACGCGCGGTTGCGTCGGCGGGGTTGAGATGGACTGCGGGCGACTCTTCCTGCGCCAGAAAACGCGGCGAGTTGGCAAAGCTGGTATTGAGGAAATTGCGCGCCGGTGGCGTGATCAGCGCCAGCGGAAACTCCGCCGCCAGCGGACTTTGCCGCCATTCGCGCGGGGCGATGAAGTCTGGCAGCGGATCGAGTCCCAGATCGGCCAGCATCTGGCTGTAGAACTCGCACTTGCCGGAAGGCGTCGGGAAGCCACCGTGTGCGAACGGCGCCTGGTTCTGCGGCAGGTTCAGGCGGGCATGGCCGTCGGCCTTGAGTCTCTCCCACGACTGTCCGGCGAGGCGCGGGTCGCTCCAGTCGAAGGCCTGGCGGCACAGATCTTCGTCGCTGTCGGCAAAACACGCTTCGCTGAAACCCATTTCCCTGGCCAGCCGGCGGAACAACTCGGTGTTCGGCAGGGCCTCGCCGAGCGGCGCGATGGCCGGCTGGTTGACCTGGAGGTGCAGATGGCCATACGACTTGTGGATGTCGAGCTGCTCCATGTGGCTGGTTGCCGGCAGCAGGATGTCGGCGTAGTCGGCGGTATCGGTCTGGAAAAGGTCATGGACGACGGTGAACAGGTCGTCGCGAGCGAAACCTCGCACGACTTCCTGCGCTTGCGGGGCGACCGCGACCGGATTGCTGTTGTACACGAACAGCGCCTTGATTGCCGGTTGCGCGTGCAGCAGATCGCGGCCGATGGTGCTCATGTTGATTGTTCGCGGCGTCGGCGTCGGCATCAGGTCGGGCCGCTCGAGGGCGGCACTGTTCACCGGGTAGTTGCCCGAGGTGGACAGCAGCACGCCGCCGGCGGCATCCCGCCAGGCGCCGGTCAAGGCCGGCAGGCAGGCCACCGTGCGCAGCGCCATGCCGCCGCCGGCGGTGCGGTTGATGCCATAGTTGGTGCGGATTGCCGCCGGTCGGGTGGTGCCGTAGGCGTGCGCGAGCCCTTCGATTTCCGTCGTGCTGATGCCGCAGATCGCCGCCACCCGTTCCGGCGGGTAGGCCATGGCGCGCTGCCTGAGCGCGTCGAAGCCCAGAGTATGGCGGGCGATGTAGTCGTGATCGAGCAGGTCGTCGCGGATCAGGACATGCATCATGCCGAGTGCCAAAGCGCTGTCGGTTCCCGGCAGCAGCGCGATGTGCTGATCGCACTTCTCGGCGGTGGTTGTGCGACAGGGGTCGATGGCGATCAGGTGGGCACCGCGACGCCTGGCCTCCTGCGCCAGGCGCCAGAAATGGAGATTGGAAACGACGCTGTTGCTACCCCAGAGGATGATCAGCCGCGCATCGACGACGTTGTCGGCGTCGAAACCGACACTGCCGCCGATCGTCGCCCGGTAGCCCATGGCGCCGGCGCTGGCGCAGATCGTCCGGTCGAGCTGGGCGGCGCCGAGACGGTGGAAGAAGCGTCGGTCCATCGACCCGTAGCCCAGCAGGCCCGAGTTGCCGGCGTAGCTGTAGGGAACGATGGTCTCGGCGCCGTCGGCTGCGGCAATCTGGCGGAAGCGCTCGGCGATGCAGGCCAGAGCCGCGTCCCAGGAGATGCGCTCGAAGCGCGCGCCGGGCCCCTTGGGGCCGACCCGGCGCAAGGGGTGGAGCAGCCGGTCCGGGTGGTAGATACGCTCTGGGTAGCTGGCGACCTTGGTGCAGAGCACCCCGGCCGTCGGTGGGTGGTCGGCCGCGCCGGCGACCTTGACGACGCGCCCGTCGGCGACCGTCACATCCAGTGCGCAGGTGTCCGGGCAATCGTGCGGGCAGGCACCGCGCACGACCCTGGTGAGGGCAGGCTTGGGGGCTGATACGGTCATTGAGCGCTCCCGCGGTAGAATCAACCGCGACAAGATAGCAGCTTGAGGACTTTTCCGGCATCCTGTGCTGCGTTTTCACGCTCGCTGGCACGAATCGCCGGCGCCGAGAGCCGCCGTCGGCAGAGCGAAAGTACGCTGCCGGTTGAACCCCATCGTGCCTCGTTTGTCCTTGTCAATTAGGCCGCAGAATAGTCAGCTCACGCCAGCCCGCGTATCGGGCCAGCTCACCCCGAATGCTCCCGATCCCGACCATGATGACCACAGCCTCCCTTTTTCGCCTGATCGTCGCTCTGCTCCTGGTCACCGCCGTCGCTGCCGGCATCCTGGTGACTGAAACCGGCGCGGCCGGCAAGGCGCCCGAGCAATCGCCGGCCACCGGCAAGCCGTGCCTGGCACCCGCAAGCTGGACGATCTTCGGCGACCGTGGAGCACAGCTCGCCAACAGTCAGCAGGTGCTCTCCGAACTGGCAAGACGTGACGTCGTGCTGCTCGGCGAGCAGCACGACGACGCCGACCATCACCGCTGGCAGTTGCAGGTGCTCGCCGGTCTGCATGCGCAGCGGCCACAGATGGTGATCGGTTTCGAAATGTTTCCCCGGCGGGTACAGCCGGTACTCGATCGTTGGGTGGCCGGCGAGCTGACCGTCAAGGATTTCCTGGCCCAGTCCGAATGGGAGAAGGTCTGGAGCGTGTCAGCTGAAATCTACCTGCCGCTGTTCCAGTTCGCCCGCCTCAACCGGATCCCGATGCTCGCCCTGAATATCGAACCCGAGTTGACGCGGGCGATTGCCGAGAAGGGGTGGGACGCCGTCCCCGCGGCCGAACGCGAAGGTGTTGGCCGCCCGGCGCCAGCGTCCGCCGCCTATCGTCAGTTCCTCTTCGAAATCTACCGCCAGCACGCGGCGATGCGTGGCAAGGCGGCGAAAGCCAGTTCTCGAAATCCGGCTTTTGCCAACTTCGTCGATTCGCAGCTGGCCTGGGATCGGGCGATGGCCGAAGCGCTGGCTCGTCAGGCGGCGCCGGCAGCCGAAAGCCAGAGACCGCTGGTGGTCGGCATCATGGGTAGCGGGCATCTGCGCTATGGCCATGGCGTGCCGCATCAGTTACGCGCGCTCGGTATCCCGTCGATCGGCACCCTGCTGCCGATGCCGGCTGGTGCGGACTGCAGCGACCTGCCACCGGGAATTGCCGATGCGGTGTTCGCCGTGCCGGTGACGGCCGGCTCGGCACCCGAGCCGCCGCGCCTGGGTGTGGCACTCGACAACCAAGGCGGGCGGGTCGTGATTGCCAGCGTCAGCGCCGGCAGCCTGGCCGAGAAGAGCGGTTTGCAAGTGGACGACCAGATTCTCGAAGTCGCCGGCAAACCGGCTACGGAGCTGTCTTCAGTAATGGCGGCGATCCGCCGACAGCCGGCCGGAACCTGGTTGCCGCTGCAGGTCGAGCGCGCCGGGCGCAGGCTCGAAGTGGTCATCAGATTCCCCGCCGGTTGATGAGCTTCCTGGCGATGCTGCGGCGACTGGCACTGCTGCTGGTGGCGCCGCTACCGGCGGCCTTGGCCGCTACACCCCTGGTCGAACTGGATGTCGATCTCGATCCCGGCAGCCGCCGTCTCACGGTGGTCGCCACGATCACTCCGGTGCCGCCGACCTTCCGTTTCGTCCTTCACGAATCACTGGCTATTGCCGCAGCTTCGACGGATGGCCGCCCGCTGCCGATCACGGCCGGCGAGCAGCAGGGCAGTCTGCGTCGCTGGCAGTTGCCTTTGCCAGCCGGTAGCCGGTCGCTGCGCGTCGAGTATCAAGGCACGCTGCCGGCGCTCGACACCCGGCTGGATTACCGCCAAGTGCTGCGCGAGTTGCCGCCGATGGCCGCGGTCGAGGGCAGCTTCCTGCCCGCCAGCGGCGCCTGGTATCCGCGTCCCGCAGAACTTTTCACTTACCGGGTGCGGTTGAGCGTGCCCGGCGACCAGCGGGCACTGGTTGCTGGCCGCCTGCTCAAGGAAGAGCTGCCGGTTGCCCGCGGCGATTGCTACCGCGCCGACTTTGAGTTTGCGCACCCGGCCGACGGCATCGACCTGATGGCCGGTCCGTGGATCATTCGCGAGCAGATGATGGTGCGGGCCGGCGCCGAGCCGCTGCGCCTGCGCACTTATTTTACGCGCGATCTTGATCGGATCAAGGGTCTCGCCGACAGCTATCTCGACGAAACGCGCGCTCATCTCGCGGCCTACGCCGAGGCGATCGGCGCCTATCCGTACAGCGGCTTTTCGGTGGTCGCCAGCCCGCTGCCGACCGGCTTCGGCATGCCGACGCTGACCTATCTCGGAGCCGAGGTGCTCAAGCTGCCCTTCATCCGCGCCACCTCGCTGGGCCACGAGATTCTTCACAACTGGTGGGGCAACGGCGTCCTGGTCGATTACGCGAGCGGCAACTGGGCCGAAGGGCTGACCACCTTCATGGCCGACTACGCCTACCAGGAGCGAGTCTCAGCCGCCGCCGCGCGTGCGCTGCGGCTCGCCTGGCTGCGCGACTTCGCGGCCGTGGTCGTCGACAGGCGGCAGACGCTGGCCTCGTTTCGCTCGCGAATGCATGACGCAGCGGCGGTGGTCGGCTACGGCAAGTCGGCGATGCTCTTCGTGATGCTGCGCGACCTGCTCGGTGAAGATACCTTCCGTCGCGGGCTGAGCATTTTCTGGCAAGAGCAGCGCTTCCGTGTCGCCGGTTGGGACGACCTGCAGCGGGCCTTTGAACAGGCGTCCGGGCAAGGGTTGACTTTCTTCTTCAGGCAGTGGTTGTATCGCCCGGGAGCGCCGCAACCGAAGATCGCCGGCGCCAGCGCGGCGGCGTCTGGCGCCGGTTACCACTTGCGCCTCGAAGTGACACAGGGCGCCCCCGCCTATGCCTTGCGTCTGCCGATCGAGCTCGACTATGGAGATGCTCTCGAAAGCCGTACGCTCAGCGTGGACGGCGCGCGGCAAACGCTGACGCTGGCCGTCAACCGCCTGCCGAAGAGCGTTCGTCTGGACCCCGATTTGCGCCTCTGGCGAATGCTGGACGCCGGGCGACTGCCACCGATCCTGCGCCAATGGATCGTCGCGCGCGAAGGGCGATTGCTGCTGGTGTCCGGGCTGCCCGAGGTCCGTGCGGCGGCGACGGCGCTGGCCAGCCGGCTTTTCGAGGAGCCACCTCGTGAGATCGCGCTCGCCGACGTCCGCCGGGCAGCGACCCCGGTTTTGCTGGCCGGTCTGCATGCCGAAATCGATGCGGTACTGGCTGCCGCGAAAATTCCGCCGCGACCGTCTGACCCTGGCCGGCGGGGCACGGCGCAGGTATGGACGGTGCCGGGCATACCGGCGCTGGCGGTGATCTCGGCCAACGACGCCGAGGCATTGCGTGCCCTGCTGCGCCCATTGCCCCACTACGGCAGCCAGAGTTGGCTGGTCTTCGACGGCGGCCGGGCGATCGAACGCGGAATCTGGCCGATCATCGACCCGCCGATCCCGGTTACCCTGCTGCCCGCCGGCGCCCCGGCCGCCTTTTCTCCGCTGCGGCTCGGGTGGCGCGGGCGGCTGGGGTAGAATGCGCCGGATGCTGGTTCTCGGAATCGAATCCTCCTGCGACGAAACGGGTATCGCGCTGTACAGCACCGATGCTGGCGGCGCGCTGCTCGCGCACGCCCTGCACTCGCAGGTCTGCATGCACGCGGACTACGGTGGCGTGGTGCCGGAACTCGCGTCTCGGGATCATGTTCGACGAATGGTGCCGTTGCTCCGCCAGGTGCTGGCCGACAGCGGTTGCACGCTGGCCGAGCTTGACGCCGTCGCCTACACGCAGGGGCCGGGACTGGCGGGCGCCCTGCTGGTCGGCGCCGCCTTTGCCGAAGCCCTGGCCACCGCACTTGGTGTGCCGACGGTGCCGGTCCATCACCTCGAAGGCCATCTGCTGTCACCGCTGCTGTCGAGCAGGCCGCCGTCTTTTCCCTTCGTCGCCCTGCTGGTGTCGGGTGGCCATAGCCAGCTGATGCACGTCACCGGCGTCGGGCGCTACGAGTTGATGGGTGAAACGCTCGACGACGCCGCCGGCGAGGCTTTTGACAAGACTGCCAAATTGCTTGGTCTCGGCTACCCGGGTGGTGCCGCGCTGGCCGCGCTGGCCGACAGCGGCCGCCCTGGGGTGGTGAAGCTGCCACGTCCGATGCTGAATTCAGGGGACCTCGATTTCAGCTTCAGCGGTCTGAAAACGGCTGTCGTGACCAAGGTGCGCGAAATGACCGCGATCAGCGACGAGCAGCGGGCGGACATTGCCTGCGGCTTCCAGGACGCGATCGTCGAAGTGCTGGTCAGCAAGGCCCTGCGGGCGGTGAAGGTCAGCGGTCTGCAGCAGCTGGTGGTCGCGGGAGGCGTCGGCGCCAATCGCGCGTTGCGGCGCCAGCTTGACGCACAGGCGGCACGGGAGAGGGTCGCAGTCTTCTACCCGGAACTCGAATTCTGTACCGACAATGGCGCGATGATCGCGCTCGCCGGTGCCCTGCGTCTGCAGGCTGGGGTTTCCAGCAAGCCGGCGGGTGCGTTCGCGGTGCGGCCGCGCTGGCCGTTGACCGGTGCCTGAGCGGCCGCTGCGCGGGCAGCCACTTCCTGCGGCTACTTCCTGCGGCCGATCTTCGGTTCGCTGCCGGCCATCAGTCGCTGCAGGTTTTGCCAGTGCTTGCCGATCAGGGCCATGGCGATGATCCCGACGACCAGCACCCGGCCATCGCCGCCCCATATCAGGATGGCGTAGAGCGGCGCTGCTGCGGCTGCCACCAGTGCCGCCAGCGAGGAATAGCGCAGCGCAAAGGCGATGGCCAGCCAGGTGGCCAGCGTTGCCAGGCCCAGCCAGGGATTGATCGCCAGTAGCACGCCGGCGGCAGTGGCGACACCCTTGCCGCCCTTGAACCGGAGAAAGACCGGGTACAGGTGGCCGAAGAAGACCGCCATCGCCACCAGTCCGACCGTGTAGCCGCCCAGCCCGTACTCGGCGGCATAGCGGCCGGCGAGAAAAACGGCCAGCCATCCCTTGGCGGCATCGCCGATCAGGGTCAAAACCGCGGCGCCCTTGTGGCCACTACGCAGGACGTTGGTCGCGCCGGGGTTGCCGGAGCCATAGCTGCGCGGATCGGCCAGGCCGAAGAGTCGGCTGGCGACCAACGCGAAGGGCACGGAACCGAGCAGATAAGCGGCGAGGACGACCAGCAGCGTGATCAGGAACGGCGGCATAGTGGGTGGTGCTCTGGGTTAGAATGTCAGTACGCGCGCACTGTTGTCGCGCTGCGGACCGCAAGGCCGACCAATGATACTACACTGACCTGGCGCCCTGCCGCATGGACATCATCTTCATCAACGACCTTCGCGCCTCGACGCTGATCGGCATCTACCCGCGCGAAAAGGCGATGCCGCAGACGGTGGAGATTTCCCTGCAGATCGGCACTTCGACCGCCAGTGCCGGTGCCAGCGACGACATCGGCGATACGATCGACTACGCGCGGGTGGTGGACCGCCTGCGGGCCGAACTGGCTACTCGCCATTTCAATCTCCTCGAGAGGTTGGCCGAGTATGTTGCCACCCTGCTGCTCGAGGACTTCGGCGCTACCTGGGTGCGCGTTTCGATCGCCAAGCTCGGCATGATGCGCGGCGTGCAGCGCGTCGGCGTGGTCATCGAGCGTGGCGCAGCGGCATGAGCGGGGACCTCAGGTGATCAACCGTTATGCCTCGGTCCTGTACATTCTCGGCATCCTGATCGCTGGTTTCGGGGTCCTGATGCTGCTGCCGCTGTCCCTCTCGTGGCTGAGCGCCGACGGCGCGCACAGCGCCTACGACGAGGCTGTGCTGATCACCGTCGCCAGCGGCATTGCCCTCTCGCTGTCGGCCCGCAAGGGGCGACGCGAAATGCAAGTGCGCGACAGTATCCTGCTGGTTGCGCTGATCTGGTCGCTGCTACCGGCATTCGGCGCACTGCCGCTCTATCTGCACATTGCCGACTTGTCGTGGACCGATGCCTACTTCGAAGCGGTCTCCGGTCTGACGGCCACCGGCGCGACGGTGCTCTCGGGGCTCGATCAACTGCCGCTGTCGATCAACTTCTGGCGGACCTTCATGCACTGGGTCGGCGGCCTCGGCGTCGTGGTTCTGGCGGTGGCGATCCTGCCGCTGCTCGGTTTCGGCGGCCGCAGCATGCTCAAGGCGGAGACGCCGGGTCCGATGAAGGACTCCAAGATCACACCGCGGATCACCGAGACCGCCAAGGGGCTGTGGGTGGTGTACGTGATTCTCACCGCGGCCTGTGCGCTTAGCCTCCACTTCGTCGGCATGGAGCCCTGGGACGCATTGATGCATGCCTTCTCGATCCTGGGTCTCGGCGGCTTCTCGACCAAGGATGCCAGCCTCGGCCACTTCGACAGTCTCGACATCGAAATGGTGGTGATCTTCTTTGCCCTGGTCGCCGGCATCAACTTCAGCACACACTTCCTCGTTCTCTCGAAGCGCTCATTGCGTCCCTATCGCTTTGACGTCGAGGCTCACTACTTCCTCGGTTTTCTCGCCCTGAGTTGCCTGGTGCTGGCGATTTACCTTTGGCCGGACGGCATCTACGACGATTTCCTGACGACCCTGCGCTATGTCACCTTCCATTCGGTGTCGCTCGCCACTTCGCTCGGTTTTGCGACGACCGACTATACCCAGTGGCCGGTGTTCGGCCAGTTGTGGATCCTCTTTCTTGGCAGTTTCGTCGCCTGCTCGGGTTCGGCCGGCGGCGGCATCAAGATGATCCGTGCCGTCGTTCTCTACAAGCAGGTGTTCCGCGAACTGATGCGCGCCATGCACCCGCGTGGTCTGCAGAACGTGCGCTTCGGCGAGACGGTCATCCCCGACCACGTCCTGCATTCGATCCTCGGTTTCCTGTTCATCTACGTCGTGTCGATTGTCTCGATGACCTTGCTGCTGATCGCCACCCGCCTGGACGTCATGACCGCCTTCTCGGCGGTCGTCGCCTGTATCAACAACACCGGGCCCGGCCTCAACCTGGTCGGGCCGGCGACGACCTACGCCGTGCTGACCGACTTCCAGACCTGGGTGTGTACCTGGGCCATGCTCCTCGGGCGGCTCGAGATCTTCACTCTGCTGGTCATTCTGACGCCCGCATTCTGGCGGCGCTAACAAGCAACCCGGGTGGCAGGCGCCATCGCTAACCCGCGTCTTTTGCCGGTGATCTGCCAGGGCATAAGCGCGATTGATGGCCGGGCCCGAGGCTGACCAACCGGAAACGCCAAATTTGGTCGCCAGCCGCGTCTCTTGTCAGCTTCCAGTAAGGATCAACAATAATAATCGCGTGGCGGATTCCGCTATAGCGATAGGGATTTCAGGGCCGCTACTACAACAAGGAGGAGTCATCATGTCAATTCATGCAACCAAAGAGTTACAGGCATACTGGAAAGAGAACCTTTCTTACATCGCGGTTCTCCTGGGGATCTGGTTCGTTGTCTCTTACGTCTGCGGCATCCTGATGGTCAATCAGCTCGACGCCTACACGATCGGTGGTTTCCCGCTCGGCTTCTGGTTCGCAAACCAGGGCTCGCTGGTGACCTTTGTTGCCCTGATCTGGGTGTATGTCTGGTTGATGGACAGGCTGGATATCATCAACGTACAACAATGACGTACAGCAATTCTGATATCAGACCCGATGTGCACAACCACTGCCATTCCCAAATTGATGAGGTAACCAAACCATGAGCATTCTTCAATGGACCTGGATCATTACAGGCCTCAGTTTCGCGCCTGTATATCTACATCGCCTACGCATCGAGAGCAAAGACAACCGGCGATTTCTATGTCGCCGAGAAGTCGGTTCCGCCATTCATGAACGGCATGGCCACCGGTGCCGACTGGATGTCGGCGGCGTCGTTCATTTCCATGGCCGGCCTGATTTCCTTCCTCGGACGCGACGGCTCGTACTACCTGATGGGGTGGACCGGCGGCTACGTCCTGCTGGCCATGCTGTTCGGTCCCTACCTGCGCAAGTACGGCAAGTTTACGATTCCCCAGTTCATCGGCGATCGTTACTACTCCAATACCGCTCGCGTCATCGCGCTGGTCTGCGCCATTTTCGTCTCCTTCACCTACGTCGCGGGCCAGATGCGCGGCGTCGGCGTCGTCTTCTCGCGCTTCATGGATGTCCCCATCGACTATGGCGTGGTCATCGGCATGGCGCTGGTGTTCTTCTACGCCACGCTTGGCGGAATGAAGGGGATTACCTATACCCAGGTCGCGCAATACGTCGTTCTGATCACCGCCTATCTGATCCCGGCGATCTTCGTCTCCATGCAGTTCACCGGTTCCGCAATCCCGCAGATTGGCTACGGCTCGGCGATCACCGCCGAAGGCGCGGCGCTGCTGAACGATCCCAGCACCCAGGGCAAGTACCTGCTCGACGTCTTGAACGGCCTGCACAAGGATCTCGGTTTCCCTGCCTACACCAGTGGCCAGCGGCCGATGATCGACGTCTTCTTCATCACCTTTTCGCTGATGATCGGCACCGCTGGCCTGCCGCACATCCTGATCCGCTTCTTCACCGTGCCCAAGATGCGTGACGCACGCTCTTCCGCTGGCTGGGCGCTGATCTTCATCGCCCTGCTGTACACCACGGCTCCGGCAGTGGCCGTTTTTGCCCGCACCAACTTCATCAAGACGGTGAACAACGTCGAGTATGTCAATGCCCCGTCCTGGTTCAAGAACTGGGAAAAGACCGGGCTGGTCGGCTGGAAGGACAAGAATGGCGACGGCATCATGCAGATTCGCCCCGGCAAGTGGGATGATCCGAAGAGTGCCAACGAAGTCAAGATCGACCAGGACATCATGGTTCTGGCCAGTCCCGAAATCGCCAAGCTGCCCAACTGGACCGTCGGTCTGATCGGCGCTGGTGGCCTGGCTGCAGCCCTTTCCACGGCGGCGGGACTGTTGCTGGTCATCTCGGCGGCCGATTTCGCATGACCTGATGAAGGGTATCGTCAAACCCGATATGTCGGAAAAGGGAAGCTGTGGTGGGCACGCGGTGGTGCCGGCGTGGCCGTGGTCATCGCCGGCCTGTTCGGCATCTATCCGCCGGGGTTCGTCGCCCAGGTGGTGGCCTTTGCCTTCGGCCTGGCTGCGGCCTCGTTCTTCCCGGCCATACTGATGGGCATCTTCAACAAGAAGATGAACAAGGAAGGCGCCATCGCCGGAATGGTCGTTGGTATCATCTTTACCGCCGGCTATATCTGGTGGTTCAAGTATGGCGACCCGGCGGCCAACAACCCGGCCGGCTGGTGGCTGGGGATCTCCCCGGAAGGGATCGGCACCGTCGGCGCCGCGCTCAACTTCATCGTCTCCTATGTGGTCAGCAAGTTTACCAAGGAGCCGTCGGCCGAGATCCAGGATCTGGTGGGCAGCCTGCGTTACCCCGGCAAGCTCGAAGCGCCCGCGGCCAGCAGCCATTGATCGATGACTTGAGCTGAATGGCGCTGAGGGCGGCTGCCGGAAACGGCAGCCGCCCTCTTTTTGTACCCTGGCGAAGCGATGAGGGGAGTTGTACCATGACTGCGAAAGCAGAACCGATGCCGGGCAGGATGAACATGATCAAAGACGTCTCAACAAATATCTATTGTCCAAAATATGGGCATTCGGCTGCGCCCGTCCGGCTGCCGTCTTTCTCGGTGGCTTCGCCGGCTTGAGCCTGACGACCACCATTCTCCCCACGGTCATTTCGATCCTCGGGGTCACCGACGAGTTTCTCGGCGCGCCTTGATCTGGCCGGTTTTGCCGTCTATTCGTTCATGTTGTGGGCGGTCGGGGGCTGGGCGGCCCAGAGAAGAGCCAGCGCGCATGCGGGAGCGGTCATTCTGGGCCTGGTAGGTTCAGTCAGCGCAGCCATTTTTGCCGCCATGGCCTACGGCGCCGAGAAGGAACTGCTGATGATCCTGCTGCTATGCGCAGCTGCGGGATTGGCCTATGGCACCTTCGGCGGCATGCTCATCGCCATGGCCCTTGGCGAAAACAATAGATCCAAGCCGGATTGACGGGGGCTGGCGAGGGTTCGAGCGGGGAAATCACGGCTGGCGGAGTCAAGAGCAAGATTCGGCGGCAAGCCAACACGGCAAAGCCGTTCCGCACGAAAAGCCCCCTTCTGCCGAGGGCTTGGCTGCCGAAAATCCGCCGGCCCTCAGCCGCCGTTCGCTGCCGGCTTCGGCTCCTGTGGGCTGGCCTTGGGCATGGTCATCTCCAGTTCTCGGGCCTTGGCGTCGGGGATGATCTCCAGCAGGTTGACCACCTTTTTCACGTCGCTGGTGGTGCGCGCCACCTGGATCGCCGAGTCGGCCTCGCGCTGAGTGACCAGACCCAGCAGGTAGACAACCCCGGCCTCGGTCACCACCTTGACATGGACTGCGTTGAAGTTGCCCGAGTCGACGAAGCGGCCCTTGACCCGCGTGGTAATGTAGGAGTCGTTGCTGCGCGTCGAGTATGAGGTGACCGGGCCGACGACGAGTTCATTGTAGACCCCTTCGACCTGCGGGATGCCGGCGACGATGCGCTCGATGGTGCCCTTCAGCTCCTCGCTGGGGACTTCTCCGGTCACCAGCACCTTGCGGTTATAGCTGGTGAAGTTGGTGTGCGAGTTGTCACCGGACTTCTCGTTGACGCGCGCCACGGCCTTCCATTCGATGGTTTCGTCTTCGGTTTGTATACCCAGACTGCGCCGGTCCATCGTCGCCAGTGCGCCACCGGCAGCACCGGCAGCGACCATCGGCAGACAGCCCTGCAACATTGGCAACAGGGCGGCGCCGAGCAGCAGGCTGGTGGTCAAGAGCTTCTTCATTCGTTAACTCCCATGAGCAGGCAATCGATGCCATCGCAAAAACAGTGGATGGCGAGCAGATGTGTTTCCTGAATTCGTGCCGTGCGGTTGGCGGGTACGCAGATGTGTACATCGCCATCGCGCAGCATCTCACCCATCATTCCGCCGTCCCTGCCGGTCAGCGCCACAACGCGCAGGTCGTTCTCGTGTGCGGCATTGATCGCCTCGATGACATTGGGTGAATTGCCCGACGTCGAGATGGCGACCAGGATGTCGCCGGCCTGGCCGAGGGCGCGCACCTGCTTGGCAAACACGACCTTGTAGCCGTAGTCGTTGGCGATTGCCGAGATGATCGAGGTGTCGGTGGTCAGCGCGATTGCCGCCAGCTCGTGGCGCTCGATCTCAAAGCGGTTTACGAGTTCGGCTGCCAGGTGCTGAGCGTCGGCCGCCGAACCGCCGTTGCCACAGGCGAGGATCTTGCCGTTGTTCAGGAGACAGTCAACCATCGCCTCGATCGCCTGCGCAATTGGCGCCGCCAGCAGTTCGACGGCGTCGAGCTTGATCTGGGCGCTCTCGTGGAAGTGCTGGCTGATACGGGTGGTCAGGTCCATGGGCTGTGTACTTCGGTTCCAGGCAATCCGGGATTCTAACATCAGAGGATCAGGAAGACCTCGAACTCGACCCGACGCCAGGGGTCGGGGTCCCTGCGCAGCCTGGAGACGCGCGCTTCGAGTTGTTCGCCGGCGTCGAGCGCGCTGGCTACGGCACGGTTCTCGGCGCGCGGCACGTAACCGAGCTGGTGCCCGTTCCATTCGACACGGACCGCCTTCGGATCGTGCCGGTTGTCGGCTTCGCGAACCAGCGTCAGGCGGTCTCCGGGCTTGATCTGTGACCACAGTTCGCTCACCGCGTAGTACTGGCTGCCGGCCAGCGGCGAGCTCTGTACGAGAACCCTGATCGTCTCGCCAGCGCCCGCCTGCAGGCACAGGAACAGCCCAAGGGCGGCGCTAAGGCGCAGAAAACGCATCACACAGCCATTCGATGGCGGCCTCCGATAGCCCGTCGAGCAGGATGCAGTCGAAGCGACAGTCAGACTCGCGGCCCGCTTGGGCAGCCAGATAATGCTGGGCGGCGAGAATGATCCGGCGCTGCTTGGCGTTGGTGATGCTGGCTGCCGCACCGCCATAGTTCGCGTTGCGGCGCAGGCGAACTTCCACGAAGACCAGCGCCTGCTTTTCGCGGCAGATGAGGTCCACCTCGCCGCCGCGGCAGCGATAATTTCGTGCCAAGACGGTGAGGCCCCGGCCCTCGAGGAAGCGCGCGGCGAGTTCCTCGGCGATCCGGCCATTGGCCAAGTGTCCGCCCATGTTATCTTTGACGCTCACCTGCAAGCTGATCCCGATGACAGAAGAAGCCCTCGCATTATATTTAGTTCCGACTCCGCTCGGCCATCTCGGCGACATCACACAGCGGGCGATCGAGGTCCTGCGCCAGGTACCGTGGGTGGCCGCCGAGGATACGCGCCACAGCGGGCCACTGCTGCGCCACTACGGCTGCAATGCGCGTCTGCTGGCAGCGCACCAGCATAACGAGGAGGATGCCGCGCAACAGGTCGTCGCGCGGCTTGCCGCCGGAGAGTCGGTGGCCCTGGTGGTGGACGCCGGTACTCCCGGCGTTTCCGATCCGGGGGCGCGGCTGGTGGCGAGGGTGCGTGCCGCCGGCTATCGTGTCGTCCCGCTACCTGGCCCTTGTGCGGCGGTGGTCGCGCTGTCTGCTGGCGGACTTGGCGAAGCCCAGTTCCTGTTCTATGGATTTTTGCCGAGCAAGGCCGGGGCGCGCGGCGAGGTTTTGCGCCAACTCGCTCATCTGCCCTGGGCGCTGGTTTTCTATGAGGCGCCGCATCGTATCGTCGAAACGGTCGCAGCTCTTGCCGAAGCCTTCGGGCCTGAACGGACGTTGGTCATCGCGCGCGAGCTGACCAAGCTCTTCGAGAGCATTCATTCCTGTCCGCTGGGTGAAGCGCGGGACTGGCTGCTGGCCGACGGCAATCGACAACGCGGCGAGTTCGTGCTGCTCGTTTCCGGTGCGCCGCCGGTCGATGAAAGCGCCGAGGGCGAAAGGGTGCTGAAGCTGCTGCTCGACGAGGGTCTGCCGGTCAGTCAGGCCAGCCGGCTGGCTCACCTGATCACCGGCGTCGGCAAGAAGGTCCTGTATCAGCACGCCTTGCGCCTTCGGGGATAGAGCGCAACTGCATCCGGCGGGCAGATCCGGGCTGCAGGCGAATAAATCATCTAGAATTCTGCTTTGTCCTCCAGCAGGTGCAAGCATGCAGATCACCCTGACGCGTCCCGATGACTGGCACTTGCATCTGCGCGATGGTCCGGCTCTCGCGGCCGTGCTGCCACATAGCGCGCGCCAGTTTGCCCGTGCCATCGTGATGCCCAACCTGCGCCCGCCGGTCACGACTGTAGCCGCGGCCGGCGAGTATCGCGCGCGCATCCTCGCCGCCCTGCCGGCGGGCCTGTCGTTCGAACCGCTGATGACCCTGTACCTGACCGATCACACGCCGGTTGACGAGATCCGGCGCGCCGCGGAGAGCGACTCGGTACAGGCCGTGAAGCTCTATCCGGCGGGCGCAACGACCAACTCCGACTCCGGCGTGACCGATCTCGAACGCTGCGATGCGACCGTGGCGGCGATGGCCGAGCTGGGGGTCCCCCTGCTGGTGCATGGCGAGGCGACCGATCCGGCGATCGACGTGTTCGACCGGGAGAAGGTCTTCATTGACCGCGTGCTGCAGCCCCTGCTGGTGCGTCACCCGACGCTCAAGGTGGTATTCGAGCACATCACGACCAGCGATGCAGCCGATTTCGTTGCCGCTTGCGGGCCCAACATCGCGGCGACGATCACTGCCCATCACCTGCTTTACAACCGCAACGCAATTTTCGCCGGCGGCCTTCGTCCGCATTATTACTGCCTGCCCGTGCTCAAGCGCGAGCGGCACCGTCTGGCGTTGCTGCACGCGGCAACTTCGGGGAGCCGGAAGTTCTTTCTCGGTACCGATTCGGCGCCGCATGCGCAGCCGACCAAGGAGATGGCCTGCGGCTGTGCGGGTTGCTACACGGCGCATGCGGCGCTCGAATTCTACGCCGAAGCCTTTGCGTCGGTGGGCCGGTTGGACCGGCTGGAGGCGTTTGCCAGTTTCAACGGCCCCGATTTCTATGGCCTGCCGCGCAATCGCGGCCAGGTAACGCTCGAACAGCAGGACTGGCGGGTGCCGGAAGCCTACGCTTATGCCGCTGGCGATGTGCTGGTCCCCCTGCGCGCCGGCGAGTGGCTGCCCTGGCGGATGCTCGACTGATGTCGCCGGCCGACTGCGCGATTTCCTGAGGAGATGACCGGTGTTACGGGACAAGTTGCTACCGTTGTGGTTGTTGCCACTGCTGATCGCGTGCTCGGATCAGCGCGCGGCTTTCGAGATTGGCACGAGCCAGCATTCCTTGACGCTGATCCGGGTGCAGAATTTCTTCTGGGACAAGACCGCCGATTACTCGATCGTCGCCGCGCGCATGCCCGATTGCATGCGCCGGCACGAAATCGGACCCGGCGGCGCCGAGAGCCGGGTCGAAGTCTATGCGCCGGGCAACGACGCCTGGATTCTCAAACAGGGCAAGCGCATGTTTGTCGTCGAGACGCGCAGTTGTGAGGGCTTTGCGCGGCTGGAGGCCGAGCCGGAGAGTGGGATGGGGCCTCTGCAGGGCGTTTTCCAGATGCGCAGCGGGACGCTGACCTTCGTGCCGGCGCCGCAGAGCGAGGACGCCACGGCCGGCGAAGCGACTGTCAGGCAGTGAGTCGGGCGGACTTTCCGTCGCCAGGCGGTCTGTTTGCACCGCTGTCCTCGCTGCTAGAGCAAATCCCTTTCGCGCCGGACCCTGGGTCGCTGACCTTCTTGAACTCGACGCGTGATCTGCGCACGCATTCCGGCCAACGGATCTCCTTTGTGCCGCCGTCTGCCGATGGCCTCGCCTACGAAGCGCGCATCTGGACGCGTGGCGAAGTCGCCACGCGCCCCGGCAACTGGCACGATTTCTTCAATGCGCTGGTCTGGTTGACGTTTCCGCTGGCCAAGGCGGCGCTCAACGCGCGCCATGCCGGCGCGCTGGCGCCGCCGGCCAGCCCGCGTGGCCGCGCGCGCGACGCGATGACCCATTTCGATGAATGCGGCGTCGTTGTCGTCTCCTCCGACCCGGATCTACTCGCCCTGCTGCGTGATTTTCAATGGTCCGCGCTGTTCTGGGGGCGGCGATCCGATCTGGGTCGGCGACTGCGCTGTTTCGTTTTTGGTCACGCGACCTACGAGCAGTTATTGCAGCCATTCCGTGGTCTGACCGCCAAGGCCGTGTTGTACGAAGTGACGCCGGCCTGGCTGAGCCGACCGCTGGCAGCGCAGGTGTCTGCCATCGACCAGCGCCTGGCGGTTGAACTTGCCGCTGGCGAGCATATGAATCCACGCGCGTTTCACCCGCTGCCCCTGATGGGCTGGCCAGGCGTCACTGCGGATAGCGAAACCGCGGCCTACTATGACGACCGTTGGCAATTCCGGCCGGGTCGCAGCAGCCCGGGCGTATAATGAATGCGGGAAGTCGGTCAGGCAGCCGCTGGGCAAGAGGTGCAAACCTGGCGCCGAGAGGAAAGTCCGGGCTCCGCAGAGCAGGATGCCGGTTAACGACCGGGCACCGTGAGGTGACGGAAAGTGCAACAGAAAACAAACCGCCGATGCCCCGCGCAATTCGGGGCAGGCAAGGGTGAAACGGCGAGGTAAGAGCTCACCGCGGCCGTGGTAACACGGACGGCACGGCAAACCCCATCCGGAGCAAGGCCAAATAGGGAAGCATGGGCGTGGCTCGCGCTGCTTCCGGGTAGGCTGCTTGAGCGTGCTGGCAACAGTGCGCCTAGAGGAATGGCTGTCCACGACAGAACCCGGCTTATCGGCCGGCTTCCCCCTTTTCCGCGTACTTCCGCCTAGCGGGCAGCGATCGCTGCCCCGCATTTCAGCGTTTTTTCTCTTCCGGCTGTGACTGCGCTGGCGCGACTGTGCCGGATTTTCGCGTCCTTAGCGCTTTTCTTGCCGTGGCTTGGTCTCAACTCTTTAGAAATCACTTTAAATCCAAGGATTTTCGCGTTGTTTTATTGAAGGTAATTCTTTCTTTCCGCATCTTCTGCAAGTCATCCATAAGTCCTTGTAGCTATTGAGAAAAGTGCTGCTTGACCCCTTGCTTTAGCGGAATCTTTGCCTTAAAGTGGGAACAAGTGGTAGAAAGTGGGGAATCTGCCGTTTTCAGGGCTGGAGAGCAAGGGAAGAGTTCGTTTGATGTTTCAGGGTGCGGCGGCGTTAAGTCTTGATACCAAGGGCAGGTTCGCGATTCCGGCGCGCCACCGGGAGGCGCTTGCGTCTGCTGCCGGCGGCCAACTGGTTCTTACGGCTCACCCGCATTGCTGTCTGCTGTTGTATCCCGAGCCGGCCTGGGAACCGATTCGCGACAAGGTGTTGGCTGCCTCGAGCTTCAACCCGCAGTCCGCGGCGATCAAGCGGCTGTTGGTCGGTAACGCGCGTGAAGAGGAGATGGACGCGGCTGGGCGCCTGTTGATCGCGCCTGAACTGCGCCAGTTTGCCAGGCTAGAAAAGCTGGTCTGGCTCGTTGGTCAGGGCAGCCATTTCGAAATCTGGTCGGATGCCGGCTGGCAGAAGCAGCAGGAGGCGGTGTTTGCGCTGGGCGACCAGTTCATACTCCCTCCCGGTCTCGAAGACCTGGCGCTGTGAGCGGGCCGCCGCAGCATGCGGCCGTCCTCCTGCGGGAGGCGGTCGACGCCCTGAACATCAAGCCCGCAGGCACTTACGTTGACGGCACTTTCGGGCGCGGCGGGCACACGCGGGCCATCCTCGAACGACTCGGGCCAGAGGGTCGCCTGCTGGCGCTCGACTGCGACCCGCAAGCGGTGGCCGTGGCCTGCACAATCGTCGACCAGAGATTGCTTGTCATGCACCACCGCTTCGGTGATCTCGCCGACGCGCTCAGGCGAGCAGGGGTTGCCGTCCAGGAGGCGGTCGACGGCGTGCTGCTCGATATCGGAGTCTCGTCGCCGCAACTGGATGAGGGGGGCAGGGGCTTCAGTTTCCGCCACGACGCGCCTCTCGACATGCGGATGGATACGACACAAGGCGAGACAGCGGCACAGTGGCTTCTGCGGGCCAGCGTGCAGGAGATCACGGAGGTCATTAGGAATTATGGTGAAGAACGGTTTGCTTTCCAGATTGCAAAGAAGATTGTGGTTGCTCGGGGCGAACGGCCGCTTGCAACCACCGGGGAACTCGCCGCGCTTGTACGCGCGACCGTGCGCACCCGTGAGCCCGGGCAGGATGCGGCGACGCGTACCTTTCAAGCTCTACGGATTCATATCAATCAAGAGCTCGAACAACTCGCGCTAGTGCTGCCACAGGCCATGACCGTGCTGAAAAATGGGGGGCGCCTGGTGGTGATCAGTTTCCACTCGCTGGAAGACCGCCTCGTCAAGCGCTTCATGCGTGACGAGGCGGATCCGGATCGCTCGCCGAGAAGATTGCCCTTGCGCGCGGCCGAGTTGCCGCAGCCGCGGCTTCGTTTGATCGGCAAGCCGGCCAGGGCGAGCGCGGTGGAAGTGGCCGCCAACCCGAGGGCGCGCAGCGCGGTGATGCGGGTGGCAGAAAAGCTGCCTGGAAAGGCCGCCTGAGATGGTTCGCCTGAACATTTTTCTGTTGCTGGCGCTGGTGATCTGCAGCCTCGGCGTGGTGACTTCACAGCACAAGGCACGCAAGATTTTCCAGGCACTTGAGGCTGAGCAGGAGCGCGCACGGCAACTTGAAGTCGAGTTTGGCCAACTGCAAATCGAGCTATCGACCTGGGGCGCCGCACCGCGGATAGAGAAGATTGCACGCGAGAAACTGAAGATGACGACACCGCAAGCAGGCCGCGCGATCGCCTCCGCGCCGACGGGAGGCACTGCCCAATGATGCGCTTCAAGGGAAAAGTGGCACACAAGTTTGCCGAAAGCCCGTTGCTGCAACTGCGTCTGCCACCCTGGCGGTCGCGCCTGATGGGCCTGCTGATCCTCGGTTCCTTTGGTGTGCTGATCGGCCGTGCATTCTACCTGCAGGTTCTCAACAACGACTTCCTGCAGGAAAAAGGGGAGTCACGTTACCGGCGCGACATCGAGATCAGCGCCTCGCGCGGGCGGATTGCCGATCGACACGGCGATGTTCTGGCGATTTCAACGCCGATGAAGTCGATCTGGGCGGTTCCACAAGCCGCCCGGCTGACGCCTGAACAGACCGGCCAGCTGGCGTCCCTGCTGGAGATGGACGTCAAGCAGTTGAGCCAGAAGCTGAGCACCGACAAGACCTTCGTCTTCCTTCGCCGGCAGATTCCACCGTCGGTAGCCGAGCAGGTGGCGGCGTTGAAGTTGCCCGGCATCGGCCAGGACAAGGAGTACCGCCGCTTTTATCCGACCGGTGAGATGACGGCGCACATGGTCGGCTTCACCGGCGTGGACGACAAGGGTCTTGAAGGCGTTGAACTGGCCTTTCATGGGCAACTGCTCGGTCAGCCCGGCAGCCGCAGCGTGATCAGGGATCGACGCGGCCAGATCGTCGAGGACGTTGGCTCGATCAAACCACCGCAGGATGGCAAGGAAGTTCGTCTGGCGCTTGATTCGAAGATTCAGTACCTGGCCTACAGCCATCTCAAGCAGGCCATGAGCGAACACAACGCGAAGGCGGGGGGCGTCGTGGTGCTTGACGTCCGCACCGGCGAAATCCTGGCTCTGGCCAACTTGCCGACCTACAACCCGAACAATCGCGAGGGCCTGTCCGGCGCCCAGCTGCGCAATCGGGCGCTGACCGACACCTTTGAGCCGGGTTCGACGCTCAAGCCCTTCACCATTGCCCTCGGGCTGGAGAGTGGCAAGGTCCGCTTCGACACGATCATCAACTGCGCGCCCGGACGCCTGACCATCGGCAATGCCACGATTGCCGATGCCCATCCGCACGGTGCGCTGACCGTGGCGGAGGTGATCCAGAAATCGTCGAACGTGGGTGCTGCGAAGGTCGCCGCCATGCTTCCCTCGCAGAAGATGTGGGAGATGTTCGACGATGTCGGCTTTGGTCAGGTGCCGCGCCTGGGCTTCCCCGGCGAAGTGACTGGCCGGGTGCGCCCATGGAAGAGCTGGCGACCGATCGAGCAGGCGACCATGGCCTATGGCCATGGCATCTCGGTCTCGCTGATCCAGTTGGCGCGCGCCTATTCTGTCTTTGCCCGCGATGGCGATCTGGTGCCGCTGTCGCTGACCCGGGTCGACTCATCGATGCCGCACGGCGCGACGGTGTTCAGCCCACAGACGGCACGCGCCGTGCGGGTGATGCTTGAAATGGCGGTTCAGCCCGGCGGCACGGCCCCCAAGGCGCAGATTCCTGGCTATCGCGTAGCCGGCAAGACGGGTACGGCGCACAAGCTCGAAGGCGGTCGTTACGCGAACAAGTATGTCTCGTCCTTCGTCGGTTTTGCCCCGGTCTCGGACCCCCGCCTGATCGTTGCCGTGATGATCGACGAACCACGTGGCGGGAAGCATTATGGCGGTGAAGTCGCGGCGCCGGTGTTTGCCGCCGTGATGGCCAGTTCGCTGCGCACTCTCGGCATCGCACCCGACGCTCCACTGGTGGTCGCGCAGACGCCGAAAAGCACGACACCGACAGTAAAGGCCAGGCTGTGAGCGCCCAGAGCACGCCTATGCGCCACGACACGACCAGTGATGTTCTGGCGCAACTCGGCGCACTGGGCGTCCGGCCGAGCGGTGTCAGCGACGATAGCCGCCAGGTTGTTCCCGGCGACCTCTTTCTGGCCTATCCGGGTGACCTCGCCGATGGCCGCCACTACATAGCAGAGGCGATTGTCAATGGCGCTGCTGCCGTTCTCTGGGAGTCGGCCGCCGCCGGATCGGCCGCCTTCGCCTGGCGCGACGAGTGGAAGATCGCCAATCTGCCGGTCAGCGGTCTTCGCCAGCTGTGCGGCCCGCTGGCCCACGTCGTCTGCGGGCGCCCGAGTGAGCGTCTGTCGCTGGTGGCCGTCACCGGCACCAACGGCAAGACCAGCGTCACGCAGTGGATCGGCATGAGTCACCCCCGGCCATGCGCGATCATTGGCACGCTGGGCGCCGGTTTGCCGGGTCAGTTGGTCGAGACCGGCTTCACGACGCCCGAGGCGACGACACTGATGCGTTACCTCGCGGCTTTTGCCAGCAGGGAAGCCCAGGCGTGTGCGCTCGAGGCGAGTTCGATCGGCATCGCCGAAGGACGCCTCGACGGGGCTCGGATTGACATCGCGGTGTTCACCAATCTGACTCGTGACCATCTTGACTATCACCGGAATATGGCGGAATACGCACAGGCCAAGGCGAAGCTGTTTACCTGGCCGCGCCTGCGCCTGGCGGTGGTCAATCTTGACGATCCCTTCGGACGCGAACTCGCCGTGCTCAGTTCGGCAGCCAAGGTGGTTGGCTATACGCAGCAGGGCATCCCCAGTGATCAACAGGGGACCCTCCGTGCCGAAAACGTCGAGGAATCGATTGACGGGCTGCGTTTCCGTCTCTGCGCTCCGAGCGGTCGTGCCCAGATCGAGACCGGCTTGCTTGGTCGCTACAACGTCTCCAATCTGCTTGCCGTGGCGGCGGTTCTCCTTGACGCCGGCCTGACTCCAAAGGCGGTCGCCGAGCGCTTTGCCGGCTTGACTCCGCCGCCGGGCCGCCTGGAGAAAATCGGTGGCGACAACGAACCACTGGTGGTGATCGATTATGCACATACACCGGATGCCCTGGCGAGTGCCCTTAGTGCGCTGCGGCCGGTGGCCTGCGCGCGGGGTGCCGGCCTCACCGCCATTTTTGGTTGCGGCGGTGACCGTGATCGCGGCAAGCGCCCGTTGATGGGAGAGGTCGCGACAAGTCATGCCGATCGCGTCGTGTTGACCAGTGACAACCCACGTAGTGAGGATCCGCAGGCGATCCTTGACGACATTCGCGTCGCTGCGCCGGCCGCCGAGATGATTGTCGATCGCAGCGAAGCCATTCGCCGCACCCTGCTTTCGGCACATCCGGCGGAGGTGATTCTGCTTGCCGGCAAGGGACACGAGTCGTATCAGGAGATCGCCGGTGTGCGGCGACCATTTTCGGATGTCAGGCAGGCACATGCTGCCTTGGCCGCCCGTCGGGAGATGGCCCCGTGAGCGCGATGATGGACCTGCTCGGTGCCGCGCGCGCCATGGCTGGCAGGCTTGCCGGCGACAATCTGGGCTTCTGCGGCGTGTCGACCGACAGCCGAACCCTAGCAGCCGGCGAGCTGTTTCTTGCCCTGCGCGGCGAGAACTTTGATGGTCACCACTACGTCGCGGCGGCCCAGGCGCGTGGCGCGGCCGCTGCGGTGGTGGCGGCAGACGCCGCGGATGGACTGTCCTCGCTTGGCCTGCCCCTGATCCTGGTCGACGAGACGCGGCTGGCACTGGGGGCGCTTGCCGCCGACTGGCGCAGCCGGTTCACGCTGCCGGTGATCGCCGTGACCGGCAGCAACGGCAAGACGACGACCAAGGAAATGATCGCCAGCATCCTGAAAGCCACTTTCGGTGAAGCGGTGTTGTCAACCGCGGGCAACTACAACAACGACATCGGCCTGCCACTGACCCTGCTCAGGCTGAATGCAGGCCATCGTGCAGCGATCATCGAGATGGGCATGAACCATCCCGGCGAAATCGCCTATCTGGCGGGCATCGCCCGCCCCGGTGTGGCCGTGGTGACCAACGCGCAGCGTGCTCATCTGGCCGGGATGGGTTCGCTGGAAGCGATAGCCCGAGAAAAGGGCAGCATTTACTCCGGTCTGGATGAGCATGGTATTGCCGTGTTCAGTGCCGATGATCCCTGGGCCTACCTGTGGCGGGCGCAGAGCCGCGGGCTGGGCGTGATGACTTTCGGTTTTGAACAGCCGGCCGACGTCAGCGGCAAGGCTTATCTGCATGGCCTCGAAAGCCGCCTCAGCGTCGTCGCGGCGGGCGGCCAGTTTGAAGTTTTCCTCTCCTTGCCCGGTCAACACAACGCGCGCAACGCCCTGGCTGCTGCCGCCGCCTGTCTGGCGGCCGGCGTTTCACTCGCGGCAGTGCAGGCTGGCCTGGCGAGTTTCCGTGGTCTCAAGGGCCGCCTGCAGCGGCGAGCGGCCCTGCATGGTTCGGTGCTGCTTGACGACACTTATAACGCCAATCCGGACTCGGTTCGCGCCGGCATCGATGTGCTGGCGGCAACGATCGGCAGGAAGGTGCTGGTGCTTGGGGACATGGGGGAGATCGGCGAGATGAGCGGTCAGTTCCATGACGAGATCGGTGGCTATGCAAAAAGCCAGGGCATCGATCGCCTGCTGGCGTTGGGTGACGCCAGCGCTCTCGCTGCTCATAACTTTGGTGCCGGCGGCGAGCACTATACGAATATCGACAAGCTGATCGCAGCGTTGACCGCCGAACTCACTCCAGAGACCACGGTCCTCGTCAAGGGGTCGCGGTTCATGCGCATGGAACGGGTCGCCAAGGCCATCAGCCTGCCATCCGAGGGGAGCGAATAATGCTGCTGCTTCTGGCGCAATGGTTGGCACAGGACGTGCGGGCGTTCAACGTCTTCGGCTATATCACCTTGCGGACGGTACTTGCGGCGATGACCGCGTTGATCATTTCCTTTGTCGCCGGACCGCGCGTGATTCGTTGGCTGGCGGCAAAGAAGATCGGCCAGGCGGTGCGGCACGATGGTCCGGAGACGCACCTGATCAAGTCGGGGACGCCGACCATGGGCGGCGCACTGATCCTGATCGCGATCATCATCACCACGCTGCTGTGGGGCGACCTCGGCAATCGCTACGTCTGGGTAGTACTGATCGTCACCGTGGGCTTCGGCAGCATTGGCTGGTACGACGACTGGCAGAAAGTTGTCAATCGCGATCCGCGGGGCTTGCCGGCACGCTGGAAGTACTTCTGGCAATCGGCGATCGGCCTGCTGGTCGCGCTATACCTCGGCCTGAGCGCAAGCGGGCCGGCACAGCTCGAGTTGATCGTTCCATTTTTCAAGACCGTCTCCTATCCGTTGGGGGTCATCGGCTTTGTCGTCCTGAGCTATCTTGTCGTCGTTGGCACGAGCAACGCCGTCAACCTGACCGACGGCCTCGATGGCTTGGCGATCATGCCGACGGTCATGATCGCCGCCGCGCTGGCCATCTTCGCCTACGTTGCGGGCAATGCGGTCTATGCCAAATACCTCTTCCTGCCGTACATTCCGGGGGCTGGCGAACTCGCCATCCTGCTCGGTGCAATGGCCGGTGCGGGCTTGGGCTTTCTGTGGTTCAACGCCTATCCGGCGGAAGTGTTCATGGGCGATGTCGGCGCCCTGGCGCTCGGTGCAGCCCTCGGCACCGTGGCCATCATCGTTCGTCAGGAGATCGTGCTGGCGATCATGGGCGGCATTTTCGTCGCCGAAACGCTGTCGGTGGCCGCCCAGGTGATCTACTACAAGCTGACGGGTGGCCGGCGGATCTTCCGAATGGCGCCGCTGCATCACCATTTCGAACTGGGCGGCTGGAAAGAGACCCAGGTCGTCGTCCGATTCTGGATCATCACCATCATGCTGGTGCTGGTCGGCCTGTCCACATTGAAGCTGCGCTGACATGGACCTGCAGGGAAAGCTGACACTGGTCCTGGGTCTTGGCGAGAGCGGGCTGGCGATGGCCAGGTGGCTGGCGCGCCAGGGCGCGTGCATACGTGTGGCCGATAGTCGGCATGCGCCACCCCAGGCCGACGCGCTACGTTCCGCCATCCCGGAGGCGGTTCTGTTCGCCGGTCCTTTTGCGCCGGAAGCTTTTGTCGGGGTCGAACTGGTCGCCATTTCTCCCGGCGTGCCGCTGCAGGCGCCGCTGGTTCAGCAAGCGCTTGCGCAGGGCATCCCGGTTGTTTCCGAGATCGAACTTTTTGTCTGGGGCCTGCGGCAGAACGCACGGCCGGCGCAGGTGATTGCGATTACCGGCAGCAATGGCAAGACCACCACCACCGCCCTCACCGGTGCCCTGTGTCGCGCTGCCGGCCGCAGGACCGGGGTCGCCGGGAACATCAGTCCGGCAGCGCTGGACGCCTTGATGAGCGCGATTGACGGCAATGACCTGCCGGCAATCTGGGTTCTGGAACTGTCGAGCTTCCAGCTTGAAGCGACGCACACGCTGCAGGCCGATGCGGCGACCGTCCTCAACATCAGCGAAGATCATCTTGACCGCTATGCCGGCATGGATGACTACGCAGCCAGCAAGGCGCGTGTCTTCCAGGGGCAGGGCGTGCAGGTTCTCAATCGCGACGATGCGCGCAGTCTGGCCGCCGCTCGCCCCGGCCGGGTGGTCGTGACCTTTGGCCTCAACCCGCCACCGCGCCCGTCTGATTATGGGCTCGAGGGCGGTTGCATCGTGCGCGGCGCTGACCCGTTGATTCCGCTGGCCGAGCTGAAGCTGGTCGGACGTCATAACGCCAGCAATGCGATGGCGGCACTGGCCCTCTGTCAGGCGGTGGGTGTCGATCCACACTCGGTGCTGCCGGCCCTCGCCGCCTTCCACGGACTCGCGCACCGCGTCGAGTGGGTCGCCGAAATCAATGGTGTCAGTTACTTCGATGACTCGAAGGGCACCAACGTCGGTGCCACTCTGGCAGCCGTTCAGGGCCTGGGTCGCCGGCTGGCAATCGTCCTTGGTGGCGACGGCAAGGGGCAGGACTTCGCGCCTCTGCGTAGTGCAATAGAGCAACATGCACGCGCTGTGGCGCTGATCGGACGCGATGCGGCGGCGATTGCCGCCGTTCTCGAGGGCTGCTGTGTGCCCACACGCCTGTGCGTTGACATGGCGGAAGCGGTCCGCTGGTGCGCCGCGCAGGCGCAGACCGGTGAAGCCGTCCTGCTTTCTCCGGCCTGCGCGAGCATGGACATGTATCGTGACTACGCGCATCGTGCCGAGGCATTCGTCGCGGCCGTTCGCAGTATCGAAAGAGAGGCCGCCTGATGTTGCGAACTCTCGACGGGCCTCGCCGCCTGCCTTCGGAAATCGATCTGGCGCTCCTCTGGAGCACCCTGATGCTGCTGGTGATCGGCATGGTCATGGTCTATTCAGCCTCGATGGCCATTGCTGAGGCCGGTCGCGTGACAGCCAATCAATCGACCTACTATCTGGTGCGCCATGCCGTCTTCCTGATCATCGCGCTGGTGGCGGCCGGCATTGCCTTTCAGGTGCCCTTGTCGACCTGGCAACGCTGGTCGCCATGGCTGTTCGTCGCCGGCTTCGTGCTGTTGGCGTTGGTACTGATTCCCGGTATCGGCCGCGAGGTTAACGGGGCACGCCGCTGGCTTCCTCTTGGCATCGCCAATCTGCAGCCCTCCGAGTTGATGAAACTGTTTGCCGTCCTCTACGCGGCGGACTACACGGCACGCAAGATGCCACACATGCATGATCTGAAGAAGGCCTTCCTGCCGCTGGCCAGCGCGATGGTTGCTGTCGGCATCCTGCTGCTCAAGGAACCGGACTTTGGTGCTTTCGTGGTGATCATCTCGATTGCCATGGGGATTCTCTTTCTCGGCGGCATGCGGGCGCGCCTGTTCGTCGTGCTGATCCTCGTGCTGGCCGCCGCCTTCGCCGCACTGATCATCTTCTCACCCTACCGACGTGATCGCATCTTCGGCTTCATGGATCCGTGGGCGGATGCCTTTGGTCGCGGCTACCAGCTTTCGCACGCGCTGATCGCCTTTGGTCGTGGTGAGCTGTTCGGCGTTGGCCTGGGTGCGAGTGTCGAAAAGCTGTTCTATCTGCCCGAGGCGCATACCGACTTCCTGCTGGCGGTGATTGCCGAAGAGCTTGGCTTTTTCGGCGTGCTGCTGGTCATCGTATTGTTCGGTCTGTTGATCCAGAGGGCCTTCGCCATCGGCCGTCAGGCAGTCAGCCTCGAGCGACTGTATTCGGCGCTGGTGGCACAGGGGATTGGCGTCTGGCTGGGCGTACAGGGCTTCATCAATATGGGCGTGAACATGGGTCTCCTGCCCACCAAGGGCCTGACCCTGCCGCTGATGAGCTTCGGTGGTTCCGGAATTCTGGCCAACTGCGTGGCGTTGGCAGTCCTGCTGCGAATCGACTGGGAGAATCGCCAGTTGATGCGCGGAGCCAAAGTATGAAGACGCTACTCGTCATGGCGGGCGGAACCGGCGGCCATGTTTTCCCCGGTCTGGCGGTGGCCGACCTGCTGAAGAGTCGCGACTGGCGGGTCGTCTGGATGGGAGCGCCGGATGGCATGGAAGCGAAGCTGGTTCCCTCGCGTGGCTACGAAATGGCCTGGGTTCGCTTCGCTGCGCTGCGCGGCAAGGGCCTGCTGCGCAAGCTGCTGCTGCCTTTCCACCTGCTCGCTGCCTGCTGGCAGGCGCGGCGTGAAATTCGCCGGGTGAGGCCGGACGTGGTTCTGGGGATGGGTGGCTACGTGAGCTTCCCTGGCGGCATGATGGCTGCGCTGCTTGGCTTTCCGCTGATCATTCACGAACAGAACTCGATTGCTGGCCTGGCCAACCGGGTGCTTGCCAGGCTTGCCAGGCGGGTTGCCTGTGGTTTTCCCAATGCCTTGCCAAGCGGCGTTTGGGTTGGCAATCCGCTGCGCCCGGAGATAAACAGGCTGCCGGCGCCAGCGCAGCGTCTGGCCGGTCGCGAAGCGCCGATGCACCTGCTGGTTCTCGGTGGGAGTCAGGGTGCGGCTGCTCTCAACGAAATCGTTCCCCGGGGTCTGGCCCAGATCAGCGCCGAGGAGCGGCCACTGGTGGTGCATCAGGCCGGCGAGAAGCACCTGGTGCAACTGCGGCAGAACTACGAGGCCGCGGGCGTACCGGCACACTGCACAGCTTTCATCGAGGATATGGCGGGTGCCTACGAATGGGCAGACCTGGTCATCTGTCGCGCCGGAGCGCTGACCATCGCAGAACTGGCCGCCGCCGGCGTGGCCAGCGTACTGGTGCCATTTCCGTATGCGGTGGACGACCACCAGACGCTCAATGCCAACTTCCTGTCGCTGGCCGGCGCTGCGACGCTGTTGCCGCAGGAACGAATGACCCCTGAATCCATCAGTGAGTTGTGCCACTACTCGCGCAGTCGGTTGCAGGAAATGTCCGAACGAGCGCGTGAACTGGCCAAGCCGGAGGCAACGGCCGAGCTTGCCAGGATGTGCGAGGAGCTTGCCCCGTGAAACATAAAGTCAAGAACATCCACTTCGTCGGTATAGGCGGTTCCGGCATGAGCGGCATTGCCGAAGTCCTGGCCAACCTCGGTTTCATGGTCAGCGGCTCGGATCTGGCCGACAACGCAACCACCCGGCATCTCGCTGCTCTGGGCGTGCGCACGACGGTCGGGCACGCCGCCGAGAACGTGAGCGCCGCCGATGCGGTGGTGGTGTCCTCTGCGGTCAGGTCGGACAATCCCGAAGTCATCGCAGCCCGCGCGCGTAAGGTCCCCGTGGTGCCGCGGGCGCAGATGCTGGCCGAATTGATGCGGCTGAAACAGGGAATCGCCGTCGCCGGAACGCACGGCAAGACGACAACCACCAGCCTGGTCGCTTCGATTCTCGCCGAGGGCGGCATGGATCCGACTTTCGTCATCGGTGGCCGCCTCAACGCTGCCGGTGCCAACGCCCGCCTCGGTTCTGGCGACTTTCTGGTCGCCGAAGCCGATGAGTCCGATGCTTCCTTCCTGCTCCTGTCACCGGTGATCTCGATCGTTACCAACATTGATGCCGACCACATGGAGACCTATGGCCATGACTTCAGCCGGCTCAAGCAGGCCTTCGTCGATTTCCTCCAGCGCCTGCCTTTCTATGGGGTAGCGGTGCTCTGTGCGGACGACGCCAACGTCCGTGAGATCATGCCCCTGGTAAGCAAGCAGATCGTCAGCTACGGTCTCGATTCATCAGCCAACGTCTATGCCGAGAACGTGACCGCGGTCGAAGGCCAGATGCGCTTTGATTGCGTGCGGGTCAACGGAAGCATCAGCCGACTGGCCGTCACCCTCAATCTGCCCGGACGGCACAATGTCCTCAATGCCCTGGCGGCGATTGCGGTGGCCAGCGAACTGGGTGTTGCCGACACAGCGATCGTCAAGGCGCTGGCCGAGTTCCGCGGTGTCGGTCGACGGTTTCAGCGCTACGGCGACCTGCCACTACCGGGCGGCGGCCGCTTCACGCTGGTCGACGACTACGGTCATCACCCCGTCGAGATGCGGGCAACGCTGTCCGCAGCGCGCGGCGCCTTTCCTGGTCGCCGTCTGCTCCTCGCCTTCCAGCCGCACCGCTTTACCCGAACACGGGACTGTTTCGACGATTTCGTGAAAGTCCTCAGTGGCGTCGACGCCCTGGTGCTTGCCGAAGTTTATGCCGCCGGCGAACCGGCGATCGTCGCGGCCGATGGTCGTGCGCTGGCGCGTGCGCTGCGGGTTGCCGGCAAGGTCGAACCGGTCTTCGTCGAGGCTGTTGGCGACCTGCCGCAAGCGATTCTGGATGCCGCGCGCGATGGCGATGTGGTGGTGACCATGGGTGCCGGCTCGATTGGTGCGGTTCCCGGCAAGCTGGCGGCGGGCTAGGGTGAATACGATGGACGTCAGGAACTTCGGCAAGGTGGCGGTGCTCTTCGGCGGCCGGTCGGCCGAACGTGAGGTGTCACTGAACAGCGGATCGCGGGTACTGGCGGCCATGCAGCGGCAGGGCGTTGATGCCCACGCCTTCGACCCCGCCTCGCGCCGACTCGATGAACTGGCCCTTTTCGATCGGGCCTTCATCGCCCTGCATGGGCGCCATGGCGAGGATGGCACCATTCAGGGCGTCCTCGAAATGATGGGCATTCCGTACACCGGCAGCGGCGTCATGGCTTCCGCACTGGGGATGGACAAATGGCGCAGCAAGTTGCTCTGGCGCGCGGCCGGCCTGCCCGTCCCGGAGTACGTGCTGCTCGACGGCAGTAGCGATCTGGCACAGGTGGAAGCCGAGCTGGGGCTGCCGCTTTTTGTCAAGCCAGCCTGCGAAGGCTCGTCGATCGGTATCACCAAAGTCCTGCGGCCAGGAGAGCTTGGCGCTGCTTATGCGGCGGCGGCGAAACATGACTCACTGGTCATCGCCGAGCGGGCGATTCTTGGCGGCGAGTACACCGTTGCCATTCTTGGCGACCAGGCGCTGCCCATCATCAAGATCGAGCCCAGCGGCGAGTTCTACGACTACGAGGCCAAGTACCTGCGCGACGATACCGCGTACCTCTGCCCTTGCGGCCTCCCCGAAGGCCGCGAGAAACAGCTTCGCGCGCAAGCCCTC
This sequence comes from Candidatus Accumulibacter necessarius, assembly GCF_036625085.1. Lineage (NCBI taxonomy): Bacteria > Pseudomonadati > Pseudomonadota > Betaproteobacteria > Candidatus Accumulibacter > Candidatus Accumulibacter necessarius. The sequence goes on along the minus strand of NZ_JAZKUM010000002.1, from coordinate 404,993 downwards.
GAGGCCTTCCGGATCATTGGCGGCCGCGGCTGGGGACGGGTTGATTTCCTCATGGACCCGGTCAGCGCAGCCAGCGGCGGCCAGGCCTACTTTCTCGAGGTAAACACCTCGCCCGGCATGACTGATCATTCGCTGGTGCCGATGGCGGCACGCGCGGCAGGCATTGAGTATGAAGAACTGGTGGTCCGTGTGCTTGCACTTGCCACACTGGGATGAGCGATGTGGCAAAAACCGCACCTGCTGACGGCCGTTTCCGACCTGCTCTTTCTGGCGGGCGCTGCCGCGTTGCTGGCGGCTGCCGTCGTTTGGGGTGCCCCGCGTCTGCGCCTGTTTCCGCTGAGCGAGGTGCAGGTAACGCACGAGTTGCGGGAGGTTCAACGCAGCGAACTGGAGGAGTCTCTTTCGGAACTGTTGCGTGGCAATTTCTTCACGGTCGACATCGAGACCGTTCGGCAGTCGCTGGAGGGTTTGCCCTGGGTGCGGCGCGCAGAAATATGGCGGAAATGGCCATCACGTATCGAGGTTCGCATCGAGGAGCATCAGGCGGTTGCCCATTGGGGCGATGGGCAGGGACAGTTGGTCAATACCTACGGCGAGGTGTTTCCGGCCTCGCTCGTGCGGGAGCAGTCGCTGCCGCGGCTGAGTGGGCCGACCGGTTCTTCGGGCGAGATCCTGCGGCGTTACGAGGAGTTCGCTCAGCTCATGAAACCGGTCGGCCTCCTGCCGGCGCAACTGGCGCTGTCGCCGCGCCTGGCCTGGCTCGTGAAACTGGAGGATGGAATGTGGATTGAACTTGGACGAGAACAGCCAAAGGCGCCAATTCGGATGCGTCTGCAACGCTTCGTCGACTACTACCCGACCCTGTCGGACACACGCGGTGTACGGCCAACGGCGGTCGACATGCGGTATCCAAATGGTTTCGCATTGCGCTTTCCGGCCAGTGCAGTTCAGGAAGTCAAAGGAAAGAAATGAGCAGGGATAGCAAGGATCTGATCGTCGGGCTCGACATCGGCACGTCGAAGATTGTCGCTCTGGTTGCCGAAGTCACCCCGGAAGGGCGGTTGAACGTCATCGGCATGGGCTCGCAGGAATCGAAAGGCTTGAAGAAGGGCGTTGTGGTCAACATCGAGGAGACCGTCGCCACCATTTCGCGCGTGCTGCAGGAAGTGGAGCTGATGGCCGATTGCAAGGTTCGCGACGTGTACACCGGGATCGCCGGCAGCCACATCCGGAGCTTCAACTCGAATGGAATGGTCGCCATCAAGGACAAGGAAGTGACCACGATGGATGTCGAAAGGGTGATCGAGACGGCACGCGCGATGCCGATCCCTGCCGACCAGGAAATCCTGCACATCCTCACCCAGGAGTTCATCATCGACGACCAGGATGGCATCCGCGAGCCGATCGGCATGAGCGGTTTTCGCCTCGAGGTGAAGGTGCACATCGTGACCGGAGCAGTCTCGGCGGCCCAGAACATCGTCAAGTGTGTGCGACGGTGTGGTCTGGAAGTGAATGATCTGGTGCTGCAGCCGCTCGCTTCGAGCTGTGCGGTCCTCTCCGAAGATGAGAAGGACCTTGGGATCTGCCTGATCGACATCGGTGGCGGTACCACCGATCTGGCGGTGTGGACGCAGGGTGCGATCCGTCACACCTCAGTCATCCCGATCGCCGGTGACCAGGTGACCAATGACATCGCTATGGCGCTGCGTACGCCGACCCGTGAGGCAGAAGACATCAAGCGCAAGTATGGCTGCGCACTGGCCCATCTGGCGGACCCGGAAGACGTGCTTGATGTCGCGGGGGTCGACGACCGTCCTTCGCGCAAGCTGTCACGCCGGGCGCTGGCGGATGTAATTCAGCCACGGGTCGAGGAACTGTATGAACTGATTCAGGCCGAACTGCGCCGTTCAGGTTTCGAGGATGTGCTCTCGTCCGGCATTGTGCTGACCGGAGGCGCTTCGGTGATGCCGGGGATGATCGAGCTTGGCGAGGAGATCTTTCATATGCCGGTTCGCCTCGGGGTGCCAAAGTACCAGGGTGCGCTGGCCGACGTCGTGCAGAGCCCACGTTTCGCGACCGCTTGCGGATTGCTCCTTGAAGCACAGACTCAGCGCAAGCGTGGCTTGAAGGTTCGGGAAACCCGAGACGTCAAGCAGGTGTTCGGTCGTATGAAGTCCTGGTTTGAAAAGAACTTCTGAAGACCTTCCAGGCAACGATTACCAGTTCTTAACCACTTTTCAATTTTTTTTGCGGAGGAGACGACAATGTTTGAAATCATCGACAGGGCAGACGACAATCGGGATACGGTGATCAAGGTGATCGGCATCGGCGGAGCGGGTGGCAACGCCGTCGACCACATGATCCGCGAGGGGGTCAATGGCGTGGACTTCATCACTGCCAACACCGATTCCCAGGCGCTTGGTCGCAGCGTCGCCATTCAGAAGCTGCAACTCGGCAAGACCGGCCTCGGTGCCGGTGCCAAGCCGGAAGCCGGACGCAGCGCGGCGATTGAGGAGCGTGACGCAATCGCCGAGTCGCTGAGGGGGGCGCACATGGTTTTCATCACCGCGGGCATGGGTGGCGGTACCGGTACCGGCGCCGCACCGATCGTCGCCGAGGTGGCGCGCGAGTTGGGTGTGCTCACCGTCGCCGTGGTGACCAAGCCTTTTGGTTTCGAGGGCAAGCGCCTGAAGATCGCAGACGTCGGCATTGCCGAACTGCAGAAGCATGTCGACTCGCTGATCGTCATCCTCAATGACCGCCTGATGGACGTGCTCGGCGATGACGTCTCCATGGACGAGGCCTTCAAGGCAGCCGACAACGTTCTCCGCAATGCGGTTGGCGGCATTGCCGAGATCATCAACTTTCCAGGGCTGGTCAACGTCGACTTCGAGGACGTGCGTACCGTCATGGGCGAGATGGGCATGGCCATGATGGGCTCGGCCAATGCCGCTGGCGTCGACCGGGCGCGCATTGCCGCCGAACGCGCGGTTTCTTCTCCTCTGCTCGAGGGGGTCAACCTTTCCGGCGCCAAGGGCGTGCTGGTCAACATTACCGCGACGCGTTCGCTGAAGATGAAGGAAGTTAATGAGGTGATGAACACCGTCCGCGCCTTTGCGGCCGACGACGCGCACATCATCTTCGGCGCTGTCTATGACGAAGAAATGGCCGAGGACATCCGGGTGACGGTGGTGGCCACCGGCCTGGGTCAGGCGCAGGCCAAACGCGAGAAGTTCGAAGTCATCAGCAACACGCATGGCCAGGGAACCGGAACAGACGGCCGCTTCGCGCATGGTCCGAACATCGACTACTCGACGCTCGATCAGGTGCCCGCGATCGTTCGCAAGGGGCGCAGTGCAACGGTCGAAGCGCTGGCCAATAGCGGTGTCGATCGCTATGATATTCCGGCATTTCTGAGAAAGCAGGCTGACTGAGCCGGGCAAGTCGCCAGACCTCTGCGGGGACTGGCGGGTTCCTGGCTCGCTCAGCCTGTGCTAGAATCCGCCGATTCCCCCATTTTTTCAGACACATGTTGAAGCAGCGAACACTCAAGGCGGTGGTCCGTGCCGCTGGCATCGGTCTCCATTCCGGCGTCAAGGTATCCATCAGCTTGCGCCCTGCCGCCCCCGGCACGGGCATCGTCTTTCGACGGGTTGATCTTGACCCCGTGCTTGACCTGCCGGCGTCAGCGCTGCTGGTCGGCGACACTCGGATGTGCTCGTGCCTCGAGCGCAATGGGGCCAAAGTGGGCACCATTGAACACCTGATGTCGGCTTTTGCTGGCTTGGGGATCGACAACGCCTTCGTCGACCTTGATGCCGCCGAGTTGCCGATTCTGGATGGTTCGGCCTCGCCGTTCGTCTTCCTGATTCAGTCGGTCGGCATTGAAGAACAAGCAGTCGCCAAACGCTTCATCCGGGTCAAACGCCGTATCGAAGTGCGCGAAACTGACCCCGCCGGTGACAAGTGGGCGCGCCTGGAGCCCTACGATGGTTTCCGCCTGTCGTTCTCGATTGGCTTCAATCATCCGGCAATCGATCGCACGGGTCAGCAGGTGAGTATCGATTTTGCCGAGCACTCCTATGTGCGCGAGGTGGCACGGGCGCGTACCTTCGGTTTCATGCAGGAAGTGGAGTGGCTGCATGAAAATGGTCTGGCGCAGGGCGGCGGGCTGGAAAACGCCGTCGTGCTTGACGAATACCGCGTATTGAATGCCGACGGTCTGCGTTACAGCGATGAGTTCGTCAAGCACAAGGTGCTCGATGCGATTGGTGACCTTTACCTGCTGGGCCATCCGCTGCTGGCGTCATTCACCGCTCACAAATCGGGACATGCGATCAACAACCAGTTGGCCCGCAAACTGCTGGCCAACCCGGAAGCCTGGGAATACGTCAGTTTCGAAGACCACCAACTGGCACCACAGACCGTCTCCAGGTGGCTGGCGTTGCCGGCTTCCTGATCGCATGTGGCTGCTGCGCTTGCTGGCCGTCCTGACGGTACTGACTGTTGCGGGCGGCGTGGTGCTCTTCCTGTTTACGCGGGATACGCGCTATCTGCAGTTTTCCTGGCGCCTGTTTCGTTATTCGCTGGTCGTCGCACTGCTGGTTTTCGCGCTGATGATCATCGAGCGAGTGGCCGTCATTCCCGTTTAGCCGAACGCGTCAGCAGGTTTTCCAGTGCGTGGCGCAATGGCGATGCCGGCAAGGACTCGCTCAATGCGGCCAGTTCCTGGCTGGTCCTCGCGCTGAGGGGCTTCTGGGTGGGGGCCCGGGTAGGCTCATGGTTATGCCGGGCGTGTACCTTGACATGAACGCCGCTGCACTCCAGTCCACGCTTGGTCAGCTCTGTCGCCAGCGTCGGGGCCATCTGACGTAACTTGGTCGCCACCGCTCCACTGTCGGCATGAATCACCAAAACTCGCGACTTGTAGTTGGCGACGCGGCTTGCGTGCGCCAGATACGGCGGTGTCATCTCCTGATAGATGCCTGCCAACTGGACCAGAAGCCTCGCGTGCGCAAGCACCTTTCCCGCCCCTTCGGCCGCTTCAAGATAGTTCTGGAGTGAGTTCGACATCGAGTCTCAAGGCGGCGGTGACAGACGCCTGCTCTTCCCCGCGTCAGGGTTCCGCCAGTCGCCGGGACGTGGAGACGCTTTGCGCTGCCCCAGCGTTTCGCCTAACAACGCTCGTAGACCACGAAATCAAAGGTCGGGGCTTCGCCGGCCTTGCCGGCCGGCGATTGGGCTTTGCCGGCGTGGCGCGAGACTTCCCGCCACTCGGCCAGCGGCACTTCAGGGAAAAAGCTGTCGCCGGCGCGGTCCTCGGCGACTTCGGTCAGGTAGAGGCGATTGGCAAGTGGCAGCGTCTGCCGATACAGCTCGGCGCCACCGATGACGAACACCTCGCTGGCGGTCCCGGCAAGACGGATCGCCTCTGCGAGGGAACTGGCGCAAGTCGCCCCACTCGGTCGGTAGGCGGGGTTGCGGCTGACGACGATGTTGTGCCGATTCGGCAGAGGGCGAAAGGCTGCTGGCAGCGACTCCCAAGTCTTTCTCCCCATGATCACCGGCTTGCCGTGCGTCATTGCGCGAAAATGACGCATGTCTTCCGGCAGGTGCCAGAGCAGTTTCTGGTTCAGGCCAATGGCGCGGTTTCTCGCAACGACAGCGATCAGGGAGATCATCGCGAGCGATCCCGGGGCCGGCAGGGATTCCGCTTGCCGTTCACTGGCTCAGACGGCGACTGGCGCAGCGATATGGGGATGCGGATCGTAGCCTTCAAGCGTGAAGTCCTGAAAGCCGAAGCTAAACAGATTGCGTACTTCCGGGTTCAGTCGCATCGTCGGCAAGCTACGCGTCTCGCGCGTCAGTTGCAGACGCGCTTGTGCAAAGTGATTGCTGTAGAGGTGCGCATCGCCAAAGGTATGCACGAAGTGCCCCGGCCGGTAGCCGCAGACCTGTGCCAGCATCAAGGTCAACAAGGCGTATGAAGCGATGTTGAAGGGTACGCCAAGAAAGATGTCGGCACTGCGCTGGTACAACTGGCAGGAAAGCTTCGGGCGACAGTCGGGGTCAGCCGCTTCTGGCGGGGTGACATACAGCTGAAAGAAAGCGTGACAGGGTGGTAGGGCCATGCGCTCGACGTCGCCCGGGTTCCAGGCCGTCACCAGGTGTCGGCGCGAGTCGGGGTTGTTCTTCAGGTCGTCGACCAGTTGCGCGATCTGGTCGATTTCACGCCCATCGGGCGTTTTCCAGTGGCGCCATTGATGGCCGTAAACCGGACCAAGATTGCCGTTCTCGTCGGCCCACTCGTCCCAGATGCGTACGCCATTCTCCTGCAGATAGCGAATGTTCGTGTCACCCTGCAGGAACCAAAGCAGTTCGTGGATGATCGAGCGCAAGTGCAGCTTCTTGGTGGTGAGCAGGGGAAAGCCCGCGCCAAGGTCGAAACGCATCTGCCAGCCAAATACCGAACGCGTGCCCGTTCCGGTGCGGTCTGCCTTGGGGCTGCCATGTTCGAGGACATGGCGCATCAGGTCGAGATACTGCTGCATGCCTTATACCTGTTGATCCGCCAGGCAGCATTGTAAGGCATGGCGAGCAGGCCACCACACCGCCATGCTGTCGCATCGCGGCGGGGCCTGCCCCTCCTGATCGGCACTGCTTGCTCTCCTGGTTTACAATTGGTCGTCTCCCCTCGCTGTTGCGCACCAAGATTGGCTTTCAATGATCCTCAAACTGTTCCCGCAACGTCCTGATCATCCGCTGGCTGATAGCAAGGAGTTCAAGCGGATCCTCGCAGAGATCCTGGTCGACAGACCGGTCAATGCGGTCGAGGAACTGAGGGGCTGGTATCAGTCACTGAAACACGCCGAGAATTTCCGCCTTGACCACTACCTGGATGTCATTCGCCAGCTCGATGATGCCGCGCAGCCACACTTGCGTCGCCTGGAACGGGATTATCTTCACTCTCTTCACCTGTCACCGCTCGAACAACAGCGGCTGTGGACGGAGAGCTACGACTACTGGGGTGAAGTTGCCGCGCTCTATCGCTTGTGTCTGCAACGGGCTCAGCTGGATCCCAAGAGCAAGGGCACAGAGAGGTTCAAGGGCGCGCTACCCCTGGTGATGACACGCGTGCAGGCGGCACTCGGTGCGCAAGTCCGGTGGCTGGCCTATCGCTATGGGCCGGTCGGGGAAGACCTCTGGGGCAAGCTTGGCGAGACCTATCTGGCGGCTGAGGCGGCGGGTCATGCGCAGAAGCCGGTCCAGCTGTATCCCTCCGTGCGGGGGCTGAGCAGTGTTGCGCAGCATTACCTCCATAGCCTGGTATTCTTCACCTCTTCGATGGACAGCCTGCTGCCGCAGCAGATCGACCTGGCTGATCGGTTGGTCGCCCATTTCTCTCCCGGCTTCGTTTTTTCGCGCGATTGCCGGCCGGACAGCGTGTATTGGGTCGACGCGGGTGGCGGTGTTGCACCGGCTCGACTGGCCCGACGTCCGGGGGTTAGCAGGCCGTGTTTGCGTTTCTTCTCGCCAGGGCCGACGCTGACCGCACTCACCGAATTGATCCACCTTGTCGAACGCGGCGAAGTGCCGTCAGACCTCAATCTTGGAGGGGAGTATCCACCGAAGGTGTTGCTGCCGGTCCTGCACCATCTGCGCGTCTACTGGGCACTGCAGCCGCCGCAACGGCGACACCATCGCCATTCCGTCAAGACACGAATGGCTGCGCTTGATGGTTTTGACCACTGCTATGCTGTTTTCGCGGGGGCAGCCGGGCATCTGGCAGGGGAAGCCGGGGCGCAACACTGGCTGGTTGAAAATGTCAGTCTCGGGGGGTTTCGCGCTTGTCTCGACGATTCGAAAGGTGAGCGAATCAAGCTGGGCTCGCTGTTCAGCATGCAGCCGGAGGGTGGCGAAAACTGGTTGCTGGGCGTGGCGAGGCGCTTCAACCGACTTGCTGGTGGCCGCGCCGTCGTCGGTGTCCAGGTCCTTTCCCGGCAGGCGCGCAGCGTCGAGTTGCATCCACGTCGCAGCGGTTTTTCGACAGCCATTCCCGGCATCTACCTGCGTGACGGTGGCGAGCCTGGCCTGGTACGAATCGTCCTGCCGCAGGGGGGGTTCAATGTGCGAGAAAGCCTCGACTTCAACCTGGAAGGTCGGTCTTGCGTCTTGATACCAGTTGAACTGGAGGAAAGCGGCGGCGATTACGAAATTGCCCGCTTCCGCGAGCAGTCGCCTGGCTGAGGCGCCGTCGAGTCAAGCGATCGGTTTTGGCCGGAGCGCGGATTTCGGCCTGAAAGCCTTGATGACCTGATCGACTGTCTCGATGTAAGGACCGCCGATCAGGTCGATGCAATAAGGCACAGCGGCAAAGACGCCATTCACTGTCACCGTGCCATCGCCAGCCCTGACCCCCTCCAGCGTTTCCCGAATCGACTTTGGCTGCCCAGGCAGGTTGAGGATCAGTGCCTTGCCGCGGACCACGCCAACCTGACGCGAGAGGATTGCGGTTGGTACGAAGTTCAGGCTGATACGCCGCATTTCCTCACCGAAGCCTGGCATCACCTTGTCGGCGACGGCCAGGGTGGCGTCTGGAGTGACATCGCGCTGCGCGGGGCCGGTGCCACCCGTGGTCAGCACCAGATGGCAGCCGACCCGATCAACCAGCTCGATCAGAGTGGCTTCTATGGCCGCCTGGTCGTCTGCAATCAGACGGGTTTCCGTTCGCCATGGACTGCTCAGAGCCCGTGCAAACCACTCCTCCAGGGCCGGAATTCCCTGGTCCGGATAGACGCCCTGCGTGGCGCGGTCGCTGATCGACACCAGGCCGATCAGCACTTCCTCATGGGGGCTCGAGTTCATCGTCGGGATCGGCCGGGGTATCGGCGCTGTCGAGTTCCTTGAGTAACTGAAAGATAGCCCGGTAGCTGCGCGGCGGCTTGCCCTGAGCCTGCTCGAGCAGCGCTGCCCGGCGCAGGGAGCGCAGCTGCTGCAGGTCGATCGAAGGCGATCCGCTGGCGATCTCGTAGAGGACTTTCTCGTCAGCGAGCAGGTCGGCACGCAGTCGTTCGAGACGGTGCAGCCTGGCCGTGTCTTCGGCCGACTCACCGCGTACCACCGCCAGTGCCTCACGGATCGGCTCAGGGTCCACGTCGCGCATCAGTCGGCCGATGAATTGCATCTGGCGTCGTCGCGCGTCGTCGTGCCGTGTCATGCGCTGCGCTTCACGGACAGCCGCCCGCAGGTCCTCGGGGAGCTCAATCTTTCTGACCCGGTCAGCCGGCAGTGCCACCAGATCCTCGCCCAGCACCTGCAGTTCCTCCATCGCCCGCTTGCGCTGGGTTTTCGATGGCGGTGCAGATTCTTCTTCGGCGGTGCTCATGGCGTGGCGAATCGTCTTTCGCGCTGGCAGGTGAAAGTGGAAGCCCGCGCGATGGAGCAGCGGATGCCTTCCGGTGAACTGCTATGATAGCGGCTTTTTCCTCTGGCCACCGTCCTCATGTCCCGTCCAGCGACCACTCCCTTGACCGAATCGCGCTTCAGTCACCGTCTCGACACGCTGCAGGAGCTGGCGCGAGACGTCCTTGCCTATGCCGAAAAGCAGGGGGCGAGCGCTTGCGAGGTCGATGTCTCTACTGGCTTCGGTCAATCGGTCACGGTTCGCTGTGGCGAGGTCGAAACCATCGAATACAACCGTGACAAGGGGATTTCCGTTTCGGTTTACCTTGGCCAGCGAAAAGGGCACGCGAGCACCTCCGATTTTTCTGCCAGCGCCTTGCGTGAGACCGTCGATGCGGCCCTGAACATTGCCCGCTTCACCGCTGAAGATCCCTGCGCCGGCTTGCCCGATGCCGAATTGCTGGCCATCGACCTTCATCAGCAGCCGGACCTCGACCTGTACCACCCCTGGTTACTCTCGGTTGAAGCGGGCGTTGAACTCGCCCGGCGCTGTGAGCAGGCAGCGTTTGCGGTCAGCCCGCAGATCAGCAACTCGGAAGGGGCGACGGTCTCGATCCAGGAAGGACAATTCGTGTCGGCCAATAGCCTTGGCTTCGTCGGCGGCTACCCGAGCTCACGGCATTACCTGTCGTGCTCGGTGATCGCCGGCAAGAACGAAAGCATGCAGCGGGATGACTGGTATTCGGTTGCGCGCGATCCGCTGGCGATCGGCTCAGCTGAGTCGATTGGCGAGCAGGCGGCGCGGCGAGCCCTGTCGCGACTCGGCGCGTGCAAGGTCAAGACCTGCAAGGTGCCGGTGATCTTCGAGGCCCCTCTTGCCGCCTCGTTGATCGGTAACTTTGTGCACGCGGTCAGCGGCGGCAGCCTGTACCGGAAGACATCCTTTCTGGTTGATAGCCTGGGCCGGCGCGTCTTTTCGAAGAAGGTGCAGATCAGCGAGCGACCGCATCTTGCCTGTGGGCTGGCAAGCAGCCACTTCGACAGCGACGGGGTGGCGACCCACGATCGTGAAGTGCTGGTCGACGGACGGCTGCAGGGCTATTTCCTGAGTGCCTACAGCGCGCGCAAGCTGGGCATGCAGACCACCGGTAACGCTGGCGGCTGCCACAACCTCATCGTCCATCCCGGCAAGCGCGACCTGCGAGGGCTGCTGAAAAAGATGGGGCGCGGCCTGCTGGTCACCGAGTTGCTTGGTCAAGGCGTCAATTACGTGACGGGGGACTATTCGCGGGGGGCTGCCGGCTACTGGGTCGACGGGGGCGAGATCGCTCACCCGGTGGAAGGAATAACGATTGCCGGCAATCTTCGCGACATGTTCAGGAACGTCGCGGCGGTCGGCAACGACGTTCTGATTCGCGGCTCGAAGCAGGTGGGTTCGATCCTCATCGAGCAGATGAGGGTGGCCGGCGACTAGGCGGGAAAGTCGTGCAGGGCGAGCGACGGACGCCTGTTCCGGACTGGCCGGAGCGCAACTCTGCCATCGCCGGGCCCGTGCTCAGCTTCAGCGCGGGTAAATCCTCGTTTCAGGCAGGGCGGCTTTCGCTATAATCAGCGGGCAATTCGTTCACAAGAACCCTATAGGAGACAAATTGTGGAAAGACGTTCGTTTCTGAAGAATGCGGGTGTCGGCCTTGCCGCCGGCAGCGTGGCCATGCCGGCGATTGCCCAGAATGCCCCGACCATCAAGTGGCGTCTCGCGTCGAGCTTCCCGAAGAGCCTGGATACCATCTACGGGGGGGCGGAAGTGATGGCCAAGCGGGTGTCTGAGGCTACCGGCGGCAAGTTCCAGATCCAGGTCTTTGCCGGTGGGGAGATCGTTCCCGGACCGGCGGTCTTCGACGCGGTCAAGGACGGTACGGTCGAAATGGGGCATACGGTTTCCTACTATTTTTTTGGCAAGGACCCGAGTTACGCGCTGGAGACGGCAGTTCCCTTCGGCATGACCAACCGTCAGATGGACGCCTGGATGCGTTACGGCAACGGCGGCAAGCTGATGGCCGAGTTGTTCGGCAAGTCGAATATCCTGGTCATCCCCTGCGGCAACACCACGACGCAGATGGGCGGCTGGTACCGCAAGGAAATCAAGACGGTTGCCGACCTCAAGGGGCTGAAGATCCGTATCGGCGGCTTCGCCGGGGCCGTTATCAGCAAGCTGGGCGCCGTGCCGCAGCAGATTCCTGGCGGTGACATTTATCCGGCGCTCGAGAAGGGCACGATCGACGCCGCCGAATGGATCGGTCCCTACGATGACCAGAAGCTCGGTTTCAACAAGGTCGCCAAGTACTACTACTACCCGGGCTGGTGGGAGGGTGGCCCGCAGGTGTCGGCTTACGTCAATACCAAGAAATGGGCCGAACTGCCGAAGGAATACCAGGCCATTCTCCAGCTCGCCTGCGCCGACGCACACGTCGACATGGTCGCCAAGTACGATGCCAGGAACCCGACCGCGCTCAAGCAACTGGTTGGTTCGGGCACGCAGTTGAAGCAGTTCCCGAAAGAGGTCATGGACGCCTGCTACAAGGCGGCCATGGAACTTTATGCGGAAACTTCGGCGAGCAATCCCGGCTTCAAGAAGATTTACGACGACTACAAGAAGTTCATGGACGATCAGATCCTCTGGATGCGCGTGGCCGAAGGCTCTTACAACAACTACATGCACAGCAAACGATAGCTCTGCCCTGAAGGCGGGGCGGTTGTCAGTTGGCCGCTTCGCTCAGTGATGCAGGAAAGGGAACGGAGGCGCGAGCCTCCGTTCCCTTTCCTGCGAGGCTGCCCGACGACGCCGATCGTCGAGGCGCACCGCCTTCGGCTACTTCGCCTGATCCAGCTTCATCGCGTCGCGGATGGCCTTGCTGGCGTCGTCTTCGGCGTCGGCAGGCGACCCTTTCGGGCCGTCCAGCCCCGCCGGCTTCGATGGCTCGCCGTAGTCGGAAGTCGGGATTTCGATCTGCACCGAATCGAGATCGACCTTGGTGTCCTGATCGAGGCCAAAAGTCACCAGTTGAGGGAAGAAGATGAGGATCCCGACCATGATGATCTGGATGCAGACAAAGGGTATCGCTCCCCAGTAGATATCGGTGGTCTTGACCGAAGCCGGCGCCACCGAGCGCAGGTAGAAGAGGGCGAAGCCAAAAGGCGGATGCATGAACGAGGTCTGCATGTTCACCGCCAGCAGCACGCCGAACCAGATCAGGTCGATGCCCAGCGCCTGCGCGACCGGCCCGAGCAGCGGCACGACGATGAACGAGAGTTCGAAGAAGTCGAGGAAGAAGGCCAGCAGGAAGACGAGAACGTTGACCACGATCAGGAAGCCGACTTCACCCCCGGGCAGCCCGGTAAGCAGATGCTCGACCCATTTGTGGCCATCGACGCCGTAGAAGGTCAGCGAGAACACCCGCGCGCCGACGAGGATGAAAACGACGAAGGTGGTCAGTTTGGCGGTCGTTTCCATCGCCTGCCGGAGCAGGCTCCAGCTCAGGCGCTTGCGTGCCAGGGCCATGATCAGGGCGCCGGTCGCGCCCATCGCGCCACCTTCGGTCGGCGTTGCGATGCCGAGAAAGATCGTGCCGAGTACGAGAAAGATCAGGAACAGCGGTGGCAGAAGCGTGGTGAGCACACGCATCAGCAGCTTGCCGCCGTGCAGCGTCCGTGCTTCGGCCGGCAGCGCCGGCGCCCAGCGCGGCTTGACGATGGCGACCAGGATCACGTAGCCGACGTAGAATGCGGTCAGTGTCAGGCCCGGCAGGAAGGCGCCCTTGTACATGTCGCCGACTGATTTGCCGAGCTGGTCGGCCATGATGATCAGCACCAGCGACGGCGGAATGATCTGCGCCAGCGTTCCGGAGGCGGCAATGACGCCAGTGGCGAGTTTGGTGTCGTAGCCGTAGCGCAACATGATCGGCAGCGAGATCAGACCCATCGAGATGACCGAGGCGGCGACGACGCCGGTTGTCGCGGCGAGCAGTGCTCCGACGAAAATCACCGCAAAGGCCAGGCCGCCACGCAGCGGCCCGAAAAGCTGGCCAATGGTATCGAGCAGGTCCTCGGCCATGCCTGATCTTTCGAGGATCAGCCCCATGAAGGTGAAGAAGGGAATGGCCAGCAGCGTGTCGTTGTTCATGATGCCGAAAATGCGGTCCGGCAAGGCTTGGAACAATTGTGGTCCGAGCAGCCCGAGTTCGATCCCGATCAGAGCGAAGAAGATGCCGTTCGCCGCCAGCGCGAAGGACACCGGGAAGCCGATGAGCAGAAAGAGGACCATCGAAACGAAGATGATCGGCGCCATGTTGGCGATCAGGAACTCGGTCATCACAGTTCTCCCTTCTGGGCCTTGATGGCCAGCGCCAGCTCTTCTTCGGGTGTCGGCTTGTGCGCCTTTTCGGTTGGGTCGGGACACCTGCCCTGGAGAAAGCCGACTCGCTTGATCAGCTCCGAGATGCCCTGAATCACCAGCAGGAAGAAGCCGATCGGCACCAGCAGCCGCACGGGCCAGAGCGCCAGGCCGCCGGCGTTGCTCGACTGCTCGTTGTTGTGCAGCGCGAGGAGGAAGATCGGCCACGACATGTACATCACGGCAATCGCCATCGGCAGCAGGAAGAAAATGATGCCGAAGATGTCGATCCAGGTCTGCGCACGCTTCGACAGCCGACCGGCAATCAGGTCAATGCGCACATGTTCGTTACGCATCAGCGTGTAGCCGGCACCAAAGAGGAATATCGCCGAAAACAGGTACCACTGAATTTCGAGAAAGGCGTTCGAACTGTAGTTGATCGTATAGCGCATGATCGCGTTGCCGGCAGCGATCAGCGTGACGACCAGCACGAGCCAGATGATGCTCTTGCCGACCAGCTCGGTGAGCCTGTCTATCAGGCTTGAAAGCTTGAGTAAACCGTTCACGGGATATCCCTCCATAAACAACTGAAAACCTGCTCCTCCAGGACCCGATCGCTTGCGCTTTGCCTCCTTGTCGGGCAATTCACCAGGCCGTCCTGCCAAAATGATCGCGCAAAAGGCTTGCGCTGTATGCAGAGATGCCGATTATGGCACACCTTTATCTATGCGAGCGCGATTCGACGATCCGGAATCCGGCATACATTGGAAGGTAAAGCGTTTTCCAATCAGTGACATAAGTCAGCTGCAGTGATAGATTTGCGGGCTTGCCAGTTATTTTGCAGACTGGCCGGGCAAGAACGGCGGCGTGGCGTGCCCCGGTGCCGGGCAGGCCGAACGGGCCACGGTTCAAGGCCACCGCATGAACCGGGGAGCCCGGAGACCACCCTGAAAGGGAAAGCCACGTGCATGACGAACTGGCCGAGATACGCGATTTCCTGGAGCATTGTCCGCCCTTCGATGGCCTCGATATAGCCAGCCTGGCCGCGTTGACCAGGCATTTCGTGATTCGCTATCTGCGGCGTGGCGCCACCTTTCCGCCAGACGGAAACGCCTGCCTGTGGCTGCTCCGCCAGGGGGCCATCGAGTTGCGTACGGCCGACGGACAACTCGCCCGACGGATGGCCGAGGGCGACGTTCATGATGCGGCCTGCCTGCCCGACTCGCTGGAAAGACAATGGAGCGGACGCGCAGTCGAGGACACGCTGCTTTATGGCTTGCCGCAGGCTGACCTGGAAAAGCTCTGGGGAGACCACCCGGAGCTGCGCCAGCAGGCGTTCAGCGATCTCGGGCAGCGCCTGCGCCAGGCCCGGCGCGGCGCGGGTTTGCCGATCGAACGCGACCTCGGCAGCCTGCCGCTTGCCACCCTCGTTGCTCGCTCGCCGGTCTGCGCAAGGGCAACCGAGACGATTCGCGAGGCCGCCATGCGGATGACCCGCGAGCGCGTTTCGGCCCTGCTGGTGGTCGACGGAGGGCGACTCTGCGGCATCGTCACCGACCGCGACCTGCGCAGCCGCTGTCTTGCCCTCGGCCTCCCCGACAACACGCCGCTGTCGGCGATCATGACCGCCAACCCGTTCACCCTGCCGCCCGATGCGCCCGGCTTCGAAGCCGTGCTGGCGATGACTCGCCGTGGCATTCATCATCTGCCGGTCGTCGAGCACGGGCGGCTGCACGGCCTGGTCAGCAGCACCGACCTGCTGCATGCCCAGGGCGTCAGCAGCGTTCACCTGGCCGACCGCATTCGTCGAGCCGGCGACCTGGCGGAACTGGTGGCGCATGCGGCAGAACTTCCGGAGCTCTGGTTCAACCTCGCCAGACGCAGCGAGACGACGCCGGTTCTCGGGCGGATTGTGTCCGGAATCGCCGACGCGCTGGCCGGTCGCCTGCTCACCCTGGCCGAGATGCGGCGTGGTCCGCCGCCCGTGCCTTACGCCTGGATCGTCTATGGCTCGCAGGGGCGGCACGAGCTGACGTTGAACTCGGACCAGGACAACGCCCTGATCCTTGCCGATGGCTTCGACGCCAGCCATCATGGGGCCTATTTCGCCCAGCTCGCGCGCGAGGTCTGCGATGGCCTCGCTGCCTGCGGCTTCACGCATTGCCCAGGTGAGATGATGGCCAGCAATCCGCGCTGGCGCCAGTCGTTGGCCGGCTGGACCAGACTGTTCAGCGACTGGATCGAACACACTGACCGGCAGAAGGCGCGTCTTGCTTCCAATCTGTTCGATTTTCGGGTCGTTCACGGGGATGAGCAGCTGGGTCGCCCCCTGCGCCGGCAGATCGCCCGCAATTGCCCGCGGCACGACACCCTGTTCGTCCATCTGGTCGCCAACGCCTGTTCCATCCCGCCGCCGCTGGGCTTCTTCCGGCAACTGGTGGTGATCCGCGAAGGCGAGCACGAGGGCGACCTCGACATCAAGCGCCATGGCCTGCTGCCGATTGTCGACCTGGCGCGCATCCATGCCCTCGCTGCCGGGGTTCGCGAAACCGGTACCCTGCCCCGGTTGCGCGCTGCGGCGGCCGGGAGGCTGTTGAGCCAAGACGGCGCCGAGACACTGGGCGCCGCCTTCGAGTTCCTGCTCGCGCTGCGTACCCGTCATCAGAAGGAGCAACTGAGCCAGGGTCTGAGGGCAGACAACTTTGTCGCTCCGGCGAGCTTGAGCGCAGGCGACAGGCAGTCTCTGCGCGATGTCTTCCTGGCTGTTGCGAGGCAGCAGAAAGCGCTGCAGCTGGCCTTCCCGCACGCCCCCGCCCAATGATCTGCTCCGCTTTCCCGGCTGGCTACCTGTGGCTGTCCTGGCGCCGCCGCTGGCAGGCGCGTCGATTGCGCGGGCGGGCCGCTGCCGCCCCTTTGCTGGCCCAGCTCGACGCGCCGCTGGCGGATCGCAGGCAGGACTGGCGGTCTGCCCACTATCTCGCACTCGATCTCGAAACCACGGGTGGCGATCCGCAACGCGACGACATCCTGAGCTTTGGCTGGGTCTGCCTGGAAGGTCCGGAGATTCGCCTCGACAGCGCGCGGCATCGCCTGGTCCTGCCGCGCCGGGCGCTGAACGAAGCCAGCGTCACCATCCACCGGATCACCGACGATCGGGCGGCAGCAGGCGAAAAGCTGCGCAGCGTGCTGACGGATTTTCTTGCCGAGCTGCAGGACCGCGTGCTCATTGCCCATTACACGCCCACCGAGCTGCGTTTCATTGACGCCGCCTGCCGGGCCTGCTTCGGCGGCGCGTTTCTGCCACTGGTCGTCGATACCCTCGAACTTGCCCGGCGCGCCGGGCACGCTCCGGGCAGCCTTCGCCTGCCGGCACTGCGGGCCCGTCATCACCTGCCGCGCTACGCGATGCATCATGCACTTTCGGATGCGCTGGCCGCCGCCGAACTCTTTCTCGCCGAAGCCGAAGCGTTGTCCGCCCGCGGTCGGCGGACGCTCGGGGATCTCCTGCTCGACTGAAGCGCTCAGCCGCTGGTCGGCTGGCCGGTCGGAACTCGCGGCGCAGGCTTCACCCGATACCAGGCGGCATAGAGCGCCGGCAGGAAGAGCAGCGTCAGCAGCGTGGCGACGACGAGCCCGCCCATGATCGCCACCGCCATCGGTCCCCAGAAGACGCTGCGGGTGAGCGGAATCATCGCCAGGATTGCCGCCGCGGCAGTCAGGGTGATCGGCCGGAAGCGGCGGACAGTCGAGTCGACGACTGCTTCCCAGGCCGGTTTGCCGGTTTTTTCGTCCTGCTCGATCTGGTCGACGAGGATGACCGAGTTGCGCATGATCATCCCCGACAGCGCGATGACGCCGAGGTTGGCAACGAAGCCGAAAGGCACGTCGAAGAGCAGCAGTGCCAGGGCGACGCCGATCAGTCCGAGTGGCGCTGTCAGCAGCACGAGCAGCATGCGGCCGACGCTCTGCAACTGGATCATCAGCAGGGTGATCACGCTGACCAGCATCAGTGGCATCACCGCCTTGATCGAGTTCTCGCCCTTGGCCGATTCCTCGGTGGCGCCGCCGGCCTCGATGCGAAAACCGGGCGGCAGCCGCGCGCGCAGCGGATCGAGTTGCGGGTCGATCTGCGCCGTGGCGGCGGGCGCCTGCATGCCGTCGCGGATATCGGCGCGCACGGTCACCGTTGGCAGCCGGTTGCGACGGGCGATCACGGGTTCTTCCAGTTCGTAGCTGATCTTCGCCAGTTGCGCCAGCGGCACGTAGCGTCCGCTGCCGGTGTGGATGTTGATGTCGGCCAGCGCCGAGATTTGCGCGCGCTCGTCGCCGGCAGCGCGCGCAACGACGTCGATCAACTGGTCACCCTCGCGCATCTGGGTGACGGCGACGCCATTGAGCATCGAATTGAGAAAAGCCGAGAGCTCCTGCGAGCTGATGCCGAGCGCGCGTGCGCGGTCCTGGTCGATGTCGATACGGATTGCCTTGCCCAGCTCGTTCCAGTCGAAGTTGACCTCCTTGAGGTAGGGATGGGTGCGCATCACTGCCGCCACTTCGGCCGCAACTCGTCGCAGCTCGCCGAGGTCTTCGCCGGAAACGCGGAAGAGCACCGGAAAACCGACCGGCGGCCCGTTCTCGAGGCGGAGCACGCGCGTCCGTAGCCCGCTCCACTCGCCGCCGGCGTCGGCAAACCGTTGCTCGAGGTGGCGCTTGAGATCCTCGCGTGCGGCAATGTCCTGTGTCGTGATGACGAACTGGGCGAAGCCGTCGTTGAACAGTTGCTGGTCGAGCGGCAGATAGAAGCGCGGGCTGCCGTTGCCAAGATAGCTCGCGTAATACCTGATCAATCGCTTGATTTCCGGCTGGTCGAGCAGCGCTTCGACCTTTGCCGCCTGCGCTTCGGTGGCTTTCAGCGACGAGCCGTTGGGCAGCCACAGGTCGACCAGGAGTTCGGGCCGACTCGCCGCCGGGAAGAACTGCTTCTGCACCCCCAGCGCCAGTCCTGCCAGCGACGCGGCAAAGGCGATCAGCGTCGCTGCGATGACCAGCCAGCGGTAGCGCAAGGACCATTCGACGGTTGCCCGGACACGGCGGTAGAAGGCGGTGTCGTAGGGGTCTTCGCCGTGCTGCTGCGCCTTGCGTTGCAGCTTTTCGGCGTCGAGCATCAGGTAACCGAGGTAAGGCGTGAACAGCACCGCAACCACCCAGGAAACCAGCAGCGCGATGCTGACCACCGCGAAAATCGAAAAGGTATACTCGCCGGCGCCCGATTTGGCGAGACCCACCGGCATGAAGCCGACGGCGGTGATCAGCGTCCCGGTGAGCATCGGGAAGGCCGTCGAGGTGTAGGCAAAGGTCGCGGCACGGAAGCGGTCCCAGCCCTGTTCCATCTTCACGACCATCATCTCGACGGCGATGATCGCATCGTCGACCAGCAGGCCGAGCGAGATCACCAGCGCCCCGAGCGAAATGCGCTGCAGATCGATGCCGAAGGCGTACATCAGGAGAAAGGTGATGGCCAGCACGAGCGGGATCGACAGTGCGACGACGGCACCGGTGCGCAGGCCGAGACTGATGAACGAAACCGCGAGGACGATCAGCACCGCCTCGGCCAGTGACGACATGAACAGGTTCATCGACTGGCGAACGATTTGCGGTTGGTCGGCCACGACATGCAGGTCGATTCCCAGCGGCAGCTGCTGTTGCAGCCGCCTGGCTTCGGCGTGCAGCTGCTCGCCGAGCCGGATCACGTCGCCGCCCTTGTTCATGGCAATGCCGATACCGATCGCGTCCTGCCCCTGGACGCGCATGCGCGGCGTCGGCGGGTCGGCGAAACCGCGCTCGACGCTGGCGATGTCGCCCAGGCGGAACAGGCGCCCAGCCGCCGTGATGCCGATCTCGCGGATATGCGCCAGCGATTCGAAGTCACCCGAGACGCGAATCCGCACACGGTCGGACGGCGTCTCGTAGAAGCCGGCCGGGCTCATCGCATTCTGCTTCTGCAGCGCGTCGAGGATTGCCAGCGGGTTGAGGCCCAGCGTCGCCAGTTTGGCGTGCGACACCTCGATATAGACCTTTTCGTCCTGAACGCCGAACAGCTCGATCTTCTTGACGTCCGGCAACTGGCGCAGCTCGCGGCCGAAGCGATCGGCTTCGCGGCGCAGTGCAGCGAGGTCGAAGCCATCACCGGTCAGCGCGTAGATGGTGATGAAGGTGTCGCCGAACTCGTCGTTGATGAAGGGCCCGAGCACGCCCTGTGGCAGCGTATGGCGCATGTCGCCGATCTTCTTGCGCACCTGGTACCAGGTTTCGGGTACGACCGTCTTCGGCGTGTAGTCCTTGAGCAGCACGGTGATCAGCGATTCGCCGGGGCGTGTCTGCGAGCGTAGCACATCGACCCAGGGCACCTCCTGCAGGCGCCGCTCGATGCGTTCGGTGACCTGCAGTTGCACTTCCGGCGCCGTGGCGCCGGGCCACAAGGTGCGAACGACCATTGCCTTGAAGGTGTAGTCCGGGTCTTCGGCGCGACCCAGCTTGAAGTACGCCAACACCCCTGCGAGCATCAGCACGACGATCAGGTAACCGGTGAGCGAGCGGTGGCGCAGTGCCCATTCGGAGAGATTGGGTAGCGTCATCGTCCCGGCTTGTCCGGGCGCCGCGACGGCGGCTCGGCGTGTGCTTGCCCGATGATGTGCACCCGCTCGCCGGCAGTCAACTTGTGGACACCGGCAACGACGATTCGCTCGCCAGCCCTGGCGCCGCTTTCGATCACCGCCGTATCTTCGCGGTAACTGGCGACGGCGACCGGCCGCAGGCTGACCGTCCCATCGGCACCAACGATCCACAGCGCCGGCTTGCCGTCGTGCTGGAAGATGGCGGTCAACGGCACGGTCAGGCGGGTGCTGCCGTCGCGGCGCAGGAAACGCAGCTTGGCGGTCATCCCGAGCAGAACCCGTGCATCCGGTTGATCGATCGACACCCGCGCGGCGTAGGTACGGGTGAGCGGATCGGCAACCGGTGACACCTCGCGCAGCGCGCCGGCATAACGCGCCTTGTCGTCCGCCCACAGCGTCACCTCGGCGGCGCCGAGGGCGCGCACTTCGGGCATCCGTCCCTCGGGGATGGCGATCGCGACTTCAAGCGTGTCGGCGCGTGCCAGCCGCATCACCGTCTGCCCGGCCGCGACCACCTGCCCGACTTCCGCCGCGATCAGGCCGATCACCCCCGGCTGGTCGGCCTTCAGGACGGTATAGGATGCCTGGTTGCGGGCCAGTTCGGCCTGCGCCTTCGCCGCCTTGTAGCTGGTTTCGCGGGCATCCAGCGCGGCCTGGCTGACGAAATTCTTCTCGCGCAGCTGGCGGAAGCGTTGCTGATCGGCGGTCGCCAGATCGAGCTGCGCGGCGGCGGCCATCGCCGACAGCGCGCTGTCGGCCGGATCGATCGTCGCCAGCACCTGACCCGCCTTGACCACCGCGCCAGCATCGACCAGTCGGGCGGTGATCTTGCCGGGAATGCGGAAGGCCAGCGGCGTTTCGTAGCGCGAGCGAACCTCTCCCGAGTAGGTCAGCGTCTCTTCGCCGGCGGTGTCGCCGAGGACGCGCGTCAGCACCGGTCGGGGTGGCTCGGGCGGTGCCGGCGCCTTGCCGCAAGCGACCAGCAGGGCGAACAATGGCAGCGCGAGCAGCCGCCGACGAACCTTCCGTGCCTGCGGAGTGTTCAGAGTCATACCTTTCGTCCGGCACCCTGCAGGCCGTGCAGCAGCAGGGCGAAATGCGTTTCCAGGTAAGCCTCGGGCGAGACCTCCTGCCCGCACAGACGGATCGAGAAGCGCGAGATGGCCAGCATCAGCAGCGGCGCGATGATCACGTCGATCGCCGCTTCCACATCGACCGGACGAAACTCGCCGCCCGCGATGCCGCGCTGCAGCGTCGTGCGCAACAGCGCGCGGCCGCGGGTGATAATGCGATCGTGGTAATAGCGGGCCAGCTCAGGGAAGTTCCTCGATTCGGAAATGATCAATTTGCTCACGCCGGCCATCGGCGTCTGGCCGATCTGTTCCCACCAGCCGAGCAGCAGTTCGTGCAGCAGATCTGCCGCCGAGCCCTGATAGTCGGACAGGCGCTCCTCGGCAGCAGCCAGTGCCGCTACCATGCCGTCTTCGATGACCGCCTTGAAGAGTGCTTCCTTGCTGCTGAAATACAGGTAGAGGGTGCCTTTGGAGACGCCTGCGCGGGCGGCCACATCGTCCAGTCGGGTCGCGGCAAAGCCCTTGTCAACAAAGAGTTCCAGGGCTGCCGCCGTCAGTTCGGACGGACGCGCATCCTTGCGTCGACGACCGCCAGGGGAGCTGTCGGCAAGCAGGCTGGAGGCCGGGCTGGCAATGGGATGACTCATCGGGCGATATTAATGACTGACTGGTCAGTAATTTACGCCAGTGGCTGACCAAGGTCAAGCGGACGGCGGTCTGCGACCAGATGCTTCCGGGAGAGGCGCGCCAGCCCGCGCGGCGGCTCGTTTCAGCTGCGCGCCATCCGCGTACGCAGGCGATCGCTCAGCATATCGACAGCGAGCACCAGCACGAACATCGCGATCAGCACGGTTGCCGCCTGCGCCTGTTGAAAGATCGACAGGTGGTAGTACAGCATCTGACCGAGGCCGCCGGCGCCGACGAAACCCAGCACCGCGGCCATGCGGATGTTCATCTCCAGGCGGTAGAGTCCGTAGGCGACGCACTGTGGCCAGACCAGCGGCTGGGTTCCGTACAGGAAGGCGCTGACGCCGCCGCTGCCCGCTTCACGCAGGCTCTGCTCGGGCTGTGGCGGCGCGTTCTCGATCGCTTCGGCGAACAGCCGGCCGAGGACACCGGTGGTATGAAGGGCCAACGCCAGTACGCCCGCGAAGGGGCCGAGTCCGGCGGCGAGGACCATCAGCGTCGCCCACACCAGCTCGGGCACGCTGCGCAGCAGGTTGAGCAGGAAACGTGACAACCGGCCAGCGGCAATCCCATGGCGGCCGGCAGCCGGCAGCGCCAGCAGCAGCCCCGCCAGCGCGGCGAGCAGGGTGCCGATCATGGCCACTGCGAAGGTCTGCAGGGCGCCATGGGCGGTCTTCTGCAGGAAGTCGGGGGCGAGGTCGGGAGGGAAGAAAGAGGCCGCGAAGCGCGCCATCGCGGTCGCCGAGTCGGCTGCGAAGAGGGCGGCAAAGTCGATCTCGAGATAGGCAAAACTTGCCACCACGGCGGTGACCAGCAGGCCGCTGGTCAGCACGCAGGACAGGCAGAAGTCGCCGGCGCCACGCGGCGAGCAGGTGTCCCGGGTTTCCCTGGCGTTCATGCCAGCGCCCTGCGCAGCGTCGCGCTGAGGGCGTCGGCGAGCACCACCAGCAGCAGGAAGACGAGCAGGATCGTCGCGGCCTCGCCGCCGTTGAGCATTTTCATCGACTGATCCATCAGCTGCCCGAGCCCGCCGGCGCCGACGAAGCCCATGATCACCGAGGCACGCACCGCGCACTCCCAGCGATAGACGGTGTAGGAAGTCAGCTCCTGCGCGGCGTTGGGCAGCAGGCCGTAGGTCAGCGCTGCAAAGCGGCCGGCACCCGCCGCGAGCAGCGAGCGGGTGGGCCGCGTGTCGGTCGATTCGAGGATTTCGGTGTAGACCTTGCCGAGCATGCCGCCGTAGGTGACCGCCAGCGCCAGCACGCCGGCGGCCGGTCCGAGGCCGAATACCCGCACCAGCATCAGCGCCCAGACGATCTCCGGAATTGCGCGCAGGAAGGTCAGCAGCGCGCGCCCGGCGGCGCGCAGCGCGCTGCCACCGAGGCGGCCCGGCCCCGGACCGAGGAGCGACACCGCCAGGGCGCGGGTGCACAGGATCGCCAGCGGTATCGCGATCAACAGGGCCAGCGCGATCCCGGCGGTGGCAATCGCCAGCGTCTCCAGCGTCGCCTTGAGCAGCAGGCCGAGAAACTCGGTCGACGTCGCGGGCGGCAGGAAGCCGGCGAGAAAAGCGCCCATCACCTGCAGGTTGTTGGCCTCGAACAGCGCCCAGGGCCGGAATTCGGCGAGCAGCAGAAGTGGCCACAACAGCACCAGGGCAAGCACCGTCCAGCCGAGACGTGCCCTCGTGTCGGGGTCGCGGGCCGCGCACGGCAGCGAGTCACTGTCCGTGTTCATTGGCACGCCGGCGGGCAGGCCGGCAATCGGCTGCCGGACCTTCGCGAGCCAGCACTGGGGGGCCGTCTCATCCTAGCGTCCGCGGCAGGTGTCAAGGCGTACGACGTTGGCCGCCAGCGTGCCGTCACCGCTTTCGGCCGTGGCTTCAGCGGTGGCGCCGCCATGGCGCAGCGCCGCCGGATCACTGGCCTGCGTCGGCAGAACGCTGCCCTCGGCGGCATACAACTCATGCAGCAGGCCGTTGCTGACCTCGGCAGTTGGCAGATCGAAGGCGACTTCGCCTGCCCGCAGACCGACGATACGCGGAAACCATTTGAGCGCCAGATCGACCGCGTGCAGCGAGGCGAACAGGCCGGCGCCGCGACGTTCCGACTCGGCGACCAACTCGCCCAGAGCGGCATCGGCGAGCGCCGGGTCAAGAGCCGAAACCGGTTCGTCGGCGAGGAAGAGGTCGGGCTCCTGGTAGAACGCGCGGGCGATCCCGACGCGCTGCAACTGGCCGCCCGAGAGGTGGTCGCAGCGATCGAACAGGCGGTCAGCGAGGTCAAAGCGGGCCAGTGTCGCCTGCGCGCCAGCAATATCCACCGGATAAAGCAGCGACAGGAGCGCCTTCCAAGCGGGCCATTGACCGAGCCGGCCGGCGAGGATCGCGGTGATCACGCGCAGACGCGGTGGAATCGGCGGCGCCTGGTGGATCGTTCCGATGCGCGCGCGCAGCCGCCGCAGTTCGCCGGCCGGCAATTGCCAGGGATTGCTGCCGAGAATGTTGAGCCGCCCTTCGCTGGGCCTTGTGGTAACGCCGAGCAGCCGGATGAGGCTGGTCTTGCCGGCTCCGGAAGGGCCGATGACCGCTACCCGTTCGCCGCGCCCGAGGCGGATCGAGATCCGCTGCAGCGCGCGAAAGCCGTTGCCGTGGGTGAGGCCGACGCCTTGCAGTTCGAATGCCATTCGTGTGTTCCATCCGGCGTACGCCCGCTTGCCGGCGGACGCCGCGGTCTGTCGATACCGCGCGCCACCGGCCAGGGCGGCGTGCGGCCCGCGAGGGCTTTGCCCCTACTTGATCAGCCCGGCACTGCGCGCCGCACGCTCGATGCCGTCGTAGTTTGCCGCCGTGGTCGGCACGTACTTCGAGGCGCGCTGCAGGTCCATCAGTTCCCGCTGTGCCGGATTGGCCCGGTCGAGTTTGAGGAAGGCCTGGCTGATTTTCTCGCGCAGCGCCGGATCGAGGCCGGGGCGCACGGTCCAGTTGTAGTCGAAGTAGGGCGGCGTGGTGGCGATGACCTTGACCCGTTTGGCGTTGGCATCGCCCTTCTCGACCAGCTTGTCCATCACGGAAGCGTTCAGCACACCGGCGTCCACCTTGCCGGACGCGACAAAGGCGACCGTGGCGTCATGCGCGCCGGAGAAGGCGATGTTCTTGAAGTCCTTGTCGGGATCGATACCCTCCTTGAGCAGGAAGAAGCGCGGCATCAGGTGCCCCGAGGTGGACGACGGCGAGCCGAAGGCGAAGGTCTTGCCTTTCAGTTCGGAAAGCGATTTGACCGGGCTGTCGGCCGGTACGATGAACTTGCTGGTGAACACCTCGTCTTCGGCGCGCTGGACGATCGGCATGGCCTCGCCACCGGTCCGCAGTTTCGCCTGCACGAAGGTGAAACCGCCGAGCCAGGCGAGGTCGATCTTCTTCGCCGCCAGGCCTTCGACGACCGCGGCATAGTCGCTGACCGGTGTGAACTGCACTTTGAGGCCGGTTTCCTTCTCGAGATACTCGCCGAGCGGCTTGAACTTGCGCTGAAGCTCGGTCGGCGCCTCGTCGGGGATCGCCGAGACTCGTAACACGTCGGCGTGGATGGCAGCGGCGCCGAGCATCAGTGCGAGCGCCAGGGCGCTGCGGGAAATCAGGCGGGGCATGGGAATCATGGGGGGCTCCGTGGGTTGATGGCTTGCCGCGGTGGAAGACGTCCTGCCGGGAGGGCGTGCGGCGCCATCCTCCCGCGTCCTTTTGTCATGTGCGCAGACGAATCGGTTCCATCGCCGCGTGCCGGGTTGGCAGCACGCGGCCGGTGTGCGTGTAGCCCAGGCAGAAGTCCCAGGGCCTTGCCGATCGTGTTTCCATAACCGTGCTGCTGCCCCCGGGGAAAGTGCCCCGGCAGGGGCGATGACACGCACCAACGACGCCGGACCTGCGCCGCTGTTCAGCTCAACGGAATGCGGGACGACCAGCAGCCATATCCGACGGGCACGGAATCAGCGTCCCGCGCCCGGAGTCGCATGCAACCGCGCGCGAATCGCGCTGCAAAAGGCGAGCAAGTCGCCGAGACGATTGCGCACGACGTCGACCACGATCGTCTGGTCCAGATGCTGATAGCCGTGTACGACGACATTGCGAAAGCCGATCATCCTCTGGATCACCACCGACAGTTCAGGTTCGATCCAGCCGTCCGCACACAGCAGCGCGAATAGGTCGCGGTTGCTTTCCGGCTCTCCCAGGCGGCCCTCGGAAACGATGTGCGAAGCGATGTCCTGCGCGGCTTGAATTGCGATCTGCAGCGTGTGGGCGGCAAATCGTTCCTCGCGAATGTCGACCGGAATGCGCTCCGGCTGGCACAGGTCGTGCAACTCGCGCACACAGGTCTCGATGAACGCGAGCTTCTTCTCGACGAGGTCGGTGTCGGTCATCGCAGTGGCTGTCGCGCGACTCGCCTATAGTCGCGCAAATACGGCAGGAGATCGAAGTACGCATTACGCGCCTGAACTTCGAAACGGATTCGCGCCGAGCGATCGCGTTCGCAAACCAGGACGCCATTGCGCAACACGCGATGGATCAGGTCTGCTGGTGCCCGGTTGAGTACGACGAGATCGACGCGGCGACCGATCGCTGCTTCCAGATCGGCGGCAAGGTCGATACCCAGCCCTTCCAGGGTCCTCGGGGGATCGGTGACAAGCAGCACGCCAAGGTCCACGTCGCTGGCCGGACCCGCGGTACCGCGCGCCTGGCTGCCGAAGAGATACACGCACGCCAGATCCTCACCCCGGCTGGCGAAGAACTGGCGCAGCGACTCGATCAATGCGGCTGACTGCATGGCGTCACGATCAAGGGAACGGGTGGGAATTCACTCGCGGGCAGTATAGGTGGCCGCAACGATCGCGGTCAACCGTCAGGTGCGCAGACGAATCGGTTCCATTGCCTCACCGGCCGGCAACACGCAGCCGATGCGGGCGGCGTGCGTGTAGCCCAGGCGACGCAGCGCGGCAATGCAGTCCTCAGCGTTGGCCGCCGGTACGCTGGCGAGCAGGCCGCCGGCCGTCTGCGGGTCGAAGAGCAGCGGATAGTTCGGGTGCGGCAGCGCCTCCGCCTGGTTTCGCAGGGCGCGGCGCAGACGTACGTTGGCCGGCTGCAGCGAGCTGAGGATTCCCGCGGCCGCGGTTTCAGCGGCGCCGTCGAGCAGCGGTAGCGCGGCGAGGTCGATCTCGGCGTCCACCCCCGACGGTCGCGTCATTTCGAGCAGGTGCCCGAGCAGGCCGAATCCCGTGAGGTCGGTACAGGCGGTCACGCCGTGCGCGATCAGGCACGGCACGGCCAGTCGGTTCGACTGCTGCATCGATATCAGTGCGGCGTCGATCCAGCGGCCGCGCGCCTGCAGCCGGGCGTGCGCGGCGAACAGGGTTCCGGTACCGATCGGCTTGGTGAGGATCAGCGCGTCGCCCGGCCGCATGCCGCCCTTGCGCAGGACGCCGAGCAGTTCCTCGTCGATCAGGCCGTTGATCGCGAAACCCAGCGCCAGCTCGCGGCCCTCACCGGTGTGGCCGCCGACCAGCGCGCAGCCGGCGTCGTTGAGCACTGAAACGGCGCCGGCCATCATCTGAAAGACGGCGTCCTCGACCTTGCTTTCCAGCCCCGGCGGAATGGTCGCGATCGCCGTCGCCGACTGCGGCGCGCCGCCCATGGCGAAGATGTCGCCGAGCGCATGATTGGCAGCGATCTGGCCAAACAGCCAGGGATCGTCGACGAAGGCGCGGAAGAAATCGACGCTATGCACCACTGCGCTGCCCGGCGGCACCCGCAATACCGCCGCGTCGTCGGGGGCGTGCAGGCCGATAAGCACGTCGTCGCGCGTGACCGGGTGAATGTTGGCCAGCGCCCGCGACAGCACCGTCGCCCCGACCTTGGCGCCGCAGCCGCCGCAGCGCATGGCGATCGCCGAGATGGCCTGGGTTTGCTCGGCCTCGTCGAGCGGAATCACCGCGGCCGGCGGCGCGGCGCCTTCTGCCATCGGCGCGAGTTCGCAGAAGCGACGCATGAAGCGGCGGTCGATCCAGTCCTTCCAGCGCCACACCCATTCGCCGCGCGCAAAGAGCCAGCCGCGCGAGGCGACCGCGTGCCGGTCGCCGGTGCTGATCAGCGCCAGCCAGCGCCGCTGCGGGCGATAGGACAGCAGCGGCTGGCGCAGCAGGCTTCGCCGCAGGTTCGCGGCCAGCGGCTGCCCCATGCGCACAGCGAAGACCCCGGCCTTTTCCAGCGGCCGGTCGATCACTGAAGCGCAGTCGCCGGCGGCGAAGATCAGCGGATCGCTCTCGCTCTGCAGCGTGTCGCGGACGCGGATGAAACCCTGGCTATCAAGCGCCAGACCGGTGTCGCGCAGCCACGGCGCACCGCCGGCCTGCGTCACCCAGACGATCTCGTCGGCGTCCAGTGTGTCGCCGTTGCTCGCCCGCAGCCAGCCAGCGGCGACGTCAACCACTTCCGCGCTGCGGTGGACCACCACCCGGCGCTCGGCCAGCACGCGCTCGAAGGCGCCGCGAACGAAGGCGTTGTGCGTCGGCAGGATCGTCGTGTCGGCGGAAAAGAGGTGGAAACGCAACTCTTCCGGATCACGTCCGAGCGCCGCCAGTTCGCCGCGCAGCCGGTACTGCATCGCCAGCGTCAGCTCGACACCGCCGGCACCGGCGCCGACAACGGCAATCGTCGTCGTTCCGGCATGCGCCTGGACGCGCGCGAGCAGTGCCAGCCAGCGTTCGTTGAAGCGGCGGATGGGTTTCACCGGCACGGCGTGCTCGGTGGCACCAGGGACGCGCGCGAGCTGCGGCGTCGAGCCGATGTTGATCGACAGCAGGTCGTAGGGCAGCGCGGGACGTGTACGGCACAGCACGCTGCGCGCGCTGCGATCGATGCCGACCACCTCGTCGCGGAAATAGCGCGCACCGGCGAACTCGGCCAGTCGCCGCAGGTCGATGTGCACCGCATCGAAATCGTAGTGCCCGGCGATGTATCCGGGCAGCATGCCCGAGTAAGGTGTGTCGGTGTCGGTGCAGAGCACTGTCAACCGCACACCGGCCAGCGGCTGCATGGCAAACCTGCGCAACACGACGACGTGGCTGTGGCCGCCACCGATCAGGACGATGTCGCGGACGATCGGAGTGGTTGCGGCCTGCATTCAGTTCACTCCCAGCAAATCATTGACCAGCCGCCTCAACTCGGGCCGCTCGCGCGTCGGTGTGAAGAGCCGCACCCTCTCGCGGAACTGCGCCATGCACAACCAGACGTTCTTGCCGTGAACATCATCGCCGCTCCGCACGGTGGCAATCATGGCAGGCTCCATCACGATGAATTCTTGACGCTTCATGATAGGGAAAGATGGAACAAATGACCATGACCACCCGCAGCGCTTGCCGGCCGGCAAACAGCAGGCCTGGATTCCAGACGTTCCTTGGTCGCAATTGAGAGCAGGCGCTATTTGCGTTTCCTGAGTTTCCACGGCAGCCAGAAGACTGGCCTGGAGGCGGCGCGCGACGCGGGGCGCCGGCTGCGCATCTTCGGCGGGATCAGTCCACGATGGCGTTTGTTCGACAGCGAGACTACCGGGGACTGCCGGCAAGAGACGCCACGTTGGCCACTCGCCCCAGCGCGCAGCAAGGTCTTGCCCAGGCGCTGCTCGGCTGCGTAGTTCTACGGAGCAGCGGGTAGTTTTCCGGATGGCGGGACAGTGATTGCCCGGCTAATCTTCAGCGTGCCCAGGTTGTGGCCGGAGCCCCGGTGGTACGACGCAGGGCTTTCTGTGCGGCATCGTCCCGGTTCAGGCAGGGCGCAGACCTCTTGTCGTGGCGACGCGATCTCTGCGACATCCAATGTTCGCCACTGTCCTGCAGCAGTGCTTGCGGAGCACCAGCATGAAAGTACCGAAAATCCTTTCGTGGCTTGCCAATCGGGCCGGTATCAGTGAAGACCTTGCGCTCGAGTTGTGGCGCTGCGCCGCGAGAGAGACGGAAATGTCGATCGCCGACTGCGACAGTTCGGACTACTATGGACGGGCCATCGCTCGACTTGTTGACCTGGTGGAAAGCGAGGGCAAGCAGAGCGTCGTGCATGGCACGGTCGGCGGCGAGACACGTCTTTCCTGTCGTGGCGCCACCAGAACCGGATCTCGAAAGGTCAACTACTTGCCGTGCAGAACATTGGCAGGCTCTGGCAAGCGAACTTGAATGACTTCATCGGCTTTCACCGGCACGTCCGATGAACGGTTGGGACCCCGGTTCGCTGGCGAGCGGAGACGGGAGCGTGGGTCAAGGGTTCTGTGGGCCGGGTCGCCGGCGAGCATCGCTGGCGACCTGGCACTGAGTTGCCCGATCTGCCACAGTCAAATACGGATCACGGTCCGGACATCATGATCCGCGCAAGCATCCTGAAAGGCTGGTTCTCTTTCGGGGCTACTGGGCTGCTGCTTTACCTCCTGGTCGCCGGCCTGCTCGACGGACTGAACGCGTCGCACGAGCGCGAAATCGACAACTACAGAGAAATGCAGCGCACTCATCCGCTATCCTGCCAACTGTAAGCGATCGCGCTGGAACTACCGGCCAAGCGGATCAGTCTACCGAGAGCAAATTCATCGGAGGATCCACCTTGACCCTGTCCAGCAGTTCTCTGATCACCGCTTGCACTGACGGCAAGGCCGCTGTCACCGACAGCATCGTGCTGGCCATGGGCTGTTTCTGGGGTGCCGAAAGGCGCATGGCGGCCATTGCCGGCGTGCTTGATGTCGAAAGCGGTTACGCCAACGGCGAGATCGCTGGCACCTACGATGCGGTGCTGGCCCACGAACGGATGCTGCAATCGGGCAGGACGACCCGGCGCAACCATGCCGAAGTGGTCAAGGTCACCTTCGACCCGGCCCGGGTCGATCTGGAAAAAGTGCTGATCCAGTTCTGGGAAAGCCACAACCCGACGCAGGGTGACCGTCAGGGCAACGACGTTGGCACCAACTATCGCAGCGCCGTCTATACCAGCAGCGATGCCCAGCAGGCCATTGCCCTGAAGACCCGCGATGCCTATCAGGCCGCGCTGACGGGCGCCGGTCACGGCAGGATCACGACGGAAATCGCGCCGCTGGAAACGTACTTCCTGGCCGAGGAATACCACCAGGATTACCTGGCCAAGAATCCGAACGGCTACTGCGGCCTCGGTGGCACTGGCGTCAAATATCCCGCTGACGTCGCTATGTAAGGAATGCGCCAGCCTGGCCGACGATGGGGCTACGTCGCGGCATTGCGCCAGGCCGCCGGCGTCGTGCCAAAGGTCCGCTTGAATGCCCGGTTGAAGGCGGCATCCGATTCGTAGCCGACTTCGGCGGCGATCTGCGCGGTCGCCGCCGGGCTTTCGCGCAGGCGCACGGCGGCCAGTTGCAGGCGCCAGTGGGCCAGGTAGCGCATTGGCGGCTGGCCGATCAGGGCGGTGAAGCGCTCGGCAAAGGCGGAGCGCGACAGGCCGACGGCGCGTGCCAGTTCCTCGGTGGTCCACGGATGCGCGACGCGGCCGTGCAACAGAGCCAGGGCGCGGCCGATCCGGCGGTCGCGCAGGCCGGCCAGCCAGCCGCTCTGGCCTTCTGGCAGGGCTGCCACGTAACGGCGCACGCCCTCGACGAACAGCAGTTCGGCCAGCTTGCCGAGCACGGCGGCCGAACCGCTGCTGCTGACGGCGAATTCCGCGGCGGCATGGCGGAAGGAGTTTTCCATCCAGGCGCCACCGGCGCCGTCGCGTACGCCGAGTTTGAGCAGCGGCGGCAGGGTTTTTAGCAGCAGGTTGTCCGGCATGTCGCAGCCGAGATAGCCGCAGATGATGTGCGTCGGCTCGCCGCCACCGCCGTGGCGTAGCACCGCAGGCGTCCGTTCGCCGGGCGCCTGCACCTGGTCGTCGATGACCACCGGTCGCAGGTCGGCGGCGCTACCCAGGACATGCGTGTCGTTGCGCGGCAGCAGCACGATCTCACCGGCCAGCACCGGTAGCGGCGCGTCGTCGCCGACGCGCACCAGCAGCCGGCCATCAATCACGTAGTGGTAGGCGATCAGGTGTGCCGGCAGGCGCCCCTGGGCCGCGAAATCCTCCGGCCGGACCTGCGACACCACGCACCACGGCGCGGTGAATTCGGCGTCGAGAAACACACCGCCGGAAACGCGCACCGCGGCAAACACCTCGGACAGCACATCCATCTCCCACCTCCTTGAACAAGGCCCCGGCGTTTCGGTCAAACCTTTAGGCGCCTCGGGTCTGTCAGCACCGCTGGCTGCGGATTATCGTGGCACTGCGCGCCAACCCCCGCGCCCACGACAAGCAAAGTCATCCAGCCAAAGGAGAACCCCCATGATCCTGCAAGACGATCTCACTCTTAGCTATTCGGGCGCCAGCGCCGACAGCCTCGCGTTCTACCACCGCGCCCTGCATCAATTCGCCTGCTACATCGAAGATCCGGTCGCCAGCGCCGATGCCGCCATCGCGCAGCAGCCGGATTTCGTCATGGCCCACGTCCTCAAGGCCTACCTGCACCTGCTGGGCACCGAACCGGCCGGCCTGGCCGTTGCCGGCAAATGCCTCGACGCCGTCCAGCGGCTGCCCAGCAACCCGCGTGAACGCGGTCACATCGCGGCGGTCAGCCAGATGCTCGACGGCCAGTGGCATCGCGCCGGGCGCCTGCTCGAAGACCTGTCGATTGAATTTCCGCGCGACAGCCTGGCGCTGCAAGCTGGCCATTTGACCGATTTCTACCTCGGCAATTCCCGCCTGCTGCGCGACCGCATCAGCCGGGCGCTGCCCGCCTGGTCGCCGGGCATGCCGGGCTATCACGCGATCCTCGGCATGCACGCCTTCGGCCTCGAAGAAATGGCCGACTACGCCCGCGCCGAAGTGCAGGGCAAGGCGGCAGTCGAAATCGAACCACGTGACGGCTGGGCGCAGCATGCGGTCGCCCACGTCATGGAAATGCAGTGCCGCCAGCGCGACGGCATTGCCTGGATGCGCGCCAACCCGGCCGCCTGGTCGACCGACAGCTTTTTCAAGGTGCACCTGTGGTGGCACCTGGCGCTCTACCACCTCGAACTGGGCGAGATCGACGAAGTGCTGGCGCTGTTCGACGGCCCGATCTACGGCGAGCGCTCGACTGTTGTGCTCGACATGATCGATGCCTCGGCGCTTCTGTGGCGCCTGCACCTGCGCGGCATCGACGTCGGCAGCCGCTGGCAGAGCGTGGCCGACGGCTGGCAGCCGATCGCCACTGCCGGCAACTACGCCTTCAACGACCTGCACGCGGTGATGGCCTTCGTCGGCGCCCAGCGCCCGGATGCCGTGGCGGCAGTGCTGGAAACCCAGCAATGGGCGATGCAGCGCAGCAATGACAACGCAGCCTTCACCCGCGAAGTCGGTCATCCACTGACGCTGGCCATCAAGGCCTTCGGCCAGGGGCGCTACGACGAATGCGTGCGCCTGATCCGCCCGGTCCGCGACATCGCCCAGCGTTTCGGCGGTAGCCACGCCCAGCGCGATTTGCTCGACCTGACCCTGATCGAAGCCGCGCTGCGCGCTGGCCAGCACCACCTCGCTGCCGCCCTGTGCGCCGAACGTCTGCCGATGCGCGGCCACAGCCCGCTGACGCGGCAGTTTCTGGCGCGGAGTGAGCCGTTGCGGGCTGCTGCCTGAGTTGCACTGCCGGCGCCGGCCGGGAACTACGACCGGCGGCGCCGGCGTCCGCCCGCTACCTCATCCACAGGAGAAGCAAAATGCTCAGCAAGAACACGATTTGCCTCTGGTTCGACGGCAGCGCACTCGAAGCCGCACAGTTCTACGCCAAGACATTTCCGGACAGTGCGGTGGGAACGATCCAGCGGGCGCCCGTGACTATCCCTCTGGGCAGCAGGGCGACGTCCTGGTAGTCGAGTTCACCGTGATGGGCATGCCTTGTCTTGGCCTGAACGGGGGGCCGGAGTTCAAGCACAGTGAGGCGTTCTCGTTCCAGGTGGCGACCGACGACCAGGCCGAAACCGACCGCTTGTGGAACGCGATTATCAGCAACGGCGGCCAGGAAAGCGCCTGCGGCTGGTGCAAGGACAAGTGGGGCCTGTCGTGGCAGATCACCCCGCGCGCCCTTACCGCTGCGATTGCCGATCCTGATCGGGCAGCGGCCAAGCGCGCTTTCGCGGCGATGATGCAGATGGGAAAGATCGACATCGCGGCGATCGAAGCGGCCCGGCGGGGGTGATGCTCATCGATCGTGAGCTGTAGGCGCCGCAGACGGGTAAGCCGGCAGGGTCTAATCCTCGAACGTGCCCCGGCTGCAGGCGTAATTCCTATCTTCGTCACTCGCGCTGTCTGACCGCGTTGCATCTGTTTGGCGGACTCAAGCAAGTCACGTTGGAACTTTTCGAGTTCAGAGGACATCTTCAGCTCCTTTTTTCCGATCAACGAGAAACGACGTAGGCAAATTGTCGAACTGTGCCTTCTTGTAGGCGATCAGCGACCAGGTCGTCCGCTCAGGGGCGATGAAATGGATGACGCGTGCACCACCGCGCTTTCCCCATCCAGACGCCGCCCATCGAACTTTGCGGCAAACAGCGCTCCCGGGAATGATGTCACCTGACTCGGGGTTCGTATGACTCTTCACGAGCTCTCGGGGCCAAATGCGAGAATGACGCCGTTTGATGAAGGCACATCTACCCTCGTTGGCACCGTTGGATTTCTTGTCCCTCGGGCCAGCGCGCACCACAGCCGGGATTGACCGCGGTTTGCGGTGCTGCCTATACTGCCGGGCGCGGGGTCGGGTCACCGCCCCCGACCCTCTGCCTTACTTCAAACAGCCGCCGCCATGTACATCACTCCAAAGCGCTGTCCGAGCTGCCGCTACGAGCGCCGGTCGACGGACACGGCACCCGATTGGCAATGCCCGTCCTGCGAGGTGGCTTACAACAAGGCCGAAGAGGCGGCTTACGTTCGGCCGGTCGCCAGGCCGACCCGGCGCAGCGTTGGGATGCTGTGGTTCGTGATCGCGCTGGTCCTGCTCGCTGCCGGCGGCATGTATGCCATGCAGGACAGGCAGCGTGAGCGGGGCGCCGCGACCCGTGCCGCGACCACCCAGCCGGAGGTCGTAATGTACGCCACCACC
The DNA here is from genome assembly GCF_036625085.1 of Candidatus Accumulibacter necessarius. Lineage (NCBI taxonomy): Bacteria > Pseudomonadati > Pseudomonadota > Betaproteobacteria > Candidatus Accumulibacter > Candidatus Accumulibacter necessarius. The sequence goes on along the minus strand of NZ_JAZKUM010000002.1, from coordinate 369,616 downwards.
TGGTGCGGCTATTGCGCCAGGGCGCGCGCCTTCTTTGCCGAGCACGGCATCAGCTATGTTGAACTGGACATCGAGCGCGATGCCCGCGCCGAGCAGATGAACCGCTTGCTGGGCGGCGGCGGGATCCCGACGATCCTCGTCGGCAAGGACGGGCTGGTGCACGGATTCGACGAGCGAGCACTCTCCCGGATGCTGGGTCCCTGGATGAGAGCGCCCATTGCATCGAGTCGGTGAACACGACGAGCCAGCTCGTTCAGGCACGCGAAAAGGCCCAGGTGGCTTGAGGCCGGTCGCGACGCGGCGCCACTCGTCGCCTGACGACACCCTTGCGGCATAAAGATCAGAGGACTGTTTTCCTGACGGTTGCGTTACGCTGCCAACAACTCGTGCAGCCGGGTGGCCGTTTGCTCTTGCACCTCCACAGCCTCGAAAAGAGAAGCCGGGTAAAGAAAGTCCTCGCCGGAATCGTCAATGATCCGCAGCATGCCGTGGTTGTCCGTCGGGGCAAGCACTTCATAGAGCCGCCCGAGCGTCAGATCATCCGTCGAGAACTCGCCAAATCCTTCGCGAGACAGGCAAACCACAAACCTCATAGCCATTCCTTTATCTTGAGTTTCAGCTTGCCGATTCCATGCGCCTCATACCAGTGAAGTTCGGCCCTTGCGGTCGTTCCATCAAGAAGGCGCACAGTGGCGATCCCCTTCTTCCTGCGCCAATAGCCAACCCCGTATCGCTGCCGCAGCAGGGCAATCTCCCGAATACCACTGCCTTCGGCGATGGTCTGGACATCCGCGATCTTGCCGACAATACAGAATTCCATCGATCACTGCTACTCCGATTCTCTGACTTGCCAATGCCTTGACGCACACATCGGTACCCAACCGCAAAGAAAGGGGGTGGAGCCATTTTTCATAATCCCGCCCATCTCCGGCCAGCAGGGAAGGGTGGTGCGGCGGGGAGCAAGCAACGGCCTCTTGGTCGGTTCGTATGACCCTTCACGGGCTCCCGTGCCCAAGTGCGAGATTGACGCGTTTGATGAAGGCTCATATACCCTGGTTGCCACCGTTGGATTTCTTATCCTTATTCAGTTCGCTCCCAGCAATTCATTGACCAGCCGCCGGTGCAGTTCGGCGCGCTCGCGCGCCGGGGCGAACAGTGGCGCCCGTTGGCGGCACTGCGACGCCAGGCGCGACCAGACGTTCTTTGGTCCCAATTGATCGCAGGCGCTATTGATCGGATGACGTCATCTGCGCGGCTATCAATAGGCCTCCCCTGTAAACTCAGCCACTTGCATTCGTTCAAGGAGGGCCTAGCGCTTGCTGCCATTGGTTTCTTTTGATTTTCCAGCGGGGTGCCGGGCATCGGCGGGGATCCACTTCGGCCAGCGCCGGCTACCCCGATTGACGATCAGGCCGGTTTCGGCCAGCTTCCGCAGCAGGTTGTGGATACGGTTGAGCTTCTGCTCGGGAGTCAGAACCTCCGGCAGTTTGTCCAGGAGCAAGCGGTCGATGTCTGCCCTTGCCACGGGTTGATGCTCGCGGACGAGCGCGACGACCATGTCCTCGTAGTATTGGCCATCCAATCCGCGGTCGCGAATGTGCCGCGCTTTTTCGCCGACAGCCGCCGCAACCCGGCCGGCGACAAGCAGGTTCGGGTAGCGCCCTTCCACCAGGCTCGCTGCCTTGAGCCGTTTGCTGTCGTCTGTCGAGATACACTGTCGCTTCTGCACCTTGTCGAGCAGAATGATCAGACGGAGATCGAGATCGGTGCGGGCCATCAGCATTCGCGTATAGCGCTCGTCGAGAACCCGTCCGCGCAGGGTCAGCTTGACCCTCTCGGGCTCCGACAGATCGTAGTCGGGCATCGGAAAGAAGCGTTGCCGCTGCTTCTGGAACATGCGCTTGATACCGCCACCCTGCGTGTCGATCATGTTGAGGTTGACCATCGCCTCGGCGAGGAAGGGGTTGCGGTAGATTTCCAGTGGTGCGTCCTGCTCGATCACCGCCTCCACGCTTCCCGGCAGGAAGCCGCCGACGTTGGTCAGCAGCAGGGCACCGGGCGTTTCGACGACCTGTATTCGCCCGCGCAGGCCGTAGTCCTGATGGGCGATGCAATTATGCAGCGCTTCACGGATGACCCACGGATCGTATTGAGTCAGCTCGACCGGGAAAAGCGTACCTTCCGGCAACTCGCGCACCGTGAGGTTGCGGATACAGGCCAGTACCGCGTCCACGTTGAGCAATAACGGCGGCCCGAAGTGCTGATAATCCAGCTCCTCGTTGCGCTCGTTCTTCAGCAGCCAGGTGATGCGCGTCACGGCCGGCGCGATTAGGGTCGTCGACTCGGGGTGGCCGAGGAGCAGCAGCGCGGCGTTCGTCACCGCGCCGCGAATCGTCAGCTTCGCCTTGTTGAGAAAGGTCGTGTCATCCCATGCCGCCACCGCCGCCGCCTGGGTTGGGGACTTGGCGGTGAACTCAGCACGCGCCTTGGCGATGGCACGCGGGTCCAGATCGTCCAGCGTCGCCTGCTCGCAGATCTGCGCGCTCCAGTCCACGCGGCGGTGCCAAATCGCGCGCTCCTTTTCCGGGTACTTCGCCAGTTCGGTCTTGCTTGTGCCGTCCCGGACATACGCCTTGCCGTAGAAATGGACCGGGCGATCGAAGGCCGGATGTACTTCGAACAGCACCACCCGTTTGCCCTGGTAGGTGAAGATATGGGTTTCAAAGCCGGCATTCGGGTGCAGTCCGAGCGACAACCAGAGCGAGAGCAACTGCCTGCCCTTGCCGGTTTCGGCATGCGGGTCGAAGGTGGTGCCCACCACCGCATGGCTGCCGTCCTCAATGCCGAACACCAGGTAGGCGCGCGGTTTGCCGAGCAGGCAGGCCGAGTTGGCCAGCGCTGACAGGTATTCGCCGAGCACTTGCGGTTCGTGGCGATTGGCCTTGAACTCCAGCCACTCCGTTTCGCGTGGCTCCGCGCGCAGGCGGTCGAGCAGAGCGGTGAGTTCAGCGGTGTTCATGTCTCAGTTGGTTTAAAGAATGCCGATCAGCCGGCGGTCACCACTGCTCAGAACGCAGGCCCGAGCAACCGCGGAGAGTTCCTTGTCCTCACGCACCATCGCTCTCAGTGCTAGCATGGCTTGCTTATAGCGATCCCTGGCAATGCCATTCGTCTTGTCAGTGTGATACAGGTGAAGGTCCTTCAAGTATTGCTGTATTTGATCCCAGCAATTCGCCCATACCGCCTTGCGTTTGTCCATGAGCGGCGGAAAGTCGAGGTTGTACCGCTCCACCGAATACTCGACGCGAGACTTCTCCCAGCCGTCGGTGACATCTGGCGCGGGAATCGCTCGCCCTTCCAGGTTGAACGAGATCAGCGCCGGATCCTGCGGATCGACAGGGTCGAGCAATTGTGGGTCTTCATGGCGCAGATCGCCGTGCGGTGCGCATCGCGGACAGCCCACTCGCAGGGGGAAATAGGTGCTTTTCTTGCGGTTGCCCACGTTGCCGCAGATTCTGAGATTGTGCCAGTCGAACGCGAGCCACCAATAGCCCTCGTGCTCCGTGCCGTCCGCGTCCCTGGCTGACTTCTTGGGCCGGTAGTGCTCGACGTCCCAGTGACTGAAGCAATCCTTGGCCTCGGAGAACCAGCACTTTTGATGTGAGAGCGAAAGCAGCCATTGCTTGATCTCGCCACAGACCGCCTTATTGGTCTTGATGATTGCGTTGCGCGTGGCGGCATCGGGTGCGGCGCCAAGTTGGGCAAGGATCTGAGTGGCCTTGGCGATCCAGGCAGCGTCATCCGGTGCATGCCGGTGCACAATGTGCCTCATGCCTTCGCGCCGTGGTCCGCGGCGCGCTCCTCTGCAAGAACTTCCTTGAGTATTTCCTCGGCCAATTCGGCTTGTTCTTCAATCTCCCGCGTGGAGAGTTCGCTACGAAGTTCGGGCATGCGCCGCCTAGCCATCGCCGTGGCGAACGCCTCGAAGTAGGGGTTCGGATGCGTGCGCGAGACGCCCAACTCGTTCAGTTCAATCGCCAGGCGCATCAACTCGGTGTTCTCGGGGTCCGATCTATCGCTCTTTCCAAGCAGTGCGTAGTGGCGATCCAGCTTGTCCAGCACTTCCGGCGCCAGGGTCGACCGCAGCCCGTACAGCTCGGATTTGAGCAGGCCCTCGACGCCGATGCCGATCGGGTCGTACTCGGGTTCGGCGGCGCTGAGCCCGCTCTCGGTCTGCGTGAACATGCGTACCTGATTCCGGTGCAGGCTGCCAATCATCAGTGGGTTGTGCGTGGCGACGATGAGCTGCCCCTTCTCGGCACGGATGTTCTGCTGCAGCAGATTGAGGAAGTCGTAGGTCCACACCGGGTTGAGGTGCGTGTCGGGCTCGTCCAGCAGGTAGAGCGACTCGTCGTCCTGGGTGAACAGCAGGAGACCGAGAACGGTCAGGAGCTGCTGCTCACCTTCGCTCAGTTGGACGAACTTGACTCGACTGCCGTCGCTGCGCTCGACGGTCACGCGTACCTCGTCGATCAGGTCGCAGAGAAACAGGCTTTCGAGGTAGCCGAACAGGGTCTTCGAGTCCTCGCCGTCGTGCCTCAGCGCGGCCAGTTCGGCCTCGTTCTTGATGAACAGGTACAGCCGCTCGGTGCTTTCGCCCTGTCGGCGCACGTCGCGCTCGATCGCTTCGGTATTGCGGATCGGCGCCAGCGCGCGCTCCCACAGCCGGCCGAGAAAGCTCTTGAACGCCCCGCGCGCGTACCAGAAGCGCGCGTCGCCCTCCGCTAGCTGCGTCCTGTTCGGCGCGCCGCTGCCACGCCACCAGGGCGTTTTCAGCACGAACAGCGCCGCCTCAAAACGCTTGATGCCCAGATATTTCTCAAGCAGTGCTCGCGCCGCAGGGGATGGGGCGAGAAAGAAAGCCAGCAGCACGAGCTGGCTGTAATCCTTGCGACAGAAGAACAGCCGGCGCAGCGGGAGCTGGCCGTCCGGATTCTTCAGGATGCGGTCGTAGTGGCGACGAGTCGGGCGGTCGAAGTGCCGCTCCAGGCGGCTACTCCAGCCGGAGTAGTAGGCGAAGACGTAGTTCGGCAGCAAGCTGTCCCGGTCGTTCTGGAATGCCGCCTGCGTGATCGGCTGGCCGTTGATGCTGATCTCCAGGCGTTTGCTCAGGCGAGCGGGATCGGCGTCGATGTGGATCGCGCGCTCGCGGCAGACGTAGTCGAGCGTGTACGCAAAAGCCGGCGCTCCGCCCAACTCCAGCTCGCGGAAGATCTCGACGATCGCCTCGATCAGATTCGACTTGCCGGTGCCATTGCGGCCGAGCAGCACCGTTGTCGGCTGCCTTTCGTCGAAGTCGATCTCGAAGCCCCGCAGGTTGCGGTAGTTCGGGATGCGCAGGCGATCGAGTCTCACGCCGCCACCGCCAGCAGACGCTGCGCGCCGGGCGAGTCACCGCGCCGTTCGTTCAGCAGACCGCGCGCTTCCTCGTCCTTGAGCTGATCGTAGAAGTCGTCAATGTCGAGTTGCGAGGCGGACCATAGCGCTTCGGCGGTGAGCGGGCCACGCTCCCGGAGGATGGTGCAGAGGTGCGCGTCGCGGATGTCCTGTCGATTCAGCATGAGGATCTCGGCTTTCTGGGTTTTCGTCGGGCGACCGGTGTCCTTGCGTGACCTGGCCTTTGGCGGTACCGCCGCGCGCGCGGCCCGGATACGTTCGAGCAATACGTTCGCCGGCTCGTCGTCGGGGTCCTGCGGCACCAGCTCGCCGCGAAAGGCCTTGGCGAGCAGGGCGGGCGTGAGACGCACGACCTGAGCGCGCGCGGCGGCGTAGCGGGCTTCGAGGCGGTCGGCGGACGCGAAGAGTGTTTCGACTCGGCGGACGATTTCGTCTTGCTCGTGACGATGTGGCAGCGGGGTCTGGAGCGCGCGCACGTCACCAATGTTGATGCCGCGGACTGCAACGCCCTTGACCGCCCTGCTCATGCGGGCTTGCGCGAGCTCGGATCTTAGATACCACAAGACGAAGTCCGGGTTTACGGCCGACTGAATGGTGAGTCTTGCTGAGTCTTGAGTGATGTTGGCGCCCTCTATCTCTGGCGGAATTAACACCACGCGCCCCACTGTGCCGCGGATTGAAAGGAGCAAGTCGCCGCTTCGAAGCCGCGACCGCTTAAACTCTTGGTCGATACTGGGGGAAGTCCTGCGGATCGCGGTGATGTTCAACCTCTCGTTTGGGAAATCCGCCACTCGTACATAGGGGATTCCATTATCAATCTCCGGGCCAGGTTTCAAGATACCGTATGTAATGGGGCGATCGGGCATGACCAAGTCACGCAAAGTCACGAGTTCCCAACCTTTCGGAAACATCTCCGCAGTCAAGTTGTGCACTTCCTCGGTGGGCGGCGCCGCGTTGCCTAGCTTGTGGCCTCCTGCCAATTGGTGGGCGTAATGAAGTTTGGCCGCAAGATCGTTTGCCGATGTGTGGGTCGGGTGCTCCCGACGCCACTCCGCTGTCAGATTACCGACCATAGCGTCACTGAGGACGGATTGGCGGAAACGTTTGAGGATGGCGGGCACACGGTCCAGGCGTTCGCGGCAGGCGTCCACGCGCGCGAGGAGCGCGTCCAGCTTGTCGGCGATGCGCTTCTGTTCGTTGAGGGGCGCGATAGGCACCTCGTATCCACGAACATCTTTCGACCGCACCGCCGGGTAGAGCGCGCCCTGTACCAGTTGCGACATGCTTTGGACGAAACCCTCCGTCCGCACAAGGTAGAAAAGCCAACGCGGCTCGACACCGTCAGATCGAAGCACATCAAAACCGGTCGACGCTATTTGCCCGTTGAAGATCTCGGGTACAAAGCTGACGGCATTCAGATTCGGCCGCGTCATGGAAACCAGTACGTCTCCGGTTCGTACGACCTTACGAGCTCGGCTCGGTGCATTCCGGCCAAGGAGTGTCTGGGGAGTCACGATGCTCTTCGTTGCGCGGTCAATGGACGCAATGTCAATATACTGAAACGTAGCATCCGCGGCCGGAATCCGTTGCTCGCAGTCGACGCTTACTGCGGCCAGCGAGGCCATGGCCCAGGAATCGGGAAGGTCATTCACCCCTCGAACTCCTCAACATCCTCGCCCAACTCCTCCAGAATCGCTCGCAGTTCCTCGATCGCCCCGTCGAGTTCGTCGATCGCTTCGCGCGCGAGCTCTGCCGGCTCGGGCAACCCGTCGTTACCCGTGTCGCTCTCGTCCTTCAGCCATGAGATGTCGAGACTGTCGCCGCGTGCGGCAATCTCGTCGCGCGTGAAGCGGCGGAAGCGACCGGCTTCACCGGTGTCCTTGCGCTTTGCCAGGCTCGCCGCGCCGCCCAGCGGGTCGTCGCCGAATGCTCCTTCGAACTGGGCAAAGTCCTCGGGTCTGAGCAGCGTGCGCTTGCCGAACTGCGGCATGTTGGCGCGCAGGTCGTAGACCCAGACCTCCTTCGTGTTGCCTTGTCCGTCTCGCCGCGGGTGAAAAACAGCACGTTGGTCTTCACCCCCTGGGCGTAGAAGATGCCGGTCGGCAGGCGCAGGATCGTGTGCAGGTTGCACTTGTCCATCAGGTCGGCGCGGATCTGGCGGCCGACGTTGCCTTCGAAGAGGACGTTGTCGGGCAGGACGACGGCGGCGCGACCGCCGGGCTTGAGGCCACGATAGATGTGCTGCAGAAAGCAGAACTGCTTGTTGCTGGTCGGAAAGGTGAAGTCGGTGCGGTCGGCAGGCCGCCGCCCTTCTTGGTGCCGAAGGGCGGATTGGTCAGGATCAGCGTGGCCTTGGGCAGCGCCTGGCCCTCGGGCGAGAGGGTGTCGCCGTAGCGGATGCCGGCGCCGTTCGGGTCCGAGTCGAGGCCGTGCAGCATCAGGTTCATCAGCGCCAGCCGGTGCGTGTCCTGGACGTGCTCCATGCCGAAGAAGGTGCCGGGTGTAGAACGCCTCTGCGCGGCCTCGGTGAGCCCGTCAATCTCGTGCCGGGCGCGGATGTAGCGGCTGGCGGCGATCAGGAAGCCGCCGGTGCCAGCCGCCGGGTCCTGGATGACGTCGGCCAGCGTCGGCTTCATCACCGCGACCATGCTGTCGATCAGCCGCCGCGGCGTGAAGTACTGGCCGGCGCCGGACTTCTTCTCGTTGGCGTTCTTCTCCAGCAGGCCCTCGTAGAGGTCGCCGAGTCCCTCGTGGCGCGCGCTGTACCAGTCGAGCTTGTCGATTTCGGCGACCAGGGTGGACAGCGTCGCGGGTTTCTTGATGAACGAGCTGGCGTTGCCGAAGATTTCCTGCACCAGCATCGAGCCATGGCTGCCGAGGTGGATCAGCGTCAGCTTGTAATGTTCCAGCCGGTCCGGCGCCGGCCTGGCTTCGAGAGATCGTCCCAGCGATGCCCGACAGGAATCTGTTCCTCGGTGCCGGTTTCCTTGGCCATCTTGAGGAAGAGCAGCCAGGTCAGTTCGGTGACGTACTGGTGGTAGGTGACGCCGTCGTCCTTGAGGACGTTGCACAGGTTCCAGAGCTTGGCGACGATGTCGTGGGTGACGGTGGTCATGCGGGGATGTCGTCCTTCTCAGGCAGCAGGCTGCCATAGTGTATCGGTGAAAGTGTCGAGGATTTCGGTCAGTTGCCCTTCAAACAGGCGGTCGAGGCGGTTGAAGCCGCCGCCCTCGCGTCGGAAGATCAGGTCGGGCTCGTCGAGGGCGGCGCGATCGACGACGAGGTTGGCCCTGGTCTGCGCGCCGATGCGGTGCAGCCACTGACGCTGCGGCGTCGTCCAGCGACGCGAGGCGAGCAACTTCTGCAGGGCGTTGTCGACCCGCTGCTCCCAGGGCTGCAAGGGGTCGCCGATGGCCGCCTGCCGGATGTAGCCGACGATGCGCGCGGCGATGTCCTGATTGGTCATTTCGCGCCAGGCGGTTGCCAGCGTGGCCTCGCTGAAGCCGGCCCGGTCGAGCTCGAGCACCAGTTCGCGCAGTTGTTTGCGTGTCAGGTCGCGCGGGCGCGTCAGCACGGTCAGCAGGGCCGGGATGTCGTTGCGGTGACTGTTGATGTACTCGCTGAAGGCCTTGAGATAGTCCTCGGGACGTTGCGCCTGGCCATAGCCGCGTTGGCTGCCGAGCAGGCGGTCCGGGTGGTTGGAGACGAAAACCGGCGAGCCGGGCCCCTCATTCTTGCGGTCGAGTATCTCGCCGAGGTCCGGGCACTGCGTGAACCAGGCGGCGATGTCGGCGAGTGGCATGCCGCGCAGCTTCCTGATGAAGGCTTCCGGGGAGAAGCCGCTGCGGGTTTCGAAATCGCTGGCTGCGTCTTCGCTCAGATGGCGCTTCTTGCGCTGCAGTTTGGCGATGAACTGGTCGCGCACCAGCCTGCGTTCTTCGTCGCCCGGCACCGTTGCCAGTTCGGTGGCAAGCTGCGTGAAGGTGATTGCCGGGTAAATCACCACGGGACGCATGGCGGTGAGGTTCTGCAGGGCTTCGTAGATTCGTACCGCGTCGAAGATGCGGAAGGTCTCCTTGCCGATCGCGTCACACGGGCGGGTGGCGCGGCCGAGCATCTGCTCGAACAGGATGCGGCTGCACACCCGGCGCAGAAAGACGAGGTTGCAGATCTCGGGTATGTCCACGCCGGTCGTCAGCAGGTCGACGGTGACGGCGACGTTGGGGTTGCGCTCGTTGCGGTAGCGGCGAATCAGTTGCAGCGGCTTGTCGGCGGTGCCGGTGATCTTGATCACCGCGTCGTCGTCGACGCTGCCGTAGTGGTCATGAAAGGTCTGTTTGAGCAAGGCGACGACGAGGTCGGCGTGCGCGTCGGTGGCGCAGAAGATCAGTGTCTTCTGGCGTGACGCGGGGTCGAGTTCGCGCGCCAGGTACTCGCAGACGACGCGATTGAACGGTTCGGTGATGACCTTGCGGTTAAAGTCCTCGATCTCGAGCTTGATGTCGTCGGGAGTGGTGAACAACTCGATCTCGTCGCGCCGCGCGTCGTAAACCGGTATCCGCTCGCCGGTCTTCCAGACGATGCCGTTTGACGACAGTTCGGTCTTGATCTGGACGGGTGGTTCGTGGTCGACCAGGTAGCCGTCGATCACCGCCTCGCGGTAGCCGTAGCTGTAGATCGGTGCGCCGAAGATCTGCGTCGTGTGCAGCGCCGGCGTGGCGGTGAGGCCGATCTTCGTGGCATCGAAATAGTCGAGAACGCGCCGGTACTTCGAGATGTAGTCGTCAAAACTGCGGAAGCCGAGTTCGGTGTCGGAGAGTTCGCGATCGAGCAGGTAGCCGCGGTGACACTCGTCGATGACGATGCAGTCGTAACGATCGACGGCTGGCGGTGTGCTGTCCTCTCCGGTGTAGAGAACACGCTGCACCATGCCCTGAACCGTCGCGATGTGCACCGCCGTATCGCTATCGGGAGACTGCTCGTCCAGTTCCTTGATGCCGAAGACCGCGGCGAAGGTCTGCAGGCTTTCCATTCGCGTGTCCTTGAACGCGTTGGCCGCCTGTTCGCCGAGTGCGGAACGGTCCACCAGGAAGAGTACCCGCCGGCAGCGCTGCGTCTTGAGCAGGCGGTAGATCAGGGCAATGCAGGTCTTGGTCTTGCCGGTGCCGGTGGCCATGGCGAGGAGCATCTCGCGCTGGCCCAGGGCGATCGCTCTTTCCGCGGCCTGGATGGCCGCCTGTTGGTAGGGGCGAAGCGAAAAGCCGTAGGCGAAGGGCTCACTCTGAAGTTGCGTGTCCGCACGCTTTTCGTCGCGTTTCAGGAGTGCGCTCAGGCCCTCAGGCGTGTACCAACCGTCGAGCGCGCGGCCAAGGTTGTCTGGCCGGCGCAGATCGCAGAACCAGACGCCGCTCCTGGTGGCAAGCTGGCGGAGGTACGGGCGGCCGTTGGTGGCGAAGGCGAAGGGCAGGCGGCAAGGGCTCCTGCTGGTGGCGGCGTCGGTCTGCGTCGAGGTCGCGTCGCTTGCCGTGAAGTCGCGGCTGTAGCGTTTGGCCTGCTGCAATGCCGCCGACACGTCGATGTTCCTGCGCTTGGCTTCGACCGCCGCCATCGGCTGCAGCCCGACAAACAGGACGTAGTCGGCCGGGCCGCTGGCGGTCGGCCACTCGGCGATTGCCAGATTCTTCCCTTTCTCGGGCCGCGCACCCTTGGCATACCGGAGACGGGTCGAGTCTACCGTCCAACCCGCCAGACGAAGCTGCTCGTCGATCAGCTTGCGCGTCTCGGTCTCGTCGAGGACCAAGTTCGCAGCGGCCGCATTGGCCGCCGTCACGAAACCGGCAACTCTGTCCTTCCCCTGCGTCGCGGATTGGGCTTGCATCGCAGCCAATTTCTCGCCCAGGGCGGCTTTGGCGTTCTCCGCTTCCTGCGCCAACTGCTCCCAGAACGCCTGGTCGTCGCGCACCTGTCGAAGCTTGTCGTCCATTGACTGTAGCTGCTGTGCGGCCTCACGGTGGGCTTTCTGATAAGTCGCGAGTTCTCCGTTGAGGCGATCCAGTTCGGCCTGAAGTTCGCCGAAGTCGTCGGCAGGTGCCGCCGGGGGAATGAACGGGCCACTCCTGAAAGCGGGATCCTCGAAGCTACGGTGAAACCACACGCCGAGTTGCCAGGTGATCTTGAGCGTGGCAAGCGCGCTGCGGTGGTCGCCGGCCAAGGTATGGCTTGCCGCGTTGCCGGCGCGCCGGACTTCGCCGAAGAGCTGGGCAATCTCGCGGGTGAGGATGCCCTGTTCCAGCAGGCGACGAATCAGTTCGTACTGCGACTCCTCGGCAGAGACGAAAAGTCCGATACGCGTTGCGACGTGCTGTGCGAGCAATTCCGCCAACTGCCTCAACTTCAGCAGCGACGTATTGGGGTCCTCGCTGAAGTAGCGCTCGGCCAGTAAACCCAGGCGCAGGAGTTGCTCGTCATGCGCCTTGAGGTGGGCAAAATTGCCGGCGAGCGATGCGAGCGGCTTCACTGGCGACGCTCCACGAAGAGCGCCAGGACTATGGGTGCGCTTGCTGGCTGCATTCAGTTCGCTCCCAGCAAATCATCGACCAGCCGGTACAGCTCGGCGCGTTCGCGCGCCGGGGCGAACAGTGGCGCCCGTTCGCGGCACTGCGCCGCTAGCCGCTGCAGCAGGTTCTCACGCGGCGCGTCCTCGCCGGCTGCGGCGGCGGCCGCTTCCCGGCAGCGCAGCAGCAGTGCCACCAGTGCCTCGACGTCGTCGCACGGGAAGTAGCCGGCGTAATCGGCACCCAGCATGCCGATGTTGCCGTCGACGGCCGAGGCCAGTACCGGCGTGCCGCTCGTCACCGCTTCCATGATCACATGCGCGCCGCCCTCGATGCGGCTGGCGTGGATCAGCAGGTGCGCGCGCTGGATTCGCCGGCGCACCGCCTCGTGTGGCAGACCGCCCAGCCAGCGATAGTTCGGCGCCGTTGCCATTGTCGCGCGGGCTTCGTCGCCGAGCGCCGGATCGAGCGCCTCGCCGATGTGATCGATCAGGATGTCGCGCCGGCCGGCGAGCCGTCGGGCGGCGCCGAACAGCGTCTGCGGAGACTTCTCCTGGCGCAGGTGACCGACCATCAGCGCCCGCAGATAACGCGTCGACCTGGTCAGCGCTTGCCGGGCAGTGGTCGATTGGAAGATCACCCTTGCCTTGCCACGGACGGGCTCCGGCAGCGCCAGCGGCGCGAGTTCCTGCAGTACGACCAGTGCCTGCGCCAGCGCCAGCGAGCGCTGCGCCGCTGCGTTACTGGCGATGTCGTGATAGAGGTCGGTGCCGGTGAGGACCACTGCCAGCCCGTGCTGCGGATGCTCAGCGCTCCACGCGGCGATCGCCTCGGCCGAGCGGCGGGCGTGCAGCGCAATCATCGCCGCGTCGCCGGCCGCCTGCGCATCTGGCCAGGTCTTGCTGATGCGCACGCGGCAGAGGCCGGCAAGATGCCGCTGCCAGCGGCGGGCGGTCTGCCAGTTGCCGTTGTTGGCAGCGCGCAGCGCCGGACTGATGATCACCAGTTGCGGCATACTGGAGGCCCTGCTCATCGCTGCCGCTCCGCCAATGAACACCACCTATGCCGAAGCCGCCCGCCGGGGCGGCCGCCAGATCCTCGCCGCAGCGCTGCACGACAGCCGGGCGCGCACGCTGGCTCTGCTCGACGCCTACACCGCTGCGCTCGGCGATTCACTGCCGGTCCCCTGTTCGCCGCAGCTCAATCCGCCGCTCTGGGAAGTCGGGCACGTCGGCTGGTTCCAGGACTACTGGCTTGCCCGCAACCGCCAGCGTGCGCACGGCATCGACTGCAACCCCGATCACCCACGTCCCGCCGGCCGCCTGCCGCAGGCCGACGCGCTGTATGACTCGAGCCGGGTCGCACACGCGACGCGTTGGCAACTCGATTTGCCGGACCTTGCTGCGACGCGTGCCTATCTGGCCGCGGGCCTGGCCGAAACGCTGTCGTTGCTCGCCGACACAGCGGAAAGCGACGAGGCCTTGTACTTCTTCCGCCTGGCGCTGTTCCACGAGGACATGCACGGCGAAGCGGGCATCTACATGGCGCAGGCGCTTGATATTCCGCTGCCCGGCGCGCTGCTCGCGCCCGTTGTGGCGCCGCCGGCAGCGAGTTCGCTCGCCCTTCCTGCGCAGCCCTGGACGCTCGGCTGGCAGGGCGAAGGATTCGCCTTCGACAACGAACTGGCGCCGCAGCCAGTCGCGGTCGCCGCGTTCGAAATCGATGCCGAGGTCGTCAGCTGGCGACGCTACCTGCCCTTCGTCGAGCAGGGCGGCGCCGCGTCGCCGCGTTACCTGCGCCAGCAGGACGGCCGCTGGCAGCGCCGCTTTTTCGGCCAGTGGCACGACCTGCCGCTCGACGCGCCGGCAACGCATCTCAGCTGGAACGAAGCCGACGCCTGGTGCCGCTGGGCCGGTCGCCGCCTGCCAAGCGAGGCGGAGTGGGAGATAGTGGCGCTGACCCGGCCCGAGTTTCACTGGGGCCAGGTCTGGGAATGGACGGCCAGCCGCTTCCTGCCTTATCCCGGTTTCGTGGCACACCCTTACCGCGACTATTCGGCGCCCTGGTTCGGCGACCGCTATGTGCTGCGCGGTGCCAGCCGGGCGACCTCGCCACGCCTGGCGCACCCCCGCTACCGCAACTACTTCACGCCCGAGCGCAACGACCTGCACAACGGCTTTCGCAGTTGCGCTGCCTAGCGCTTCCGTCCATGTCACGGAAAGCGGCACTGGCTCACGCATGCGCCGCGAACACGGCAAACCAGCCACGCGCATCGCACCAGTGGCGCATCGCGGAAAAACCGGCGGCTGCGAGCAGCGCGGCGAAATCCTCCCGGCGCCACTTGTACGAGTTCTCGGTATGGATGCGCTCGGCCGCAGCGAAGCGCCGTTCACCGCCGGCCCAGCGCACCGTTGTCGCGCGCAGCGCTTCCAGATGCATCTCGATGCGTGACTCGGGTGCGTTGAAAAAGGCGACGTGGCGCCAGTCGGCAAGATCAAAGTCGGTGCCGGCGAGCCGGTTGAGATTCAGCAGCAGGTTGCGGTTGAACGCCGCGGTGACGCCGAGCGGATCGTCGTAGGCCGCTTCCAGGATGTCGGTTTCCTTGATCAGGTCAACGCCGATCAGCAGCGACCCGCCGTGACACTCGGCGTGCGCCTGGCGCAGGAAGGTCAGCGCCGCTGCCGGCGTGAAATTGCCGATGCTGGAACCGGGGTAGAACAGCGTCCGCGGCCCGGCACCGGCTTCGGCCGGTAGGTGCAGCGACGACGAGAAATCGAGACCGATGCCCAGCATCTCGATCGCCCGGTACTGCTGCTGCAGGTTCTGCAGCGATTCGCGAAGATAGTCCACCGAGATGTCCACCGCGACATAGCGCTGCACCCGCAGCGCCGCAAACAGGCGGGCCGCTTTCTCGCAGTTGCCGGCGCCGAGGTCGACCAGTGTCTGCACCGGGCCGAGTGCCGCCGCCATGCTGTCCTGGTGTTCGGCGAAGATCGCCGCCTCGGTGCGCGTCGGGTAGTACTCGGGCAGCTCGGTGATCGCGGCAAAGAGCCGCGAGCCGAGCGCGTCGTAGAGGTACTTGGGCGCGATCGTTGCCGTCGGCTCTGTCAGTCCGGCAAGCAGTTCGGCGCGAATCGCCGCCGGCTCGTCGTGCGCCAACTGCAGCAGGTTCGGCGAAATCACCGCGCGCCGTCCGCTGCGGCTTTCTTCCGGGCAACCGCCGGCCCGTTCTTGGTCGGGATGCAGCAGAGGGTTCATCGGGGGCTCTCCAGCGAAAGCGCAGGCAGGGGGAGCGGTAGATTGTAGGCTGTTTCCGCCGACGGGTGCGTGTAGGGGATCGGCCAGCCGAGCAGTCGGCTCGCCGCCTCGCAGCGGGCACGCAGGTCGTGCGCGTCGTGCCCGCCCAGATGCAGGATGCCGTAACGGTAAGAGCCGAGCCACTTGAAATCGCGGGCGATCTGCGCCGGCGTCTTGGCGAAGCGGAAGAGCATTGCGTCGGGGAACTGCTGCGCCAGTTCGCGGCGCTGCCACAAGCTCGGCATCGGCGGCTGCTCCGCCAGCTCGAAGCTGCGATAGACGAAGCTCGCCGCCGCCCCGGCGTTCGGCTCGGCATGTGGCAGGAGGCGCGGGTCGCGCCCGTGGGCGAGTTCCAGGGCGACGCGATGCAGATCGACGCCATCGACGCGCAGGTAGAGATCGGAAAACTGCGCGGCCATGCGCGGGTTGAACTCGATGACCGTCAGCTGGTCGTGCGCAGCGTCGTGGAAGAACTCCATGTTGAACAGGCCGTGCGTGAAACCGACTGCCTCGAGAAATCGCCGTGCGACGTCGAGCGCCTGCACGCGCGCCGCTGCCGGCAGCGCGCAGGGATAGTCGAAGCGCATGAAGGCCTGCGTGCCCGGATACATCACCGATTCGACGAAGCCGAGCGCGTGTAGCTCGCCGGCGAAGACGTAGCCGTCGAGGTTGTACTGCTGCCCGGCGACCGGCGCTTCGAGCATCAGCCGATGCGCACTGCCGGCTGCCGGCAGACGCGTGGCGGCGATGCGCTCGAAGGGTTCGACCAGATGCCGGATCACCCACAGCTCCCAGGCGCCGAAGCGGGTCATCGCCGTCAGCTCGGCGCGATTGTGCACCGTGCGCGCGAGCACCGAAAAGGCCGCTTTCACCGGCTTGATGAAGATCGGGTAGGCGATGCCGTCCGGTATCGGTTCGCCGTAGCGCGCCGGCAACGCCTCGGCCCACGTATTCGCCTCCGGTGCCACCTCCTGCAGTACCCGTCGGGCGTACAGCTTGTGCTGACAGGCGAGCACCGCTCGCACCGGCGTTCCTGGCCAGCCCATGCGTTCGGCGAGCATCGCGGCGGCCAGTGCGCCGAATTGCTCGTGGTTGGAAGTCACCGCCCGCCAGCGTTTGCGACGGGCTTTGCGCGCCAGCCGGTCGACGAAGCGCTGCAGGTCGAAACTGGCAAGGCGGGCGTTGCTGGGGAAGGTGAACAGGTCGAAACCGGCGCTGTCGGCTGGAAACTCCGCCTGCCAGCGGGAGAAGCCGAGCTGGTCCCAGTCGAAGTTGAACAACAGCAGCGTGCGCGACGAAGCGTCCCGCCGGTGCCTTCCAGAAACGAGCAGCGCTGCGGCGCTTTGCGCCTTCTTCCCAGGTATCGTCAAAGCCAGTCACCCGCCACGGTTGCCTCCAGGCCCGTTGTCAGACCGCCACGAATTATAGGCGATCCCCTGTTGCGGAGAACCTGGCCATTGCGGCTTCCTGCTTCAGCAGCAGTCGATGTGCCCTTCCTCCGCCCTCGCACCGGGAAGGACGCCGCCGGGCCATCGACCGGTTATCATGCGCTGTCCGCCGGGATCAATGCCACTCCTGCGTTTTTGTGCCGGGTGCCCGGCAAGGCGACTCTTGCCACCCATTCTGTTCTACGACCGTGCCTCCAGAACCTCTCTCCGACGACGTCGTGCGTGCCCGTTCGCTGGCCAGGTATTGCCGGCGCGCCGCAAGCTATGACAGTACCTGCGGCCCGACCTGGCCAATCCGCGAGCGCGCGATCGCTTCGCTGCAGTTGCAACCCGGACAGGTAGTCCTCGATGTCGCCTGTGGCACTGGCCTGAGCCTGCCGTTGCTGCGTGCCGCCGTTGGCGAATCGGGCCGGGTCTACGGTTTCGACCAGAGTCCGCAGATGCTGGCACGGGCAACTGCCCGGGTCGATGCCGCCGGCTGGCAAAACGTCTGCCTGATCGAGACTGCGGCACAGGCGCTGAAACTGCCCGAGGCGGTCGACGCGCTGCTCTTTCATTACACCCACGATATCCTGCGTTCGCCGGCCGCCGTCGACCGGTTGCTCGCGCTGGCGCGCCCGGGAGCCATGGTGGCGATTGCCGGGATCAAGTATTTTCCGGGCTGGCTGGCACCGCTCAACCCCTGGGTCTATTTCAAGAATCGCGCCTACAACGGAAGTCCGGGCGAGCTCGCCTCGCCCTGGGACCGCATCGCGCCGCGTCTGACGCAGTGGCAGTGGGCGCCGACCCAGTTCGGGATGGGGTATCTCGCCTCCGGTCGGGTGGACGATCCGTCCGGGCGCGAACGATGAGCCCGCCGGCCCGCGGCCCGGCAACGCCAGTCAATGACCGTCCGTGGCGGCGTATCGCCTTCGCAGTGCTCGCGCTGCTCTTCCTCAACAGCATGCTCAGCTTCCGGGACTGGTGGCCGACCCCGGGCATCCTGCCAGACCACCGTCTGGCACCCGAATTCGTCCTGCTGTGCCTTGCACTGCTGGCAGCGGTCGCCTGGCGCGGCAACCTCTCGCCACGCACGCTCAGCGTCTTTGCGCTGGTCTACCTGCTGTTGGTACTCGGACGCTACGCCGATGTGACCGTGCATAGCCTATTCGGCCGTCCGATCAACCTTTACTGGGATGGCGTGCAGATTCCCCGCTTCCTCTGGGTTTCGGCGCAGGAACTGGCGTGGTGGCAGAGCAC
Organism: Candidatus Accumulibacter necessarius; assembly: GCF_036625085.1. NCBI lineage: Bacteria > Pseudomonadati > Pseudomonadota > Betaproteobacteria > Candidatus Accumulibacter > Candidatus Accumulibacter necessarius. The sequence goes on along the minus strand of NZ_JAZKUM010000002.1, from coordinate 351,621 downwards.
GGCCGTGCTGGCGGCCGTCGGTTTGCTGTTCGGGCTCCTGTTCTGCTCGCTGCGGTGGGCGATCGCGGTGTCCGCACGCGACGCCGTCCCCTTTGCCCTGCGGACTCCCTGGGCCTGGGCGATCACGCTGGCGAGCGTGCTGTTGGTGTCGGCGAATCTGGCAGGCGTTCGCGCGACCTGGCCGATCGTCGCCAAACCGGTCCTGCCGACCTACTGGCGGCAGGCACAACTGCTGGCGACCGCCTTTTCGCCACAGCGGCAGGCCAGCCTGCTGCCTGCCTCGACCGCCATCGACGCCGCCATGGCCGCGGCGCCCGGGACCGTGCTGGGCGCGCTCGGCGGGCGCGACGTCTACCTGATCATGCTCGAATCGCTTGGTGCGGTGGTCTACGACGACGCACGCGCCGACAGCGCTCTGCGCGCCAGCCGCGAGCGCTTTGCCGCCGACATCGCGGCCGGTGGCCGGCAGGTGGTGTCGGCCTTCTTCCGCTCGCCGACCTTTGCTGGCGGGTCGGACCTGACGCATCTGGGCCTGCTGTCGGGCATGGATCTCAGCGACCCGATGCGCCACGACGTCTTGCTGACCACGCAACGGCCAACGCTGAACACCCTGTTCCGGGCGCATGGTTACCAGACTTTCGGCCTCTATCCGGCGCTCGACTGGGAGTGGCCTGAACGCGCCTTCTACGGGTTTGATGTCTTCCTGGCCCGACGCGATCTGGGCTATGCGGGGCCCGCCATGGGCTTCTGGCAGGTGCCCGACCAGTTCAGCGCCGCACGCTTCGAGCAGCTTCACCCACGCTCGAACAGCGCGCCGCCGCGCTTCGTGTTTTTCCCGACCATCACCTGCCACCTGCCGTTCAGCCCGGTACCACCCTATCAGCCGGACTGGGCGCGGGTGCTTGGACCGCAGCCCTTCGACGCGGCGGAAGTCCGCCGCGCGCAGGCCGAGCAACCGAACTGGCTCAACATGTTCCCCGATTTTCTGCGCATGGTGGCCTACACCTACCAGTGGCTGGGTGCCTATCTGCGCCAGCCGTCGCCGCGCGAGGCCATCTACCTGCTGATCGGGGATCATCAGCCGGCGGCAAACATCACCGGTGAAGCGGCGTCCTGGGATGTGCCGGTGCATATCGTCAGCAGCGATGGCGAACTGCTTGACCGCTTCATCGCGCAGGGTTTCCAGCCCGGGCTCGAGCCACCGCGGCAAGCGCTGGGCCCGCTGCATACGCTGACCGGGATGATGCTGCAGGCTTTTTCCGCGGCGGGTCATCGCCCGCCGCCATCGCTGCCGCTCGCGCAGGCCAGGCCTTGAGGCCAGCAAACGGCGGCCGCCAGGCCGAGCCAGATCAGCGCCTGACCCAGCGCCTGGGTATTGGCGAGGCCTTCCTGCGCGACCAGCCAGACGGCCGCCACTGCAGCAACGGTGGCCAGGGTACGCTCCAGCCACGCCCCGTGGTCGACCCGGTCACCGAGCACGGTCAGGGCCAGCAGCAACGACGCCGGCGCTGCGAGCAAGGGCCAGACGAGCGGGCGGTAGCGGCCGTCGAACAGCAGCCCGAGCGCGATCAGCGCGACCGAGGCGAGCAGCGCCGCCTGGGCGAGCGCCAGTCCCCGCATGGCCCGGGGGCTGGCCGCGCGCAGGGCGGCGACCACCCCCGGGCGGGCGGCAGGCGAACTGTCGCCGTCGAGTATCCGACCGAGCCGCGCGGTCGCGAGGAGCGCACACAGGCCGGCCGCGACGGCAACGCTGCCGCCGAACAGCCAGTCGAGCGGGCGATGACTCCAGTCGACCAGCATCTGCCATTGCAGCAGCGTCAGCGCGCCGATCGCGGATCCCGCGAGGCCCGTTGCTGCGGTAGCCATGACCCGGCGGCGACGCCTGTTGTCGCTGGCGTCAGGCCGCCGAAGGCCGCGCCGCAGCGTCCACAGCAGGCCGGCGCCACCGCCGACGACCATGGCCAAAGCTACCCGCCACCAGTGCGGATCGGCGACGACCGGGCCACGCAGGCTGACGCGCTGCCGGCCAGCAGCGTCGAAGACGCCCCAGTAGCCACCCATCGCGCCTTCCTGTCGGCGCTTCCACGGCTGGTCGAAACCCTCGATGAGGTTGAAGCTTGGCCAGGCGCCGGCCTCGGAACCAAGCGGCGCGCCGGCATCGGCGGCGAGCAGTTCGCGCACGAAACGCGTCTGCTGCAGCCGCCCGGGCACCGCCGCTCCGCGCTGGCGGCCAGCCGCCGGCCAGCCGGTTTCGCCGATGAACACCGGCAGGGGCGCAAAGACCGCCTGGAGGCGCGCGTTGATCGCCGACACGTGGGCGATCGCCTCGTTCAGTGCCACCGGGTTGTCCTCCCAGTAGGGCAGCACATGGGCGGCAACGACGTCGACGTGGTCGCGCAGCACGTCGGCATGGCGCAGCCAGAAGGCCCAAACGTCGGCGTAGGCGATCGGTACGCTGGACTCGTGCCTGGCCCGCGCGAGCAGCGAAGCCAGCGCAGCCGGCGTCTGCTCGCCGCGCAGCAGGACCTCGTTGCCGATCACCAGCAGGTCGATCACGTCGGCGTAGTCGCGGGCGAGCGCCAGTGCCCGCTGCAGCTGCGCCGCGTTCCTCGCCGCGTCGCCATCGATCCACGCCCCCAGCACCACCCGCATGCCCAGCTTTCGGGCGATCGCCGGCACCGCATCGAGTCCGTGGTCGACGCCGTAGGTGCGTACGCAACCGGTCATTTCGCGCAGTTGTCGCAGATCGGCTTCGATCTCCGACGCCTCGATGTGCAGTGCCGGGTCGGAAGGGGCGTGGCCGGGTCGGCGAAAAGGGGCATAAGACAGGCAGGGCACGCGCAGGTCGCCGGCATCTGGCAAGGGCACCGGCCGGCCCTGCAGCAGAGCCCAGCCGAGCAGCACCAGGACGCCGAGCGCGAGCACCGCCACGGCGGTCACTTGACGCCAGGGTGCGGGGGCTTGTCGTGAAGGCATCGCGGTCATCTCAGCAGGCAGTCCTGGCGCCGGAACGAAAGCGGCGTTCGGGTGCCAGGGTGGGGGAGGTTGCGGCCATCGTAGCTCAGAAAGTGGGCGAGACCGACAGTCCGCTGCCTTGCCCACGGGTGGCTCGCACGGTGGACGCGGCGCAGCACCCGCCAGCGCCCGGTCGAGGCAACGCTTTACGCTGGGCCAGCGCGTTGCTCATCGCCGCCTTGGTGGCGATCGTCAATCTGCTGCTCTGGCGGGCCTTCAATCCACCGCTGACGGCGCCGGACGTGCCGTCGCGGGTTGCCGGGCTGGCCTACAACGGCTTTCAGCGCTGGCAAAGCCCGCTGAGCCAGAGGTTTCCGAGTGATGCAGCGCTGGCTGGCGACCTGCAGCGGCTGGCCGGCCTGACCCCGCGGCTGCGCACCTACAGCGCGAGCGAACTGCCGATGCTGCCGGCGCTGGCGGCGCAAGCCGGCTTGCGGCTGAGTGCCGGGGTGTGGCTCGACAGTCGTCGGTCGAACAACGAGCGGGAAATCGCCGCCATCATCGAAGCGGTGCCCCGCTACCCCGGCATCGAGCGGGTGATTGCCGGTAACGAAAGCCAGTTGCGCGAGGTGCTTGCGCCGAGCGAGCTGTACGGTTACCTCGATCGGCTGCGGGCGGCGCTGCCGGTGCCGGTGTCGACCGCCGAGCCCTGGCATGTCTGGCTGCGCCAGCCGGCGCTGGTCGACCATGTGGATTTCATCACCGTGCATCTGCTGCCCTACTGGGAGGGGCTACCCGTCGAGCTGGCGGTCGATTATGCGCTGCAACGCCTGCGCGAGTTGCGCCAGCGATTTCCGGGCAAGCCGGTGGTGATCGGCGAAATCGGCTGGCCGAGCCACGGCGACCGCGTGGCGGCGGCAGAGGCGACGCCGGCCGCGCAGGCTCGCTTCGTGCGTGCCTTTCTCGAAAGGGCCGCCCGACTGGACGTCGACTACTACCTGCTGGAGGCGGTTGATCAGCCGTGGAAGCGCGCCACCGAGGGCGCAGTCGGTGCTCACTGGGGGCTGCTGGACGCCGCGCGGGAGGCCAAGTTCGCCTTCACCGGCACGCTGCAGGCGGATCCGTTCTGGCCGGGCAAGGCGCTGGTCTCGTCGGCCCTGGGTCTGCTGGCGATCCTGCCCTGGCTGCTCGTCTTTTCGCCGATGCGGCTGGCTGGTCGAATTTCCTTTGCGCTCAGCCTGCAGGCGGTGCTTTCCTTCGCCGTTCTGCTCGCGACAGCGTTACTTGCCGATTACCTGCGGCCGCGCGACATCGTGCCGCTGGCCTTGCTGCTGCCGGCACTGGCGATGATCGCCGCGATCCTGCTGGTGCAGGCCTTCGAATTCGCCGAGTTGTTCTGGCCCGGGAGCCTGCGCCACCAGGCGGCGCTACGCCCGTTGCCGGCCGGCGCGCCGGCCCCCTTCGTCAGCATTCATCTGGCCTGCTGCAACGAGCCGCCGGCCATGGTCATCGCCACCATCGACCGCCTGCTGGCACTCGATTGGCCGGCCTTCGAGGTACTGGTGGTGGATAACAATACCGGCGACCCGGCGCTCTGGGAGCCGGTGCAGGCGCACGTCAACGGCCATCGGGCGGCAGCGCCGAGGGCAGGGCAGACGACCTCCTCCGGCCCGGGCCTGTGTTTCTTCCACCTGCCGAGCTGGCCCGGCTACAAGGCCGGCGCCTTGAACGTGGCGCTCGCTCAAAGCGACCCGCGCGCCGAGTGGGTGGCGGTGGTCGACGCCGATTACCTGGTCAAGCCTGGCTGGCTGCGTGCGCTCGCCGGCTATTTCTCCGACCCGACGGTGGCCGTCGTGCAGTCGCCGCAAGCCCATCGCGACTGGGCAGGCAGCCACCTGCGCCGGATGATGAACTGGGAGTACGACGGTTTCTTCCGCATCGGCATGCATCACCGCCAGGAGCGAGACGCCGCGATCCAGCACGGCACGATGACCCTGATCCGGGCGGCGGCCCTGCGCAGCGTCGGCGGTTGGGACGCCGGCAGTGTCTGCGAAGACACCGAACTCGGTCTGCGCCTGCTGCGGCAGGGCCTGCGAGTGGTCTATGTGGACGAGGTGCTGGGCACCGGCCTGGTGCCGAGCGACTTTGCCGCCTATCAGCGCCAGCGCCGGCGCTGGGCGCAGGGGGCAATGCAGATCCTGCGACGGCACCTCTCAGCGTTGCTCGGCCGATCCCGCTTGCGCCTGGCGCAGCGTTACCATTTCGTCGCCGGCTGGCTGCCTTGGCTGGGTGATGCCCTGCATCTGGCGTTCAGCGTCGTCGCCATCGGCTGGACGCTGGGCGTGTTGAGCGCGCCGCAGGTCTTCGGCCTCCCGACGCCGCTTTTTGTCGCGCCGCTGGTGGCTTTCATCGGGCTGCGGCTGCTGCTGATCCCGTTGCTCTACAGCCGCCGGGTGCCCTGCCGAGTGGCCGATATCGCTGGTGCCGCACTGGCCGGCATGGCACTGTCGCACAGTATTGCCCGCGGCGTCATCGCCGGCCTCGTCGGGCGACGGGCGGTTTTCCACGTGACCAGCAAGGGGCCGGTCGATCGCGCCGGAGACACTCGACCGGGTCAGCGACCCGGCGCCTTCGCCTCGGTGCGCGAGGAGACGGCGCTGATGACCGGCCTGCTGGTGTGTATTGCCGCGATCGGGGTGCACACTGCGGCAGCGAGTTCGGTCCCGGTGGTTTGGTTGCAGATTGCGTTGGGTATGCAGGCGCTGCCCTACGCCGCAGCACTTGTCTGTGCCTGGCTGTCGCGTGCGGAGCAACTGCGATGACGCAGAGGTCGGAGGCGTCCTTGTCGCCGCCGAACTCTCAGGTGCCCATCTCCTCGTCGTGCTCATGCCGCCCAGGTCATGACGGACGCAGAGGCACAGAATTTGCTGTCGCACGACCGCCTGAACATTGGCGACGGCGACCGCTTCGGGCCCGGTCGCGGCATGAACTCGTTCGACGTCGGGAGCCGGCGGGCCGAAGGGCTCGCCTGCGAGGATGTCACCCACCGAACCCGCGACGAACTGGTCAAGGCCCGCCGGCAGCGTCTCGCGTCGACCCCACTCGAAAACGGAAGGGACCACAGCCAAAATCGAGTGGTGCGAACGGCAGGTCAGTCATCAGATACCGGTCGCTCGGCCCGACGTAGAACAGACTCTGGACTCGATTCCCGCTTGCGCGGGAATGACGGAACTCCTGGACGGTTTGCGATGGCGATGCCTGGAATTTGCCTCAACGGACATTCGCTTTGCAGGAAGACGACCCACAGGCGCCATCGGCGCCTGAGTACGCTGAACACGAATTCGGTCAGCCTGTCGTCTGATCGGGGCTGGTCGTAAGCGCCAATGTGCAGCCACTACCGGGGCGGGGATAAGCCGATGCCAGGTGGCGGCTGCACGGGACAGGCTTTTTGAGGCCTATCCCTGAGATCACGCCAGGTCAAAGCGATCAAGATTCATCACCTTGTGCCACGCCGCGACAAAGTCACGCACGAACGCCTCGTGCGAGTCGCTGCACGCGTAGACTTCTGCGAGGGCCCTGAGCTGGGAGTTCGAACCGAAGACGAGATCAACGATGGTGCCCGTCCATCTGAGTTCACCCGTCGCCCGATCACGCCCCTCCAGCACGCCTTCAGAGGTGGCGGATTTCTGCCACTTCGTTTTCATGTCGAGAAGATTCACGAAGAAGTCGTTGCTCAGGGTTTCGGGTCGCCGGGTGAAAACACCATGTCCGGACTGCCCGAAGTTTGCGCCCAGGGCGCGCAGACCACCAACCAGAACCGTCATCTCGGGAGCGGTCAGCGTCAGCAGGTTGGCCCGATCCACCAGGAGCTCGGCCGCCGATTCCTCGTGTCCCTGGCGGACGTAGTTGCGGAACCCGTCTGCGGTGGGCTCCAGGGCGGCGAACGAGGCTGCATCGGTCTGCTCCTGCGACGCGTCCATGCGCCCCGGCGAGAAGGGAACCTTGACCTCGTGCCCGGCCTTCTTCGCTGCTGCCTCGACGGCTGCGCAGCCACCCAGCACGATCAGGTCGGCCAGCGACACCTTCTTGCCACCTGACTGCGCGCTATTGAATGCCTTCTGGATGGCCTCCAATGCCGGTAGTACCTTCGCCAGCTCGGCCGGCTGGTTGACCTCCCAGTCCTTCTGCGGCGCCAGGCGGATACGCGCGCCGTTGGCGCCGCCGCGCTTGTCGCTGCCGCGGAAGCTCGCCGCCGCCGCCCAGGCGGTGGTGACCAGTTGGGAAATCGACAGACCACTGGCGAGTATCGCGGCCTTCAGGACCGAGATGTCCTGCTCATCAACCAGCGCATGGTCGACGGCGGGAATCGGGTCCTGCCAGATCAATGCTTCTTTCGGCACCAGCTTGCCGAGGTAGCGGGCGCGCGGGCCCATGTCGCGGTGGGTGAGCTTGAACCAGGCGCGGGCGAAGGCATCGGCGAACTCCTGCGGGTTCTCCATGAAGCGGCGCGAGATCTTCTCGTAGGTCGGGTCCATGCGCATGGCCATGTCGGCGGTGGTCATCATCGGGGCGTGGCGTTTGCCCGGATCATGGGCATCCGGCACGGTGCTCGCCGCAGAGGGGTCCTTGGGCTTCCACTGGTGGGCGCCGGCCGGGCTCCTGGTCAGCTCCCATTCGTAGCCGAACAGGGTTTCGAAGTAGCCGTTGTCCCACTGGATCGGGTTGGGGGTCCAGGCGCCTTCGATCCCGCTGGTGATCGCGTCCGCGCCCTTGCCTGAGCGGAAGCTGCTTATCCAGCCCAGGCCCTGCTCCTCGATGCCCGCGCCTTCGGGTTCGCGACCGACGTGGGCAGTGTCGCCGGCGCCATGGGCCTTGCCAAAGGTGTGACCGCCCGCAGTGAGCGCGACGGTCTCGTAGTCGTCCATCGCCATGCGGGCAAAGGTCTCCCGGATGTCGCGCGCCGAGCCGAGTGGATCCGGATTGCCGTTCGGGCCTTCGGGATTCACGTAGATCAGGCCCATCTGGACGGCGCCAAGCGGATTGTCAAGCTCACGCTCGCCCTTGTAACGCTCGTCGCCCAGCCAGGTGGTTTCCGGACCCCAGTAGATTTCGTCCTCAGGCTCCCAGATGTCCGGGCGGCCGCCGCCGAAACCGAAGGTCCTGAAGCCCATCGATTCCATCGCGACGTTGCCGGTGAGGACGATCAGGTCGGCCCAGGAAAGCTTGCGGCCATACTTCTGCTTGATCGGCCAGATCAGGCGGCGCGCCTTGTCGAGGTTGCAGTTGTCCGGCCAGCTGTTGAGGGGCGCGTAACGTTGGGCGCCGGTGCCGGCGCCGCCGCGACCATCGGCGATGCGGTAGGTCCCCGCGGCATGCCAGGTCATGCGTACGAAGAACGGCCCGTAGTGGCCGTAATCCGCCGGCCACCAGTCCTGCGAGTCGGTCATCAAGGCATGCAGATCCTTGACCACGGCGTCGAGGTCGAGAGTCTTGAACTCCTCGGCGTAATTGAACACCTCGCCCATGGGGTTGGACTTTGCGGACTGCTGGTGCAGCATCTTCAGGTTCAGTTGCTTGGGCCACCAGCCTGCGTTCGTCGCGGCTCCGGACAGCGTGTGGCTGCCTGCGCCGCCCGAGAACGGGCACTTTGTTTCTGTTGACATGGTTTCTCTCCTTTGGCTGTTTGATTTTGACTAGCCGATCCAGTCTGGAGTTTGGGCACTGATCGATCGACGCAGATGTGCGAGTGAGATCACTCGAAGAATGAGCCGTATGCACTTCAGACGAGCCAAGTCTAGGAGCGTCTGGCGGATTGGTCCAATCAATTGTGGGTATAGCCTCGATTGTGAATGGCTATTACCCGAAGGCGGCGCTCGACCGTACCGTGTTCCATTGCACCGTGCAGACGCACCTCGCCACCTGGCTCGAACTCTCCTGCGACTGCCGCCAGGGCGCTTCCGGTCCAGCCCATGTCGAACGCGAGTTCCGCCGCCATCTCGAATGCGGGATTCTCGCGCATGGCTTTGCCCGCTGCTCGCGCGGATCCATGAGGTCTCTCCGCTGGTCTGTGCACGCTGCGGCGGCGAGATGCGAATCATCGCCTTCCTCACCGACGCCGGTGCCGTGTGCGAAGTCCTGACCCATCTGGGCGAACCGACCTCATCGTTACGACTGATGAGAGCCCGTGCGCCCCCGCTCCGGGAGCTGCAGGGCGCCACCCTCGGCGAGGACGGGCCCTGGCTCGGTCGGCGTCTGAATCCGAATTCGAATGCCGCGTTGCCTGGTAGGTGTTGGGGAGCGTACAGGCGCTGAGCGGGCGGAATTCAGAGGACTTTTCAGGGGCTCGTGGAACAAACCTGGAGAATTGACGCCGTTTGGTGGGTGCTCATATACTCACCGTGGCGCGGTTGGATTTCCTATCCTTGTCCATGTCAGGGGCAGCGCGGTTTCGGCCTTTGGCCGCGCCTTGGGTGATTTCGGCACGGGAATACGAGCCGATGCAGAAGTCGAAGCAATTGCCCTTTGGAAAGGAGAGGTTGCATGCTGAAGAAACTTGCCACGCTCGTCGGCCTCGGCGTCGCGGCGGGAGTGGCTGCGCCAACGACCGCTTACACGCCGTATCGCGATTCGTCGACTAACACGATCTACAACCTGCTTTTCTGCGACGACCTGGCGCTTTTCAAGGCCAGTCACCAGGGAGCCGTCGAAGGGCCTTGGAAAACTCTCTTCGCCCAACCAGCAGATCGGGAAGGGCTCCAGGCGCTGGCAGCGAATGCGACAGAGGAAGCCCGCCTTCGCATTCTCGCCAGCAACGCCCTTCGAAAACTGTCCGTGCCGACTCAACGGAAAGAACTGCTGGGCGTGATCGTCGAAGTGGGGCTCGACGGCGGGCTCGACACGCTGGCTGCATACCAGGACGGCCGCGCTCGATACATCAATCAATCCGGAAAGATGGTCGTCTGGGAGGCCACGGCGCCAGACGTGGATAGCAAGATCAGGCAGCTGTTCCGTGCCTCTCAGGTGGCGGTGGACAAACTTGGTCCCTGGGAGAAGCCGCGACTCGCACCGCCGCCGAGCGGGGCCATGCGGCTCACTTTCCTGGTCAGCGACGGGCTCTACTTCGGGCAAGGCCCGATGGCTGATCTCCAGAACGATCCGATGGGAGGGCCGGTGGTTACTGCGGCCACCGAATTGATGGTTGCACTGACGCGCAAAGTGCGCCCCGACTGAACGGTCGCACGTCGGCATAGGCGATCGGTACGCTGGACGCGTGCTTTGCGCGCCCAAGGGTTCATGTCGCGCAGCCGTCGGAGGTCGGCTTCGATCTGCGCCTGACCACGAATTCGACCCGCGTATTACCTGGTAAGTGTGGCTTGGAAGTAGCCATGCGCAAAGGTCCACACTGAAGCAAGATGAGCTCCCATCTCCCGTCGATCATCGCTTATGGTGCCAGCGCGGGATTGACCTCAAGAATCCGGCGGATCTGCCGTAGAAGCAGGTTCACGGTCAACAGATCACGGGAGCTTGGAAATCATGGACGTATCGGCCATCGCCAGCATGGCGACCGAGATGAGTCAGGCAAGGACGGCGGAATCGTTGCAGGTGGCGGTGTTGAAGAAGGCGCTCGACATTCAGGAACAGGGCGCCCTGCAGCTTATTGAGGCGGCCTCGCAGGTCATCCCCAGCAACCCGCCGCATCTCGGCAACGACGTCGACACCTTCGCGTAGCGCCGGCGGTCCACCCGCGATCCCGCTCGTCACTCCGGTGTGACCTGGCCGGTGGCTGCGGTAATCGCTGCCGGTCCTCCAGCCAGTGTCCTGGCCAGAGACTCGAGTTCGCCGCCGACAGCCGCCATTGCGGCGCCAAGTGCGGCGTCGGGAACCCGCAGGTCTGCGTTGGCGCGCAGCATCTGCTCCAGGCGTGCCGCCAATTCTGCCAGCCGCTTGGCTCCCATGAGGCCGCCGGTGCCTTTCAGTGTGTGCGCCACGCGTACCGCGGTGACGTGATCCCCTTCGGCCAGGCTCGCCGCCAGCAGCGACATGTCGTCGCCGTGCGAGGTGAGAAAGTTGTCGATCAGGGCCAGATACTTCCCGGTATTACCGCGCAAGGTAACGAGGATTTGCGCGGTGTCAACGCCGGGCAAGGCGGACAGGCGTGCCATGGCGGCTTCGGCCACCGCTTCCGGCGCCGGGGTTGCCGGCCGTGCCGCCGCCGGCGCTCGCGCCGGCCCGCTGTCCGTGCGCTCGGGGACATTCACCATCGCGCCGGGCAGCCATTTCAGCAATGCCGCATAGAGCAGGCCAGGAGCCATGGGCTTGCTGACGAAGTCGTTCATGCCTGCCTGCTCGCAGGTGCGGCGGTCCTCGTCGAAGGCGTTGGCGGTCATTGCCACGATCGGTCTGGTCTGCCAGCCGGGCAGTGCGCGGATGGCGCGGGTAGCCTCCACGCCGTCCATGTTCGGCATCTGCATATCCATCAGGATCAGGTCGTAGTCGGCGCCCTGTACCATCGCGAGCGCCTGTTCTCCGTCGGCTGCCGTGTCCACCGCCAGGCCGACGGCATGCAACAGTTCCTGTGCCACCTCCCGGTTGATGGCGTTGTCTTCCGCCAGCAGGATGCGATTCCCGGCGCAACGCTGGCGCAGCCTGACCTCGGCATCGGCAATCTCAAGGGCTCGACTGACGGGCATGATGCCACGACCGCGTAGCAGCCGAGCGGTCAGCCAGAAGGTGCTGCCGACGCCCGGCGTGCTGTCAACGCCGACTTCGCCACCCATCAGGCGTGCGAGGTGCGCGGTGATGGCGAGCCCGAGGCCTGTCCCGCCGTACTTGCGCGTTGTCGAGGCGTCGGCCTGTTCGAAGGCCTGAAACAGTCGGGTCATCTGGTCGACGGCGATACCGATCCCGGTGTCCTCGACCTCGAAGCGCACCAGCAATTCGTCACCCTGCTCGTCGAGCAGCCTGGCGCGCAGGGCAATCGAGCCCTGGTCGGTGAACTTGACCGCGTTGCCGCCGTAATTGAGCAGTGCCTGGCGCAGCCGCGTCGGGTCACCGCGCAACCACAGCGGTACGGCATCACGATCGAGGTCTAGCCGCAATCCCTTGCGGCGTGCCGATTCGCCGATGATTGAAGCGACGTTGTCGAGAATCGCCGAGAGATGGAAATCCGTGCTCTCCATCTGCAGCCGGCCGGCTTCGATCTTGGACAGGTCGAGGACATCGCTGATGAGGGCGAGGAGGTGCTGCGCGGCGCCGTCGATCTTGTCGAGTCGCTCGGCCTGTGCCGCCGTCGCTCCGGCACGCCGCAGGAGATGCGTCAGGCCGATGATGGCGTTCATCGGCGTACGGATCTCGTGGCTCATGTTGGCCAGGAAAGCACTCTTGGCGAGGTTGGCGGCCTCGGCCGCCTCGGCGCGACGGGCAAGCTCCGCCTGCATCTCGGCGATCTCACGCTCGCGCCGGCTGCGCTCGCTGTTGTCGACCATCGTCGACCGGCTGAAGAGGAACTCCCCTGCGGCATTGCGCATCAGGTCGGCGCTGATCAGCACCGCCAGGATGCTGCCGTCCTTGCGCAGCCAGTCAAAAGCCAGATCGCGTACGTGGCCGCTGCGGCTGAAGTCGGCAAAGCGCTGACGGAACAGGGCGCGGCTTTCGGCGGTCATGAATTCGCCGACCTTGTGGCCGACATACTCTTCCCGGGAGTAGCCGAGCAGGTCGAGTTCAGTCTGGTTGACCGCGATGATCGTTCCGTCGGCGGCCAGCGAGTGATAGCCGCAGGGTGCGCGATCGTACAGGTCGGCGATTTCCGCGGCGCGTTGCGCCAGCGCGCGGTTGGCCTCGGCCAGTTCGGCAGTCCGTTCGGCGACCAGTTCTTCGAGGCGATGGCGATGGCGAGCGAGTTCGTCGCTCATTCGTTTCTTCTCGGTGATGTCTCGTGACAGGACGACGAAACGCATCTCCGTGGCAGCGGCCGGGGCCTTGGGCGCCACCGAGAGTTCGAACCAGCGCTCGCCCTGCGGCAGATTCAGCGCGATGACCTTGCCGGACGAAGAGCCGGTTTCCAGAGCTTCCCTGAGCGCCGACAGGCAGATCGCCGCCTCCTCCGGGGGAAGGACATCAACGACGGTGTTGCCGATGAGTATTTCGGGAGGGGCGGCCAGCAACTCGGGACGGGCGGAATGGTAGTCGTAGTAGCGGCCATCCAGGTCAAGCTCGAACAACAGGTCGGGGATGGCATGCAGGGTCGCCTCGAGCTTGCTTTTCGACGCCAGCATCTCGGCTTCGGCGTGTTTGCGCTCGGTGATGTCCTGCACCGTGCCGATCATGCGCCAGGGCTTGCCGTCGGCATCCCGTTCGAGGGCGCCATGGCCGAGCAGCCAGCGGCTCACCCCGTCGATCGGGCGTGTGCGAAATTCCAGGCCCGGCATGGGCTGCCCGGCCTGGCAGGCGGCGGACCAGTCATGCATTCGCGGCCGGTCGTCGGGATGCAGCAGGTCGATAAACCGCTCGAAACCCAGCGACTCGCCTGGCCGCGGCGGCAGCCCATAGAGTCGGAAGGCTTCCTCGCTCCAGGTGACCTGACCGGACGCGAGGTCGACCAGCCAGCTACCGACATGCGCGATGGCCTGCGAATCGGCGAGCAATCGTTGCTGTTCGCGCAGCGTGTTCTCGGCTCGCTTACGTTCCGTGATGTCTCGGGAAATCCCGAACAGACCGATCACCCTTCCCTGGCCATTGCGCAACGGCCCCTTGGTCGCCAGGAACGTGCGCTCCCCCTCGGCGGTGGCCAACGTCTCTTCGAAGGTGCTGGTCGTGTTATCGGCAATTACCCGGAGGTCGTTGGCACGAATCATCGCAGCCTGCTCCGGCGGAAAGAGCACCGTGTCGTCGTAGCCCGCAATCTCCTCGGCCCGCTTGTCGATCAGTCGGGCCGCTCCCCGGCTGAAGGCCAGGTAACGACCTTCGAGATCCTTGGCGAAGATGGCGTCGCTCGACGCGTCGACGATAGCGGCGAGCAGTTGCTGGTTGCGAAGTCCCTCCGCCCGCGCCTCCTGCTCGCGCCGCGACCAGTCCAGCGCCTGCTGGAGGAGGCGCCGCACCAGGCCATAGAGCAGCAGTGACGTTACGGCGACGAACAGCCAGCCTTTCAGGGTGCTGGCGAGAAGGATGTGGCCCGGATCCTGCAAAAGCCACGCCACCGCCTTGTCGGAGAGCACTATCCAGAGGCCGGCAAAGATCGCGTAGATGAGGACCAGCCGCAGAGCGGCGCCGGTCGGCTGTGGTCCGGCCGTCGCCTGGTTCGGTTGTGCGGCAGAGGAACTCATGGCGGTGCTTTCCTGGGGCCTTTCAGCTTTGACCGTCGTGGATCGTCAAGGTTGTCGGCACATTCTTCGACGATCGGGAGGACAGGGTTCCTTTGCGTGCTGGGTCGGGCAGCCTCCTTGAGTAACACGCCAATAGTAGTCTCTTTGCCAATCAGCATGAACCCGAATGGGGTGCCGCAAGGGAGAGCCCGGACCGTGGCCGATCCCTGAGGAGCAAGGGGTTTGCTGGAGTGCCCGGCTTGCCAGCCGACTGCGCCTCAAGATCAGCCTCGACTACGGGGAACCGCCTGGCTGGCGCCGCGTCGAGGTCGACAACCATCTATCCTGGTGATGCGGTCCCGCACCGGATTGGCCCCGGTGGTTTCCAGGCCGATGAAGGCCGGCCGCGCGGGAATCACGGTGCCCGGCCGAGCCAACCGTTGAGCGATCTCCTTGCCAGGCTAGCCGACCATCCGGACAAGCCGCTCACAGGCGATCGAGCGAGTTGCGTAGCTCGTCTGCCTGCTCCCGTAACGAACGCCGCGCCGCCTCGTCCATTTTCGCCAACTGCCGATAGACCAGGCCCAGGCGCGGATTCGTCGAGAGTTTTCCGGCGTTGCGCGCAAAAAAGTCCCAGTAGAGCGAATTGTAGGGGCAGGCTCGCTCGCCGGTGCGCAGCTTCTTGTCGTAATGACAGCCCTTGCAGTAGTCACTCATGCGATCGATGTAGGCGGCGCTGGATACGTAAGGCTTGGTGGCCAGAAGTCCGCCATCGGCGAACTGGCTCATGCCGAGGGTGTTGGGGAGTTCGACCCATTCGAACGCGTCGACATAGACGCCGAGATACCAGCGATGCACCGCAACTGGGTCCAGTCCGGCCAGCAGCGCAAAGTTGCCGATCACCATCAGTCGCTGGATGTGGTGGGCGTAGGCCTGTTCGAGGGACTGGCCGATGGCGTGGGCAAGACAGCGCATCCTGGTCTGACCGTTCCAGAACCATCCCGGCAGCGACCGGGTGTGGCCGAACACGTTCTGCTCGACATACGCCGGCATGTGCGCCCAGTAGAAGCCGCGAATGTACTCGCGCCAGCCGATGACCTGCCGGATGAAGCCCTCCGCAGTGGCCAGGGAGACCGATCCCGCGCGCCAGGCGGCGTCGGCCCTGGCAACGACCTCGCGCGGGTCGAGCAGCTTGGTGTTGAGCGCAAAAGACAGGAGCGAGTGAAACATTCGCCAGGCGCGATGGCTCATCGCGTCCTGAAAGTCGCCGAAGTGCGGCAGGGCCTTCTCGACGAAGGCGTCGAGCTGCTGCAAGGCTTCGGCGCGATTGAGCGGCCAGGCGAGCTGTGCCGCGTGGGCGTCGCCGAAGCTGTTGACGCCGGCGGCGACGATCGTCTGCCAGAGCGCTGAATGGTCGTGAGAAGCCCGAAAGTCGGCGGGTTCGGACGGTAGCCCTGGCCAGGACTTGCGGTTGTCGTGGTCGAAGTTCCATTGGCCGCCGACAGGTTGGCCAGCGTCATTGATCAGCACCCGATGCTGCACCCGCATATGGCGGTAGAAGTGCTCCATCAGCCATTGCCTGCGTCCCGAAAACAGCCGCGCCGCCTCGTCGCGCAGGGTATAGAAATGCTCGCTGTCCACCATTCGGCAGGGGATGGATTGACGCCGCGCATAGTCGGCCAGTTGCGCGTCGAGTCGCCATTCGTCGGGGGCCTGGTATTCGAAGGCCCGAACGCCTAACCGAACGATCAGCGCATCGAGGTTGTCCGGCAGCGCTTGCCGGTTGTCCGGATCGTCGATCGTCAGGTAGTGCACGCAGTGTCCGGCCGTGCGCAACTGCCGCGCCAACTCGCGCATCGCGGCAAAGATGGCGATGATTTTCTGTGCGTGGTGCAGCACGTAGTCGGTTTCCTGGCGCATTTCCATGAACACGTACAGCACGTCGTCGCGCGGCTGCTCGAACCAGGTGTGCCGTGGATTGAGCTGGTCCCCGAGAATCAGCCGCAGGGTTGTGCCGGGACTCATGCGGTTTCCTGGCCAAAGCCCGCTGCGCTGGCGTTGCGGCAAGCTGCGCCTCGGAGGGAAAGGTTG
Organism: Candidatus Accumulibacter necessarius; assembly: GCF_036625085.1. Classification (NCBI taxonomy): domain Bacteria; kingdom Pseudomonadati; phylum Pseudomonadota; class Betaproteobacteria; genus Candidatus Accumulibacter; species Candidatus Accumulibacter necessarius. The sequence continues at coordinate 335,272 of NZ_JAZKUM010000002.1, read as the reverse complement.
TCGGCTGGCCGCGCCGCGCCGCATACCTGACCAGGTCCGGCCGTCAGCATCGCGCGAACGACCGCAACGCCTGTTCGGCCAGCGCCGTCCGCTGAGCCAGGCACCCTCCACTTTGCCGCCGTTGAGCCAGTCTCCGCAAAGGCCCAGTCCAATGTCTGGACGCCAGGCGCAACCCTCGTGGAGGGCCGGTTCGGTGTCGGCGTAACGCCAGCGGTGCACAGTCCAGTCCTGTGGGGCCGGACCGCCGAGTTGGCCAAAGGCGGATCCAGCAGGGCTGCGGCGACGCTCTCGGGAATCTTCTTCCAGATGCGCCTCAGCTCCAGTCTGCGCATGCGTGCAGCAGCCAGGTTTCCTCGCCGCTGCGGCCCGGCTTGCTGCTGTTGCGGGCGATCCAGCGCAGTGGGCCCTGATTGACGAAGGCGGCATCGAACGGCAGGTCGACCGGCGCGGCAAAGCGCAGCATCAGCGCCCAACAGCCGCGCATCACGGCGCTGCCGGCCAGTGCCGCCAGCTCGGGGGCCGGTTGCTGCAATAGTGGTACCGCCTGCGGCGCAGGTACGGCCAGCAGGACGGCCGCGAAGCGCGTCTCCAGCCAGCCTTGTTCAGCCGAAAAATCTGCCAGCCGTGCGTCTGCTGCCTGAGTTGCTCGGATGTTCGTTGATGCGTGCACGGCCAGCGTGCTGGCCAGATAACGGGCAGGCGCCGTCATGGCAGGCATGCCGACAAAGCGCTCGACGGTCGACTCGCGTCCTTGCGGAGAATCTCCATCAAACAGCCATAGCCTGGGATCCCACAACGCCCGCAACCCCGGCCTGCTGCCAGCGCGCCACTTCGGCGCGGAAAGGCGGGGTGGCGAGCGGTGAAATACTGGGCACCGTGATCGCATTGCCAGTCGTCGCCTCGACGCGTGCTCATGCGTCCGCCGGGGCCGCGACTCTTGTCGAACAGACTGACTTCGAGGCCGGCCCGTTGCAGTGCGCGTGGCGCAGGACAGGCCGGCGATACCGGCACCGATCAGCGCAAGATGGGGAGTCGGATTCATGGTTCTTGTGTCAATCATCGGTCGGACGAGCCGCCCTGCGTGGATTCTTCCCGGCACAAGTCATTGCCAGCCTTGCAGCCACTGCCGGCCATCGCTTAGATCACGCCAGGACAGCGAAAACACCCGCCGAGAATACACGGCTTCCAGTTCGATGGTCTCAATGCGTGTGGCCGGCCTTCCTGTGCTCGGGCTGAATCACCCCGGTAACCATGAAGTGCTTCTCCTTGTCATACGGGGAACTCGCACGCCGTCCACTTGCTGAGCAGCAGCTTTCTTCGGGTTCAGGCGGCGAGCAGCCTGTGAACCGAATCCAATTGGACGCGCGATGGCGTAGCAAGCGTGGTGGATGCCGACTTGTATCTGCCGGAGAAGTGGGCCAAAGATACGACACGTTGCGAGGCGGTGGGGGTGCCTGAGGAGGCGCAGACGTTCCGCACCAAGGGCGAGATCGCTCTGGACATGGTAATTCGCCTGAGGCGGGAAGGCTTGCACTTCTCTTTCGTCGCCTTTGATGGCGGCTACGGGCACTTGCCCTGGCTGCTCGGGGAACTGGATGTCGAGGGAGAGATCTTCTTCGCTGAGGTGCATTCGGATCAGGCGATCTATCTCCAGGATCCCGCACCCGCGGTGGCGGCTCGTCGTTCGTCGAAGGGTCGAGCGCCCCGTCGGCTGCGGACCACGGCGGTGCCCATGACGGTGGCCGCGTGGGCAGCCACGCAGTCGGCATCCGCCTGGGGGCGTCTGTCGATCCGTGACGGCGAGAAGGGCGAGGTGATGGCCGACTATCTCACCCAGCGGGTGTGGGTCTGGGACGGCGAGGCGCCGTTGGCGAGCCGTTGGCATCTCCTGGTACGACGGGAACTCGATGGGACGAAACTCAAATTCGGCCTGTCCAATGCCAAGCCCAGGGCGTCTTTGCGCCGCTTGGCGGAAATGCAGGGAGCGCGCCATTTCGTCGAGCAGTCCTTCCGAGAGGCCAAGAGCGCCTGCGGCATGGCCGAGTATCAGGTCCGCCGCTGGCAGGCGTGGCACCATCACATGGCCCTGGTCATGATCGCCACCATGTTCCTGGCCAAGGAGCGCCTGGCCCATCGCGAGACGGCTGAACTGCTCTCCTGCCGTGACTTGATAGAGATCATGCGCCATCGGCTGCCTACCAAGATCGTCACCGACGAAGACCTCGCGGCATCCATCATCGATAGGCATCGACGGCGGCACAAAGCCATGGAATCCGCCTACAGAAAGCAAGCCGCCATGCTCTCAGCATTAGATTGAAAGACAATCTGACAAAGTAGAACTAGACAGACCGGCGATGTGCAGCCATTGTAGTGGGGAATGGTGCTTTGGTGACGCAATTTTGGATTTGTGTCGAGCACAAAATTCCCTTCCGGTCAATCAATCTGCTGCTTGTTGTGGCGGACAAGTAGCTCATTCCTGAACAGCAGGTGAAACTGGAAAAGATATGTAGTTCCCCCCGCAGGTTTGGATCACCTTGTGCAGGGTGGTCTGCACGCCGCCGTGGTCCATCGGCGTCGTAGCGCCTGATGCCCTTTGAAGCCGCTGTGTCGATTGCGGGAACAACAGGACGGGGGCATGCAGTAGAACACGCGGTAGCTGATCACGCGGGTGGCTGCAAACAGCTGCTGGGCTTCCTCAACTGTGACGACACCCGGCAAATGCTGAGTCCGGAGCGCCTTGATCAGACCGGGCGCGAGCCATGGCTTGCGCAAGACGTGGGCAGCGTTTATGCTGGTTTATCCTCACGAAGTTGTGCAAAATCAATCCCCCACAAGCGAAGGCGTGATCGTGCAGAATGGCTTATGGAGCCGTGAGGTGTGCTTTCTGCGCGTAGCGGCTTCGTCCGACATCTGGCTTCGCCAGCTGTCGGACGCCCCTCATGTCAAACGTTACGCATCGCAAATCGTTTCCGCGGAGGAGGCCAGCGATGAAAACGACTCATGTTTCCGATACGTGGGAATGCGGTAGCCCTTACGAGCAGTACGTTGGCCGCTGGAGTCGCAAGATTGCCCCGCTCTTCCTGGCATGGCTGGATCAGCCCGTTGGCCAGCGGTGGTTGGATGTTGGCTGCGGCACTGGGGCGCTGTCCGGAGCAATCCTTGATCACTGCACCCCGAGCAGTCTGGTGGGGGTCGAACCTTCTGAGGCATTCCTCAAGGTGGCGGTCCAGAACCTCGCCGGCCAGGCAAGCTTCCTTGCCGGCAATGCGGCTGCGCTCCCGCTTGAGGGCGGAGCATGCGACGTCGTTGTCTCGGGTCTTGTACTGAACTTCGTTCCAGCTTTGCCGGCAGCCATCGTGGAGATGATGCGCGTCACTGTCGAAGGCGGAATCATCGCCGCGTATGTCTGGGACTACGGCGATGGAATGGAGATCATCAAGTACTTCTGGGAGGCGGCGGCTTCCCTCGATTCTTCGGCTGCTCAACTCCACGAGGGGAATCGCTTCCTGGTGTGCAATCCAGCCGCGCTGAAAGCGGCTTTCGAGGACGCCGGACTCGCTGAGGTGGGGACTACACCACTAGACGTGATAGCGGATTTCGCAGACTTCGACGAGTACTGGCAGCCATTTCTCGGGGGACAGGGCCCCGCGCCCGCCTATGCTATGTCTCTTCCCGAAGGACAACGGGCCGCGCTGAGGGCCAAGCTGAAGTCTGCATTGCCACCAGCAACGGGCGGGGTCATCTCACTCAGGGCGAGGGCTTGGGCCGTTCGCGGGGCAACGCGCAGCGATGCCTACAAGTCAATCAACCGGACCGCAGGGATTCATATTCAACCCCGGTCGCTGCGGGATACGTCGACGCCTAAGCCTTCGCTCGACCCAACCCGGCACAGCATGGATTCCTGAAAGCCGTCGATCGCCAAGATGGCCAGAGACAGGATCTTAACGAACCACAAGCTTCGGGACGCTCGTTCTCAAGGCTTGCCGTTCCGCGCGACATCGTTCAGGCGCCAGTCGTAATCGAGAAACTCGATCCGGTAATCGCCAGCTACCAGCAGCGCGCGCGCTTCAGGCGTCGACGCCAGTTGCTCGGCGTAGCGCCGGAAGGTGGTCCGGAGGGAATCGAAGCCCTGGTGGCCTTGCTCGAAATCCTTGCCGTACCAGTCAAAGATTCTCGACACCGACAGGCGCTTCGCGGCGGCGTCAAAGCGGTTTCGGGTCGCATCCGACAGGAACCGGCGCATCGCGTTTTCAAACTGACTATCGAGCTGGTCCGCCGTAAAGGCCTCCTTCGGCAACATCGGGCAGCCGATCGAGGCGCAGACGACGGCGACATGGATGCGCGGCTCGTCAAAAGCGCCCGGTGCCCGGATCAGACCGTGCTCGATGTCGTCCAGGCTGCGCTCCTGCCCGAGCAGGAGAATGAACTTCCTTTTCCACGGCGAACGAAAGGTGCTGCCCAGATCCTTGATCGACTTCACATCCGGATACCTGCTCAGGACGAGGTCGATCGTGAAAGCGTTGTAGGCATTGATCAGGAATGCCAGGCGCTGCGGTTTTGGCCAGCCGGCATATTCCTGTGCCGACACGGCGGACAGTGAGGCCAGATAGCGATTCAGTGCCGCCCTGTCGGCCGCCATGCCGGCGTAGTCGACGCGGCTGGCCTTGCCGTCCGCTGCCAGTCTGACGTGCTGGGCAAGCAGGGTGCTCCAGTCGCCATGCGTGTGGTCATAGGCCAGCGCCCAGGAACCCAACAGGCTGAGCAGGCAGACGACCAGCAGGGATCTTCACTTTGAGCATTGTGATCACCCCCTGCGCCAGGCGTGGAAACGTTCGACCCAGGCCAGCAGGCGCTGCGGCGCATGCGCTTTCTTCCAGACGCCGGCGACGTACTTGTTGGCTTCGGCGAGCGTCGGATAGATGTGAATCGTGCCGAGAATCTTGTTCAGCCCGATCCCCTGCTTCATCGCCAGGACATATTCGGCGATCAGGTCGCCGGCGTGTTCGCCGACGATGGTCACGCCGAGGATGCGATCCTTGCCGGGGACGGTCAGCACCTTGATGAAGCCGTGCGCCTCGCCATCGGCGATCGCCCGGTCGAGGTCGTCGAGGTGATAGACCGAGACTTCGCAGGGAATGCCTTTCTCCCTGGCTTCCTGTTCGTTCAGGCCAACCCGTGCCACTTCCGGTTCGACGAAGGTCGACCAGGGGATCACCGAGTAATCAGCCTTGAACTTCTTGAACGGCGCAAAGAGCGCATTGACTGCCGCGTACCAGGCCTGGTGGGCCGCGGTGTGGGTGAACTGGAAGGGACCCGCGACGTCGCCGGCAGCGTAGATGTTCGGATACCGGGTCTGCAGAAACTCGTTGGTTTCGACCGTCCGGCCGGTGGGAATGCCGAGTTCCTCGAGGCCGTAGCCCGTCAGGTTGGCGGTGCGACCGACGGCGACGAGCACGGCATCGAAGGGAATGCGCAAGTCGCCGCCGGCGTGTTCGACGACCAGGATCCTTTCTCCGTCTTCAACCAGGAACTGCTTGGCGCGGTGATTGAGCAGGACCGAGATCCCTTCGGCCACGAAGCGGCGCGCGACCAGTTTGGATACTTCCGGGTCTTCCCGGATCATCAGGCGCGGACCCATTTCCACCTGCGTGACCTGCGAGCCGAGGCGGGCAAAGGCCTGGGTCATTTCCGAACCGATCGGCCCGCCGCCGAGGACGACCAGCCGGCGGGGCAGCTGACGCAGGTTCCACAGCGTATCGGAGGTCAGGTAGCCGACCGCCTCGATGCCCGGGATGGGCGGCACAAACGGACGCGCGCCGGTCGCGATCACGATGCTGCGCGTACTCAGCCGCTGCGTCGCGCCATCGTGGCCGGTGATCTCGACCTCCCATGGCGAAACGAGCCTTGCCGTACCCTCGAGCACCTCGACGCCCAGTTCGGTGTAACGCGCCACCGAGTCGTGCGGTTCGACCGTCCGGATGACGCTTTGCACCCGTTCCATGATGGTCGCGAAATCGAACTCGGCGCGTGCCGAGGCGATGCCGAATTCCTTCGATCGTGCCATGTGCGACAGCAGCTTGGCCGAGCGAATCAGCGCCTTCGACGGGACGCATCCGGTGTTCAGGCAGTCGCCGCCCATGCGGTGCTTCTCGACCAACGTCACACTGGCCCTGACGGCAGCGGCGATATACGAAGTGACCAGGCCGGCGCTGCCGGCGCCGATGACGATCAGGTTGCGGTCGAAGCGTCGCGGCTTCTTCCACGCGGCGAAGACCTTGTTCGTGCGACCGATGTCGACGATCTTGCGCGCCAGCAGCGGAAAGACCCCGAGCAGGGCAAACGAACCCAGGAGGCCGGGTGAAAGAATGCCGGACAGCGAGTCGATCTTTGCCAGTTGTGTGCCTGCATTCACATAGACCACCGTGCCCGCCAGCATGCCCAGCTGGCTGACCCAGTAGAAGGTGCGGGCCTTCATGCCGGTCAGTCCGGAGAGCAGATTGACGAGAAAGAAGGGAAAGACCGGCACCAGGCGCAGGGTGAACAGATAGAAGGCGCCCTCCCGCTTCACCCCTTCGTCGATCGCCTGCAGGCGCTGGCCGAAGCGCTGCTGGACCCAGTCACGGAGCAGGAAGCGCGAGATCAGGAAAGCCAGCGTGGCGCCGATCGACGATGCGAAGGAGACGATCACCACGCCCCACAGGAGGCCGAAGACGGCGCCACCGGCCAGCGTCAGCAAGGCGGCGCCGGGCAGCGACAGCGCCGCCATGACGACGTATGCGGAAAAGTAGAGGGCAACACTGAGGCCGGGATTATCTGTCCGGAAGGCCTCGATGGCCTGCTGCTGCGCCTTGAGTGTCTGCAGGTTGAGGTACTGGCCCAGGTCGAGTGCGACGTACAAACCGACGACTGAGGCCAGTGCCAGGACCAGCAACCATTTTCGCATCTGCATGGGGGTATTCCTCGTGGATGGGGAGGCCGGGCGGCTGCCGACTCCCTGCATTTGACCATTGGTCGTCGGGCATGGCCTGAATCTTACAATGGCCACGGTCAGACGCAGTTGCCCGAAGGCCCGCAGCCTTTCTCGTGCCGTGTCGGTTGCCCGCGAGTATCCTGTGCGGTAGGGGTGATCGTGCGATCGGTGTGCAGACGCCGATTCGGGAATTGAAGCACCAGCGAACCGCACGCGGGCCGACAGCCCTTTCGTCCTGGTCAGCACTTCGATAGCATCCCGGGTTCAGCGTCTTCGTGCAGCCGGGCCCGGCAAAAGCGGGCTGCAGCCATTCATCGACCCGACGGGAGGGCCATGCGCTTCATCCACTGCGCCGATATTCACCTCGACAGCCCGCTGCGCGGCCTCGAACTCTACGACGGCGCTCCCGCCGAAGAGATGCGCCACGCTACCCGCCGAGCCTTCGCCAACGTCGTCGACCTTGCCATCGAGCGCTCGGCCGATTTCGTGCTGATCGCCGGCGACATCTTCGACGGCGACTGGCCGGACTTCAACACCGGCCTGTATTTCGCGTCGCAGTTGCGCCGCCTTGCCGGCGCGGACATCCGCGTCTTCCTGAGCTATGGCAACCATGACGCGGTCAGCAAGTTGACCCGATCGGTCCCGCTGCCGAAAAACGTCTTCAGCTTTCCGGCGAATCGACCGGCCACTGAAGTCATCGAATCCCTGGGGGTCGCGATCCACGGACAAAGCTTTGCCACCGAGGCCGTGACGACGGACCTGTCTGCCGCCTATCCCGCACCGCGCGCTGGCCTGTTGAACATCGGCGTTCTGCACACCGCCCTGTCGGGCCGCGAAGGACATCAGCCCTACGCGCCGACAACGGCCGATCGCTTGAGCGACAAGGGCTACGATTACTGGGCGCTGGGACATGTTCACAATCGGGAAATCGTCCGTCAGTCGCCCTGGATCGTTTTCCCCGGCAACACGCAGGGGCGCCACGCGCGGGAGACCGGAGCCAAGGGCTGCATGGTCGTCGAAGCGGAGGTCGGCGTCGGCATCCGCTCGGTCGAGTTCGTTGCGACTGACGTCGCCCGCTGGCATCACCTCGCCATCGACATTGCCGCGCTGGCGTCCGGGGATGAACTCCACGCCGCCGTGCAGGCCGCAGTACGTGCCGTGCAGGTCTCGGCCGAAGAGCGAATCCTTGCCCTGCGCTTGACCCTGGCGGGGCGTGGGCCGTTGCATCACGCGATCGTGTCGAACCGGGAAGCGGTACGGGCGCAGCTTGCTGCCTCGATCGGCGAAGCATCGGCCGGCAGGGCCTGGCTCGAAAAAGTCCGGATCAAGGTGACGGCGCCACTCGATCTCCCGCGGCTGGCCGAGCGCGACGATCCCATCGGCTTGCTGATCCGCTCGATCGAATCCCTCGAAGCCGATCCGGTCATGCTCCAGGCGCTGGCCGAGTCGGTGCTGTCCGATCTCGGGCAAAAGCTTCCGGCCGAACTGCGCGGGTCCGACAGCGCCTGGGCCCTGGATTCCCCTGAAGCCCTGGCCGACGCCCTGGCCCACGCCAGGGAGCGCCTGCTGGCGGCGATCGCCGCCGAGGACACGCCATGAAGATCGAACAGATCGACCTCAAGGCGTATGGCCATTTCACCAACCGGCGCCTGCTGCTGGACGGTGGCGCCCCTCTCCACATCGTCTGCGGGCCGAACGAGGCCGGCAAGACGACGCTCTGGCGGGCGATCAACGGTGCCCTGTTCGGGATCCCCGAGACCACCCGCGATGGCCATCTGCACACGAACCCGAAACTGCGGGTGGGGCTCGCCTTGTCGTCGCGGGCAGGCGACCGGCTGGCGGTGATGCGCCGCAAGGGTCGCGTCAATACCCTGCTCAGGTACGACCCGGACACTGGCGCCGAGCTCCCGGAAGCCGTGCCGGAAGACCGGCTGCGCGACTGGCTCGGCGGCCTCGGTCAGGGGCTGTTCCTCGCCATGTTCAGCCTCGACCATGACGCCCTGGTGCGCGGCGGTGAAGCGCTGGCGCAAGGCAGGGGCGATGCCGGTGAAAGCCTCTTCGAAGCCGGCGCCGGTCTGACCTCGATCCGCGCATTGCGCAGCCGGCTCGATGGCGAGGCGGAAGCCCTGTTCAAGCCGCGGGCATCGAAATCGGCGATCTACCGGGCGCTGGCGGACTACGATGAAGCCCGGCGGCAGGCGAGAGATGCCTCGGTGCGACCGGTCGAGTGGACCGGAGCGAGGTCGGCGATGGAAGCGGCGAGCAAGCACTACGAGGATGCTCGGGCCGAGCAGGTTCGCCTGCAGAACGAAGCCCGCCGGCTGGAGCGACTGGCGGCCATCCTGCCGGACGTGGCCGCGCTCGAACTGGCGCAGCAGCAGCTCGCGGAGCTGACCAGCGTGCCGATGCTCCCGGCGTCCGCGCCGACCGAACGGGTGGCCGCGGTCACCAAAAGGACCGAAGCGCTCAGCGCCGAACGCACCGCCGCGCAGCGCTTGCAGCAGCACCAGGCTGAGTTGGCGGCGATCGAGATCAACGATGCCGTGCTCGCCGATGCCGAAGCCGTCGAGGCGATTCACCACGCCACCACGAGCCTACCGCGAAGCGAACATCCAGGCGGCCAGGGCCGATGCCGCGATCGAAGCGGCACAGAGCGACTTTGATTTCGTCCTCAGACAAATTGCCGGCGACGAAAGGCCAGCCGATCCTCTGCAATGGATCCCGGATCCGATCCGGACGGCGAAGATCCGCGCCTTGATTACCGCTGGCGCGACGCTCAAGGCCATGCACCAGGCGAATCTCAAGACTCGGCGCGAGAAGAAACTCGAGGTCGATCAGCTCGAAGCGGAAATCCGCAGCCTGGGGCAGGCGCATTGCGCCGACGATCTGGGCGCCTATCTCGACTCGATTGCCGATGATGGCGATCCGCAAGCGCGAGCGCAACAGCTCGAGGACGAGGCGACGACGGCGGAAGCCCGGCTCAATGCCGAAGCCCGTGGATTGAAAATGTCCTCGGCCGAAGCCCTGGCCCGGAGCACGGTGCCGCTCGATGGCGAGCTTCAGTCCTGCAGATCGGAGGACGATGAACTGCGCCGCCGGACGCGCTCGATCCGTGAGGCGATCGAAAAGATCGAGAACGACCTCGCGGCCCTGCAGGGCGACATCAAGGGTCTGGAGGTCCGCGGCAGCGTCCCGACCAGGGAGGCCGTCGTCGGCGAGCGAGCAACGCGCAACGCGCTCTGGCTGGGGATTCGCCGCCATTTCATGCCGACCCCCGGTGAGCCCGTGCCGGCGGACCCGCCGCCGCCGGCAGAGCGCTACGAGCGTGCCGTCAGCAGCGCCGATGACGCCGCCGACGGACTGTTTGCCGATGCTGAACGAGCCACCCGTTACGCCGAGTTTCGGCTGCGTGAATCCCAGATGCAGAACGCCCTTGGTCTGGCCAGGGAACGTGGCGCGTCGGTCGCCAGGGAACAGCAGGATCTCGATCAGCGCTGGGCCGCCTTGCTCGCGGCGCACAGCCTGCCTTGCCTGAAGATTGCCGAAGCGTGCCATGGGTCGCCCGGCGGGAAGCCTTCCTGCAGAAGTTCGATGCCAGCCAGGCGAAGCGACAGGAGGCACGGCAGCACCGCGAGCGGGTCCTGGAAATCCGTAGCCGGCTCGGCGAAATCTACGGCCTGATGAGCCTGCCCGCCCCGGCGGCGACCGAGCGGATCTCCGAAACCCTGGCGCGGGCTCGTGGCATCGCCAAACGCCAGGCCGAGCAGCTGACCCAGCGACAAGTGAAGGCGACCCACCGGGCCCAGGCGGACGCCGCGATGAAGCATGCCGATGCCGCCGCATCGGCCAGCGGCACCCAGCTCGAAGAGTGGGAGGCCGAGTGGGCGGAAGCGATGGGCGCCATTCGTCTCGCCGGTGACGCCAGCGAAGCGGAAGCGAGTGCCCGACTGCAACAGTGGTCCGAGCTGACGCAGGCGTACGGCACACTGGCCCGATCGAGGATCGAGCAACGCAACGCCCGGGTACAGATCGACGACTACGAGTCCCGTCTGGCCAGGACCTGGCAGCGTGTGCGGGGCGAGAGCCTGCCGGCCGATGGCCGCAGCCAGGATGTCCTGGCCGGCGATCTGTATCGCGAACTCACCTTGACACGCTCAAGGCAGGAGAAGAAGAACACGCTGAGCCAGCAGATCGCCGATGATCAGCAGGCCGTCGCCGAAGGTCGCCAGGCCGCCGAGGAAGCCACGCGCATCATCGACAAGGCTGCTGGTCCAGGCCGACTGCCGCACGATCGAAAGCCTCGAACTGGTTGAAGGACAGAGCGCGCAACGGGCTGCACTGGTGACCCAGGTCCGGGAAATCGAAGCTCGGCTCGTCCAGTCCGCCGGCCTGCCGCTGGCAGAAGCGCTCAGGCAGGCCGCAGGCCAGGATCCCGATGTCGTTGCCGAGGCGCTGGCCCGCAACCTGCAGCACAGCGAACAGAACGCAGCCGACGTGCAGCAGCGGCATGCGGCTTACCTCACTGCCAGGCAGACGTTCGAGAAAATGGATGGATCCGCGGTGGCTGCCGATGCGCAACAAATGACAGCACAGAACGCGGCACGAATTGCCGAGCTCGGTGCCGACTACGCGGCGTCGCGGATTGCCTCGGCGGTGCTGGCGCAGGTCATCGACACTTACCAGAAGCGTAACCAGGGACCGCTGATCGAGCAGGCATCGAAGCGCTTTGCCACCATCACCGCCGGCCGCTACACCGGTGTCGTGGTCGACTACGACGAAGACCGGCAGATTCTCAAGGCGGGACGCGGCGACGGCGAACGCCTGACCATGGCGCAGTTGAGCACCGGTCGCCGCGATCAGCTTTTCCTCGCCTTGCGGCTGGCGGCGATCGAGGGGCATCTGGACAACGGGGAACCCCTGCCGGTCATTGTCGATGACATCATGATCCAGTTCGACGACGAAGCGGCGGCGGCGACCTTCAAGGTGCTGGCCGACCTGTCGCAACGAACGCAGGTGCTTTTCCTGACGCACCACGAACACCTGCTCGAGGTCGCCGAAGCTTCGATTGGTGCCGGCGCTTTCCAGGCGCATCATCTGTCAACGTGATTGGCACGCCAGCGACTCACGAATCTCCCCTCACCCGCTTGCGGCGTCGGGGAACGGTCATGGCTTTCATCAGCCGGGGTGTCTGACAAAGCCATGGCCGTGGGTGGGAAACCGGCCACCAGTACGAACTACTGGTGGCTCATCACTAAGCGTTGGAGCCATTGACAACACGGCGATGTGTTGGCATGATCTCCATCATGAAAGTCGTCCTGCTCATCTCTACGCGTATTCCGTACTCCGAATCGGCCTTTGCGGAACTGGTGTTGTGGCGGCTTCCTAAACCCGTTGAGGGGTCGGCTCATGGTTTCAAGTATCGGCTTGCGTATGTCGTCCGTGGCAAGTGTGTCTTGCGCTACGACAACGAAGTTGGCAAAGGCGACCATCGACATTTCGGTCAGGCCGAGAGCGACTACAGCTTCACGACCCCCGACCAATTGATTGCCGACTTCCAGCACGACATTGAGAGGTGGAATTATGAAAACAGTGACACTTGACGTCCGTTCGCCGTCCGATGCGATGGAGGACTTCACCCAGGCGTGGAGGACCGATAAACCCCAACGGTCCGCGCACATCAGCTTCGCCACGCCAGAACTGCTCTGGAAGGTACTCACCGAAAAGCGATGGGAACTGTTGAAGGCATTGCGTGGGGCTGGCCCCGTTTCAATCCGTGAAGCCGCCCGCCGCGTCGGTCGAGATGTGAAGGCCGTTCACGGTGATGTGACCGCATTGCTCAACGCTGGCGTGCTCGACCGTACTGAGGACGGCCGCATTGTCTTTCCATTTGAGGCCATTAAGGTCGAGTTTTTGTTGCGGGCTGCATAAGACAAGATCGGGGTCATCAGGGTCAAAGGGGCCTGGTCAATGACCAACCACGTGAATCAAAGGGTAGAGTAAAGCAAGAAACGGGGCCACAGGACCAGATGTCACTTGATGTGTGAGCCAGGCCCCCTTTCTTCCCTCTTTTCTTCCCTTTTTGGAAACCGTGTCCTTTTTAACAACGCCTAAAAACGCGGAAGCCGACTTCTCGAATCCCTCTTGGGGTTGCTCTTGAGCTAACAACCCGCAATTTATAATGAACCATAAACAATAATATAGGGGCTATAATGAAATTCATTCCCGCCCTGATGCTTGGAGCTTTGGCATTTATAATAGGTAGTGCGCAGGCGGCACCTACTTATTCATTCGCTGATTTAGGTGTGCTTCCAGGAGGGGGGCTAGTTACGGATTTGGCACTAATGATTTTGGTCAAGTTGTTGGGTACAGCCAAAGTACGTCAGGCATTCGGGCATTTATGTGGCAGTCAGGAACTATGACTGATTTAGGAGTCCTGCCGGGTGGCAACGACAGTGTTGCGTTAGGTATAAACAATAGCGGTCAAGTTGTGGGAAGGAGTTCTTCTTTCGATGGGGACAGAGCAGTTCTATGGGAGGCGGGGAATATAGCCAGTCTAGGAATATTGCCTGATGGCTCGGGTCGAAGCCAAGCAACAGCGATCAACGACGCGGGACAAATTACGGGTTGGAGTGACACTACGAAGGGCGCATCCCACGCATTTCTCTTTCAGTCGGGCACCATGGCCGACCTTGGCACTTTCCCCAACGGATTCACTAACCAGAAATGGCAGAAAGGGGCCAGGCTCAATTTAACTGGCAAAACCTGCTATCCTCAACGACATGCCCCGTCGCCCCCGCATTCATCTCCCAGGTCTTCCCCTGCACGTCGTTCAGCGGGGACATAACCGCGACGCCTGCTTCTTCGCTGAGGAAGACTACCTCGCCTACCGCGAATGGCTGGGCGAGGCGTGCAAAGCCGCCGGCTGCGCGCTGCACGCCTACGTCCAGATGACCAACCACGTGCATCTCTTGCTGTCTCCGCCGGAATCCGAGGCTGTCTCCCGGCTGATGATTTCGCTGGGCCGGCGCTACGTGCAGTACATCAACAAGACGTACCATCGCACCGGCACCTTGTGGGACAGCCGCTACAAGTCTTCTCTGGTGCAGGCCGATGCCTATCTGCTTCTCTGTCAGCGCTATATCGAACTCAATCCCGTGCGCGCAGCGATGGTCGATGACCTGGCGCATTATCGCTGGAGCAGTTATCGGGCGAACGGACTGGGGCAACCTGACTCATTGCTGACTCCGCATGTGGTGTATTCCAGTCTCGGGGCAAACGAGGCTGAGCGGCTGGCGAACTATCGGTCCTTGTTCCGCCCGGAACTCGATACCGATGCAATCAGCGACATCCGCATGGCCCTGGATCAGGGGCAGCCACTCGGGGATGCGCGGTTTATCGACAGCATCGAACGGGCGACTGGACAGCGGCGCGAAATTCGCCCGCGGGGTCGGCCACGGAAGGCAATGCTTGAAGGAACGGGACCACAGGACCAGGTGTCACTTGACGTGTGAGCCTGGCCCCTTTTCTCCTTCTTTTCTCCTTCTTTTCTCCTTCTTTTCTCCCCTTTTCTCCCCTTCACAGGCGCCCGAATTCCGGCAGGCCGGTTCGCCTGCCACCTATAGCGCCAAGCATTGTGCAGGCCATGCGTATTGAGGAATATCGCAGAGTGCTATACGATTGCCGCATGAAGCTGATATCGAACAAGGCCCTGCGCGACTTCTCCGCACTGCACCCGGAGGCGGACGCGCCGCTGCAGGCATTTCGGCGGCTGATCGAGACGGGGCGATACGATCACTTCTCTGCGTTGCGCGACACGTTCAGAGGGGTGGATAAGGTGGGAGAGCATTTCGTGTTCAACATTGGCGGCAACAAGTACCGGCTGATCGCGGGAATTCATTTCGATGCGCAGCGACTGTATGTGAAGGCCGTTCTGACGCATCGAGAGTACGACAAAGGAGACTGGAAATGAGTGTGACCGACATTCTGGCGCCTTGGGCGTTAGTCGATGCAGCGCTTGGACTATCAGGGCCTGTTCGAGATGAGGCTCACTATGAAGCGCTTCTGGGCTTCGTGGATGAATGCTTCGGCCGCTTTGGCGCCGAAGAGCATCACCCCGTCTTTGCCCTGGTAGACCTGGTCGCCGATCGCATTCGAGAGTACGAAGGTCGCGTGCACCCTTGGCCGGATACACTTTCTCCAGAGGGGATGCTTGCCTGCTTGATGGAAGAACACGGGCTCAAGCAATCCGACCTGCCGGAAGTCGGCACGCAGTCAGTGATTTCTGACCTGCTGACCGGAAAGCGGCGGCTCAATCTTCGCCAAGTGTGCGCGCTGGCTGCGCGCTTTCACGTGCCGATGGAAGTTTTTGCCGAACCCGGAGCGCGGAAATAGGACAGGAAGACTGCTGCAAAAGTCGCGTAATTCGCCCGATGCCTGAGTGAGGTCGACTCCGGCATTCGGTCGCTGGTGCAATTCGCTTCGCTTGTTGCACCCTACGTACTGACGCGACGCGGGCGAGGTAAGTCGGGTCCTGCTGTCGGCTCGGCCAGTCGAGGGCGGTAGTGGCAGGGAAAGGGCGATCGACACGACGTGCGCGCAGCGGGTCAAGCACCTGTGCCAGTTGGTCAGCAGTTCGCCGACCGCTTCGAGCGAGTTGCAGACCAATAGCATGTCGCAGCTGACATCCCTTGCCGCCGTACAGCGATCGACGATGCCGGCAGCTGCCATCGACAGGTCGTCCGACGCCGCGCCCTGGGCCGCCAGGCGCGAGGCCTTCCTGCAGAAGTTCGATGCCAGTCAGGCGAAGCGGCTGGAGGCGCAGCAGCGCCGCAAGCTTGCCCAGGACATCCGTACCCGGCTCGGCGAAATCTATGGCCTGATGAAACTCCCCGCCCCGCACCGGGTGAAGGCTTCTCCGAAACCCTGGCGCGGGCTCGCGGCGTCGCCAAAAGACACGCCGAGCAGGCCACTCAGCGACAGCTGAGGGCCAGCAACCGGGCCAACGCGGACGCCGCGATGAAACATGCCGACGCCGCCGTATTGGCAAGTGGCACGCAACTGGCGCAGTGGCAGGAACAGTGGGCGGAAGCCATGAGCGCCATCCATCTCGCCCGCGACGCGAGGGAAGCAGAGGCGACGGGTGGGGACGGGGAAGTTCGGCTGTCGGATCTGTACGATGCTATCCACCTCCAGCTCACCCCTCAAGGGCTTTACCCCTCTGTTCGACCTTTCCACATCCATCGACCAACAGTTTCAATTGCCCCCATTTGAGTCGCCAGGACCGAGCTGCCCGCGAAATCTGCGCTATCATCACAGTCAAGCATTTCGCATGAGGCAGCGAACATGGGAAACATGAGCGAACTGATGGCGCAGGCACGCCACAGGATTAGCGTCGCCGACTATCACAAAATGGCCGAGGCGGGGATTTTTGGCGAAGACAGCCGCGTGGAACTCATTGACGGGGAGATCGTCGATATGGCGCCGATTGGCAGCCAGCATGCTTTTGTCGTCAGCTGTCTGGCCCGGTTATTCACCCTTGCTGCCCGCGATGATTATCTGGTCAGCGTCCAAAATCCTGTCCGGCTCGACAATTGCTCGGAGCCGCAACCCGATATCGCCTTGCTCAAGCCGGGCAATTACATGGACAGCTTGCCCGGCGCCAGCGATGTGCTGTTGATTGTCGAAGTCGCCCACTCCTCCATCAGCTTTGACCGTGGCGTGAAGCTGGATCTCTACGCGCGTCACGCCATTCCGGAAGTCTGGCTGCTCGACCTGATGAACGGCGAGTTGCTCGTCAGCCGCAAACCTGTCGACGGGCAATATCGGACAATGCACAAGCCGCTCCCCGATGAAACCGTCTCGTCCCTGCTTGCGCCGCAGCTTGAGTGGACTGTGGCGAGCGGGAAATCGTGGTCTGTCCCTTTCTAGCTTCCTCAAACCCCAGGATGGCGGCCCCTGGCAATTCATGAAGTAGGCGGCGTCAGCGAGGAGTTGGTCGCAGCCAGGGCTCAGCGGGAACCGGCGAGCAGCGGGAACTCGGCAATGGTCCGATAGGATGACCCGTGCGCCGACGGGGTCGAGCGCACCAGGACGAACTGCCGGTTGCTCCACGCCACCGGTTCGCACTCCGGCAATTCGGCATCGAGGGCGACTAGCTTGCGCACCAGCGTGACATGCGGGATGAAGGTTCGCCGGGCATCGGCCACGGCGAATCCGGCGGCCGACAATGCCACGGTGAGGGCGGCCGACAGGGCGGCGAGCGCCGCTGGCGGAACGCTGCAACCGGCCTGGAAGATGCAGTTATGGCGCCAGAGGCCGAAGCGGTCCAGCGTCAGGTCGAAGGCTTCGCAGCGCACCGCGCGCGCCGCGCGCTCCAGATCCGGCAGACGTTCGATCGGCACGTCGCCGATGAAGGCCAGGGTCAGGTGGATGGCTGCCTGACGTGTCGCCCGCCCGCCGGCTCTCGTGGCAACGGAATCGGCGACATCCGCCAGATACCGCGCGACTTCCGGCTGCGGCCACAGGGCGAAGAAGACACGGGCCTGCTCGGGCCGCGCGCCAGGTTGCTGGCCGCTCTCAGAGCGCACGTTCGACGACACCGCCTGCGCCTCGATCGCTTTCTGGCGCCCGAGATAGCCGAGCTTCTCGTTGGTCTTGCCCTTGATGTTCACGGAATCGGGCGAAATTCCCAGGTCTACCGGGACGTTCGCCAGTATCGCCGCCGCGTGCAGGGCGTGCTTCTGCCGCGGGGCGGCGCCCGGCGCCGCCGTCCGGCCGGTACAGATCGGCCAGATCCTGATCGCTCACCTTGGCCAGCGGCAGATCAAACGCGATCCGCCCCTGCCTGAAGCCGATCACCCGTTCCGCCAGCAGTGGCAGGAGGGCTGGGTTATGCACGACGGTGATCAGCGTTGCCTGTCGCGCCGCCTTGACCAGCAGATGGCAGACCTCGGCGGCGGCTGACGGGTCGAGGGCGGCGGTCGGCTCGTCGGCGAGAATCAGGCGGGGCCGCTGCATCAGGAGGCGGGCAATCGCCACCTTCTGCTTCTCGCCGCCGGAGAGCCTGTCGGCCCGCGTCCTGGCCTGCGCCAGGAGGCCCACCGCATGCAGGGAGGTTTCGGCCTCGGCGACTTCCTGCGTCGGGTAACAGCGTGTCCAGCTGCGCCAGCCGGTGACCCGGCCAAGCGAGCCGATGAGCACGTTCTCCAGCGCCGACAGCCGGGCAACCAGGTGCAGGCCCTGCAGGACCTGGCCGACTTCCTGCCGCAGCACCCGCAATGCAGCAGCGGGCAAGGGTTCTTCCAGCGCCCGGCCGAGCACTTCGGCGGTGCCTTGGGCCGGTGGCATGAAGCCGCTCAGGAGTCGCAGCAGAGTCGTCTTGCCGGCGCCATTGTGACCGACGACGGCGATGCGCTCGCCCTCGGCGACGACCAGCTCGTCGATCGCCAGCAGCGTGCGGCCGCCCGCGCGGCAGGCCAGCGACTTCAGAGCGACGGCGGCAGTGGATGGCGCAGCATTCATAGCAGGGCCTTGCGGATGCGCCGGCTCATGGCGTCGAAGGATGTCACCAGCAGGAAGACGACGAGCAGCACGGTCGATAGCCTTCCCCATTGAAACAACGATGTGGCTTCGGAGATCAGCAGGCCGAGTCCGCCGGCGCCGATGATGCCGAGGATCGTCGAGTCGCGGATATTGAACTCCCAGATGTACAGGTGGCTGGAAACGAACTGTGGCAGGACGGCCGGCCAGATGGCGTTGAAGAATACCTGCACCGGTCCGGCGCCTACGCTGCGCACAGCGTTGATTGCCGCCATGTCGAGGGTCTCGATGGACTCGGCGAAGAGCTTGCCGTAGCTGCCCAGCGAATGCAGGGCAATGGCCAGAATGCCCGCCGTCGGCCCGAGACCGACGATGCCGACCAGCACCAGCCCGAAAACCAGCGTGTGAATCGACCGCGTCACGTCGAGCAGGCCCTTGGCCAGCCAGGCCAGCGGCCGTGGTGCCAAGAGGTTGCGCGCGGTGAGCACGGCAAGCGGCAGGGCGAGGATGGCGCCCAGCAGGGAGCCCAGTGTGGCGATGCGGATGGTCGTCCAGGTCGCCTCAGCGAGCGCGGTCAGGTGGTTCCGCTCGACTTCCTGGCGGTTCTCGACGCGCAGCAGGTTGCCGTCATCACTGCGATACTCCAGCTGCGGGTTGCCGAACCAGACGTCGACGAAGCTCGGTCGGGCGAACTCCCCTGCCGTCTTCACCAGGTTGGCCAGCGGATTGCGCCCCAGCGACAACTCGTTTTCGGCCAGCAGCGAAACGACACAGGCGGCTACGAGCAGCGCATAGGCCAGCGCCAGCCCGAGGAAGCCGAGGCGACCACCGAAGTGGTCTCCCAGGCGAGCCGGCGGGGCGAGCACCGTCATCACTTGGCCTGCAGCTTGCCGGTTGCGAGGCCGGCGTCGCGGATCGGCTTGTAGAAGGTGTTGTCACGGCTGACAAAGCCGGTGTAATGCGGCGGCAGCAGGGCGGGGTTGGTCTTCAGCGCATTGCCGACGTCGGTCAGTGCGGCCTGCAGGCGGGCCACGAAGGCCTTGTCAGCGTACAGCGCCTTGCTGACGGCGACGGCGTCGTTGGGCAACGGCGCCGATTGCCAGAAAATCCGGGATTGCTCGGCCTTGATCAGGCCCTGTTCGATCATCGCGTTGCGGTTGCGGTTGTAGTCGGCGCCAGCATCCAGCAGCCCCTGCGTGACCTGCGTTTCGATCGCCTGGTGCCTGGTGTGCAGCGTTTTGGCGAAATAGGTGTCCGGGTTGATCCCCTGGGTCATGAAGTAATGCAGGGGAATCAGGTAACCCGAAGTCGATCCCTTGTCGCCGAAGGCAAAGGTTCTGCCCTTGAGATCGGCGACGCTGTGGATGCCGGAATTCGGATGGGTGACCATGATCGCGAAATACTCGGGCTTGCCGTCGTAGAGGATGGTCGAGACGACCTGGGCGCCCGCCTCGTTGTTCGCGAGCACGTAGCCCCACGGTCCCATCAGGGCCATGTCGGTTTCACCGTTGGCGAGCGACTTGGCGAGACCCTCCCAGCTATCGACAGTGCGCAGTTCGACCGGGCGATCGAGCCGGGCTGAAAGGTAATTGGCGAGTGGGCGGTAGGTGGCATCATTTCTATCCTTGTCGGGCTGAAAGAGGCCAACGCCGAACTTCAGCGGCGGCTCGGCAGCCAGTGTCCCGTTTGCCAGCAGGGTGGTGAGGAGTATGGCGAGAAGGCGGCAGAAGCGCTGCATGGTGTTCGAGGTCTCCGAGAATTCTGGCGATGGTGTCGACGGCCATCCTGTCATGGCCGGTGATGTCCAGGTGGCCATTCTGAACGATATCCGGGGCGGGCGGCGGCCAATGCTGGGCCATTGGTCGCGCCGACGGCGCCATTCCTTACACCGCGACGTCGCCGGGCTGCGGATGCCAGGACAGTGGCCTGGGCCAGCGACGAGCTGAAGCGCAGCCCGAGCCGGCGCAGCGTTCTTTCCGCCGCCAGGACGCTTCCGGTCCAGCCCATCTTGAACGTGAAGCCGCCGGTATCTCGAATGCGGGATTCTCGCGCATGCCGTTGTCCGTGCTCGATGCGCCGAGGGTAGTCACGATTTTCTCATTGCCCCCGCATGCATCCATGCAAGGTCCACCGGCGTCTGCCGATCCCGCTCCTGCTCGATGGCCTCTACGCCAACGGACCGGTGATGCAGCGCGGCCGTGGCTACCACTGGCAGTTCATGATCGTCCTCGGGGACCAGGCCTTGTCCACAGTCTGGCAGGAAGTTCGACGCCCTGCATTCCCTGAAACCGCAGACTCTGCAGCGGCACTGGGGAAGGCGCCAACAACACTTCACCTGGGGCAACGACTCGACTATGTCTTCGGTTCGAACGGGCGTCAGCATCTCAAGCTGAACGATAACCTGGCCCGGGCTTGCCCAAAACCTCGTCCCAAGCAGAGCGCTCTCCGCGCCGGGAAAGGCTCGCCTACCGATCGTCGCGGAGAGCCAACGCCCTCTCAACAGCCTCCTGACTGACCCTACACCATCCGCGCTGACACACCGCTTGCCTGCTCGCTACCCGCAATGTGACCGCGCAGGTGACGAAAGCGGTCCCTACCGGCCAACAGCCTCGATTCGGCTGGGTCATGCGTCAGGGCTGTTGGACAAGGCTTCAACTTGACCAGGATATTGAGAGGGTCCTATAATCGGCCGCCTTGTGGTGATGTAGCTCAGTCGGTTAGAGCGATGGATTCATAACCCATAGGTCGGTGGTTCAATTCCACCCATCACCACCAAAGTTTCGAGGAGCGGCGCGCGGCCGGCCAGCAGGGCGTCGCGCCTCATTTCGTCTTGGCGCCTTCTCGCAATGCCCGAAACGAGCGCACGAGTTGCTTCGTCATCAGGCGTTTGATGCTGGCGGTTTCCGCCCGTATCAGGTCGACGCGGCTCTCGTTCGTGGGTGGCGAGCGTCAGGCGGGCTGCCGTCGTGTCGACAAGTCGTTCGAGGGACGCGCGCAGCGTTGCCCCCAAGCGCTCCGGCATGGCTTCCGATGTCCGCCACCGGGAAACGCTCGCCAGTCCGCAGTGCAATCTCAAGTTTCGCCGTGCTGATCGCCGCCATAAGTTCGGCCTTGCGATAGTCGGCGATGCCGGGGACTTCTTCGACCGCTGTAATCGCGTTCTGGGGCGTTGTCTTTGCGCCAGGTACCAAGGGTATTGCCTTTACCCGTTTCGCGGCGTGTCGGGCGGCTACGTCAGCGCGGGTGCCCGGTTTTGTGGCTTCCCATCGGCGCAGATTGTCTGCCACGTCTAGCTTTCCGCCTGATGCGAGCAAGCGTCCTTCTTGAATCGCCCGGCAGACAGTTGATTTATTCACGCCAAGCCGTCTGGCGAATTCGGAGGGTGTCTCAGTCATTGCGGAAAACTCCAGATGAGAATTATTCGCATGCAGTTGCCTATATTTTAGGCAGATGGCCTAGCGCCAGGCCGGGCTTCGCATTACCCGCAGTCCAAAATGCCCCAGGAGGACCCGCTCTTCCTGTCGGCGCATCACTCATGCCGTTGTGCCAGTAGCCATTGTGTCGCCTGGTTGGCGGCTTGGCTGTTGCCGTGCTTGTCCGGGTGGCAGAGGCGAATCAGGCGGGCGAGCATGTCGGATTCAATGGCGGCGGCTTTCCTCTCGGCCAGCAGGCGGCGGTGCTCAGCGACTTCCTCGCGCAACTCCAGCAGCTCGTCATGCTCGGCCCGCTTCGATTCCTTCCAGCAGGCCAGACAAGTTCTCTTCCAGGAAGCGTCTTTCTCGAATCGGTCGCCGCACTCGGGGCAGGTTTCGGTGCTCATGCTCTATCCCTTTTCGTGCCAGAGAAGAGCGGTTTTTCTTCCTTCCCCGACTCCCGCGAAGGGGGTGAGATTTCCGGTACTGTGCCGGAATCTCTACCCCCCCTTTAGGGGGGCACAGTTGCACAGTTCAGATTTCCATTTGTAATCAATAGGTTGGGAACTGTGCGAAGGTTTGGCACAGTTTACTTTTGGCACAGTTCCAATGGCATAAAAACGGGACGCAAACCCTTGCCATTGCTCAATTCTTGTTTTTGCGCGAACTGTGCCAAGCTCCGCACTGTGCCGCACAGAAAGAAAATCCGCACAGTGAAACGTCATAATCCGGGCGATCATACCGCCACCTCTGGCGCGCATTCTTCGGCCTCTGGCGAATCGATTTCATCCTCTGGCGCGGGCTTCGGTACGGCACAGGTCGCCTCTGGCGGACACAGGCGGGCGCCACCACCGCGGTACGGCAAGCGCTTGATGCAGCCGTCGGATAGCATTTTCCCCGTCTGCTCTTCAAACCATGGGCGCGTCTTCTCGTGGAAGATTTCCGGCAGTTCAAAGCGGCGGGTGTGCAGTCCGTTGGCGCCGTGGCTCGCAGCGAATGAAGCACCATCCTGCCACCTTTCCCGGATGGCATTCAGCAGGGCGGCGCGTAGCGTGTCGCTGTCGTCGGTGCCAGACAGCATATTGAATTGCTGCGTTCGGTCTTGCAGGATGCCGCGGGCGTCGCGCACAAACACTGTGCGGTCGCGTCGGGCGTCGCCGTATTTCTTCGCCACGATGCCGAATGCAATTTTTCCCTCTTCGTATCGCTCCCCGAGAACGTCGCACTCTTTCTTGCCACCGTCGGCGGGCGGCCACATGACATAGGCGGCGCGGGCGGTGCCGGCAATCGCACCACTCCCGCGGATGGCTTCCATAGCGTCAAGTGCCGTCCGGATTTCCCGGGTCGAACCCTTCGCCACGTGATGCACCAGCAGCACACAGGCGCCGGTTGCCGATGCCAGGGCGGTTGCCTCGTTCATCAGCGGTTGTGTTGCTTCTACCGTGTTCGTGTCGCCGGTCGTCAATGCCTGGAGCGTATCCAGCAGAATCAGC
Organism: Candidatus Accumulibacter necessarius; assembly: GCF_036625085.1. Classification (NCBI taxonomy): domain Bacteria; kingdom Pseudomonadati; phylum Pseudomonadota; class Betaproteobacteria; genus Candidatus Accumulibacter; species Candidatus Accumulibacter necessarius. The sequence goes on along the minus strand of NZ_JAZKUM010000002.1, from coordinate 311,858 downwards.
CTCACGTCGGGCAGTTCGCGGATCTCCGCAACGAGGTCGCGCCATGCCTCGGTAGGCTTGAATTCCTTCGTGGTGCGGTCGGCCTCGATAATGCCGAAGTGCCCCACGTCCGGCAGAGACAGCACAAGCAGGCGGTCGGGCATGACGCCACCGCAGAGACTCCACAGGCGGCGGTGAATCTCCGGCTCGTCATCTTCTGCCGAGACATAGACGGCGCGGCCATGCGCGGCCACCTCGGCACCAAAGGAGTAACCCGGGCAGAGCGGGCCGGGGTAGCCTGCCACCTTCGCGGCCATGTCGAGAGAAAGAAAGCTCTTGCCGACGTTTGGCGGCGATGCGACAAGACAGCACACACCAAGCGGAAAGATTCCCCGAACAAGCCAGTTGACGGGCGGCGGCTCGCCGATGAACAGACGGGCGGCGGTGCGCTCCGCCAGGTTGAATCGTCGCTGCACTTCCTTGGGGCGCTCCAGAAGGGCAGTGACAGCCTTCAGCCCCTCGGCTTGGTGCAGGTCGTTCAGATCGAAGTTTTGCGGGCTTCCTGCGGGCAGTTCCACCCATGCGCCAGATACCTCCTTGGCGATTGCGGCACACTGGTTTTCCTTGCCGGAGTCCGACACCACCACCAGCCGGGCGCCAGGGTATCGCTCGCGCAAGGCCTTGGTCACCGATGCCATGCGAGCGACTCCAAAGCAGCAGACAGCCGGTGCACGCGTCGCCTGATGCGCGCTCCATGCCTGCCCGATGCCCTCAGCGATGTAGATCGGGTGTCCTTCCCGGAAAGGGCCACCGACGATCAGGCAGGCGTCGGGCGGCAACTTGCAGCCCGGCAGGAACAGCTTCTTGCCGTCAGTCGGTACGAATTGCAGGCTCACCACTTCGCCGGCCAGTGTCGAGCACGGCAGCACCAGCGAACCGGCGCAGGCTTGCCCGGCAATCATCAGCGGGCCGTGATAGACGCGCAGGCCATCGGGCAATCCGCGCTTTCGTTCGATGTATTCCTGGTCGATGGGGGCCGGCTCGCAGCCGTTCCACAAGGCGCGCGGGTCATGCGGCGGGGGCTTGGGCTGCTCTGGCGCCTTGCGCCTCTCTTGGTGCGATTGTGGGCGTTTGGCGGGCGCTTCGGCGCCATCAGTCCAGCCGGCGGCGCGCGCAGCATGGAACAGCGAACCGGCGCCGATAGCGCCTTCCTTGATGCTTCGCCAGACTGAGCGGCATTCGGCCTCGCTGCTGTAGTTGCGGGCTCTGGCGCTCCAGTCGTGGAAGTCCTCGAAGTCCAGCCCGGCAGCTTTGGCGCCCATGGCGGTCTTCACCCAGGCGTTGTGGTCGGTGCCGGCGTCGAGGAACATCAGCGCAGAGCGGGCGCGCTCGATTTCGGCGATAGGGTCGCGGCTCATGCCGGCAGCCCTCCTGCAAGCAACGCAGCGCACGTCACGGCCAGGGCGAGAAGTCCGGCCAGTGTCGCGTCAATGACACCTCGCTGGCGCGGGCAAATCCGGAACAACTTCTGCCGAGTCCGCAGGCCGTCGACGTGCTGCTCGTTGATGGTGCGCCAGGTCGGCTTGACGGCTGGCAGATCGTCGCGGACACGGGCGATTGCGGCCCAGAACAGCGGCCTGTCAGCTTCGGGGTAATCGAGCGCTCCGACGATCTCGCCGGCCATGATGCGGGCCTTGATCGCGTCGGGGGTGATAGAATTCGGCCTGTCTTTGGCGCTCTCGATTGCTTGGCGGTCGGGGGCGTTTCTCATTTAGGCGCCCTCGCCGGTGGCCAGGCGCTTGGCCTTCGCTTCGGCCTTGGCGCGGATATGCGCAGGCACCTTCAATGCGTTGGCAGCCTTGCGTGCTGCGTGTGCGTCGATCTGCGCGGCGTCGGGAATCTTGACGGCCTTGCCTGCGATCAGCGCGTCGACTTCAGCCTCGTCCCAAAGCAAGTGGTTATTGGCGAGCTTGACGGGAACCATGCCGAGATAATGCCCGTTGCGGCAATACCCGGCGCGCCATGTCTGCGGCTGATTCCGCATCCTCTCGGCGCCTTCTTCGGTTGTGATTTTCGCACCCGGGCGAATGCTCGGTGCTGTATTGGCGTCTTTCATTTAACTGTACTCCAAGAAACCCGTTTGCACGGTATGGAATGCAGTTCAAATTACGGCACGTGCTCTAGGCTTTGCCGCCGGTATTGAAAGCCAGCAATTGCAAGGGCTGCCGGCGTGCTTGCCGGTATTGATGCCGGTATGTTGTGCCGGTATTGATGCCGGCAGCGCGTTTACCGATACTCTTGGAGCTTCTCCCACTCGGGCAGCCAGTCAGCAAAGTACTTGCCAATGAATGAGACTGCCGCCTTCTGATTGGCATATTTCTTACTGACAATGCAATCCGCAAGTTTGGCGGGATTCCAGAGTGCAGACGCCTTGCCGGGCGAGCCTCTTGCAGTGCGGGCGGGCTTCAGCCATTCCGGCACGTCAGACAGGGCAGTAGAAAGGCTCTCTTGGTTGAACTGTCCAAATAGCGGCCAATCGACAGCTAGAATCTCCTCCTTGGGTATGCCTGTAGGCGTTACCTCTGGCGCGGCCTTCTCTGGCGCTCCAGAAGGGACGGCGGCTTGCTCAGGCGCGTCGATGTAGAACTCGTCGCCCACAGTTGCCGCCCAAGCGTTTATCGAATCAAGCGTCGAGAATAGGACGAGGCAGTATGAAAAGTTCTTTTCTGTCTCTGTTGCGCCAGGGTTGGACCAAGCGTCACATGTCCATCCGTCATCGCGTGCTCTTTCCAGTATCTCGTCGAATGTTCCAGGAAGACCTATTTCGTCAACAAGATGAATTCGCCCGGCGCGAGCCGCTTCGACAAGCCCTCGCACCATTTGCCGTGTGAAGTCCTGATAAGTGAGCTGATCAAATGGAACACCGCCCTTGGTGGCCTTCGCACGCGCCGCACATTGAGCAACTGCGCCCAGCGGAATGGGATCGTCGTTTTCAGCCGTCGGCACTTCTGCGGGATCGGACTTTTTGAAAAACGGCCCATTACCAGCTAATTGATACGTATGGCGAGTCCGTGTCTTCTTGAATTGCCATTTCAACTGAATACGCATAGCGCCCCTTTCACGCTTCGCCCTTGATTCAGGATGCCGCGCCAGCCGGGCAAGGGTTCCCGGTTTTCTCCCCGTCGGGATAGGCGCGGCATTGGTGGGCCTCTGACCGCGATCAGCCGGGCCAGGTCGGAGTGCTACCGCGATATACCACGGGTGGCCAGACGGCCAGGCCAGGAGTCCATGCAGGCCTGAAAGCACAGCCGGGACTCGCGCTGCTCGATCTTGCGGACGGCGGATTCAAGGCTGTTCGCTTCGACGTAGAGGACGCGGGCCGGCCGCCTGCAGGATGGCTTCGGCGCGCTCGACGGCATTCCATGTCTGTTCCCTGCGCTGCATCGGCGGCAGGCCGTCGATCTGCGATCCCATCCGACCCGCTCACCGCGGTCGATAGACAGGCGGCGCGTTTTGGATGTAGATCCGGTTGTTGACCTGCTGCGGCTCGTCCATCCCGCACGCCGAATACATCCGCCGCCTCGACGCGCCGATCACCGCCGCGTCCTTGCGATTCGAGCTGGAGTCGACATCGTAGCTCCACTGCGCCTCCTTGCACTCCCGGCTGTTGCGCGCATCCGCCCGCAGATCCGCGCTGGTTCGCCCCGTCACCGGCGCCGCCCCCCGCTCCGCCGCCGCGATCATCTGCCAGTGCTCCGCCGTCAGCGCCAGCCCCTTCGCGCGCGACAGATCGCCCGACCCGATCGCCTCGGCTACCTTCGCGTCGAGCAACCGCGCCTGCCGCTCTTGCGTCGAAGGCTGCCCACTAGGTGGCGCCGATGCCGTCGCCGGCGGCCCGCTATCCGCCGGTGCCGCAATTACCCGCACCTCGGATTCACCCCGGCGGCACGGCGTGTCGCTATACGACGTCGCCCCGCCGCCCGGCGCCCGGCACTTGTAGTAGATCGTTTGCGCCTGGCCGTCGGCCGGCAGACCGAAAGCAGCCACAACGGCCGCCGCAAACAGAAACCGGTGCATCATGTCCAACCCCCCAGAAAATCGCGCGTCCGCGCAAATCATCATCATAACCTCACTCGGGTAGGTCGGCGATGCCGGGGACTTCTTCGACCGCTGTAATCGCGTTCTGGGGCGTTGTCTTTGCGCCAGGTACCAAGGGTATTGCCTTTACCCGTTTCGCGGCGTGTCGGGCGGCTACGTCAGCGCGGGTGCCCGGTTTTGTGGCTTCCCATCGGCGCAGATTGTCTGCCACGTCTAGCTTTCCGCCTGATGCGAGCAAGCGTCCTTCTTGAATCGCCCGGCAGACAGTTGATTTATTCACGCCAAGCCGTCTGGCGAATTCGGAGGGTGTCTCAGTCATTGCGGAAAACTCCAGATGAGAATTATTCGCATGCAGTTGCCTATATTTTAGGCAGATGGCCTAGCGCCAGGCCGGGCTTCGCATTACCCGCAGTCCAAAATGCCCCAGGAGGACCCGCTCTTCCTGTCGGCGCATCACTCATGCCGTTGTGCCAGTAGCCATTGTGTCGCCTGGTTGGCGGCTTGGCTGTTGCCGTGCTTGTCCGGGTGGCAGAGGCGAATCAGGCGGGCGAGCATGTCGGATTCAATGGCGGCGGCTTTCCTCTCGGCCAGCAGGCGGCGGTGCTCAGCGACTTCCTCGCGCAACTCCAGCAGCTCGTCATGCTCGGCCCGCTTCGATTCCTTCCAGCAGGCCAGACAAGTTCTCTTCCAGGAAGCGTCTTTCTCGAATCGGTCGCCGCACTCGGGGCAGGTTTCGGTGCTCATGCTCTATCCCTTTTCGTGCCAGAGAAGAGCGGTTTTTCTTCCTTCCCCGACTCCCGCGAAGGGGGTGAGATTTCCGGTACTGTGCCGGAATCTCTACCCCCCTTTAGGGGGGCACAGTTGCACAGTTCAGATTTCCATTTGTAATCAATAGGTTGGGAACTGTGCGAAGGTTTGGCACAGTTTACTTTTGGCACAGTTCCAATGGCATAAAAACGGGACGCAAACCCTTGCCATTGCTCAATTCTTGTTTTTGCGCGAACTGTGCCAAGCTCCGCACTGTGCCGCACAGAAAGAAAATCCGCACAGTGAAACGTCATAATCCGGGCGATCATACCGCCACCTCTGGCGCGCATTCTTCGGCCTCTGGCGAATCGATTTCATCCTCTGGCGCGGGCTTCGGTACGGCACAGGTCGCCTCTGGCGGACACAGGCGGGCGCCACCACCGCGGTACGGCAAGCGCTTGATGCAGCCGTCGGATAGCATTTTCCCCGTCTGCTCTTCAAACCATGGGCGCGTCTTCTCGTGGAAGATTTCCGGCAGTTCAAAGCGGCGGGTGTGCAGTCCGTTGGCGCCGTGGCTCGCAGCGAATGAAGCACCATCCTGCCACCTTTCCCGGATGGCATTCAGCAGGGCGGCGCGTAGCGTGTCGCTGTCGTCGGTGCCAGACAGCATATTGAATTGCTGCGTTCGGTCTTGCAGGATGCCGCGGGCGTCGCGCACAAACACTGTGCGGTCGCGTCGGGCGTCGCCGTATTTCTTCGCCACGATGCCGAATGCAATTTTTCCCTCTTCGTATCGCTCCCCGAGAACGTCGCACTCTTTCTTGCCACCGTCGGCGGGCGGCCACATGACATAGGCGGCGCGGGCGGTGCCGGCAATCGCACCACTCCCGCGGATGGCTTCCATAGCGTCAAGTGCCGTCCGGATTTCCCGGGTCGAACCCTTCGCCACGTGATGCACCAGCAGCACACAGGCGCCGGTTGCCGATGCCAGGGCGGTTGCCTCGTTCATCAGCGGTTGTGTTGCTTCTACCGTGTTCGTGTCGCCGGTCGTCAATGCCTGGAGCGTATCCAGCAGAATCAGCCTCACGTCGGGCAGTTCGCGGATCTCCGCAACGAGGTCGCGCCATGCCTCGGTAGGCTTGAATTCCTTCGTGGTGCGGTCGGCCTCGATAATGCCGAAGTGCCCCACGTCCGGCAGAGACAGCACAAGCAGGCGGTCGGGCATGACGCCACCGCAGAGACTCCACAGGCGGCGGTGAATCTCCGGCTCGTCATCTTCTGCCGAGACATAGACGGCGCGGCCATGCGCGGCCACCTCGGCACCAAAGGAGTAACCCGGGCAGAGCGGGCCGGGGTAGCCTGCCACCTTCGCGGCCATGTCGAGAGAAAGAAAGCTCTTGCCGACGTTTGGCGGCGATGCGACAAGACAGCACACACCAAGCGGAAAGATTCCCCGAACAAGCCAGTTGACGGGCGGCGGCTCGCCGATGAACAGACGGGCGGCGGTGCGCTCCGCCAGGTTGAATCGTCGCTGCACTTCCTTGGGGCGCTCCAGAAGGGCAGTGACAGCCTTCAGCCCCTCGGCTTGGTGCAGGTCGTTCAGATCGAAGTTTTGCGGGCTTCCTGCGGGCAGTTCCACCCATGCGCCAGATACCTCCTTGGCGATTGCGGCACACTGGTTTTCCTTGCCGGAGTCCGACACCACCACCAGCCGGGCGCCAGGGTATCGCTCGCGCAAGGCCTTGGTCACCGATGCCATGCGAGCGACTCCAAAGCAGCAGACAGCCGGTGCACGCGTCGCCTGATGCGCGCTCCATGCCTGCCCGATGCCCTCAGCGATGTAGATCGGGTGTCCTTCCCGGAAAGGGCCACCGACGATCAGGCAGGCGTCGGGCGGCAACTTGCAGCCCGGCAGGAACAGCTTCTTGCCGTCAGTCGGTACGAATTGCAGGCTCACCACTTCGCCGGCCAGTGTCGAGCACGGCAGCACCAGCGAACCGGCGCAGGCTTGCCCGGCAATCATCAGCGGGCCGTGATAGACGCGCAGGCCATCGGGCAATCCGCGCTTTCGTTCGATGTATTCCTGGTCGATGGGGGCCGGCTCGCAGCCGTTCCACAAGGCGCGCGGGTCATGCGGCGGGGGCTTGGGCTGCTCTGGCGCCTTGCGCCTCTCTTGGTGCGATTGTGGGCGTTTGGCGGGCGCTTCGGCGCCATCAGTCCAGCCGGCGGCGCGCGCAGCATGGAACAGCGAACCGGCGCCGATAGCGCCTTCCTTGATGCTTCGCCAGACTGAGCGGCATTCGGCCTCGCTGCTGTAGTTGCGGGCTCTGGCGCTCCAGTCGTGGAAGTCCTCGAAGTCCAGCCCGGCAGCTTTGGCGCCCATGGCGGTCTTCACCCAGGCGTTGTGGTCGGTGCCGGCGTCGAGGAACATCAGCGCAGAGCGGGCGCGCTCGATTTCGGCGATAGGGTCGCGGCTCATGCCGGCAGCCCTCCTGCAAGCAACGCAGCGCACGTCACGGCCAGGGCGAGAAGTCCGGCCAGTGTCGCGTCAATGACACCTCGCTGGCGCGGGCAAATCCGGAACAACTTCTGCCGAGTCCGCAGGCCGTCGACGTGCTGCTCGTTGATGGTGCGCCAGGTCGGCTTGACGGCTGGCAGATCGTCGCGGACACGGGCGATTGCGGCCCAGAACAGCGGCCTGTCAGCTTCGGGGTAATCGAGCGCTCCGACGATCTCGCCGGCCATGATGCGGGCCTTGATCGCGTCGGGGGTGATAGAATTCGGCCTGTCTTTGGCGCTCTCGATTGCTTGGCGGTCGGGGGCGTTTCTCATTTAGGCGCCCTCGCCGGTGGCCAGGCGCTTGGCCTTCGCTTCGGCCTTGGCGCGGATATGCGCAGGCACCTTCAATGCGTTGGCAGCCTTGCGTGCTGCGTGTGCGTCGATCTGCGCGGCGTCGGGAATCTTGACGGCCTTGCCTGCGATCAGCGCGTCGACTTCAGCCTCGTCCCAAAGCAAGTGGTTATTGGCGAGCTTGACGGGAACCATGCCGAGATAATGCCCGTTGCGGCAATACCCGGCGCGCCATGTCTGCGGCTGATTCCGCATCCTCTCGGCGCCTTCTTCGGTTGTGATTTTCGCACCCGGGCGAATGCTCGGTGCTGTATTGGCGTCTTTCATTTAACTGTACTCCAAGAAACCCGTTTGCACGGTATGGAATGCAGTTCAAATTACGGCACGTGCTCTAGGCTTTGCCGCCGGTATTGAAAGCCAGCAATTGCAAGGGCTGCCGGCGTGCTTGCCGGTATTGATGCCGGTATGTTGTGCCGGTATTGATGCCGGCAGCGCGTTTACCGATACTCTTGGAGCTTCTCCCACTCGGGCAGCCAGTCAGCAAAGTACTTGCCAATGAATGAGACTGCCGCCTTCTGATTGGCATATTTCTTACTGACAATGCAATCCGCAAGTTTGGCGGGATTCCAGAGTGCAGACGCCTTGCCGGGCGAGCCTCTTGCAGTGCGGGCGGGCTTCAGCCATTCCGGCACGTCAGACAGGGCAGTAGAAAGGCTCTCTTGGTTGAACTGTCCAAATAGCGGCCAATCGACAGCTAGAATCTCCTCCTTGGGTATGCCTGTAGGCGTTACCTCTGGCGCGGCCTTCTCTGGCGCTCCAGAAGGGACGGCGGCTTGCTCAGGCGCGTCGATGTAGAACTCGTCGCCCACAGTTGCCGCCCAAGCGTTTATCGAATCAAGCGTCGAGAATAGGACGAGGCAGTATGAAAAGTTCTTTTCTGTCTCTGTTGCGCCAGGGTTGGACCAAGCGTCACATGTCCATCCGTCATCGCGTGCTCTTTCCAGTATCTCGTCGAATGTTCCAGGAAGACCTATTTCGTCAACAAGATGAATTCGCCCGGCGCGAGCCGCTTCGACAAGCCCTCGCACCATTTGCCGTGTGAAGTCCTGATAAGTGAGCTGATCAAATGGAACACCGCCCTTGGTGGCCTTCGCACGCGCCGCACATTGAGCAACTGCGCCCAGCGGAATGGGATCGTCGTTTTCAGCCGTCGGCACTTCTGCGGGATCGGACTTTTTGAAAAACGGCCCATTACCAGCTAATTGATACGTATGGCGAGTCCGTGTCTTCTTGAATTGCCATTTCAACTGAATACGCATAGCGCCCCTTTCACGCTTCGCCCTTGATTCAGGATGCCGCGCCAGCCGGGCAAGGGTTCCCGGTTTTCTCCCCGTCGGGATAGGCGCGGCATTGGTGGGCCTCTGACCGCGATCAGCCGGGCCAGGTCGGAGTGCTACCGCGATATACCACGGGTGGCCAGACGGCCAGGCCAGGAGTCCATGCAGGCCTGAAAGCACAGCCGGGACTCGCGCTGCTCGATCTTGCGGACGGCGGATTCAAGGCTGTTCGCTTCGACGTAGAGGACGCGGGCCGGCCGCCTGCAGGATGGCTTCGGCGCGCTCGACGGCATTCCATGTCTGTTCCCTGCGCTGCATCGGCGGCAGGCCGTCGATCTGCGATCCCATCCGACCCGCTCACCGCGGTCGATAGACAGGCGGCGCGTTTTGGATGTAGATCCGGTTGTTGACCTGCTGCGGCTCGTCCATCCCGCACGCCGAATACATCCGCCGCCTCGACGCGCCGATCACCGCCGCGTCCTTGCGATTCGAGCTGGAGTCGACATCGTAGCTCCACTGCGCCTCCTTGCACTCCCGGCTGTTGCGCGCATCCGCCCGCAGATCCGCGCTGGTTCGCCCCGTCACCGGCGCCGCCCCCCGCTCCGCCGCCGCGATCATCTGCCAGTGCTCCGCCGTCAGCGCCAGCCCCTTCGCGCGCGACAGATCGCCCGACCCGATCGCCTCGGCTACCTTCGCGTCGAGCAACCGCGCCTGCCGCTCTTGCGTCGAAGGCTGCCCACTAGGTGGCGCCGATGCCGTCGCCGGCGGCCCGCTATCCGCCGGTGCCGCAATTACCCGCACCTCGGATTCACCCCGGCGGCACGGCGTGTCGCTATACGACGTCGCCCCGCCGCCCGGCGCCCGGCACTTGTAGTAGATCGTTTGCGCCTGGCCGTCGGCCGGCAGACCGAAAGCAGCCACAACGGCCGCCGCAAACAGAAACCGGTGCATCATGTCCAACCCCCCAGAAAATCGCGCGTCCGCGCAAATCATCATCATAACCTCACTCGGGTAGGTCGGTTTGGTCAGGGTGGCGGTGTTTGCGCACGTCGTCGCCCGCTTTGCCTGAACCCTTCAGGCGGCGGTGATAACCCGGAGTCCGGGCCGCGAATCTTCGGCAGGCTGCTCGATACCGGCTTCGTTCAAGATCCATGCCTCAATCTTGGTATGCCACTGGCGCAGCAGGTCAAGCGGGCGAACGCGGTAATGCTTCTCGGCGGTCGCACTCGGTTTGTGCCCCATGATTTGCGCAGAGACACCAGCCGGACACTCTACCCACTCCGCCAAGGTGCCAAACGAGCGGCGCAGACCGTGAATCGAGAGTGCAGGCAGGCCAGCGGCGGTCAGGGCTTTGTTGTGCATAATGCGCGGCTCCTGAAGGCGTCCGGATGCCGCGGCGGGGCTGCTGAATACCCATTCATTGCGGCGTGGCAGACAGGCCAGCAGCGAAGCGACGTAGGGCGTCAACGGAATCGTGCGCGTGCCCTCTACCTTGTCGCGGATCGTCATCGCCTTCCACTGGAAGTCGACATCTTCCCACCGGATGCCGGCCACCTCTTCACGGCGCGCGCCAGTCAGCAGGGCAGTTTGCAGATAGGCGGCAATGACCGGGTTCCCGATCTGGCGCACGGCGGCGAACCACGCCGGCAACTGCTCACGCTGCAAACAATCATCCTTGGCGGATTTTTTCGGCAGTTCGTCGCGGGCGATGCGGGCGATGCAGGCGTCCTTGTGCGCCTGGTCGCGGTACTCGGGGCGGTCGGCGCACCAGTTCAGGAAGGCGCGCAGCAGGCCAAAGGCAAGCCGGGTATGTGTCGGGCGCTTGGCTGATTCATCCTGGAGCCAGACGCGCACTCGGTCAGCGTCGATCTGTTCCAGAGGAAGAGCCAACAGCGGGCGCAGGATGCCCGGCAGGGTCTTGTCACTCTCGCCGGGCCGGCGTCCTTGGGTGCGCGGTTCGCCGCCTTCCTTGCTCACAGTCGCATGGTCACCGAGATGGCTTTGACTCCACCGCGGGGAACGTGCTTCGATGTACTTCTGCCATGCCTCCATTGTTGGCGCGGCGATGCGCTTCGCCTCTTCGGCCTTGGCAGCGGCGGCCTCGATGCGGTCGCGCTTCTCTTGGCGCGGGTCTATCCCTTGGTCGGTCATCGCTTGCAGGCGTCGGGCCTCGTCGCGGGCCTTGGCCAGCGTCCACACTCGGGTGTCGCCAATGGTTACGCGGACAGTTTGCCGGTTCAGCTTGGATTCAAAGATGAACGACTTGGCGCCAGCGGTCGCGCGAACGGCCAGCCGCGGCGCGTCGGTGTCCCAGGTGAAGGATTGCCCGGCGCCCTCGGGCAGGGCCAGGCGGCGGATTCGGTCGGGTGTCAAGCGTTCGCGGTTCATGGTGTCGGCTCCGGGTTTGGCTACACCGTGGCTACATGGCGATTCCGTGTAGCCACCATGTAGCCATTTTACAGTAATCCGGCTCAACGTCAAGCAATGCCTATTTGCCTAAGTGGCTTGTTTTCAATGGTTTTTGCTATCTTTTGTGCATACCCTTTAATGTGGAAAAATGCCTAGAAGTTTGGATTCATAACCCATAGGTCGGTGGTTCAATTCCACCCATCACCACCAAAGTTTTCAAGCGGCCGCCAGCGATGGGGGCCGCTTTCTTTTTTGGTTGGGGCAGCGGCGGGCCAGCAACTGGCAGGCACGATACGGAAAACTGCTTCGGCTCGTATCCCGTCCACCACAAGCAACCGGGGCCGATGGTCACACGATGACGCAAGGCGATGAGGCCCTGCGCCTGTCAGGCCGCGTGAGATACGCCTGCCTTCCCAGAATCCAGCATGCAAGCCTCGTGCACCACATGCGCAGCCGATCGAGCGGTGGCACCCCGTAATGCTCCTCGACAGTCGCCTTCGGTAGGTAGCCCATGCCCCCCGATGGCCGGCCTACCCAACGCGCACCAGGCCCGTTATCCTGACAGTTCTAATTCCGGGGATTGACCAGCGGCCCGGGTCTGCTGGTCGGCAAGCATCGCCAGCCACTCGCCGGCCTCGATGAAAGGCCGCGCCGAGCGCTCCGCTCTGGCGCGAACGTAAGCACCCTCGATGGCCGTCAGCACCAGGCTCGCGAACGACCTGGTGCGATCATTGTCGCCAAGGTCGAAGTGCGCGGCGATCAGCGCCGTCCATTCGGAGAATGTTCTACCCAGCACATCCTGGAGTGCCTGAAGATCCCCGTCGAGATCCAGGCTCACCGTGCCCACCGCGCAACTCTGATGGAAATCGCCCTGCTCAACACGCCGGGCAAAGGCGCTGAACAGCGCGCTGACCCTGGCGCCCGGCTGGTTCTCGCTCGCCAACGCCTGATCGATGAAAGCCACCACCCGGGTCGAATAGACGGCGAGGGCTTCGGTCGTGATCTGCAACTTGCCCTGTGGAAAGAAGTGGTAGACCGACCCCTTCGGGGCGCCGCTGACGCGGACGATCTCGTTGATGCCGGCGCCGCTCAGTCCGGAACCGCGCATCAGGGTGATCGCCGCCTCGACCATCCTGGCGCGGCTGCCGGGTTCCGACTTGCTGTTCATGTTGACTCTTTAGCTAGACCAGTCTATATAATACCACAGGTCTACAGTGAAAGGAGCAAGCGATGAACGAGAGTGCCTCCGAAATCCGTTCGCAGGTCGGCGATGCCGAATGGCGGCTGCGCGTAGACCTTGCGGCGTGCTATCGACTGGTCGCCATGTTCGGCTGGGACGATCTGATCTTCACCCATATCTCGGCCCGCCTTCCCGGGCCCGAGCATCACTTTCTGATCAATCCGTACGGCTTGATGTTCAGCGAGATCACCGCGTCCAGTCTGGTCAAGGTCGATCTCGACGGCAAGAAGGTGGTCGACAGCCCATACGAAATCAATCCGGCCGGGTTCATCATTCACAGCGCCGTTCATGCCGCCCGCGAGGATGCGCAATGTGTCCTGCACGTGCACAGTGTCAATGGCGTCGCGGTGTCGGCACAGCAGGATGGGGTGTTGCCTTTGTCCCAGCACTCGATCTTCGTGCTTTCGTCGCTTGCTTACCACGACTACGAAGGCGTTGCGCTGGAGGAGGACGAGAAGCCGCGGCTGGTTCGCGACCTCGGCGACAAGCGCTTTCTCATGCTGCGCAACCACGGCTTGCTGACGGTCGGGCGATCGGTGGCGGAAGCCTTCGTGGCGATGTACTTCTTCGAGACCACGTGCATGATCCAGGTACGCGCGATGGGTGGCGGGCAAGCCTTGCGGCGCATCAGCCAGCACATCCTGGACGGCGCACAGACGCAGTGGGAGCTGGTGACACGCGGTGCCGGCGGTGGTCTGGCCTGGCCGGCATTGCTGCGCAAGCTCGACCGGGCAGATCCCGGCTATCGCAACTGAGTATCCCCCGGTCAGGCCGTTGCCCATCCGGCGAGGAGCGGGCGGTGGATCGCCTGTCTGTCCGGACGCTCGCCACGGGTGTTCGCAAGGGATGACTTAGCCGGGCTGGCTTGAATGATCCGCGATCGGCAGCTCCGACTCCGGCTTGTTCAATGCGTGCAGAACCTTGATCGCGGCATAGGCATCGTTGGCTGCGTAGAGGAGTTGATTGGGCGTCAGATTCGGCATGGCCCAGTTTGACGTGGTGACGCTCCGCGACTTTCTGAGCCGCTGATTGAACATGATGGCCACCGCCGCCCGCACCCCTACTGCCTTCCGATAACCGTCAAGACGGAAGACCGCGGTCAGATCAAGCACCGATCTTGCCGTAATGCCAAGCTTCCTTTGCAGCCCCTCGCGATCGGACTTGAGCCCGAAGCCGACCTTGACCAGGTTGGGCGCCTCGAGCAACTGGCCAAGCACCTCGCGGCAGTCGACGCGATGCAACTGGAAGATGTACGCCGTTTGCAGCGTCGTGAGCTGGACGACGTGCGGGCCTTGCGAGACCTCGCCTTTCCTGAAGGTCGGCCTGGACTCCGTGTCAAAGCCAAGAAAGCGATGCTGCGCAAGATCAGCCGCAGCGGCGGCGAACTCCGCCTCCGTCTCGGGGACGCGGATTCTTTCGAGCGGCAAGCCGGGGAATGGCGCCAGGAGCGCCATTTCGGTTGTCGTCGGAGCTTCGCGTGGGTCTGGCATGCTTAAACCTTTCAAGAATAACCGTGGGGGCAAACGCGGCGGTGAGGAAAGGTTAGTATTCGTCACCCCATTTCCCAGGAGACTAGAGATCATGACCACGCTTTTCAGTCCGCTCAAGTTTGGAGCCCTGACTGCGCCGAACAGGATTTTCATGGCCCCGCTGACCCGCTGCCGGGCCGATGCCGAGCACGTCCCGACGACATTGATGAGCGAATACTACGCCCAACGAGCGACAGCCGGGTTGGTCATTGCCGAAGCCACCATGGCGATGGAGAACCACTCCGCATTCTGGATGGAGCCCGGAATCCACTCCCCGGCCCAGGTCGCCGGCTGGAGGCGGACCACCGATGCGGTGCACGCCGCCGGCGGCCGAATGTTCCTGCAGATCTGGCACGGCGGACGTGCTTGCCATCCGCTGCTGAACGGTGGCGCCCAGCCGGTTGCCCCGAGTGCGATTGCGATCACCGGGGACGAGGTGCTCACACCGCAGGGCAAGCAGCCCTACGTCATCCCGCGCGAACTGAGCGACGATGAACTGCCGGGCATTGTCGCCGGCTTCAGGAAAGCGGCGGAAAATGCCCGGGCAGCCGGCTTCGATGGCGTTGAAGTCCACGGCGCCAACGGTTACCTGCTCGACGAGTTCCTGCGTGACGGCGCCAACAAGCGCTCGGGTCCCTACGGCGGCTCGCTCGAAAACCGGGCTCGCCTGCTGTTCGAAGTGATCGCAGCCGTCAGTGACGTCTGCGGCGCCGACCGGGTCGGCCTGCGCCTGTCGCCGCTCAACAGCTACAACAGCATGATCGACAGCAACCCGATCGGACTCGCCACCTGGCTTGCCGAGCGCCTCAACGACTTCGACCTCGCCTACCTGCACGTGATGCGCGCCGATTTCTTCCGGCAGCAGAGCGGTGACGTGCTGACGCCTGTGCGGGCGAACTACAAGGGGACGCTGATCGGCAACATGGGCTATACCGCCAGCGAAGCGGCGCAGGCCATTGACGAAGGAAAGCTCGATGCGGTTTCTTTTGGCACCAGCTTCCTCGCCAATCCCGATCTGCCGGCGCGAATCAAGGCGAGCGCTGCGCTGAACAAGCCGAATCCGGCGACGTTCTACACGCCGGGACCGGAAGGCTACACCGATTACCCGGCGATGGCCGCCTGAGTCGTCGCGCTGTGAACAACCTCTTCGCCAACATTCCTCGCGACCTGCCCGAAGAACTCTGCGAAACCCTGGCCCGGAGCGACGCCGTCCGGATCGAACGTATCGTCTCCCGCGGCCACGCCTCGCCTGACGATTTCTGGTACGACCAGGAACAAGACGAATGGGTGCTGCTTGTCCATTGCCCTACGCGGTCCGACCGGGGTGCCCCGCAGCCATCACCTCGCGGCGATGGCCGGCCGCGCTTCACCAACCGACTGGCCTGGAGAGCAGCCCCTACCTGCTGCAGCACGCGCACAACCCGGTCAACTGGTTTCCCTGGGGCGACGAGGCGTTCACCGAAGCGCGGCGGCTCGGTCGCCCGGTCTTTCTGTCGATCGGCTATTCGACCTGTCACTGGTGCCACGTCATGGAGGCCGAGTCCTTCGAGGACGAGGAAATCGCCCGCTTCCTGAACCGTCATTACGTCGCCGTCAAGGTCGATCGCGAGGAGCGTCCCGACATCGACGCCGTCTACATGAGCGCCGTGCAGCAACTGACCGGTACCGGCGGCTGGCCGATGAGCGTCTGGCTGACCGCCGCGCGCGAGCCGTTCTTTGCTGGCACCTACTTTCCCGCCGCGCGACGGCGTTCGCGGCGCGCAGCGCGGCTTCCTGTCACTGCTCTGCGCCTTGTCCGACACTTTCAGCGCGATCCCGAGCGCGTCGGCCAGGCGTCGGCGGCACTGGTGGAGGCGATTCGCCAGGACATGCAGGGCACCGCCGCTGCACGGCGCCAGCGACCAACGACTTGCCTGGATGCCGCGAGGTGATCGACGCCACCGTCGCCCATTCAAACGCTCCTTCGACCCTGTGCACGGCGGCCTGCGCCGGGCGCCGAAGTTTCCTTCGCACGTGCCCGTGCGGCTGCTCCTGCGGCATCACCAGCGCACCGGCGACGCCGACGCACTGCGCATGGCGACCTTGACCCTGGAGAAGATGGCGGCGGCGGGACTCTACGATCAGCTTGCCGGCGGCTTTCATCGCTACTCGACCGACGCGCAGTGGCTGGTGCCGCATTTCGAAAAGATGCTCTACGACAACGCCTTGCTGGTCGTGGCCTACGCCGAGGCCTTTCAGGTCACCGGCCGCGCCGACTTTGCCCGCGTCGCGCGTGAAACCTGCGACTACGTCCTGCGCGAGATGACGGATGCCGCGGGCGGCTTCCATTCGCGACCGACGCCGATTCGGAAGGCGAAGAAGGACGCTTCTTCGTCTGGAGCGAGGACGAGATCGGCGTGAGCTCAATGAACTGGGAAGCAGCGACACAAACCGCCACTTCCTCGCCCACTATGACCTCCGCCCGAGTGGCAACTGGCAAGGGAGCACCATCCTCAAGGTTCTGCGGCCCGAAGAAGCCTCCTGGGCGGCGCTGGCGGGTGCCCCGTGCTAGATCACGCTTTTCTCGCCGCCGGCCGGATCGATCTCTACGAGGCGACCTTCGACCCGCGCCACCTGCGCGAAGCGCTGGCTCTGACCGAGGCAACCGAGCGTCTGCTTGCTGATCCGGCGGGCGGCTGGTACATGAGCAGCGACGAGCAGGAGGCGCTGATCGCGCGCGCGAGACCCGCCTACGACGGCGCCGAACCGTCGGGAACATCAGTCGCCCTGATGAACGCCCTGCGTCTCGGGCTTTTCACTGGCGAGGATTGCTGGCGGCAAGCGGCCGAACGCGGCCTGCTCGCCCACGCCGCGGTGCTGCGCCAGCGACTGGCCGCCATGACCGAGGCGCTCCTGCCCCTCGACTTACTGGCCGCCACGCCGCTCGAGATCGCAGTCGTCTGGCCTGATGGCACGGCCGATGCCACCGCCCCGCTGCTCTCGGTCCTCCGGAGGAAGTTCCTGCCAGCGCGCGCGCTCCGGCGCCCGGGAATCGGCAGTCGAATCGCTCGCGAGTTCGATCCCCTTCCTTCGCGGAAAGGTGGCGCAAGCGGGTCACCCGACTGCCTATGTCTCTGCCACCACGGTAGCTACCCTGACAGCTCGATTGAGATTTTGGTGACAGTAACCAAGTCTGCATCCGTCGAATACGGCACAGCATTTCAGCAAGCGGGAGTGCGCGATGAGAAATGGCGTTCCCGGGGTCGTTTTTCCTGAGGGCTGCTTACCCGCTGCTTGCAGTACCGACGTTCAGCGCCGAGGAAACTCAGCCTGAACCTATCCGGTCAATCCGCCGGATTCCAGGCCGCTTGTAGACGACGGCTCGATACGGCGCGTGCCCCATGGTCCGGTGGGTTACACCCTCAGCCAGTCATGTGATGGCTTTGCCGCGACGGATTGGCACCCCGAAGACCACACCCCCAATTCGGAATATGGCACGTGGACGCAAGCCGGACGTCTTTGCCTGCCGCTGGTGCCATCGAGGGTTCTTCGAGCCGCGTTAGCCACGCGTCTGGTATCAGGAATTTCTTCCTTCCGATAGTCCGCCAGGTGGTCGATGGCAAAGTATTCACGGGCATACTTAAAGAGATTTTCCGAGGCTAACGCTGCGCGCCAAGGTTGAGCGGAGCAGCGGCGAACCGCTCCGAGCCAACTCAACACGCGCAGGCTTAGCGGTTCACCTCCCGCCGGCTTGGTCAGCTGGCTAAGGCCTTCCGGATTAAGATTGTCTTAATCATGCTGAAGGATGATGCGCGTCTCAGCCACGAAGCCAGCTTGGGGGGCTTCGTGCTCCCGGCGTTTCGGGCAGGTGCATGAAAGCTCGCACTGGCAAGCACTGACCCGTCCGCTTTTTTTGGCCCGCGTCGGGGGCAAGCGATTGCACGATTCCCGGTTGTCATGAGATCGCCATCGCCTTCCGGCAGGTTCGTCAGCAAGGCCGATGCCAACTGAACGGCCCAGTCGTAGCTGCGTACTGGCCGCGGTAGAATAAAAAACGCCTGAACCGAGAGAGACCGAGCCATGAATACACATAACGACGCCCCGGAAGTCTCTTACGATGACCCCGGACGGCACGCCATGACCCAACGTGTCACCTGGGTCAGTGTGGTGGTCAATATCTTCCTGACTGCTGCGCAGGTGGTCGCGGGTATCATCTCCCACTCACAGGGTCTGATCGCTGACGGATTGCATTCGCTCTCGGACCTGGTCTGTGACTTTCTGGTCCTCTTTGCCGCCCATCACAGCAAGGATCCTGCTGACGAAAGCCATCCCTATGGGCACGGTCGCATCGAAACCGCAGCGTCGTTTGCACTGGGGGCGATTCTGGCCGCGACCGGTGCCGGCATTATCTGGAGCGCCGGGGTTAAGCTGCAGGACGTAGACAATCTGCCGCCGGTAGCGCCGCTCGCGCTGTGGACGGCCATCCTGGCGTTGGCTGCGAAGGAAGGGCTGTTCCGCTATATGCTTCATGTCGGTGAGCGCTTGCGCTCGCCAATGCTGATAGCCAACGCCTGGCATGCCCGCTCCGACGCTGCATCGTCCCTTGTCGTGGCTCTCGGCATCGTGGGCAATTTGATGGGCTACAGCTTTGCCGATTCGGTGGCGGCAGTGATCGTTGGCTTCATGATTGTCCGGATGGGGGTGGTGTTCGCTTGGGAGGCTCTTCAGGAACTGATCGATACCGGGCTGTCGGTCGAGGAAGTTGATGGCATCCGTCAGGTGATAGTCGACACCCCCGGGGTAAGCAGTCTGCATGAGTTGCGCACCCGTCGCATGGCGCATCGCTCACTGGTCGACGCCCATGTCTGTGTCGATCCGAGGATCAGCGTCTCGGAAGGTCATCGGATTGCCGAGGTCACGCGAAAACGGGTACTCGAAAGTCACTCGTCCGTATCTGATGTCCTTGTCCATATCGACGTCGAGGATGATCTGGACCATGACAGCAAGAGCCAGAACACGCCAGACCGAAGCGACCTCATTAGACAGTTGGCCCCCGTGCTCTCCCAGCTGCCTGAACCTCAGCGAGTGGTCCTGCATTATTTGGGTGGCCGGGTGGAAGCCGAGGTCTATCTTTCCCGGCAGGATTTCGGCGACTCTGCTGCCGGCCGCGGGGTTGAACAGGCGATCGGTCGGTATCTGGCAGAGAATCCGCTGGTCAGTTCGCTAGCGATCAACCACAGGCGGCAGATCTTTCCTGTCCGAGATTGACCGATTCCCGAAGCAGCACCCGCTCCTTCAGGGCAAACCCTCACATCTCTCCGTAACGACCCTGGCACAACAAGGGGGCTCGCTTTCTCCAGCCAGTTACTTGGTCTGGGCAAGCCTCTGCTCGATCTTGGCAATCGGAATTGCGCCAGGAATACGTTCCCCGTCTGCAAAGAAGATCGTCGGTGTCCCGGTTATCGCCAACTTGCGGCCCATCTCGATGGTTTTCTTGACCGCCGTGGTGTCACAATCACCCTTACCGCCAGGCGCCTTGCCTTCGATCATCCACTCATTCCATGCCTTGGCCCTGTCGGTGGCACACCAGATCTGATTGGACTTCTCCAGAGAATCCGGCGACAGGATGGGGTAGAGGAAGGTGTAGATGGTCACGTTTTCGAGTTTCGCGATGTCCTTCGCCAGTTTCTTGCAGTAGCCACAGTTCGGGTCTTCGAAGGTTGCGAAAACACGTTTACCGTCGCCACGAACCTGCTTGACTGCAAGTGCGAGCGGCAAGTCCGCGAACTTGATCGCGGTGAGTTTCTGCATCCGCTCATCAGTCACGTTCTTCATCGTCTTGCCATCGACCAACGCACCAATGAGCAGCGCGGACACCTTTTCGTCGGTGTAGACGATCTGGCCATCGACGTAGACTTCGTAGAGGCCCAGATAGGGCGTCTTGGTGACACTGGTCACCGTGCGCGCGAGCTTGGTTTCAACAGCCTTCTTGATGACGGCAGCTTCGTCCGCCAAGGTCGGCAGACTCATTGTTGCGGCGAGCGCGAGCGGCAGCAGTTTCCTATGCATCAGTGGTTTCTCCGGTTGAGTGGTATGGGTACTTCAAAAGGCGCCGATTGCGTACCGCACAAGAAAGCTCTTCAAGGGTGGCAAACGATTGGTCAGGTTCATTCCGAAATTGCGCAAAGGCTTGAGCCCGGGGAAGTCCTTTGCGAAAAGGTGGTGGAGCGCATGCGTAGCGGCTTGCATGCTCAGGGTTTCCTCACGCCGTTCTCGCTGATAGCGACGCAGGAGGCGCTCGCTGCCGATGTCCTGCCAGTCGGGCGAGGCAGCCAGCAGAGCAGCGAGAGCCTTTGCGTCCTGGTAGCCAAGGTTGATGCCATGTCCGGAAAGCGGGTGAATGCCGTGCGCGGCGTCGCCAAGCAGGGCAAGCCGCGGCGCGATGATCCGTGGCAGGTAGGTCAGGCGAAGCGGGAAAGCGGCCGCTGGAGTGAGAAGCTTGAAGGTGCCAAGCTCATTGTTTCCGGCGGCTGCAACTCTGGCGCAGAGTTCTTCTGCCGAGAGGGCCAGCATTGCCCTGGCGTTTTCGTCGGGGGTGGACCAGACGATGGAGACGCGGTTGCCCGCCATCGGCAGCCATGCCAGCACCCCGTCACAGCGAAACCACTGCCGCGCAATGCCACGGTGAGGATGTTGGCATTCGAAATTGGCGACCAGGCCCATTTCGCCGTAGGGTGTGCTGATCGCCCGCAAGCCAAGTGCCTCTCGAACCCAGGAGTCTCGCCCGTCGGCGCCGACTACCAGTTTGGCTGACACATGGTTGTTGTCGTTCAGCGTCAGCACCGCGGTTGCCGAGGTCACCTGAAGGGCTTGCGGGGCCGCCGGGCAGTGCAAGGTGAGGTTCCCCTGACGCTTGACGCTTTCCCAGAGTTCGCAGGCCATCAGCGAGGATTCAAGAATCCAGCCAAGCTCCTCCACGCCCGCTTCGTAAGCCGAGAAATCGAGCTGTGCACCGCCGTCGCCAAAGACTCTCATGGAATGTATCGGCGCAATGCGCTCAGGCGCCATGTGCTTCCAGGCGCCAATGGCCTGCAGGAAGTCGGCGTTGGCTGGGGAGACTGCGTAAATGCGCGCATCCCAGTCAGGTGCGGGACGTGGTGGCCGCCGCTCGACCAGGGCAATCCTGAAGCGCGTATCGCCCAGGGCAGAGGCCAGCGCGAGACCCGCGAGGCCGCCGCCAACGATAAGGATATCAAACTCCGTGACTTGCATGCCTTGGAACTCAGGGAAGTGAGACTTATGCCTGGACGGACCAGGAATTTACACGCGAAGGGAAGGGTGTTAAAAGCTAACCATCATGACTGCACTTGCCAGACTGCCTTGCGAGCTCTATTTTCCGGCAATTCTTCGCATGGAATGCGATTCACCAATCGACGCGCTGGTCGCGTTGAGCATACCACGTCAGGAAGCGATGGACCTCGTCGCCGCTTCCTGGGGAAATCGTGAGCCGAACTGCCTTATTGCCACTACTGACGGCGGTCGCCCAGTCGTCGTGCTGCTCACTCGGGAAGGGCGCTGGGCAGCTTGCAACGCTTTCCTGAACCATCCTTGCGAAACCTATCAGGAGGCGGATCGATTCCTGAGCAAAGTACTCAGACGCCACCACCACGGCTACGTGGCCTGTATTCCGACCAGGCATACGGCATTGGCTGCAGGAAGCGAAGCGCGCTTGGGATGCCCTGCTCGTGGTATGAAGTGAAGAGCCTCCAAAACGCCGCCAAAGGGCACCCGCATTTTTGAGGAATCGCCCGCCGGTACGACAGACGGCCAGACAGGCGAAAGTTTGCCCCCTATGTTGCGTCGGCCTTGAGGCACTCGCTCATGAACTTCTTGCGCTCGTCACCTTTGAGCTGCTTGCTGCCGGCCTCGCTGTTGCAGCGCTTCATTTTATCCTGTTGAGTCGCATTCGCTGGCTTTGCGCCGAGGCACGTACTCATGAACTGCTTGCGCTCGTCGCCCTTGAAACCCTTCTCGCCCGCCTGTGCGTTGCAGGCCTTCATCTTTTCCTGCTGTGCCTTCTGAGCTGCTGTGGGTTCCTTCTTCTCTTCGCTGGCAAAGGTGCCGCCGGCAGCAAACGCAAGAGCGACGATGGCGATTACGGCTTTCATCTGGGTTTCTCCTTTAGAGGTTGGGGAAGTGTGCTGATTAGGCCACTGCTACAGGTCTTCGTCAAGAAGCGCCTGCTGCTGACGGTTGATGAAATCTCCCATACTGTCGATGCCGCGTAGCTGGAGGATGCTGTTGCGCACGGCAGCCTCAAGGAGCACTGCAATGTTCCTTCCGGCGGCGACTGGAATGACAACCTTGCGTATGGCTACGCCAAGGATGTCCTGAGATTGCGCGTCGAGAGGCAGCCGCGGACCATCCGTGCCACTGAGCGGCCTTTGCAGATGAGCGATCAGCTTGAGCCGCATCTTCCGGCGCGAGGCAGTTTCGCCGAAGATGGTGCGAATGTTGAGCAGCCCAAGCCCCCGCACTTCGAGGTAATCGCGCAACATGCTCGGACAGCGCCCCTCGATGGTTGTTGGCGCAATACATGCCAGCTCGACGACGTCGTCGGCGACCAGGCCGTGGCCGCGCGAGATCAGTTCCAGGGCCAACTCGCTCTTGCCCACTCCAGAGTCACCGGTAATCAGAACACCCATGCCGAATACATCCATCAGGACACCGTGTACCGAGGTGGTACCGGCCAGCCGACGGGAAAGATAGATGCGCAAGAGTTCAATTACCGCCGAGCAGGGCTTGGGACTAACGAAGAGGGGGGTTGACGTTGTCTCGCATGCCTCACGAATCGCCGGCAAGATTTCAACGTCATCGGCGATGATCAGGGCTGGTGGCTTGGCGGCCATCAGTTCCTTGATCTGAAAGCGCAAGCGATCTGCTGTTACCCGACAGCCCCAGGCGTTTTCCGCTCTGCCGATCACCTGTAGCCGCTCCGGATGGATCAGGTTGAGGTGACCGACGACATCGGCGCCGAAATGGCCCTGCTCCTTGAGCTCGATCTGTCGATCAACGCCGACGGCGACGACCCACGAGAGCTTCAGTTTGTCGCGGTGGTCCTCGTAAAGTTGGGCCACACTGAACTGGCGCTGGGTGCTCATTCCCCGCTGGCAAAAATCTGGCGGATGCTGTTCGCGTCGGCGGCCTTGCAGAGCGCGTCGCGACAACTTCGGTTGGAGAAGTGCTGCGCCAGCTCAGAAAGAATCTGCAGGTGTTGTTCGGTCGCCACCTCTGGCACGAGCAGGACGAACAGCAGCGAGACCGGCTTGCCGTCGGGGGAGTCAAACGGTACCGGTGCCGCCAGGCGGAGGAAAGCACCGGTGGCGTCTCGCAGCCCCTTGATGCGCCCATGCGGGATGGCAACACCTTGGCCGAGACCGGTCGAGCCGAGCTTTTCCCGGGCAAACAGGCTGTCGAACACCGTGCTCCGAGCGATACCAAGATAGTTTTCGAAGAGCAGCCCCACGTGCTCAAAAACGCGTTTTTTGCTGCTCGCGTCGAGATCAAGAATGATGTTCTCAAGGGGTAGTAACTGGGTGATCTGGCTCATGCGGTGAAACCCGAAAGGGGGACGTGGATCAATGGACTCAGGCAATGAAGCACCCGGACGGGCTCAACTGCCGACCCGGCCGGGCGGGCTACACCGGGATCACTCGGCAACGATGTGGTCAGTGATCTTGTTTCCGCGATGGTGATCCTGCAACTTCTGCTTGTACTTCTGCACCTGGCGCTCAAGCTTGTCTACGAGACCATCGACAGCTGCGTAGAGGTCCTCATCGACTGACTCCACATAGACATCCTTGCCAGCGAGATGGACCGTCACTTCGGCCTTCTGATTCAGCTTGTCCACCGACAGAATCACGTTAACGTCTATCACGTTATCAAAATGACGAGTGATCCGTTCTAGCTTGCCGGTAACGTAATCGCGCAGCGCTGGCGTGATCTCGAGGTGGTGTCCACTGACTTGCAGGTTCATGATGTGGCTCCTTCTTTCTAAATGGACTTGCGTAAGTTGACCGGCGGGATACTGAGCGCTTCACGGTATTTTGCAATTGTTCGCCGTGCGACGACAATGCCCTGCTGACCAAGAACCTCGGATATCTGGCTATCCGAGAGAGGCTTGTTGGGCTCTTCCGCGCTGATCATTTGCCTGATCAGCGCACGAATGGCCGTTGCTGAACACGCTCCGCCAGCGTCCGTGCTGACGTGGCTGCCAAAAAAATACTTCAATTCAAAAATCCCGCGTGGTGTCGCCATGTACTTCTGGGTGGTCACCCGCGAGATGGTCGATTCGTGGAGGCCAAGCACTTCGGCAATTTCACGTAATACCAGCGGCCTCATCGCGACTTCACCGTGATCGAGGAACTGCCGCTGACGTTCCACAATAGCCTGCGCCACACGCAGGATCGTGTCAAACCGCTGTTGTACGTTCCTTATCAGCCAGCGGGCCTCCTGCAGTTGGCCGGCAAGGCCGGAGCCACGCTGCCGGGACAGAATCTGGGCATAGAGGCTATTGATCCGCAGACGGGGAAAGGCATCCGCGTTGACGTTTACCAGCCACTGGCCCCGCACTTTGCGCACCACCACGTCCGGCGTGATGTAGCGCGTGTCAGGAGAGGCATAGGCAGCACCAGGCCTCGGATTCAGGCTGCAGATCAGAAAGTGTGCGGCGCGCAGAGTATCGTCGTCACAACCCGTCTGCTTTCTGAGCTTCGGAAAATCGTGGTTGGCAAGCAGTTCCAGATGGTGGCGGACGATCTCTTGGGCCAATGTACAGGTGCGGTCAGCTGGCAACGTTGCCAGTTGCAGCGAGAGGCACTCCTGCGCGCTGCGCGCACCAACGCCGCTGGGGTCAAAGTGTTGCAAGTGTTTTAGTGCGATCTGCAATTCTTCGGGGTCAATCTCGAGTTCCGCCGGCATCGCCTCAGCGAGTTCCTCGAGCGACAAGGTCAGGTAGCCATCGTCGTCCAATGCCTCAACCAGACAGCGAACCAGCACACGGTCACGGTCGGGAATGGTCATCAGGCCAAGCTGCCACAACAGGTGCTCACGCAGGGAGATTGTGGCCGCTTGTACGTCCTGATAATCGCTGTCGCCGTCATCGTCGTCAGGGGAGGCGGACGAGCCAAAGGAGGTCACGTGGTCGTCGAGCCAGCCTTCCTCGTCTGGCGAGGCGCTCTCGCGTTGCTCATCGGCCGTGTTCGGCTCCGGGGATCCGTCACGACTCGCGTCGCTCTGCTGCGCCCCAGACGGAGGATACTCCTCTGCACGTTCTAGCAACGGGTTGTCGAGCAGATACTTTTCCAGCTCATGCTCAAGTTCGAGCGTCGACAGTTGCAGCAATCGGATTGATTGCTGCAACTGAGGGGTCAACGCAAGATGCTGGGAGAGTTTGAGCTGGAGGGATGGTTTCATGTACGGAACCGGATGAGCCGCCGCATTGGCATGGGAAACTGCCCGTATGGTTCTCGAATTATGGCTGGAGGGCCGTCGGGTTCATAGGCGGAAATTCTCGCCAAGATAGACCTTTCTGACGTTTTCATTATAAATGATTTCATCGGGACGGCCAGAGGCAAGGACGCGGCCCTCATTGATGATGTACGCATGGTCGCAGATACCCAGCGTTTCACGAACGTTGTGGTCGGTAATCAGTACACCGATCCCGCGTTCCTTGAGAAAGCGGATGATCTTCTGGATGTCGAGCACGGCGATCGGATCTACGCCAGCGAAGGGTTCGTCAAGCAGAATGAAACGTGGCCCGGTGGCCAGAGCACGTGCGATCTCGACTCGTCGCCGCTCCCCACCGGAAAGCGAAGTTGCGGGGTTCAGCCGGAGGTGACTGATGTGCAGTTCTTCGAGCAGGCTTTCCGTGCGCCCTTCGATTTCGTCCGGAGGCAGCGGCTGAAGTTCGAGCACAGCCTTGATGTTTTCGCTGACCGTCAGCTTGCGAAAGACGGAAGCCTCCTGCGGCAGATACGAGAGCCCCAGTCGGGCACGCCTGTGAATGGGCAGATGCGTGAGCTTCACGCCGTCGAGATGAACGTCACCGCCATCACAAGCGACCAGACCGACCACCATGTAGAAACAGGTTGTCTTGCCGGCGCCGTTGGGACCGAGCAGGCCAACGACTTCTCCGCTGACCAGGTCAAAGGAAACATCGTGCACCACCGTACGTGACTTGTAGCGTTTGTTCAGGTTATGGGTAGAAAGAGTGCTCTGCTTGTCTGACATGGTCACTATTCTTCACTATTGGTGTGTAGCACGCGGCGAATGGTTTCAGCAGAAAAGCCTCGCCCCGCGAGGAAGCGGATTTGACGAGCTCGCTCGGTTGCGTCAGCGACGGCGGCAATCGGCTGGCAGCCAAACCGACGTTCCCAGACCCGTCGCGCTCGGGTCAATTCGTCTTCGCCGGCAGCCAGCGCTGCCTGCACCAATTCGGTCGACACACCCTTTACCCGCAGCTCGTGCGCCAGGCGCGCGTCACCAAGGCGTCCTGCGCGGGAATTGATTCGTGTGCTGGCGTAACGCTGATCGGAAAGCAGATCGCTTGCCGTCAACTCGTCGACCAAAGCTGCCAGTTGTTCTGGCGATTCGGCGAGGGGCGCAATCTTGGTTGACAGTTCTTGGCGGGTATACTCGCGATGCGCGAGCAAGCGCAGAGCACGTTCGCGCAAGGCATGCTGCATGGCAGGTCCCTTAGGCAGCGGTGATCACCGTCGGCGATGGCACGTTTACCGCGGCGCGGATCCTGGCCTCGATTTCCCTGGCGATCTGCGGTTTGCTTCTCAGGTAATCACGGGCATTGTCCTTGCCCTGTCCAATTTTTTCACCGTTGTAGGCATACCAGGAGCCTGACTTGTCGACCAGTTTGTGCAGCACGCCGAGTTCGATGATCTCCCCTTCCCGGGAGGTTCCCTCGCCGTAGAGGATGTCGAAGATGGCTTCGCGAAAAGGGGGCGCGACCTTGTTCTTCACAACCTTGACGCGGGTTTCGTTGCCGATCACTTCGTCACCCTTCTTGATGCTGCCGATACGGCGGATGTCCAGACGCACCGATGCGTAGAACTTCAGGGCATTGCCGCCGGTGGTGGTTTCAGGGCTACCGAACATGACGCCGATTTTCATGCGGATCTGGTTGATGAAAATCACCAGCGTATTGGTACGGTTAATATTGGCCGTAAGCTTGCGTAGCGCCTGGCTCATCAGGCGAGCTTGCAGACCAGGCAGGGAGTCGCCCATCTCGCCTTCGATTTCTGCCTTTGGAACAAGCGCAGCGACCGAGTCGATGACCACTACGTCGACACTCGCCGAGCGCACCAGCATGTCGGCGATTTCCAGAGCCTGCTCGCCGGTATCGGGCTGCGAGATGAGCAACTCGTCGAGGTTAACCCCAAGCTTCTGCGCATAGGCTGGATCAAGGGCATGCTCGGCATCGATGAAGGCCGCCGTCCCGCCGAGCTTCTGCATTTCAGCAATCACCTGCAGGGTCAGTGTAGTCTTTCCAGACGATTCGGGACCATAAATCTCGACCACGCGCCCGCGCGGAAGTCCGCCGATGCCCAGGGCGATGTCAAGTCCCAGTGATCCGGTGGAAACCACCGGGAGGTCATTCACGACGCTCCCTTCACCCATTCGCATGATCGAGCCCTTGCCGAACTGCTTTTCGATCTGTGCCAACGCTGCAGCCAGCGCCTTCGACTTGTTGTCGTCCATTGTTGCCTATCCCTTCTTCTTTATTGAGCGGAATTATCCCACGTTCGAACGTACTGAAGATGCCAGTATCAGCATTGCCATGGTGCTGTGATTATATACAGCACTGGTGAAATGACCAATACCGACGAACCGGCTGGTGCGGCTCTCAGTCGTGATGTGCCGCGTCAGATCCGGCGCGTGCGGGAGCTTTCCTGGAGGTCTATCAGAAGCAGCAACTCACGGACGGTGCCGAGAGAAAAGCCTTTTCGCTCTCCATTGCGATTGTCGCGAAGGAGCTTGTGCAGGTAGGCGAGACACTGAGGGGAATCCCAGATGCGCGAAACCTCGCTCCTGATGTGCGCCAACTTTCCAATCGCAGGCAAGCGAGCCAGGAGTTGCTCAATCGATGCCGTTTGTCTCTCGCTGTTGGAAATGACCGGGTTTGCAAGTCCCGCCGCTTCCTCCCACGCTGCCGGAGCAACATTGAAATTGCGCGCTAACTCCACAGCCAGGGCTTCGAAAGCTTCACGCTGTTCGTTCTGCCGATAAATCTGAAGCAGCTTGAGCCAGGGAGTCACCGCTGCCACAGGCTTGTGCTCGACAAACTGTTCCAAAGCCTGTTCAGCCCCTTTGAGGCGACCGAAGGAAATCATGATCTCGGCGAGTTCGAGCACCGCCGTCACCTCATCTTCGTCTCTGCTTATCTGGAGCTGGGCGGACACAGCGACTGGAACGTCCGGAACGAGAAGAGTCTCAACTGCCGGCTCCCTTTCGGTAACGACCGCCAGACGGTCGGGGTGCCGGAAAGTTTGCAGTTCCCAGCCGGCATCATCGCTGGAATCGACGGCCGGTGCCGCGGGCACCGCAATTTCCTGCCGGATCGCGCCCTTGCCGGATCGGCGGCGAAGGAACCAGGTCAAGCCAGCAATCAGCCCGAGCAACAAGCCTGTCTCAAGCCACCAATCCGGTTCCTCGCTGGCTCGCGTGGCAGTATCTGCTGCCACCTCCGATAGCGGCTTGCGCCCAGGCTCGGCGGGTCGTGTGGCCGAGGTCACAGCCATCGCCGCCCCTTCCGACGCGATCGTGGGCCGATTCTGCCCTTCGGTCTGCTTCTGCCCTTCGATCCTGTGGTGCAGTTCGTTGAGCGTTCGCTCAAGCCGGCGCACCTGCTCAGCGACCGCCAGTTGCTGTTCGGCCTGAGTGTGCAGCGCCGACAGCAGCTTGTACTCGATGCGGAGTATCGAGCGCTGGCTCTCGCTCGTCTTGCTCAGGAGGTGTGTCGAGAGCCTGGTACTCAGACGCAACGGCCGGTCGAATCCGGGTCGGTGGTCCTCGCTGTCGGCGCCGCTGGAAAGAAACAGGCGGTCGGTTACATTGCCCGCACTGATCGGGCTTTTGACAGGCTGTCTTGCCGGGCGCGATGCTGGCAGGCTTGGTGTTGCCGGACCGGGCCTGACGGTCACGACGGTGCTGCCGGGTGGCGGCGCATAGCGGCTGTCGGGGATACCATGCAGTGAGCCAGGCGGCGGCACCAGACGGGAAGTTGATTCCTCAACGGACACACCGCGGACAGCAGGCAGTTCCACTGACTTCAGCGGCGCCCTGCTCGTGGGCGGATCAATCAGCAGCAGGTAGTTCCGCACGACCTCGGCGCCACATCCCGCACGCAGGCTAACCTGCAGCAGCGGTTCGTTGATCACTTCGCCGGAAACGATGCGCAAACGAAATCCGCCCCCGCCCTGCTCAACAGTCAGCCGGCCGCGCGTGAGCATCGGGACGTCGGCTTCGCCGGCATACCCAAGCCGAAAACACTCGGCGACGGGACGCTTGTTTGGCGCGGTATCCAGAAGCTGAACCTCCGCCTCAAAGTGAGAACCAAGGCGCGAAAGCACGGTCATCTTGCCGAGGCCCACGGCCTCAACCTCTCCGGCAGGCAAGCACAGGATCGGCAGCAGAAATGAAACAACCCGGAAAAAAGGAGGGCTTACGAATCCGAAGCGCATTGGGCGGGAGGAAAGGCACGTTTAAGTGGTTAATTTTATTACAAAGCGCTAGCAATTGCCCGAAATAGCCTACGAGACCTCGACTGCTCGAGATAAAGGCAAAGTTCGCCCGCCAACGAGACCTTCAGACCAGACGATGCCCAGCGCGCTGGAGGATCCCTGTCAGCGCATGGGCAACCGACTGCGCTCGCACCCTCTTGCGGTCACCGTCAAAATGACAAGTAGCGGTAGCGACGAACCCCTCAGGTCCGGCCCATGCGAAGCAGACGGTCCCGACGGCCCTGGTCGCAGATCCACCGTCCGGGCCCGCAACACCGGTGATGGCCAGCGCCCAGTCAGCGCGGCTGCGCTCGAGTGCGCCCAGCGCCATGGCAGCGGCTGTCGCTTCGCTGACCGCACCATGGGCTGCAAGCGTATCGGCAGCGACGCCCAGAATCTCGACCTTGGCTTCGTTCGAGTAGCTGATGAAGCCGCGGTCGAACCAGCGCGAACTGCCGGCGATAGCCGTCAGGCACTGCCCGACCCAGCCACCAGTGCAGGATTCTGCCGTCACCAGTCGCTGCCCGTTAGCCAGAAGCTGGCGGCCGACTTTGGCGGCCAGCCCTTCCAGCGAGGCTTGATCACCAGCACTCATTCGAGGACCCAGCGCAGGATGGCAAGGATCACCAGCGTATAGCCGGCTGCGCACACGTCGTCAGCCATCACCCCAAGACCATTCTTCACCTTCTCGTCAAAGTAGCGCGCTGGTTGCGGTTTGACGATGTCGAAAAAGCGGAAGAGGCAGAAGGCCGTAAGCTGCCATGACCAGTGCGCCGGGCAGAAGAGCAGCACCAGCCAGAAGGGAACGATTTCATCCCAGACGATGCTGCCGTGATCGATGACTCCGAGGTCGACGCCGGTCTTGTGCACCGCCAGGACCCCGCCGACGAAAGAAATCAGCAGAAAGCAGAGCATCTCGAAGTCGCTCATCCACGGCCGTAGCAGCGGGAATGAAGCCCACGCGAAGAGGGTGCCCACAGTACCCGGCGCTCGCGGCGAGAGGCCGCTGCCAAATCCGCAGGCGACCAGGTGTGCCGGATGCGCCAGCAGGAAGTGTATGGAAGGGGGACTAGCCAAAGTGATCGTAGCCTCTCTGGTCGATGGCCAGAAGCTGCCCCTCCTCGCCAAAAACCGCCAGACTGCCAGGGACAGAGCCTCGCAGGTGGCCGCAACGCCAGAGCGGCAGAGCAAGCTTGCCCGCCAGTGCGGCAAGCTCGGAGCGCTTCTCGGGTGACGCGGAAAACATGAGTTCGTAGTCATCGCCGCCAGCGAGTTGACACCTGCGAGCCAGCACCGGGTCCGCATCCGGCGGCAGCGGCGGCAACTGTGCGACAAAGACTTCCGCGGCGACCCCTGAACGCTCGAGGATATGGCCGAGGTCAGCGAGCAGGCCGTCCGAGATGTCGATGGCGGCATGCGCAAGGCCACGCAGGCACAGTCCCAGTTCGACTCGGGGCAACGGGCGCAGCAGGGAGTCAAGGCAGCGTTCGGCAAGCGCCTCAGGGAGCCGGGTTATTCCCTGTAGGTGGGCAAGACCCAGGGCTGCCAGACCCGGCTGGCCTGAAACCCACAGGTCGTCGCCCGGCAGCGCGGCGTCACGTCTGAGTGCTGTACCGGCACGCAGCTCGCCGATCGCCGTCAGACACAGATTACGCGGACCACGCGTCGTGTCGCCGCCGATCACATCGACGCCAAATCGGGTAGCGCAGGCAAACAGTCCTTCGGCAAACGCTCCGATCCAGGAGTCACAGGCTTCCGGCAGACTGCCGGCAAGCAAGGCCCAGCGTGGCCGGGCACCCATCGCTGCCAGGTCCGAGAGATTCACCGCCAGCGCTTTCCAGCCGAGCCGGCTGGGGTCGGTGTCAGGCAGGAAGTGGGTTCCCTCGACCAGCATGTCGGTGGTGATCGCGAGAGTCATCCCTGGAGAGGGGGCAACGAGAGCGCAATCGTCACCAGGACCCAGGATGGCCTGTGGGGTTGGTCTGGAGAAATGGCGCCGGATCAGTTCGAATTCGCTGGTCATCGTCGCTTCCGCAGTTCGCTCGCCCGATCAATCCGGACGATTGATCAACGGCTTCTACCACGCGCCGCGCGTCTGGCTTCAACCTCGGCAGGACGCAGGCTCGCAGAGAGTTTGTCGAGAACACCGTTGATGTACTTGTGACCATCGGTGCCACCATAACCCTTCGCCAACTCGATCGATTCGTTGATGATCACCCGGTATGGCGTCTGCAGGTAATTGTTCAACTCGAAAGCACCCGCCAAGAGAACACAGGCCTCGACTGGCGAGAGTTCGGTGAAGGGACGATCGAGATAGGACTGCAGCTGTCCCTCCAGCCTCCTGCGCTGAGCGAGGACACCCCGCAGCAGGCCGGTGAAGAACTCGCGGTCGGCCTTGTCAAAGCCCTCGCTGTCAAGCAGATGGGCTTCAATCGCTGCCTCGTCGTTACCACTCACCAGCGATTGGTAAAGGCCCTGCAGGACGAGTTCGCGGGCCAGTCGACGGGGTGACCTGACCGCGGCGTGAGTGCTCTCTGGCGCTGCCTGAGGCTTCCCAGCCATCACGATTGTCCCCCAATGGCATCCAGCAGATTGGCCATCTCGACCGCGACCTGGGCGCAGTCGGACCCCTTCTGATGCATGCGCGCGATGGCCTGATCGTCGTCTTCGCAGGTCAGAATGCCATTGGCGATCGGTATTCCGGTACTGATCTGCACTTCCATCAGCGCCCGGCAGGAGTCGTTCGAGACAATCTCGAAGTGGTAGGTTTCCCCGCGAATCACCGCGCCGAGCGCGATCAGTGCCTTGAAGCGGCCGCTACGCGCCATCGTCTGCAGCACCAGAGGTATTTCCAGAGCTCCCGGAACGGTGGCGATGGCAATGCTTCCATCGTCCACGCCAAGGCGCTTGAGTTCGCTGGTGCAGGCACTGAGCAGGCCTTCACTGATATCCTGGTTGAAGCGGCTCATCACGACG
The DNA here is from genome assembly GCF_036625085.1 of Candidatus Accumulibacter necessarius. NCBI lineage: Bacteria > Pseudomonadati > Pseudomonadota > Betaproteobacteria > Candidatus Accumulibacter > Candidatus Accumulibacter necessarius. The sequence continues at coordinate 278,920 of NZ_JAZKUM010000002.1, read as the reverse complement.
CCAATCGCCAGGCCCTTGCCCTTGAGCGATGCTTCGTACTCGTAGATCTTCTCGCGGCCTGCCGTGGCAGACGTTCCTTCATGTTTCTTCAGGGTGCCCATCATAGTCTCTCAAGGTCGGCTGGCGTGGCAATGTGACCGGTCACTTCAAGGTCAAAGCCGGTCATGCTCGGCATCCGGCGTGGGCTGGCGAGAAGTTTCATCTTCCCGACCCCTAGATCGCGCAGGATCTGCGCACCAATGCCGTAGATCCGGGGGTCCCAGCGGGTCGCCGGACGTTTTGTCGAAACCGGTTCACGGAGTATCGCCAGCAGGTCCTGGCCACTTTCAGGACGGTGCAAAAGCACGATCACCCCAGCCTCCACGCGGGCCAGCGCTGCCTGAGCAACGTTGAGTGGAAAAGTGTGCCGACCACCCCCAGGATCGAGGAAGTCGACGACCGAGAGGGGTTCGTGGACACGTACCAGCGTTTCCTTGTCCGGGCGAATATCGCCTTTGGCCAGCACCAGATGCACTTCGTTGGAGCTGCAATCGGTATACGCGTGCAGGGTGAATTCACCGTGCGCCGACTGCACCGTCTTGGAAAGAGTACGTTCGACCAGCGTCTCGTGCCGACTGCGGTAATGGATGAGATCCGCAATGGTGCCGATCTTGAGGCCATGTTCACGGGCAAACTCGGCGAGATCACTGAGGCGCGCCATGCTGCCGTCTTCCTTGAGGATCTCGCAGATCACCGACGCCGGCTCCAGGCCAGCCAGAAGTGCCAGGTCGCATCCGGCTTCGGTGTGGCCGGCACGCACCAGAACGCCGCCATGCTTCGCCATGATCGGAAAGACATGTCCGGGTTGTACGATATCTTCAGGTCGCGCATTCCTCGCCACGGCAGCCTTGATGGTCAACGCGCGGTCCTGAGCCGAGATACCGGTCGTGACCCCTTCGGCCGCTTCGATGGAAACCGTGAAGGCCGTACTGTAAGGGCTCTTGTTGTCACGCGCCATCTGGGTCAGGCCCAGCTGCCGGCAGCGCGCCTCGGTCAGTGTCAGGCAGATCAGGCCACGGCCAAAACGGGCCATGAAGTTGATCGCCTCGGCACTCACATGCTCGGCAGCCAGGATCAAATCGCCTTCGTTCTCGCGGTCTTCCTCGTCTACCAGGACAACCATGCGTCCGGCCCGCATTTCAACAATGATCTCTTCGATCGGCGAGACATCGGCAGAAGTGCTCTGTGGTGCCATGTATAACTCCTCCGCGCCAGTCTTGCGCGCAATGTGGGCCGGTGCCCGGCTTGCGACTGCCGGTGCGCCGACGAGCAGGATGCCCTTCAGTGGCCGCGGCAAATCCTGACCCTCATCAGCTACGACCGGGGCCGACCCAGCGGCCACCAACTTCCCCGGATCATTCCCGAATCCGCGATTCTCTCAGTTTCCGGGCCTGACCGCCACGTGAGGATGTCGATGAATGGGTAACCGGCCATTGTTCGACCGTCCGGTCGGGCCAGTCTTGGGGCGGGGACATCGCGGCGAGCACTGCCCGGGGCGCAAGACCCAGGCTGATGCTCACGCGGGGTCCGCAACGTTTTGCAGGCGGCAGGCGTCTGTTTTACAGCCTTATCGTACCGGATCCGGTATGTTCTCAGCGAGGCGATCACCCAACGGTCGAGTTATTCGTTTTATCATATGGATACGAATGCAGCTGCTTCGTTGGCTGATCGATGAACAGTGGCTGGGTGTGCGTCGGCAGGTTCCGATGGTGGTGGACGATAGTCAATGCGAAGGTACCTTCAATGTCAATGAGTCAGGTCTTGCTGTTGATCGCAGCCGGAGTTTTCTTCGCTTTTCTCGTGTTGCGTTTGCTTCGCGCTCGACGCGCCGCCCCCAAGCGAGGCGACCGAGAACCTGATGGACGGATTACCGCCGAGACGGACCGCCTGGCGGCCGAGGAAGCGACCCGTCGCGAGACCGAACGACTCGAGGCCGAAGAAGCGGCACGTCGCGAAGCCGAACGTCTGGCAGCGGAAAAAGCAGCCCGTCGCGAGGCCGAACGCCTGGCGGCCGAAGAAGCGGCCCGTCACGAGGCCGAACGCCTGGCAGCCGAAGAAGCAGCCCATCGCGAGGCCGAACGACTGGCAGCCGAAGAAGCCACCTCCCTCGCGAGCCCGGCGCATCGCGAGGAAGCGACCCGTCGAACGCCTGGCAGCCGAAGAAGCAGCCCATCGCGAGGCCGAACGACTGGCAGCCGAAGAAGCAGCCCATCGCGAGGCCGAACGACTGGCGGCCGAGGAAGCGGCCCGCCGTGAGGCCGAACGACTGGCGGCCGAGGAAGCGGCCCGTCACGAGACCGAACGCCTGGCGGCCGAAGAAGCAGTTCGTCGCGAGGCCGAACGACTGGCAGCCGAAGAAGCAGCCCATCGCGAGGCCGAACGACTGGCGGCCGAGGAAGCGGCCCGTCACGAGGCCGAACGACTGGCGGCCGAGGAAGCGGCCCGCCGTGAGGCCGAACGCCTGGCGGCCGAGGAGGCGGCCCGTCGCGAGACCGAACGCCTGGCGGCCGAAGAAGCAGTTCGTCGCGAGGCCGAACGACTGGCAGCCGAAGAAGCAGCCCATCGCGAGGCCGAACGACTGGCGGCCGAGGAAGCGGCCCGTCGCGAGGCCGAACGACTGGTGGCCGAAGAAGCCGCCCGTCGCGAAGCCGAACGCCTGGCGGCCGAAGCAGCCGCCCGTCGCGAAGCCGAACGCCTGGCGGCCGAAGCAGCGGCCCGTCGCGAGGCCGAACGCCTGGCGGCCGAAGAAGCAGTTCGTCGCGAGACCGAACGCCTCGAGGCCGAGCGCCTGGCGGCCGAGGAGGCGGCCCGTCGTGAGGCAGACCGTCTGGCCGTCGAGGAGGCACTGCGCCAGGAGGAGGAGGAGCGCCTGGCTGTCGAGGCTGCGATCGCGCAGGAATCCGAACGCCAGGCCGCCGAGGAAGCATTGCGTCGGACGCTTGCAGCCGCGCATCCGCCAGCGAAGCTGAAGGCCAAGACTGAGGAAGAAACCGTGGTCATGGTGGCTGATGATTCAAGGGTCGTGCGGATCAAGACGGGGCGACTGCTGGCCGCCCACCGCTACCAAGTGGTGATGGCGGAAGATGGCCTGGATGCGGCAAGACAGATCGAGGCGGCTGCGCCCGACGTTCTCGTGACGGACGTGGACATGCCTGGCATGAATGGCCTGCAATTGGCACGTCAGGTGCGTGGCAATCCGCTTACCGCCAGTGTCCCAATCATCATGGTGACTTCCGACAATGAGCAGTTGCGTGCGGAGGCTGCTGCAGCCGGGGTTGATGTTCTCCTTGGCAAGCCCTATCCCGAAGAGCAACTGATCAGCCATATCAAACAGCTCATGATCGCCCAGGCTGGTAGTTGATGGGCAACGGGCAGGGCAATCGGTACTGACCAGCTCCTGGTGGACGCAAGCAGTGCCCAGCCCGTGCCGGCGCATCGGCAAGCAATCGACTCGCAGTCACCGCGCCCCAGGCATCCATGCCTTGATCATCAGGCGAGAGAGGACCACCGGGAAGTGACCGATCAGCAGCGACCCCGCGATCAAGAGGAAGGAACGCCCGCCCGCAACGAGTTCCTGGTCATATGCCTGTGTGCGGAATGGTGTGGCATTTGCCGGGAATACCGAAACGGCTTCCAGGAGGTTGCCAGGCAGTTCCCTGATGCAGGATTTCACTGGCTGGATGTTGAAACGGACGCAGACCAACTGGGCGACATCGACGTGGAAAACTTCCCGACGCTGATCATCAAGCGGCAGCAATCGGTCCTCTTCTACGGCACCATGCAGCCTTACCCGGCTCACCTGAAACGGACCCTGCGGGCTTTCCTGGAACAGAGCGCAGAACAGAGTCGGCAATATGCCTTTTCCAGCGCGACGCGGTGCGGCTGGCAGGCAGATGACGATCTGCAGCGGCTCGGTCCGGATCATCCGGGGCGAATCGTCGCGTAAGCGAGCCGACCGCCAGGAACCCACTTCAGCCGGTTCTGGGTCAGCGCCACCGGGTGAGCGGCAAGTCACTCTGGGCGGATGGCGACCATCGCTTTGCTCGGGGGGTACGCGGTGCTAACGCCTCGGCGGTGAGCTATCGGTCGTCGAGCTCCGGGGGGAAGACTGATCGCCATGTCCACATCCCCGCCAGGCCTCAAGTGCCTCCAGCGCGCCCCGCAGATTGGCGAGCACAACCACGCCGGGCTGTGGCGCCAGGCGCTGCGCGCCGCTTCCGCCGACCCATAGGTCAACCTCCGACGGCAGCAGTTGCCGCAGCTGGCTGACCTGGGGTGCAACCTGTCTTGCCGGGAAGGCTGCGGAGAACGATACGGCAACGATCTCGGCCCTGTGTGCCACGGCGGCCATCTGGATGTCGAAAAGTGGCGTCTGCGTGCCGAGCGAAATACAGGTCGCACCATCAAGTACCAGCAAGGCCTCGACCATCAGCAAACCCAGGAGGTGCTGCTCCTCGGGGACGGTGGTCAGCAGGATGCGTGGACCGACGACACTCGGTGGCAGGCTGCCGATCGCCTGGCGCAACAGGGATTTCATCTGCTCCGTGTACAAGTGTTCCTCGAAAATCTGGAACTCGCCACTCATCCACGCTTCGCCAACCGCCTGATTGAGTGGCGCAACAATGTCGATGATGAATCCCTGCAGACCAAGCCGCATCATCGCCTGGTTAAGGGCCTGACGCAGTATCGGCAGATCGTTGGCCTTGATCAGCCGGATGGCGTGTCGCACGACCGCGTCGCCACTCCCCGGCTCGGCGACGCTCTTCGCCGCGCACGCATTGCAGAGCGAAGAGAACTCGTCCTCGCTCGCCGCAAACAGCCGGCCAGGGCGGTAACCATGATCAATCAGGCGTTTCATCAGTCGCAATCGGTCGACCTGCTCGGCAGGATAGACCCGCTCGCCGTGGTTGTCGCGGGTTGGCTGCGGGAAACCGTAACGGCGTTCCCAAACGCGCAAGGTGTCTTTGCCGAGTCCGGTGTCGCGCTCGACGGCGCTGATATTCAAAGCTGGACGAGTATTCATATTGTCCTGGACAAACTGCCAAAAACCGTTGACAAGGTTGAAGTGGTGCGAATATAGTAGCGGCGAATGGTCGAATTGTCCACGACAAAAAGGAACGTTTCAATGAGAGCCAAGTTTCAATCAACCCCGTCAATGACCCCCCGGAGACCTCTCCCCGGCAGTCATGTACGTTGGACATCGTGCCGCCGAGGGTTCTGGCCGAGGCGTTCAATGACCGCCATGGCCCTGCTAGCAGGGGCGAAGCGGTCGGCTTGTCCTGGACATTCGAGCGAACGCCAAAGATGCGCGGCTGCGCTGTCGCACGCTTCACCCAGCCACTGCCCTGGGATTTTCCGGCCATGCCAGTCCATGCCGTCGATGATTCATTGCTGCCCCACTGGAGACTTGTCATGAATGCACCAGAGCGTTTCTTGCTCCCCGACATCCAGGCCCGTGTCGACCTGAGGCAACTGGCGATCAACAAGGTCGGAGTCAAGGGCCTGCGCTATCCGCTTGCGCTGCTCGACGCTAGCGGCAAAGTGCAAAACACCGTCGCTCGCCTGTCAATGTCAGTCGGTCTACCGCCCGACGTCAAGGGCACGCACATGTCCCGCTTCGTCGAGATCCTGGAACGGCGTCGTCCTCCGTTGAACGTCAATCGCTTGTTGCGCATTTTCGACGACATGCTGCTGCGACTGGATGCACAGAGCGGCGAAATTGAACTTGCTTTCCCCTACTTCATCAACAAGGTCGCCCCGGTCTCCGGCGTCGAGAGCCTGCTTGACTACGATGTGCGCATGATTGTCGCCAAACGCGAAGGACGGGCCGCGCAACTGACCCTCGAGGTCGTGGCCCCGGTGACCAGTCTCTGCCCATGTTCCAAGGAAATCAGCGACTACGGGGCACACAACCAGCGCTCGCACATCACCATCAGCGCGCGACTGCGCGCCGGAATGACGCCAGACGAACTGGTGCGTCTGGCCGAAGACGAGGCTTCCTGCGAAGTCTACGGACTGCTCAAGCGTCCGGACGAGAAGTGGGTCACTGAGCGTGCCTACGACAACCCGAAATTTGTCGAAGACCTGGTCCGCGACATCGCACTGCGCCTGATGAGCGAACCGCGCATTGCGCGATGGACTGTCGCGTCCGAAAACTTCGAGTCGATTCACAACCACTCCGCCTACGCCGAGATCAGCGGCGAGAACGGCGGCGACGCCGGCTTCGACGCCGAAAGCGCCTGAACCTCGAGGAGACAAGAATGCTTCGCGGACAACGTATCGCCGTCGTCGGATCGGGAATCTCCGGTCTCGCCAGCGCCTGGCTGCTTTCGCAGCAGCACGCGGTCACGCTTTACGAGGCTGGAGATTACCTTGGCGGCCACACCCACACCGTCGATGTGACGGTCGAAGGCATCAGTCACCCAGTCGATACCGGATTTCTGGTCTACAACAGCCAGACCTACCCGAATCTGACCGCCCTCTTCGCGTACCTCGGTGTGGCCAGTGTCGAAACCGAGATGTCGTTTTCGGTCAGTCTTGAGGAGCCCCGCCTGGAATGGGCGGGCAGCAGCCTGGCGACCATCTTCGGGCAGAAGCGCAACCTGCTGCGGCGAGACTTCTGGCGCATGCTGGCGGATATCCTGCGTTTCAACCGCGAGAGCGTGGCCTGGATCGAACGGCATCCCGACTACGATCGCAGCCTGCGCCATTTCCTCGCCGCCGGGGGCTATTCGCGACCATTTGCCGAGTGGTATTTGCTGCCGATGGCGGCGGCGATCTGGTCCTGCCCTGCGGGCCAGATGCTCGACTACCCGCTCGCCAGCTTCGTCCGCTTCTGCCGCAATCATGGTCTGTTGCAGGTCGTCAACCGCCCGCTATGGCGCACGGTCAGCGGCGGCGGGCGCGAGTACGTGAGGAAACTGGCCGCTGGTCTCGACGACATTCGCCTGGCGATGCCGGTCCGCCGCCTGGAGCGTCGCGAGAGCGGCATCCAGTTGCATACTGACGGAGCGGTCGAGCAGTACGACCAGGTCGTCCTCGCCTGCCACAGCGATCAGGCCCTGGCAATTCTCGGCGAGTCCGCGACCGATGCGGAGCGTCGACTGCTCGGTGCGATCCGTTACGCCCCGAACCGTGCCGTACTGCACACCGACGCCGCGTTGCTGCCGCGTTCGCCGGCCCTCTGGTCGGCGTGGAACTATCTGTCCAGCGCCCCGGAGCTTGACCGCCGTCCGGTCAGCGTCTCGTATCTGATCAACCGCCTGCAGCCCCTGCCGTTCAAGACACCGGTCATGGTCTCGCTGAACCCGCAGCGTGAGCCCCAGCCAGCGCAAGTGATTGCCGAGTTCGACTACGCACACCCGATCTTTGATGGCCCGGCGATCGCCGCCCAGCGCGAGTTGCCGACCGTCTCGGGCGACAACGGCGTCTGGTTCTGCGGGGCCTGGAATGGTTACGGCTTCCACGAAGACGGCCTCAAGTCGGCGCTGCGGGTAGCGAACGCGCTCGCCTGTCGCGCTCCCTGGCAAGGCCTGGCGGCAGCTTCCCCGGCGAAGCCGGCTGTTAGGCCGCTGAAAGAACTCGCGGCATGAACGCTTCGCCGCCGCGCCTCTTCTTCGGACATGTCATGCATCGGCGCCTGCGTCCAGCCGCCAACCGCTTCGTCTACCCGGTCTACTTCTGCCTGCTGCCGCTTTCCAGCGTCGAGCAGGCAACCAGCGCGCTATTCTCGGTCAACCGCTGGAATCTGTTCAGCTTCCGCTTCTCGGATCACGGTGCCCGTGACGGCTCGCACCCACTGCCCTGGATACGCAAACTGATGCAAACGGAAGGTATTCGCACCGATGGTGAAGTCTGGTTGCAGTGCTTTCCGCGTGTTCTCGGCTTCGTCTTCAACCCGATCAGCATGTGGTTCTGCCACGACCCGAAGGGTAATCTGGTCGCCGTCCTGGCCGAAGTGAACAACACCTTCGGCGAGCGGCACAACTACCTACTGGCCAACGCCGATGGTCGACCGATCCGCGATGGCGAGCGGATCGAGCGGCGCAAAGTCTTTCATGTCTCGCCGTTCATGGCCATTGATGGACACTACCATTTCCGTTTTCATGCACGCAGTGACGAAGAAGGGAACCCCGCGTGGCGTCTGGCGCGCATCGACCACGGCGATGCTGGCGGCGACCTGCTGCATACCTCGATCTCGGGCGACGCTGAACCGTTGACTACTGGCCCCCTGCTGAAGGCCTTTGTCCGCTTTCCGCTACTGACGCTTGGTATCGTCCTGCGCATTCATTGGCAAGCCCTGAAGCTATGGGTCAAGCGTGTGCCCTTCTTCACCAAACCTGAACCTCCACTGGAGGAAACAACACGATGAATGCCCTCGAAAACACCCTCACCCTGCCGGCCAGGTCTGCCGAACGGCGGCCACCGCGAAGTGCGCGGGTCATCCTGTCACTGTTGGAGAAGATAGCCCACGGTACGCTGGAGGTTCGCCTGCCCGACGGATCGCGGCAGCGCTTTGGTCAGCCGGGCCAGCAAGACGCGATGCTCGAAATCGATGCCTGGTCGGTGTTCGACAGCGTGCTCGAACGGGGTGATGTCGGCTTCGCCGACTCCTGGATCACCGGCGACTGGAACAGTCCTGACCTCACCGCGCTGCTGACGGTGCTGGCCAACAATCGTCAGGTAATCGCTGGCGCGGTCTATGGCCAATGGTGGGGTCTGCTGGCCGCACGTCTGCGGCATTTTCTGCACGCCAACACGCGCGCCGGCTCTCGCCGCAACATCATGGCCCATTACGACTTGGGCAACGACTTCTACCGGTTATGGCTGGACCCGACGATGAGCTATTCGAGCGCCCTTTACTCGACGGCCGCACCGCGTGCCATGGCCGCCGCACAACTCGCCAAGTACCGCCGCATCCTCCAGCGGCTCGACGCCAGCCCTGGCCAACGGGTGCTGGAAATCGGCTGCGGCTGGGGTGCCTTCGCCGAAACCGCGGCACGTGAAGCCGGCCTCGAAGTCGTTGGACTGACGCTGTCGCCGGCACAACTTCAGTTTGCCCGTCAGCGCATGCAACTTGCCGGGCTCGACCAGCAGGTAAACATCGAGTTGCGTGACTATCGCGACCTGATCGGTGAGCAATTCGACCATATCGTGTCGATCGAGATGTTCGAAGCGGTCGGCGAACGCTGGTGGCCAACCTATTTCAGGACTCTACAGCGCCTGCTGGCGCCCGCCGGCAGGGTGGTCGTGCAGAGCATCACGATTCGCAACGACCTGTTCGCGCGTTACCGTCGCGGCACCGACTTCATCCAGCAACACATCTTCCCGGGCGGCATGCTGCCGAGTCCGGCGGCCTTCGGACACGGTGTGGCGGCGGCGGGGCTGCAGCTGCGCGACAGTCTTTCCTTCGGCCACGACTACGCGCGGACGCTCGGCGAATGGTCAGCCAACTTCGAACAGCAGTGGCCGCAGATCCAGGCGCTGGGTTTCGATGAACGCTTCCGCCGGTTGTGGCGATTCTATCTGGCGTATTGCCAGGCCGGATTCATCAGCGGCTGTACCGACGTGATGCAATTCGAACTGGGGCATCCGCGATGAGGGCACTGATCGCACTCCTCCTGTTTGCCTGCAGCAGCCTGGTGTATGCCCTGCCCGAGGCGGTGCGCAAGGGCGAAGCTGACTGGCGGCAGTGGGGCAGCGGCGAAATGACCTGGCTGGGTTTTTCGCTCTATCGTGCGACCCTGTGGGTGGTCGGTGAGCCGGCCACTGAACTGCCGGCAAGCTCCCCGTCTGCTCTGCAGCTGGACTACCAGCGCGACATTCCACGCGACCGCCTGGTGCAGACCAGTGTCGACGAAATGCGTCGACTGGGCGCCAGCGAAGGACAGTTGCAGCGCTGGGAGCCCGAGTTGCGGCGGGTCTTCCCTGACGTCAAGGAAGGCGAAAGCATCATTGGCGTGCACTACCCGGGGCGGGGTGCAGCCTTCTTTCATCGCGGCCGCCCGACCGGCGAGGTGCGGGATGCGGACTTCGCGCGCCTGTTCTTCGCCATCTGGCTCGACCCACGCAGCCGCAGCCCCAGTCTGCGGACCGCACTGCTCAAGCGACCGGACAGCTGAACGTGAGTACTCTCCCGACGCTGACGCCGCCACTTCGGCATCTGCTCGCGTACGGCGCGCTCGGGCTGCCACTGGCGATGGCCGCCCTGCCGGTGTACGTGCATGTGCCGCGGCTCTACGCCGAAGCCGCCGGCATGAGCCTGAGCCTGCTGGGTGCCCTGCTGCTGGCAGCGCGTCTGCTGGACGCCGGTATTGATCCGCTGCTCGGTGGTTGGAGCGACCGCACGCCGAGTCGCCGGCGTCTGATCGGCATCGCCCTGCCCTGCTTGGCACTGGGGATGCTCGCCTTGCTGCATCCGCCAGCGGTGGCAGCGCCCCTCTGGCTGCTGGCTTCGCTGATGTGTACCTATTTCGGCTTTTCGCTGGCCAGCGTTGCCTATCAGGCGTGGGGCGCAGAGCTCGGCCGCGATGGCGGCGAGCGTACCCGCCTGACTGCCAGTCGCGAGGGCTTCGGTCTGCTCGGCGTGGTCATCGCGGCGGCTCTGCCGGGGCTGCTATCGAACGATCTTGCCCAGGGACTTTCCGGCTTGGCGCAGATCTTTCCACTGCTCCTGCTGCTGCTGGCAAGCTGGACATTCCTCGGAGCACCGCCATCGGTCGCGCGGCCACGAGCAAACGGCAATTTCTTCGGCGATCTGCGTGCTGTGCTCGACGATCGTCGCTTCCGGCGGTTGTTGACGGTATTCGTGGTCAATGGCATCGCCGCCGCCCTGCCGGCAACGCTGGTGCTGTTCTTTGTTGCCGATGTGCTGCAGGCCGAAGCGTGGAGCGGCGCTTTCCTGGCCCTTTACTTCGTCAGCGGCGTCGCCTTTCTGCCGCTATGGGTGGTGCTCGCCAGGCGCTTTGGCCGTGTGGCAAGCTGGGTGGCCTCGATGTTCGTCGCAATCGCTTCTTTTGTCTGGGCCTGGGGGCTGGGCGCCGGCGACGTCTGGCCCTTTGCCGTTGTCTGTCTGCTCTCGGGTGCGGCGCTCGGCGCTGACCTGACGCTACCGGCCGCCTTACTGGCCGATATTTCAGAACAACCGGCTACTGACAAGCAGAAGGAAAGCCAGCCGGCGCAGGCCGGCGCCTACTTTGGCTGGTGGAACCTGGTTGCCAAGCTCAATCTGGCGCTGGCCGCTGGCCTGTCGCTACCGTTGCTTGATCTGGTCGGTTATCAGCCGGGTGTTGATGAGGCGACAAGGGGCCTGGCGGCGGTGTACTGTCTGTTGCCGTTGTTCTTCAAGACCACCGCTGCCGTGCTCGCGTGGCGCTGGCGAAAAACTCTCGAGGTGTGCTGATGAAAACCCTGTGGCTGACCTGCTTCGCCTGTGGTCTCCTTGGTCTTGGCGGCTGCGGCGGATTATCCGTCGAACGCTACCGGGCTGAACAACCGGCGCTTGATCTGGCCCGCTATTTCAGCGGCACGATCGACGGCTGGGGGATGTTCCAGGATCGTTCCGGCGCCGTGATCAAGCGCTTTCACGTGGTAATCGAAGCGCACTGGGAAGTGCGCGATGGGGTCGACGTCGGGACCCTCGACGAGAACTTCTCGTGGTCGGACGGCACTACCTCACGCCGGGTTTGGACGATCACCCGGGTCGACGCTTCGCGCTACGTCGGGCGCGCTGACGACGTCGTTGGCGAGGCGCGTGGCGAGGCGGCTGGCAACGCGCTGCGCTGGCGTTACGTGCTGGCCTTGCCGATCGACGGACGGGTGTGGCACGTCGACTTCGACGACTGGATGTTCCTGATCGACGACCGGGTGATGCTCAACCGCTCGGAGATGAAAAAGTTCGGCCTCCACCTCGGCCAGGTAACCTTGAGTTTCACCCGCCGGTGACGCGATGAACCCACGTATCGACGACTGGTCGGGAAAGCGCGTCTGGCTGCTCGGCGCCTCGAGCGGCATCGGCGCGGCGCTGGGCAGAGCGCTGCTCGCGCGTGACGCCTGCGTCGCGCTCTCGGCGCGCAACGCGGCTCGCCTGCTGGAGGTCGCAGCGGGTGAGCAACAGGCACTGGTGCTGCCCTGCGATGCCGCCGACGAAGCCAGCTTGCGCACGGCCTGGGAGGCCTTGCTGGCAGCCTGGGGCGGTGTCGACGTGGCCCTCTACGTCGCTGGCGACTATCTGCCGATGCGCGCCTGGGAACTCGATGTAGCTAAGGCGCGCCACATGATAGCCGTGAATTTCGGCGGTGCTGTCTCGTTCGCCGCCTGTGTCCTGCCGCAGCTGCTGCGTCAGGGCAACGGCCAGATCGGCTTCGTCGCCAGTGTCGCCGGCTATCGCGGCCTGCCGAAGTCGCTGATCTACGGTCCCACCAAGGCCGCCTTGATCAACTTTGCCGAGGCGCTGTACCTCGATCTTGAACCGAAAGGAATTGGTGTTCGGCTGATCAATCCCGGGTTTGTCGCGACGCCGCTCACCGCCCAAAACGATTTCGCCATGCCGGCGCTGCTCACCCCCGAGCAGGCGGCAGCGGAAACCATCGCCGGCTTTGCCGGTGGCGCTTTCGAGATCCACTATCCGAAGCGCTTCACACGGGTGCTCAAGCTGCTTGCCCATCTGCCGTACCGGATCTACTTTCCGCTGCTTCGTCACTTGGCCGGAGAGTGAAGGAATCCAGTATGAACAACCGCCTGGCCGTCGATGCGCTGATCGACTTTTTCGAGGGACTCAGCCCTGAAACCGTTGCCCGCTTTCCCGAGTACTACGCAGCCGACGCCTGTTTCAAGGATCCCTTCAACGAAGTCCGTGGTGTGCTGCCAATCCAGCACATTTTCATGCACATGTTCAGACAGGTCGCGGAACCGCGTTTTGTCGTCCTCGATCGAGTCGTCGACGAACGCGGCGCCTTGCTGGTCTGGGAACTCCGCTACCGGCCCCAGGGGCGATGGGGGAAGGCCAAGCCGCAGGTGATCCGCGGCGCCTCGCATCTCAGGTTTGACGCCGACGGCAAGGTGGTCTGGCACCGCGACTACTGGGACGCCGCCGAAGAGCTCTACGCCAAGCTGCCGGGGATCGGCTGGTTGATGCGAACCCTGGGCAGGCGGCTGGCGGCCTGAGCGACAGCGCCTATCTGGCGACGAGCGAACTCCCTGCGCGGCTTGACAGCCGAGCTCGGGGGCATGCAACAGGCACCTGCCCTGGCAGCTCACAGGGTGGTCACCGCTTGGCTGCCGCCACACGGAGCCGCTTCTCGATGCCGACGACCAGGTACGCCAGCACGCTGACGGCGAAGATCTCGAGCCATTCCGACCCACCAATCGGCGCTGTACCGAACAAACGATTCATCAGCGGCAGGTAGGTCAACAAGGCCTGCAGCAAGGCCATGATCAGCACGCCGTACCAGATCGCCGGATTGGCGAACAGGCCGATGCGCAGCGCCGAGAGCGTCAGCGAGCGGCAGTTGAAGAGGTACATCGCCTGGACGACGACAAAGACATTGAGTGCGACGGTGCGCGCTTCGGCGAGCGACTGTCCCTGTGCCAGTTCGCGCAGGAAGAGTCCGAAGGAACCCGCCAGCAGCAGGACGCTGACCAGCACGATCCGCCAGACCAGCGCCGCATCTAGGATCGGTGTGCCCGGTGGCCGCGGCGAGCGACGCATGACGCCGTGCTCGATCGGCTCGAAGGCCAGCATCAGGCCGAGAAAAACGGCCGTGGTCATGTTGATCCAGAGGATCTGCAGCGGCGTGATCGGCAACGTGGCGCCGGCGAGAATCGCGGCAACGATGACCAGGCCCTCGCCAAAGTTGGTTGGCAGCGTCCACGTAATGAACTTGACGAGATTGTCGTAAACGCCGCGTCCTTCCTCGACCGCCGCCTCGATGGCCGCGAAGTCGTCGTCGGTCAGCACCATATCCGCCGCATCCTTGGCAACTTCGGTTCCGGCCAGCCCCATGGCGATGCCGATATCGGCCTGCTTGAGGGCTGGCGCGTCGTTGACGCCATCGCCGGTCATTGCCACCACGTCGCCGTTGGCCTGCAGTGCCCGCACCAGGCGCAGCTTCTGCGCTGGTTCGACGCGCGCAAAGACGTTCACCTTTCGCACCACGCCACGCAGCCCCTCGTCGTCGAGCACCGCCAGTTCGCGACCGGTGAGCACGGCCTCACCCGCCTTGGCGATGCCTACTTGCCGTGCGATTGAAAGTGCCGTGATGGCGTGATCGCCGGTAATCATCTTGACCCTGATGCCGGCGCCATGACAGGTCCTGACGGCGGCGATCGCTTTCGGCCGTGGCGGATCGACCATCCCCACCAAACCGACAAACTGCAGCCCGGCATCAGCGCTGGTGACATCCAGCGACATGGTCGAGCCAGCAATCAGACGGGCCACGGCCAGCACGCGCAGACCTTCGGCGGCCATGCTGCGGGCGCTCACCTCGATCTCTTCCTTGCGCAGTGCGACGGTTAGCCCATTACCATCCAGCATGCTCGTCGAGCGCGGCAGCAACTGTTCAAGAGCTCCCTTGAAATAGGCAAGGCGTACGCCCTCGATTTCGTGCAGGGTCGCCATGTACTGGCGCGCTGAATCAAAGGGGATTTCGTCGAGGCGTGGAAACAGTTTCTGCAGGGTTCGCTCGTCCAGTCCAGCTTTGCGCGCGGCAACCAGCAGGGCGCCCTCGGTCGGGTCTCCAACCACCTCCCAGTGGCGATTACTCCTGCTCAAGCCAGAGTCATTGCACAGCACGCCGGCGAGCAGGCACTCACGCAACGCGCCAGCGACGTTGTGGCCCTCGCCGATCTTGCCGCTGGGCGTATAACCGCTGCCGCTGACCATCGTTCGGACACCGCCGGCGTATAGCTCGCGCACGGTCATCTGGTTCTCGGTCAGGGTGCCGGTTTTGTCCGAACAGATGACGGTTGTGCTGCCGAGCGTCTCGACCGCCGGCAATTTTCGGATAATGGCCCGCCGTCTGGCCATGCGCGAAACGCCAATGGCCAGGGTGATGGTCATGGCTGCCGGCAGTCCCTCGGGGATCGCACCAACGGCCAGCGCCACGGCCGCCATGAACATGGCAAACGCCGATTCGCCACGCCACAGACCGACGGCAAAAGTGAGCGCAGCCAGCAAGCCGATGGCAATCAGCAGCCAGTTGCTGAACACCGCCATCCTGCGCGTCAATGGCGTTGTCAGATCGGGGGCTCCGGCGATCAGCCGGGAAATGCGGCCGGTTTCGGTATGATCGCCAGTTGCCACCACCACCCCGGCACCCTGTCCGCTGATCATCGAGGTGCCCGCGTAAGCCATGTTGCAGCGCTCGGCCAGCAGGGTGTCTTCCGGCAACACATCACCGTGCTTGGGGACCGGCGCTGATTCGCCGGTCAATGCCGATTCGATGGCTTGCAGGTCCTTGGCACGGAACAGCCGTAGGTCAGCCGGAACCTTGTCACCCGCAGCCAGCAGAACAATGTCGCCGGGAACCAGAGCCGTCGACGGCAGGCGCTGCTTGCAGCCGCCACGCAGGACGATCACCTCGCTGGTGACCGAACGCGCCAGAGCTTCCAGGGCGTTCTCCGCACGACCTTCCTGGATGAAGCCGATCACCGCGTTGATCAGCGTGACGCCAAAGATTACTCCGGAATCGACCCACTCGCCGAGAATCGCCGTCACCACGCCGGCGAGTAGCAGCACCACGACCAGCGGCTGGACGAACTGTAGGGCAAAGCGCAGCAACGGCCCCTTTCCCGGTCTTGGCGTGATCCGGTTCTCGCCATGTTTCGCGCGGCGGCTGGCGACTTCATCGTCAGCGAGCCCTTCCTCGAAGCTGGCTGTCAGGCGCGTTGCAGCTTCGTCAGCGGGAAGGCAATGCCAGGCGGTCGGTTGCGCGAATTCCTCGCTCATCTGGTTTCCCGGGATGCCGGCGCAGACTCCCGGGCCTCGCGGCATCCCTGTGGCAGCCACCATCGATAGCCGAACCACCTGTATTCATGGCAGATTCTCGCCAGAAAGTAGCGGCCGACCGAGATTTTTGCATTATTCTACCAGTTCGCGTGCGGCGATCCGTCAGACAAGTTGGTCAGAACCGCGTTGTCGGTATCGCGCGAGGCGACACAACAGGCGGGAGAAAGCCACCCTGGAGGGGGGGTCCAAGAAGATTGCCATGATCGTTGGAACAATGTCACCTCGGACACGATGGGCGGTGCTGATCGGGTTCCTTTCGGCCACACTGCTGGTTGCCGACACTCTGGCGCACCCAATTGTCCAGGATGATCGTGCGCTATCTGCAGCGGGTGGCACCAACCAGGGGGATCCAGGTGATGTAGCCGCTCTGACCAGCGGGCGTTCGCTTCCCGTCGATCTGCCGCGGCAGCCCCTCCCGGTATCGCTGCCGGATGACGGCCGCTTCGTGCCACCTGCGGACACGCCCCCTGGAATCAGCAGCGAGCCGTCGCTTCGCCCGTTTGAGCCGGGGCAACTGCCGATCGATGTCCGTTCAGCCCTCACCGGCGACAAGGAGGTGAATCCCTCCCCCACAGCGCGTCGCCCGACTGCCACAGACAGGACTCGACAAGATGTGGCCTCGTCTCCGGCGGGCCCGGCAGGGTCCACTCAGGAAGCGAGCTCGCTGGCTGGCGAAGAAATCGGGGCAGCCATTCGCGATCTGGAGGAGTCGGTTGTTGAAGCGATTGTCGCCGCAACCGATGCGCGGATGGGCCCAGAAGGGCGGGCGAGCTTCTCGCTCTTCGGTGTCGAGGGGTTTCACTTCGCTGCGAAAGGTGGGCAGGTGTCTATCGGGCATGGCGATCTGTCGCTGTCTGTCACCGAACACGCTGGCAGTCGAGAGGGTGAGCAGACCCGGCAGACGATCCAGCGCGGCCCACAGCAACTGTCGACACCCGGTGAGCCCGATGGCGGATGGACGATCCGCCGGTTCATTCTGGAAGTGGTGCAGTATCCACTGTTCTGGGTGGTGATCCTGATGCTGCTGATTGGCAAGATTGCCCTGACGATCGCCAGCCGCCGGGGCAGGAGACGAACCCACAGGAGGCACTCCCGGAGCAGCCAACAAGTAAAGGTCAAG
Source organism: Candidatus Accumulibacter necessarius (assembly GCF_036625085.1). Taxonomy (NCBI): domain Bacteria; kingdom Pseudomonadati; phylum Pseudomonadota; class Betaproteobacteria; genus Candidatus Accumulibacter; species Candidatus Accumulibacter necessarius. Next base: position 261,755 of record NZ_JAZKUM010000002.1, on the reverse strand, counting down.
CGGATGCGCACCCGCAAGCGCGTGCGCATCCGGCTCAAGCGCCCGCCTTCCCCAGTGGGCCTGCAGGAGCCCTAGCCGCATTTCAGCGGATCGGTTGAACGGCCGTCGGCTTTGGCCGAGCGCAGCAGACTGTTCGAAAACGTCGCTCGCGGGCGGATACCCCCGGCACGGGCCGCGGGGGTAAAGGCGGCTCACTGAACCCTCCCAGGCAATCAAAGAATACCTGGCATTTCTGCGCAAGTAACCGTTTTCAAATGATATTCTTTGTCAAGCTGGGGTGGCTGCCTTGCGGTATACTGGCATTGACGCCGCTGGTCATGGATGCAAGGCGGCCTTTGTCCACATCGTTCCATTTCCCCAGGAATCCATCATGTTGCAGAAATCTGCCTCTTTCCCTGGAATTCAGGGCCCTATCGTCACGATCATCATGGACGGCTACGGCATCGCCAAGTCCGATGTCGGAAGCGCCGTCGCTGCTGCCAGAAAGCCGACCCTTGACCGGCTTTTCGCCAACTACCCGAATATCACCTTGCGCGCCCATGGCATTGCCGTCGGCATGCCTTCCGACGAGGACATGGGCAACTCCGAGGTCGGTCACAATGCGATCGGCGCCGGTCAGGTTTACAGTCAGGGCGCAGCCCTGGTCGCCGGCGCCATCACCGCGAGCTCGATCTGGCAGGGTTCCGCCTGGCAACAGATCGTTGCCGGCGCCCACGCCGGGCGCGGCGTGATCCACTTCATCGGTCTCTTCTCCGACGGCAATGTCCATAGCCACATCGACCATCTGCGGGCGATGATCCTGCGCGCCAAGGAAGAAGGCGTCCCGACGGTGCGGATTCACATCCTGATCGACGGGCGGGACGTCCCCGAGACCAGTGCTCTCGATTATGTGCTGCCTTTCGAGGCCTTCCTGGCCGAAATCGGCAGCGGCAGTTTTGACGCCAGGATTGCCTCGGGTGGTGGCCGGATGAACATCACCATGGATCGCTACGAGGCCAACTGGAATATGGTCGAGAAAGGCTGGCACACGCACGTCCTCGGCGAAGGGGACCAGTACGACAGCGCTTCGGCCGCAATCAACACCCTGCGCGCGAGGTTCCCGGGGACCATCGACCAGGATCTGCCGCCCTTCGTCATCGCCCAGGATGGAAAGCCCGTCGGCACTATCGAAGACGGCGACTCGGTGGTCTTTTTCAACTTCCGCGGCGACCGCTCGATCGAGATCACGCGGGCGTTTGAAGAAACGGCTTTCGACAAGTTCGATCGCGTCCGCGTCCCGCGCGTGACCTACGCCGGGATGTTGCAGTACGACGGCGACCTGAAGCTGCCAAAACGCTTCCTGGTTGATCCGCCAGCCATTCTGGATACCATGGGCGAGTGGTTTGCCAAGTCCGGCATTACCCAGTTTGCCTGCTCGGAGACGCAGAAGTTCGGGCATGTGACCTATTTCTGGAACGGCAACCGGTCGAACAAGTTTGACGGTGAAACCTACCAGGAAGTGCTCAGCGACGTCGTACCTTTCGAACAGCGCCCGTGGATGAAGGCGGCGGAGATCACCGACGCCATGATCGAAGCGCTGAAGAGCGGGCAGTATCGGACCTTGCGCTGCAATTTCGCCAATGGCGACATGGTCGGGCACACGGGCAACTTCCGTGCCGCGACAATGGCCATCGAGACCGTCGACCTGCAGCTGGCACGCCTGCTGCCAGTCATCGACGCTCTCGGTGGTGTGGCGCTGATCACCGCCGACCATGGCAATGCCGACGAAATGTACGAGATCGACAAGAAAACCGGGCAGCCGGCGAAGAACCCGGATGGGTCCTTCAAGGCGAAGACCGCGCACACCCTCAATCCGGTGCCCCTGGTTCTCTACGACAACGTCAGCGGTGGCAGGCTGGGTCTCAGGCAGACGCCCACCGCGGGTCTTTCCAACATTGCCGCGACGATTGCCAATCTGCTTGGCCTGGAGAAACACGCCAAGTGGGACGAGAGCCTGCTCGAGATCAAGTAATGTGAAATGAGGCGCGGCAAGGCGGCCAGACCGCAGGGTCGACCTTGCCCCCTGATCTGAATGCCCCTCAGAAGGTGCGAGGCACCCCTCCTGCGGCGGGTGTGGTCGTTCCCGGCACTCCGGGCACCACGACGATTCCCGAATCACTGACGTCAAACCCGTGCGCTCGAGTCGCTCAGCGGCGGCGACCGGTACCGCATCTGTTCGCTTCGCCGCTCAATGACGGATGCAGATCGTCCAGAGTGTAGCCGGCTTCCCGCCTTAGACTCGTCTTCCCTCCTGCAATCCAGTTGCAAGTTGTGCGGCCAAGGCACGGATGTGCCGGTCGTCGGTTCCGCAGCAGCCGCCCACGATCTTCAGACTCAATTCCCGATGCAAATCGGCGAGTGCTCGTCCGAACCTTTGCGGATCTTCTTCTACCAGAATGGTGCTGTCGTTGAGGTCTTCGGGACTGAGCGGAGCAGTATTGGCCAGCAGCCCGATGATGCGCTGCAAGACCCGGGGGGAAGAATTGGCCTCGTGGGTGAGCGCCGCCCGGGCGAAGGAGGCATGCGTGCAGTTGATCAGATAGGCCAGGGGCCGCGGGGCCGCGAGGGAATCAATCGCGTCAACCGCATCCTTCAGCGGCGTACCGTCGAGCAGTGTCCCGGCGGGGCGGACAACGAAACTGATGACGTAGGGCGTACCGGTGGCGGCCATGGCCAGGGCAATACCCGTGGCCTCGCTCAAGGCCGGAAGGGTGGCGGCCAGGAGGAAATCCACCCCGGCATCAGCCAGCCTGCCAGCTTGCCAGGCGTGGAACTCGAGGGCCTTGTTGACGGCCAGCGCCTCGGCAGGGTCATAGGCATCCCCGCGACAACTCATCAAGCCGCAGATGACCACCGTCTCAGCATATTCGCCGTAGCTCCTCCGCAGCCCCTCGAGATACCTGACATTGTCCCCATTGACGTCCTTGCCGGCGTGACCGGCCGCGTCGATTCGTTCGCGGTTTGCCCGCCAGGTTGGGGTGGACATGAGGAGCGGGAGGCCGGCGTCGCGACCTATGTCCAGGTACTGCCGATAGATGGTTTCCAAGGCCGCACGTTTCTCGCCTTCATAAATGAATGCCGAATTGAGCAGATAGGGGTCCAGATCCAGGTCACTGTTGCGGCGCAGGCGCTCGATGACCGCCCCCTCGCCGAGGATGCACGGAAAACGCTCGAGGAACTCCGCGAAAGGGATAGGGTTCATGTGTGACGTTACCCTCGGAAAGCGCTGAACAAAACGCCCCGCCACAAGGGCTGCTGGGCGGTCTGCCGGCATTCAGCGGAAATTGGCTGAATTCAGGCTGGCAGTCAGGTCTGGCGATGAGCCAACTGGTCGGCAAATTCGTGATTGACGTCGCGGTGCTGCGCCTCATCTGCACGGACAAGGAGGATGACGTCACGCAAGCACGCAACGAATAAGGCAGTGGGTGACGCTGGCGCCCAATTGTACGGTATTACAGCCGACGTCATCACGCTCGGCGTCGAACGGTCCGGCCCCGTTGATCGCCAGCCAGGCAATCAGCCCTCCGGGCTCCGCTCCCCCGGGCACCACGGCAATTACCGAATCGCTGAAGTCAAACCCCTGCGCTCGAGTCGCTCAGCGGCGGCGACCGGTACTGCATCTGTTCGCTCTGCCGCTCAATGGCGGATACAGATCTTGCCGAATTGCGTGCCGCTCTTCAGGTACGCCAGCGCGTCCGGCAGTTCGTCGAACTCGAACACCCGGTCGACGATGATCGGCGGGCGGTGTTGATCGATCGCCCGCAGCATTGCCTCGAAGCCATCGCGATGGCCGACGGTAATGCCCTGTAGCCGAACCTGGCGGGTGATGATCAGGCCGAGTGGCGTCGAGAGCGATGAGCCCGAGAGAACACCGATCATCGACAGAGTGCCGCCTGGGCGAATGCAGCGCAGTGACTGCGGCAGCGTTCTCTCGCCACCAAGTTCGACGATGTGGTCGAAGCCACGTCCGGCAGTGATCTCGCGCGCCGGCTTCGACCATTCCGGCGTCGTCCGGTAGTTGATCGTCGCGTCCGCACCAAGCGCCTTGAGTCGCTCGATCTTCTCGTCGCTGGAGGAGATCACCGTCACCCGGGCGCCGGCAAGCTTGGCGAACGCCAGCGCGAACAGCGCGACGCCGCCCGAGCCCTGTACCAGGACCTGTTCGCCTGGCCGGAGCGAACCGTGGGTGGCCAGCGCACTCCAGGCGGTCAGCGCCGCGCAGGGCAGTGTCGCCGCCTCGACGTCGCTGAGGTGGGCCGGCAACGTCACAACGCCCTGCTCGGAGAGGCACATGAATTCCGCCATCGTCCCGTCGATCGGACCGCCGAGCGAGCCCGTCATGCGCGCCAGATCCGGCTCGCCCGCGATCCAGCCCTGAAAGAAGGTCGGGCAGACGCGTTCGCCGACGGCGACACGGGTCACGCCAGGCCCCACCTCGACCACCTCACCAACACCGTCGGAAACCGGAATCAGCGGCAGCGTACCGGTGAAGCTGCCATAGCCACGCTCGGGCACGACCAGGTCGCGGTAGTTGAGCGACGAGGCGAGCATTCGCAACAGCACCTGGCCGGCTCCCGGATCCGGTCGCTGACGCTTGGCAAGCTTGAGATTGGCCATTCCCCAGTCGTCCTGAATCTGAAAAACGCGCATTTGCCACCTCCGATATTCGACGCCCGCTGCAGCGCCAGGGGTTGCCGGGCCATCTTCATGGCCGGGTTATGGGGAGCAGCGCTCACATCAGAACGATGTCGTATAGATAGGCTCACTGCATAATATACATTTAATATCAATAACATGCAGAGAATGTGTGCTTCTGATTTGTCGCCAGCTACCCGTCTGGCTACCCGGAAACCGCGGGCTCCCACTGGACCGTCTGCGACGGCTTGAATCGAACCCAGCGCTCAGGGCAGCTTGTTTGACTCTGGCCCGCACTCTGCCCACCACGCTGGCCGGGAACGCCATTCGTCCTCCGACTCTGGCCTCGACTCTGGCCTCGACTCTGGCCCGGTCGGTGAAGTTGCTTCCCCGGCTGCGACTTCGCCACCTCCAGTGCAGCCGGATGCACGGGTACTCCAGTTCTGATCGGCGGCTTCGTTCATGTACCAAGCGCGGCGGCGGGTTCTTCGACACGAAGGAGGGATCGGTAGTGGGTCCAGCTCAATTCGTGACGCAGTGCGTCACGAATCGGCAACGTCCAGGAGCATTTCATGCTGCGACGGGCGATTACGCACGGCGTCACCCGGACCGGCTCGCCAAGGCACTCAGGGTATCTATCGTGCAGACGGTGTCGATCGATCAATATCTGACCCCGGGTCGCCGCTCGAGACCTTTACCGCCGCCCGGCTACTTGTTCTTCTTGAGCAGCTGATCCAAGGTCTCGATGCCTTCACGCTTGAGCACCGTGCCGAGTTGTGCATCCGACCGATAACCCTTGGCGAAATCTTCGCCGTAGGTCTTACGCAGAGTTTCCACTTTCGTATCGCTACGCTTCTGGCGGATCTCGCCGTCCTGATCCCGCATGCGGCCATCAAGGCCCTTTGGATAATGTTTTGCCGCCATGTCAAGCTCCTGTAGCAGTCCAGCTGTTGATGATCCCTAGTTCGCGCCAAGCCTTTAAATCATAATCATTATGCGTCGCACTTGGTTGTTTAATACAACGCTATGAACATTCTAGAGCAACCTATATACTATGTGCAATAGCCAAAATGTATCAAATTGACCAACAAAGATGACCGCCGAAAAGATCACAGAATTGACCCAGCACCAGCGCGACCGTCTCGCGTTCATAGAACTGCGTGTCCGTTTTGTTGGGGAAATCCGCCGCCAGGACTTAGTAGCTCGATTTGGCATCCAGGCGGCAGCCGCAACGCGAGACATCGCGCAGTACAAGGACATTGCCCCACGCAACCTCGACTACGACACCAAGGGCAAAGTGTATGTACGCGGTAAGTGGTTTCGCCCGGCGTTCGAGTTTCCAGTCGAACGGGTTCTCACTTGGCTGTCGCAAGGTTACGGGGATGGCGAACCGCTACGGCTCAAGTCTTTCGTGTCTTGCGAAGGACCAGCGCTGCTGAACAAGCCAGATCTCGAAACGCTATCTGTGCTGACGCGCGCAATTCACCAGAAGGGCGCTATCGAGATTTCCTATCGCGCGCTATCTAGCGGCCTGACCAAACGCGAGATCGTGCCCTTCGCCTTGGCCGACAACGGCCAGCGTTGGCATGTGCGCGCCTTCGACCGGCGCAGTGGCGAGTTCCGTGACTTTGTTCTGGCCCGGATCGCCGATGCCCAAATCGTTACTGGCAACGTCGGCGAGCAGGAAACCTCAGACCAAGACATTCAGTGGAATCGAATCGCTGAGCTTGAACTGGTCCCGCATCCGGCGAATGTGCAGCACCCCGACACCATCGAGGCCGAGTATGGGATGGAAAACGGCGTACTCAATCTGCGCGTGCGTGCAGCGATGGCTGGCTACCTGATGCGGCGCTGGAATGTCGATTGCACCGAAGACCACAGCCTGAAAGGTGCCGAGTTTCACCTTTGGCTGCGCAACCGTCAGGCGCTCTATGGCGTGACCAACCTCATGCTCGCCCCCGGATACGAGCCATCGGAGAAGGTGTAGCCATGCTTAAACTCGAAGATATCAAGAAAAACGCGGCCATCTCCGGTATTGAGCCTGGGCACGTTGTTCGCGTCGTCACTACGGAACCTGTCGGCGACAACGCACTCACCGTCTATTTCAAGACCCCGGACGGCAAGCTGCTGGAGCGCATGCTCTTCCGCACCGACGAGGCCAATCTGTCGCTGGCCGAAGCCGGTCGCCCGTGGGCATTCGATGCACCCGGAGAGGAATTCAAGCTCGCTGCCGAAGCTTATCGGATCAATCTGGCGCATTTGTTCGACCCGATGATGGCGGTTCATACCTCCAACGTCGAACCGCTTGCCGCACCAGATCACCGCCGTCTATGAATCCATGCTGCCGCGCCAGCCCTTGCGCTACGTGCTGGCAGACGACCCCGGCGCGGGCAAAACGATCATGGCCGGGTTGTTCATCCGTGAATTGCTGATGCGGGCCGACGCCAAGCGCGTCCTGATCGTCGCCCCCGGCAGTCTGGTTGAGCAGTGGCAGGATGAAATGTTCGAGAAGTTCGGCCTGTCCTTCACGCTGTTTTCCCGTGAGCAGGTCGAGCAGTCGCGCAGCGGCAACCCCTTCGACGACATCGACCTGATGGTTGCCCGCGTCGATCAACTGTCCCGCGCCGAAGACCTACAGGAAAAGCTGCGCCTCTCGCAGTGGGACCTGATCGTCGTCGATGAAGCGCACAAGCTCTCGGCCAGCTACTTCGGCAACAAGGTCAATAAGACCAAACGTTTCCTGCTCGGCGAGTTGCTGGGTTCGATTACCCGTCACTTCCTGCTGATGACGGCCACGCCCCACAACGGCAAGGAAGAAGATTTCCAGTTGTTCATGTCGCTGCTGGACTCCGACCGTTTCTACGGCAAGTTCCGCGACGGCGCGCACAAGGTCGATGTAACCGACCTCATGCGCCGGATGGTCAAGGAAGACCTGCTCAAGTTCGATGGCTCGCCCTTGTTCCCCGAGCGCCGGGCACGCACCGCCAACTACAAACTATCTGACCCCGAAGCCGCGCTGTACGCTGCCGTCACGGACTATGTGAAGGAGGAAATGAACCGCGCCGACCAGCTTCAGGATGGCGCACGCAAGGGCACAGTCGGCTTCGCGCTCACTGCCTTGCAACGTCGATTGGCCTCCAGCCCGGAAGCGATTTACCAGTCGCTGCGCCGTCGCAGCAACAAACTCAAGCGTCGTGTCGAGGACGAGAAGCTGCGCCAGCGTGGGCAGTCGCTGGCTGAAACCCAAGGGCCGAATGGTTTCGGCAACGTCTCCGACGACATTTGGGAGTCCGCCGACGCACTGTCACCAGACGACTACGAGAATTTCGAGGAAGCCGTTGTCGATCAGGCCACCGCCGCCCAAACCATTCAGGAACTCGAAGCCGAAATCATCATCCTTGAAGGCTTGGAGGAACAGGCACGGCAAGTCGTCCATTCCGGCCAAGACCGCAAATGGGACGAGCTTTCCAAGCTGCTTCAGAACACCCCGGAGATGCGCGACGCCGATGGTCGCCAGCGCAAGCTGATTATCTTCACCGAGCACCGGGACACGCTGAATTACCTCGCCGTCAAAATTCGCGGCCTGATCGGCAACGAAGAATCCGTGGTTATGATCCACGGCGGCGTCAAACGCGAAGATCGCCGCAAGGTGCAGGAGCTATTTCGCAACGATCCTTCCACTCGGGTGCTACTGGCGACCGACGCGGCCGGCGAAGGCGTGAACCTCCAGAACGCCAACCTGATGGTCAACTACGACCTGCCGTGGAACCCCAACCGGCTTGAGCAACGTTTCGGACGTATTCACCGTATCGGGCAGACCGAGGTATGCCATCTGTGGAACATGGTCGCGGCCGAAACTCGCGAAGGTGACGTTTTCCAGCGTCTTTTCGAAAAACTGGAAGTCGAGCGCAAGGCGCTGGGCGGTCGCGTCTTCGACATTCTCGGCGAAGTGTTCGAGGACAAGAGCCTCAAAGACCTGTTGATCGAAGCCATTCGCTACGGCGATGACCCCGAGATTCGCGCCCGACTGCATCGCAAGGTTGAAGGCGCCCTGGACACCCAGCACCTCGAAACCATCATCAAGCGCAACGCCTTGTGCGAAGAGGTGATGGACGAGCGCCGCCTCTTCGCGGTCAAGGAAGAAATGGAAAAGGCTGAAGCGCGCAAGCTTCAGCCCTATTTCATTCGCTCATTCTTCAATCAGGCATTCCAGCAACTCGGCGGCGAACTCCGGCCACGCGAGCAAGGCCGCTACGAAATCACGCACGTTCCGGCCAACATCCGCGAACGGGATCGGCAAATCACTGGTCGGGATCGCCGCAATGCCGACCCAGTACTGCGCCGGTATGAGCGCGTGTGCTTCGAGAAGCAATACGTCCGCGTCGCTGACAAGATCGGCGCACCGATGGCGAGCCTGATGCACCCCGGCCACCCCTTGATGCAGTCGGTGACTGACATCGTGATGGAGCAGCACCGCAACAAGCTGAAGCAGGGCGCGATACTGGTTGATATGAGCGACATGGGCATCACGCCCAAGGTGATGCTCATCATCGATCATTCGATAAAGGAAGGTGCCGACCTGACGCACGTTGTCTCGCGGCGCATGCAGTTCGTCGAGATCGACCCGCAAGGCGGCGCAATCAATGCCGGCTGGGCACCTCACCTCGACCTGGAACCCATCGGCAAGGCAGACATTGCACTGATCGAAGACGTGCTGGCTGCGCCGTGGATCACGCAAAACCTTGAACAGCAAGCCTTGGCGCATGCTTCGACGCATCTCGTGCCCGAACATTTCGACGAGGTGCGTAGCAGGCGCGAGAAGAGCGTCGACAAGACCTTGAATGCGGTTCACGAACGTCTGGTCAAGGAAATCAACTACTGGTCGGATCGCTACATCAAGCTCAAGGACGACATCGCTGCCGGCAAGGACGTTCGCCTGACACTTGAAAACGTTCGCCGCACGATTGATGACCTAACCGCCCGGCGCGAGTCGCGCGAGAAAGAACTCCTCGCCATGCGCCACGTCGTCTCGGCGACGCCCGTGGTGGCCGGTGGGCGCATTGGTAATTCCTGCGGGCCTGCTGGCACAACGCAAAGGCCAGCCGGGATGGACGGCAGATGCCGATGCCCGTGCTCGCGTCGAGTGGATTGCCATGAGGGCCGTGATAGATGCTGAGCGCGCACTCGGGCATGAAGTGATTGACGTGTCGGCGCAGAAGTGTGGCTGGGACGTAACCAGTTTGCCAAGGGCCATTGACGGCAAGTTGCCAGAGTCCAGGCACATTGAGGTCAAGGGGCGCGCCAAGGGACAAAGCACGATCACCGTGACCCGCAACGAAATTCTTTACGGGCTAAATCAGCAGGACAAATTTATCCTGGCCATCGTTCTTGTTGAAGGCGACCGGCACGAGGGGCCGTTCTACGTAACGACACCCTTCACGCAGGAGCCCGATTGGGCTGTAACCAGCATCAATCTCGACCTCGATCAGTTGCTTGCGAAAGCAGAGCGTATCGGATGAATCAGCACGATATTTTTGATTCCTTGGCCCGCAACGCCTTCGATTTTTTAGGGCGAGCAATCGACGATTTTGATAAGGCTCCCAAATACTCGGTTATTCACTTCTGTGCTGCTGTGGAGATGCTGCTCAAGGCCCGGCTGATGATGGAGCACTGGTCGCTGATTGTTTCCAAACCTGAGCAGGCCAACCTCGCAAAGTTCATGGCAGGCGATTTCGCGTCAGTCACGATGGATGAAGCGCGGTCCCGAATACGGGACATCGCGGGTGAGGACATTGCAGACGATGCATTCAACAGCTTTCGCGCGCTTGCCAATCATCGCAACAAGATGATCCATTTCTTCCACGCTGATGTGGAGAAGAATGGCGAGGCAAAGGCGAAAATCGTCGCAGAGCATTGCCGTTCTTGGTTTCATTTGCACCGGCTGCTGAACCGCTGGGATGGATATTTCCGGGGTTTTCGCGATGACATTGCGCAGGCTGATCGGGCGATGAAGGCGCATAGAAAGTACCTGAGTGCCAAGTACAAGGCGCTTAAGCCCGACCTAGATGCAGCGCGTAAGGCGGGCAACAAGCCGAAGGCATGCAGTGCTTGCGGTTTCAAGGCGGCCGTGCCGGATGCTCTCGATGATCAGATTGCCTCGCTGCGCTGTTTGGTGTGCGACCACACCGAGATCCAGGTCGAGATTGATTGCCCACACTGCAACCAGCCTATCGTCATTGCGAACGAGGGATACGCGACCTGCGAGCATTGTGCCGCAGCAATCGACTCCGACGATTTGGCGGATGCATTGGCCAATCACGATGCGGTGCACATGGCTATCGCCGATGGTGACGACCGCTGGGAACCCGCCAACTGTGCAAGCTGCGACGGATATCACACCGTCGTGAAGCGTGGGGACATTTATTTCTGCGCCAATTGCTTCGATTGGACCGATCACGTCGAGCGGTGTGAGTGGTGCAACGAGCCGAATACCGGCGATATGGAACACAGTTACTTTGCCGGATGTTGCGTTTGCGATGGCAAGGCTGGATGGGAAAAGGACGATTGAATGATGATTAAAACTCCCAAGAAACTTATTGAGGTCGCGCTTCCGCTCGATGCAATCAACGTGGCTGCTGCACGCGAGAAATCTATTCGCCACGGACATCCGAGCACGCTTCACTTGTGGTGGGCGCGGCGACCCTTAGCGGCAGCGCGGGCGGTGATCTTTGCACAGATGGTCAACGACCCCGGCTATCAGCAAGGCGGTGGGTTCAAGTACGGGGTGAACAAGGAAAAGGCTGCCATCGAGCGCGAGCGCCTGTTCAAGATCATGGAAGACTTGGTGCTGTGGGAGAACACCAGCAACGAGGAGGTGCTGGACCGTGCGCGCGCCGAAATTTGGCGAAGCTGGCGTGAAACCTGCGAACTAAACCGGAGCCATCCGCTGGCTGCCGATCTTTTCAACCCTGAGAAGCTCCCCGCCTTTCATGATCCCTTTGCTGGCGGTGGGGCGCTACCTCTCGAAGCTCAGCGCCTCGGTTTGGAAAGCTTCGCTTCCGACCTTAATCCCGTGGCTGTGACCATTAACAAAGCAATGATCGAAATTCCTCCCAGGTTTGCCGGTCGGAGACCTGTAGGGCCGCGCGTGGAGAGGGACAGGCAGGGCAAACTATCCGAGGACTGGAGCGGTGCAAGAGGGTTGGCCGAGGACGTACGCCGTTACAGTGCTTGGTTGCGCAATGAAGCAGAAGGGCGCATCGGTCAACTCTACCCACAAGTCGAAATTACAGCTGCAATGGCTACTGAACGCCCAGACCTGAAGCCCTTGATTGGTCAGCGGCTAACTGTCATTGCGTGGTTGTGGGCACGCACGGTCAAGTCACCAAATCCAGCTTACTCTCATGTAAGTGTTCCCCTTGCAGCAAGTTTCTTGCTTGCAAATAAGCCCGGCAAGGAAAGGTACTTAGAGCCAGTTGTTACTGGTGACCAGTACTCTTTTCTTGTGCGTTCAGGTCCTCCAACGGCATTAGCCAAGAATGGCACAAAAGTAGAGGGGCGTGGCTCCAGCTTTTTCTGTGTGCTGTCCAAGACTCCAATTAGCGGTGACCACATCAAGGCGGAGGCACAAGCCGGTCGCATGGGATCACGCATGATGGCGATTGTGGCAGAGGGGCAAGGTGAACGTGTCTATCTGCCGCCGACGAACGAAATGGAGGCCATTGCACTAAAAGCAAATCCTACATGGGGCCCGACTCAAGAACTTGTTGGGAAGAGCGCGGATCAATTGCCACTCTATGGCATGACCAAATTTGAGAAGGTCTTCACAGGCCGCCAATTGGTCGCTCTGACCACTTTTTCCGATCTTGTTTCGGACGCTATCGAAAGGGCCCATGCTGATGCAGTTCGGTCTGGTATGCCTGATGATCAAGTGGGACTGGATGCAGGCGGCGCCGGTGCTACTGCCTACTCACAAGCAATCGGCGTCTATCTGGCGTTTGTTATTGAGAAATTGACCGAGTGCCACACGTCACTTTGCACTTGGAGTTCGGCTCCAAAAAATGAACTTGTAGTCAGCACATTTAGGCGGCAAGCAATCGCAATGACCTGGGATTTTGCGGAGTCGAACCCGTTCGCTGATTCAAGTGGAAGCCTTGCAAAAATTACAGAGGCGGTATCGAGAGTATTACCAACCTCTTTCTCAACTCACGTGCCTGGCTTCGCGACTCAGGCAGATGCACAGACGCAAAAAGTTAGTGCGCAAAAGGTCGTTTCCACGGACCCCCCGTATTACGACAACATCTGCTATGCGGACCTCTCAGATTTCTTTTACGTTTGGTTGAGAAAGATTCTAAAACCGATCTTTCCGAACCTTTATGCCACGTTGGCTGTTCCCAAGTCAGAAGAACTGGTTGCAACGCCGTCTCGTCATGGAGGCAAAGATAAGGCCGAAGCCTTTTTTCTTGATGGTATGACTCATGCCATGAACAACGTGGCAGAACAGGCCCATCCAGCTTTCCCCGTAACTATTTACTATGCGTTTAAGCAAGCAGAAACGAAAGATCATGTAGGAACCTCAAGTACAGGATGGGAAACTTTTCTTGAAGCCGTTCTTCGCGCTGGCTTTGCACTTACTGGGACATGGCCAATGCGCACCGAACGTGATGCACGCTCGATTGGTATCGGCACAAATGCGCTTGCGTCAAGCATCATCCTCGTTTGCCGTAAGCGAGCCGTTAATGCGCCCACGGTTAGCCGCCGCGAGTTCATCCGCGAACTTAACGCCAATCTGCCAGAGGCCTTGCTAGACATGACACGTGGGGGTGTCAATTCGCCGGTTGCACCGGTCGATCTTTCACAAGCCATTATCGGCCCAGGAATGGCTATCTTCAGCCAGTACGCCGCCGTGCTGGAGGCTGACGGACAGCCGATGAGCGTACGCACGGCACTGCAACTCATCAACCGCTTCTTCGCCGAGGACGACTTTGACCACGACACGCAGTTCTGCCTGCATTGGTTCGAAGGGCAAGGTTGGGCTGAAGGCAAATTTGGCGACGCCGATGTGCTCGCACGCGCCAAAGGCACCAGTGTCGGTGGCCTTCAAGACTCGGGCGTTGTCGAGAGTGGCGCCGGTAAGCTGCGATTGCTGCGCTGGGCTGAATTGCCCAAGGACTGGTCACCCGAGACTGACACTCGGACTCCGATCTGGGAAGCACTGCATCACCTGATCCGTGCGCTGAACCAAGACGGCGAATCGGCGGCTGGTGCGCTACTCGCCCGCATGCCCGCTCGTGCCGAACCAATGCGCGCACTGGCATATCGCCTCTACACGCTCTGCGAACGAAAAGGTTGGTCAGAAGAAGCTCGTGCCTATAACGAGCTGGTTTCTGCATGGTCGAGTATTGAGCAGGCCTCTGCGGACGCCGGCATTGTCGGGTCGCAGGCGAAACTGGATATCTGATATGGCCGACATTGCGAAAATCGATGTAGTACTGCTCTCCGAGTTACGAGGACTGATTGAGCAGGCACGGCATCACCTTGCCCAAGTTGCCAACAGCACCTTGACGTTGCTGTACTGGAAGCTGGGAGAGCGAATCCGTCGGGAGGTCTTGCGCGACGAGCGGGCTGAATATGGTGAGCAAATTGTCGCGACAGTGTCGCGACAATTGGCGAGTGACTACGGGAAGGGGTTCACTGAAAAAAGCCTGCGCCGCATGGTGCAGTTTTCAGAAGCTTTTCCAGATGAACAGATTGTCGCGACGCTGTCGCGAGAATTGAGTTGGAGCCATTTCGTCGAAATCCTGCCGCTCAAGCAGCCGCTGGAGCGCGAGTATTACGCCGAGATGTGCCGCATCGAGCGGTGGAGTGTGCGCACCCTGCGCGAGCGTATCGGCGGCCAGCTTTACCTGCGCACGGCCATCGCCAAGAAACCCGAGGCGGTAGTGCAGGCCGAAATCAGCCACCTGCGCGCTGGCGGGCAAATGACGCCCGACATGGTGTTCCGCGATCCCTACATGCTGGATTTTCTCGGCTTGCCCGAGGGTTACAGCGAACGCGACCTTGAGGCGGCGATCCTTCGTGAGATGGAAAGTTTCCTGCTGGAAATGGGCGCCGGCTTTACCTTCGTTGCACGGCAGAAGCGCATCAGTGTCGGCGCGGACGACTTCTACCTTGATCTGTTGTTCTATCACCGGCACTTGCGCCGCTTGGTTGCGGTCGAGTTGAAGCTGGAAGCGTTTGCGCCCGCACACAAGGGGCAAATGGAACTGTACCTGCGCTGGCTGGACCGTCACGACCGCGCCGTTGGTGAGGAATCGCCGATTGGCCTGATCCTGTGCGCCGGGGCCGATGCCGAGCAAGTCGAGTTGATGGACTTGGCTCTGCCAATATCCGCGTCGCCGAGTATCTGGCGCATATCCCCGACATGAAGCTGATGCAGGCGCAGTTGCACCGCGCCGTGGCTTGGCCCGTGAGCGCGCGGCCAGCGGCCAGTTGCCACACCTGCCCGATACGAACACAGAAGCTGAAGGAGCAGCAGAATGAACCTGAAACCTTGGCGCGAAGTCGCCGTTCCGCATGAAGACGTCCTCAAGGGCACGTTCCAGCAAGCCGAGTTCGCTGCCGACTTGTCGCGTGTGCATGAAGGCACGGCGACGCCCGAGTACCAGAATCCGTCGCTGTTCTTCCAGCGCACCTTCATCACCGAGGGCATGCGCCTGCTGCTCGACTCGGTCGTCAAGCGCCTGTCGGGCAAGGTGGCGATCCGGTCATTCAGTTGCAAACCGCTTTCGGCGGCGGCAAGACGCACACGATGCTGGCGGTCTATCACCTCGCCAAGGGCGAAGCGTTGCGGCAGCGACTTGCCGGGCGTCCCGCCATCCTTGACGCAGCCGGCGTAACGGAATTGCCGCATGCGCGGGTTGCGGTGCTGGACGGCATCAAGTCGTCGCCCAACCAGCCGGTGATGCGCGATGGGCAGACGATCCACGCTGTGGGGCGACCTGGCGTGGCAGTTGGGGCGCCGAGGGCTACGCTCTGGTGCGGATGCGGATGCCTCGGGCACATCTCCCGGCAAGGCCGTGCTGGAAACACTGCTCAGCGCTACGCGCCCGTGCGTGATCCTGATCGACGAGCTGGTGGCCTATGTGCGCCAGTTTGAGGAAGGCAAGGCACTGACCGGCGGCAGCTTCGACTCCAACCTGAGTTTCGTGCAGGCGCTGACCGAGGCGCTGAAAGCCGTGCCCACGGCGGTGCTGCTGGCCTCGCTGCCCGAGTCGGACAAAGAAGCAGGCAGCCAGCGCGGCGTGAAGGCGCTGGCGCGCTGTCGCACCACTTTGGCCGCATTCAGGCGCTGTGGAAGCCGGTGGGGCCGAGGAGGCGTTCGAGATCGTGCGCCGCCGCCTGTTCAGCGAGCATCAACGACAAACTGGCGGCGGAATCGGTGTGCCGTGCCTTTGCCGACTATCTACACGGCAACAGTGACGACTTTCCGCACGAGACGCAGGAGAGCCGCTACTTTGACCGCTGATGCACGCCTACCCGATTCACCCGGAGGTGTTCGACCGGCTGTACGAGGACTGGTCGTCGCTGGATAACTTCCAGCGCACCCGTGGTGTGCTGAAGCTGATGGCCAAGGTGATCCACCGGCTGTGGAAGGACAACGACAAAGACCCGCTCATCATGCCGGGCAGCTTCCCGCTGCAAGATGCCGATACCCGCAACGAGGTGATCTACTACCTGCCGCAAGGCTGGGACCCGGTGGTCGAGCGCGACGTGGATGGCGAGCGCGCCGAGACCACCGAGATTGAGAACCGCGACACCCGCTCGGCGCGTGCAGGCCTGCCGCCGTTCGGCGCGGACTATTTTTTTGGGCAGCGCGCCGAGCACGGCAAACCAGATGGTGCGCGGCCTTGAACTGGAGCGCGTCGTTCTTGGGCGTCTGCGCAGCCGGGCCAGCAGGTGGGCATTGTATCAAGGATGCGCTGCGCCGCTTGGCGACCGCCTGCACTACCTGAACAGCGGCAACAACCGCTTCTGGTTCGATACCCGGCCCAACCTGCGCCGGGAAATGGAAGAGCGCAAGCGCCGCTTCCAGGACAAGGAAGATGTGTTCCCCGCCGTCCGCGACCGCGTGCAGCGCGAGCTTTGCGTCCGGTGTGTTTGGCGGCATCCACGTTTTCACGGCCAGCGGCGACGTTCCCGATGACTGGCAACTGCGCTCGTGGTGCTGCCGCCAGATGCCGCTTTCAGCCGCAGCGGCCAGAGCCTTGCCATCGACCGCGCGACCGAGATTCTGAAGAACCGTGGCGACCAGCCGCGCTTCAAGCAGAACCGCTTGATCTTCCTTGCCGCCGACTACGACAGCGTGAGCCGCCTGAAGGATCAGGTGCGTTCGACCTTGGCGTGGCAGTCCATCGTGGCGACATCAAGGAGATGAAGCTCAACCTCGATCAGTTCCAGTCACGGCAGGCCAGCAAGAGCCTTGAAGATTCCAACGAGGCCCTGCGGCGCATGATCCGCGAGACCTACAAATGGATCGTCGCGCCGATGCAGGAGGCCCGACCGGGCAAAGGGTTGTCCGAAATCCAGTGGGAGCATTTCCCGGTCAATCCGGGCACGCAGAACCTGTCGCAGGAGATCGAGCGCGTGCTGAAGGAAAACGAACTCCTGATTACCGAGTGGGCACCGATCCACTTGGCCACTGTGCTGAAGACTGGTTCTGGAAAGACGACATCAAGGAGACAGCGCGCTCAACGTGTGGCAGCAGAGTGCCAGCAGCTGTATCT
Organism: Candidatus Accumulibacter necessarius; assembly: GCF_036625085.1. Lineage (NCBI taxonomy): Bacteria > Pseudomonadati > Pseudomonadota > Betaproteobacteria > Candidatus Accumulibacter > Candidatus Accumulibacter necessarius. The sequence goes on along the minus strand of NZ_JAZKUM010000002.1, from coordinate 244,296 downwards.
GCCTCGCTTCGCGACGACACGGTCTTTCAACACACATTGGCCGCCGGCGCCGAGAGCCGGGACTTCTTTCGGCTTCGCGCAAGGCAAGGAAGATGGTCGCTACGTTGGCTTCACGTTCGGCAAGCGCACATCATTATTCCTCGACTCGTCGCTGCTGCTGATCGAGCCAGTCACTGCGGCTGGATACGCCGAGGCGCAACGTGCGGCCGAAGATGCTGCACGCCCGAAGCCAGCAGACCATGTGCCGGGCACTACGGCGACGGCGGCACCCCGCCGCGCGTCGAGGACTCGGCCAAGCCGACCTATGCCTCAGGCGGTAGTGCTGCGCCACAGGCTGCAAAGAAGCAGTTCTACGGCAGCATCGAGCTCGATGCCATCCAAGCGAAAAAGCAATTCGCCGACCTCGTCGATGAAGTCATCCTGCAATTCACCTCGCGCCCCGGCGTGAAGGTCAAGATCGCCATCGAGATTCAGGCCGAAACATCATCCGGTTTCGACGACAGCCTGCAGCGTGCAGTGAAGGAGAACTGCAATGTGCTGCGGTTCAAGAACGCCGAGTTTGAGGAAGGTTAATCTCCGATCGGTGCAGGCTGATTACCCGTCGTTTCAAACTGGAGTTCTGGAATTCCGATTCACGAGTGAATCACAGCATCTATATGCCCGTCTTTGAAGCGTGCTATCCAGTAAATTCCATGAGAACGTAGGCCACCGATGGAAAAAAGACGCAGAGAGCGCATCCTTATTCTGGCGAAAACTTACCCTTCGCCGAGCAGCAAGTATTCGGAGACCTCCTGCGTCGCAGGCATCACCGACAAGGGTGTGATGAGGCGGCTGTTTCCTGTGCCATTCCGGCTGATCGAGCGCGGCCAACAGTTCAAGAAGTGGCAGTGGATTGAAACACTGATCGAGAAGGCGCCGGCCGATCACCGACGCGAGAGCCATAAGATCTATGTGGACACGATCTCATGCCACGAGACCATCGAGCCCAAGCGTAACTGGACCGATCGATTGCCGTGGATCGACAAGATTCCGTCATTCACCAATTTCGGCGAAATTGAGGCCAGCCGACTGGCTCATGGCACGACGCTGGCCTTGCTACGCCCAAAGCAGCTGGTTGAATTGCTCATTACAGATGCCGACAGCCCTGACTGGACCGACGAGGAAAAGGCCATTCTGCTCAAGGACGAGATGCAGGGCAATCTCTTCACTGAGGAAGAGGCACGCCAACACGTCAAAGAACTGAGGAAGGTACCCTACAATTTTCACTATCGGTATGTCTGCGACACACCCGATGGTGAAAAGGCATTCCAGCACAAGATCGTCGACTGGGAGGCTGGGATGTTGTTCTGGAACTGCCGTACGAGTCACGGTAAAGGATGGGAAATACCTTTCCGCGCCAAACTCGGCGAGCAGTTACCGGGAAAAGATTTGATGTTCCTGATGGGTAACCAGCACCGGTTCCCCCATCAGTGGCTGATCATCAGCGTGATCTACCCGCCTAAGCAAAAATCAGAGGAATCGCCCCAGGGTAGTTTTCAGTTCTGACGGCGCTCGCCTGCAGGTGCTGGACTCGAGCATGGGTCTTCTCTTTCACCGCATTGGCCACCATCGACCGATGGCAGAAATTGTGGTCGGCCTCGTAGCAGAGCAACGCGCAGTTGGACGTTTCCGCAAGCGCCGCCAACTCGGCAACCGCATCGTCCTGCGTCGCCAGATACTTCAAAAAACCTTCTGTATAGCGTTTCCAGTTGCCGTCCTCGCGATATCGATCACGGATCGGCTTCGGGCAGCCCAGCGCCACCATATGGACGTAGTCACGCCCGGAAAGATTGAGAGCGGCCTCGAGCGCTTTCTTGGAGAAACCCGGTTTGCGGGACAACGGCATTTCTCGGACGTCGACAACGGTTTCAATATCGTTTTCGGCGAGCAACGACATGAACGCGTCGATGTCGAGTCCTTCGTAGCCAATTGTGCAAATTTTCATGGTCGTCGCCTTTTTTGAGAGCGAAGTTTAACGGTATGCGTTGCTGATGGGAATCTTGATAAGCTCTGCGGTTTGTACTTCCTCAGCCGGTCAAGTTCCATAACAAATCGATTCCGCGCGCCTTTACACGACCAGTCCGGGCAAGGTCGGCTTACCCCCACCCACTTCGAGCATTCCTTGGCCGCTGCGCCCCCCCAGATTGAACACGAAGGACGTAAGTGCGTCATTCCGTGCTACAGGTCCGACCAAACTGGCTATGAACACGGCTCAAAGCGGTTCTCGGTAGCCGCTCCCGGGCGCCAACCGGTTCCACTCTCTGTCCATCAGCCAGCGGAGAAACTCGGCGTCACGGGATACCCCCCGCACTTGGGCGCGATGCCGCTGCATCAGTGCTTGCAACTCGGCGAATGACACGATGTGGCCGGGGTCGCGCTCGATGAGCAGCATCAGCCGGAAGCGATCGCGCGAGGCCAGCCTCACTTGATTGCCAAAGCGGATGGTCATTGCAGCGTCCGCACAGATCGGCTCGTCCGGAGCGCCTCCGCATCGATAGCCCGGTCCACCTGGGCAGCCCGCCGGGTCCGCGCCATAGCCCGCCCGAAGGCGGCCGTCGCCAAGTACGCCACCGCCGCCGGAACGAACAGCACCATGCCGATATCTCCGTAAAGGATAGCCGCGGCCAGGAACGCTGCCGGCAACACCACGAAGTCCCGAGCGCGGACCAGTGGCGGCGCATCGGTGCGCGCGTAATTGACGCCATCGATCGTGGACCAGTTGGCCAGTCCCAGTACCTGCGGCACCTTGTGCGCGGTGACGATCAGACTCACCTCGTGCCCCCGCCGCGCCGGCATGATTCGCGTGTTGATGGTGAACTTGCGCTCGGCGCCATGGGGCGGCTTGAGCCACAGTTCGTAACGGTCGGTTGGGCCGAGTGGGCGACGGCCGATGTAGAGATGGACGTTGGTAAAGCGGCGCACCTCGACCAGGCGCCCGTGGATGGCTTGCAGCGTTGGCATGACAGTTCTCCCCTGGAAAGACCTGTCCAGCGTCTCGCACCACATGCCCGTTTCAACCCGGTAATTCGAGTGGGCGGTCCGTCAACGCGCCGCACTCGATCTCCAGTGGTACTGTGCTGTGATCGGAGTGACAGCACAGTACCAGGGCCCGGAGCGAACATCGCTTCCGGACGCCTTGCCACACACCCCATTTGAACTGGGGTGACACGGCAATAGGCCTGCGCTGCCACCATGCTCATCGCTTCGGAACCAGAGGTAGAACGATGCCATGTCAAGGCCACGGTAAATCCGGGCGCTTGCGGCTCGCGGCACGCTAATCGGCAGTTTTCGGGATTGCAAGGGCGCGTTTCCAGCGCCACAATGAAACTGCATCAGCCCGGTCCAGCTAGCGGCCCGGCGTGCATCGCGCACGGAAACGCAAGCCCTTTGAGTGGTGATCTTCACCGCGGCGCCTTGAGCGCCTGTCGTTCCGGACGCTTGGCGTCCCTGGTGTTTTGTTGTTGATAGTGGCGCGGCCCATGGCTTGACCATGGCGCCAGTTCCTTCCTTCGCACCCGATGCAAGGATACGAGGATGCGCCTTGGGCATCGTCCGCCCCGAGCGGCGATGCCATAGACGGTGGCCCGACCACCGATGCCTTGAGCACCTTCCTGCCGGCGATCGCACTTCGTTGCGACCGCCTTGGCCATTTCCCTCTCTCGCGCCTGTTCCAGGCCGCGAATGACGCCAGCCCTGCGGGGCCGGCGTTCGAGTTCCTTCCCCTCGCACTCACGCCCTGACCTCGGTCAGCCGTGGGCTGCCGCACCTGGGTGCGGCGCCACGGCCCGCGTGAACGGCATTGCGCGTCCGTCGCGGAACGGACGTTGCCAGTCAAGCCGGCGATGGGGAACGAGTTCGCGGTGCCGCTCGGGCACCGTACCGGAGGTCACGCCTCCGGGGTTGCCTCGGGTTCCTTGAGAACCTGGTTCGCTACAGCGAACGCCACATTGCGCCCGACGCATGCTGGCTGGCGATCACTTTTACGCACCTCCGCGCCGCCGTCGCTCTGGCGATGACGGCAAACACTGGCTTGGCATCGGCGCCCGGAACCCGCCGATGCACGAACACCCGGGTTCCACCGAATCGACGAATGGAAAAAAGGAAAGATGCCATGGACAAGCAATGCAACGGTTGAAATGACCGCTCCACCCCACGACACGGCAAACGCCGTGGGCAGTCGCGCACCTACGAACAGCCCGCCCTGGACGACATACCCTTGAACCCCAAGCGCAGCGGCTATGTGCTGCAGTTGATCCTGCAGCGGCACAACTGGCAGCACAGCAGCAAGCCCAAGGGCGTGAGCCACAAGACGATGGCGGAGCGCACGCGCTTCTGCATCTGGCTGTTCGATTTTCTGCGCGGGCATCCGAAGCACTTCAAGCTGGACCCGCGCTCCTTCAGCGGTCGCCATGTCGAAGCCGTCACTCGCTACTGGCTGGAGGAAGCGCGTGCCGGGCGGCTGAGCCCGGCGACGATCCAGACCTACTTCAGCTTCATGAAAACCTTCGCCGGCTGGATCGGCAAGCCGAAGCTGCTGAAACCAATCCAATGCTACTTCGATGATCCGAAGCTGTATCAACGCCGCTTGGCGGCCGGCGTCGACAAGTCATGGCGCGCCCAGGGGGTCGACGTGGATGTCGTCATCAAGCGAAGTCGAGGCCTACGACGTGCATGCCGCCGCATCCTTGAGACTGATGCAGGCATTCCAGTTGCGCTTCAAGGAGAGCGTCATGTTCCGCCCGCACACCGACGTGATCAGCGCCGCGCAGGCGGGCAAGGCAGGATGGCGATGTGGCCTTCTATTTGGATACGCATCGGGGCACCAAGGGCGGGCGGGAACGCCTGTTTCCCATCAATAACGCGGTGCGGGAGGAAGCCATCGCCTACGCGCGCCGGGTGGCGCTGGGTATCAATGAGAGTGTCAGCGACCCACGCCTGACGCTGCAGCAGGCGATGCGGCGGTTGCGCTATGTGATGGAGCGCTTCGGCATCACGCGCACCGGCTTGGGTGTTGTGCCACACGGTCTGCGGCATCAGGGCGCGGCCGACGACTATCAAAGCATCACGGAGGTGCCACCACCGATCGCTGGCGGTTCAAAGGCGGACCCGGCGCTCGACTTGCAGGCCCGAAAGGAGATCGCTGCTCGCCTCGGTCACGGGCGGATATCGATTACCAGCGTCTACCTCGGCAGCATGCGCGTCACGCCCACCGAGTCACCGACACCCGTACGCGGCCCCGACCTCCATGGCGGAAACGCGACCTGACCACGCCCCGCTCGACACCTCCCTCTACTCATCATTCTTAAGGAATAAACATGGACGAGATCAAATCACGCAGCCCGTACTGGCTGAGCCCTGGCATCGACGTGCCAACGCAGGAGGAATTGCAACTATTGCCATCGCGTCGCGCCCTGCGCGGCTTCTACGTCGACCGGAATGCAGGTGAAGCGGCATTCGTACCGACTGACGATTTCATGCGCGAATGCCCGTTATGGCGCATCGATGTGCTCGACGATATTGCGGACGCCCTGCAGCGCACGCGTACGCATGCCTTGGTTTCCTTCTTCCGGGAATGTCAGGCAAGAGGACATGACGTACCCATGGCGAGGCAGATCGAAGCGTTTCGAAAGATGTGCCAGCAAGGTGATGTTGCTTTGCCGGATGAACTGGAGGCGTTGCTGGTTCTGGATCAGCAGTTCGGCCGATCAGCGGCGTGGCGCCCCAGAGAGCGGGGCAAGAGGTGAGCATCGACAAAGCCTGCCTCGCCGTGCGGTGCCACGTCTGGCGAGGCGGGGGCCGATTAGCGTTGGCTGTTGGCCTCGGCAGACATGGCCTGCACAGTGTTCACCGGTCTGTTTATCGGCCAAAGCCTCCGGTGGCGCTCGCTCCAATGAATGACCGGTATCGCGCAGCTTGCTGACGTTGATGCGGCACGGTACCTGAAGGGCTGCTTCGAAGTGGTGGCTAACAAGCCAGAGAAAACCAAGAAGGCTCAGGAGTCGGTCACCGCATCGTAAATCCTTTTCGCGACCTCTTTGTCGCCTAAATAGCCCGAGATACCGTGGGCGTTCGACGTACTGTTGCGCACGTTGGTCTTGTTGACGATGGCAGGCGTGAGGGAAAAGTTTTCTTTGTCTAACGGGTAAAGAGAGACCACGTCCCGCTCGTCCATCGCATTGAACCATGTGGCCACATTTACCGGAAAGGCGATCGGCTTAATCCTAGCGAGTTTCTCTTTGATGACGGAAACCGCCAGCGGCGACCCTAGCGTCACGAAAAGCGGCACCTTCCAGCCCTTCTGTTTAGCGTTGAGCCGCAGTACGTTGTACGCGACTACCGTGCCGAGGGAATGGGACACGACTACTGTTTCCTCTTCTGCGGGCATTGCCGACACGGTGCCCGCATTTATCACATCACGGATGATGTCGTTGGTGAGGTACTGAAAAACGTCTCGCGTCGCCAGCGCCACGCTAGCACTACTTGCGCCGGGGATATGTTTGTCAAGTACTTCAAGAAGGCCTTGCACCCAACCCCAGTTGAGCACACCTTTTTCGACGATGGCGCCAGGAGGCAGGGCGCGCCATACGGCGCCTTCTGCATCCCCTTCGAAGCGCCCGATCGACTCGAGCAACACTGCCTCAATGAAAGCTCTTTCTTCCAGCGAGAGTTCGCCACCACCCTCGGGGGCCACTCCGCGAACGACGATTTTGGCTGCCTCCTCGGGCGATTTGCCCGCCACCAGTTGGTCGAGAGTGTCACCGTAGTATGGAAAATGAATCCGATTGTCGGGCAGCGGCACAGAAAGTCCGCTCTTTTTGAGACCATCGGCCCAATAGGCAATCCACTCGGCCTTAAGAGCCTTGGAATCTTTGCTCTGCTGAGCACGGCCATGGACAAAAACGAGATCACGCATAACTCACCTCCGGTGAAATGGTTGTTGCTGGAAGAAATGGACGGCAGCCGGTGTATACCGGGACCACAGGCCGGGCTGGCGCATCCGCGAAACATTAGCCAGTTCCTCGTAGAACGCCACCTCACGAGCGGCGAGGCCAGACCAGCCGCGAGCGAGCAAGGGCATACCTGGTGAGGAGGCACGTAATTCGTCCTGCCCCTCACCGGGCCGGTGGGCCAGCACCACCACGTCGAAAAGAAGCGCGGCGCCCCTGGCCTGCATCTCGGTGACCAGTTCGCGGAGGCGCCAAACCATTCCGGCGTCATCTAGTGCGTAGGCAAGATAGAGCAACAGAATCGGGTCGGGCACTGGCGCTTCAAGCAGGCGTGCAACAAGCGCAACCAAGATGTCCCGGTCGGGCTGGAACACGCCGCGTTCAACCGCCGCTAGTACGAACTCCGCAGATAGCGGCGTTTGCGGCGGCTCGCTGGATCTGGATCGTGGAAAAGGGAGTTCTCCGACGCCTCGTAGGCGAGCCCCACCCATTCACCGTTCTCGAAGGACAGTTCGGCGATGAACTCGGGCAACAGTGGCACCATCGCACCTGAGCCGTCGTCGAAGATCAGCAGCACCAAGTCCATAGCCTGGGCCGACCTGGGATACGCACGCAGGATTTCACCTTTGACGACCCACTCCACGTGCGTACTTGGGCAGACCGCCTCAACGGCCTTGCCGCCACGCAGCTTGATGCCACAGCGGGTTTCAAAATGCAGAGGTTCGAATTCCTCGACCTGGCGATCGGCCTGTGTGACGATTTCCAACTCATCACATGGGCTGCTCGTATGGGTCCAAGACTCCTTCCCACTCAGCAACTCATTGAGCCTTGAATTGACCCAGTCCGGCGTGCTGACCTCCAGCGAAACGTCTGGCTCAGGACAGGGACGCGGAGACCCAAGAACTAACCTCCTACTGCCTTTAAACATTAGATTGCCACCGCGCGACACTGGTCTGGGCGAGGGCGGCGTCAGCCTAGCAATCCAAGCCAATCCCGGATCGGAAGAGATTCGCGCATCTGGCGTCTGGAAGGCTCGGGTGTGCAGATTGAGGGCGATAAGGCGACTACTCACTTTCTCGCGCAACACTCGCTTTAGAGGCCACGGACGGATTAGTCCTTCCGGCATTTCGCCATCGTTGGCAATTTCGATAATCGTTGGCTCGCCGCCGCTTAGGACCTCTAGCAGTGCCTCGGTGTAAAGCGCAGAGAACGTGCCGGCGTTAGCAGCGTCCTGAGCTTGGACCTCTAGTGCCGGATTGCCCAGCGTACAGGCAAAGAACTGGTCCACCGCCTTTTCGGCGGTTCCCCCCGCCACTGCGGGGAAGATCGGCGATCCAGTAATGAACTGCTGCTGCACTCCGGCCGCGGCCGTCCGGCAAGCGTCCGAAATAAATATCACATGAGGCACGCTCGAGTAGCGGGCCAGCACCGCGCTACGGGCCACGTCCACCGATTCGGTAGGACGCTCGAGTCCACGGTTCATTAGCCAAAATTCGCCGTAATTAATGTTGAGCCCGTGGCCGGCAAAATAGATCAGCAACTGTTCGACCCCGGCCATGGGGTCCAGCAGGCGCTCAATAGCATCCTGCACGGCCGCCACCGTTACCGGCCCTCCCTCATCAGTGATGAGGGCCACATGCGCGGGCGCAAAGCCCTGGGACAGCACCCAGTCATTCATCCGGTGGGTGCCACGCACAGCGTCGTTCAGTGCCGGCAGTCCCCTCACGCGGTTTACCCCGATCAGTACCGCTGCACGGTTCATCCCTTACCCTCCAACTATCTGTCCTCATTCCGCAGCCATATGGGGCAGCAAAAAATCTGAACTTGTATTCTATATTCTTGTATTACTTTTAGTTGCCGTGCATAGTAGCGACGAGGCAACTCGCGTCAGTCCATCGGCATAAGTAAGCGGGGAATAGAAAATGGCAGATAAAAAAATCCTCTTCATTGCATTTGCAATTGAGGATGAAAGACAACGTGATTTTTTAAAAGGGCAATCGCTTCACCCAAGGGCTCCATTCGAATTTATCGATATGTCTGTTAAAGAGCCGTACGATAAAGACTGGAAGGATCGCGTACGGACACGCATAAAGCGATCTCACGGGGTGATCGCCTTGGTGAGCAAAAATTCCCTGACTTCGACCGGACAGAAATGGGAGCTTGAATGCGCCAAGGAAGAGAAGAAACCAATTCGCGGCATCTGGGCATATAGCGATGATCGTACAAATATTGAAGGCGTCGCCACATACGGTTGGAGCGACAAGAATATCAGTGACTTCATAGACTCACTGTAGTTGTCATGCGCAAAGCTCTAATCGTTGGTATTGATTACTACCGGCACTTGAGTGCGCTCAGTGGGTGCGTAAACGATGCTCACTCGGTCAAGAGCATCCTTGAGCGTCACGCGGACGGCACGGTCAATTTTGCTATGCCCCGCATACTGACTGGAACCGGCCCAGCTGACGTAGTGACTAGGCATGAGCTGAAAGAAGCAGTGCGGCATCTCTTTAGCGAAGATCCTGAAATCGCTTTGATGTACTTTGCAGGCCATGGATACATTGAGGACACTGGAGGGTTCCTCTGCGCGGGCGATTGTTCAACTGGCGATGATGGCTTGCCCTTAGCTGAAGTAATGACACTGGCAAATCAGTCGGCAGCAAAAAATAAAGTCATAATTTTAGATAGCTGTCACAGCGGGATTGTAGGGAATCACCCTGGTACGACTAGCGTTGCTGAAATCAAAGATGGCATAACGATCCTGACGGCTTCCACCGAAAAACAATATGCTATGGAGGTTCCCGGTGGCGGGGCGGGGGTCTTTACAACCCTCTTCGTCGACGCACTTGGAGGAGCCGCGGCCAATCTGATTGGCGACGTGACGCCGGGAAGCGTCTATGCCCACATTGATCAGTCGCTCGGCCCTTGGGCGCAACGTCCAGTATTCAAGACGAACGTGAAGACCTTTGTTTCATTGCGAAAGGCTGCCCCGCCTATTGCGCTGGCAGATCTTCAGGCACTCGCCACTCATTTCCCCGAACCTGATTTTAAATTTCAGCTCGGCCCAGAATATGAGCCCGAGCGATCCGACGAGCAGCGGAAGGACTCGTCCATTCCGCCCCCAGAGGCTGAGAAAACAGCGATTTTTGCTGTCCTTCAGCGATATGTAAAAGTCAATCTCGTTCGTCCGGTAGGCGCCACACACATGTGGCACGCATCAATGCAAAGCAAATCCTGCGAACTCACTGTATTGGGACAACATTACCGGCAGCTCGTTGCCGACGGGCTTATCTAGGGGCTTCCATGACGTCTGACGATATCGATGAAGTGCTGAACTCGCTAATCGAAAGACTTGCGGCCATAGAGCACGAACGCTGGTCTCATTGGCAGCGGTATGTTCATGAGACAGGACGGCGACGACCCGATGGCTCTCTGTTGCTGCCTGGTGTGCTTGTGTCGCGCTGGGAGCGGCAGATGTCAATGCCCTATACAGAACTATCGACTGACGAAAAGAGCAGCGACCGTGAGCAAGTGCAGAGATACCTACCTTTAATCAAGATGGCCTTCCAAGCAGCGAATAACACCCCTAAGTCGAAGTGAAAGGGCGCGTAAGGGCCTGCGCTTGACCTGATCGAGCCGACCCCACTTGTACTAGGTAATATCGTGTCGTTGTGGCGGTCGGCTTGACGATATCGCGCAACTAGGGGAATGTGAATGGACAAGAAGAGCCAGACTGCAGACCCGCAACATGAGACCTATTGGGCGACTAAAACGCGGCAACCCGAAGCGGAAATTCGCGGTGCCAAGAGGTACCTGAGCCTGTTGCAGAAGCTTTGGGGGAAAGATGTTTTCATCTCCTATTCGCGAGCCGATGGCGCTGGCTATGCGCTCGCGCTCGCTGCGCAGCTATCAGAGCGTGGTTTTGCCTGTGTGATCGATCAATGGGGCATGACAATTCCAGGTCTGCGAACACCCGAAAAGGTGCACCGGCTTCTTCGCAACTGCAGAGCCTTAGTCATTGTAGGCACGCGAGCCTCGGGTGCGTCCCCTCACGTCACGGCGGAGATCGAGGGATTCATCAACACACTAGGAATGATCATTCCGATTGATCTGGACGGAACGATACGTGAGGCGCGCTGGTGGCCCATGATCGAAGGGCTCCCGATAACGGTGGATCCAGGCGGGTCCGGCGCGGCTAGCCCGGGAGCCAATATCGTCGAGCGTCTCACGAACGCACTGACATTTCGCCGCCGCGATCAGCGTCTGCGCCGAATCGCGTCCGCAACAGCTTTGATGTTGGTCCTGATGTTGGCAGGCATTGGGCTCCTCGGCGTCGCCAGCCATGATCTGGCTTCTGACAACGCCTCCGCGAACGCGGCGCTCGATACAAGCCGCATAGAACTTCAGGTCACTAGCGCACGCGCCGAAAGCGCGGCCCGAGACCTTAAGATGACAGTGGAAGACCTCGAAGCACAGAAGACGGCGCTCAACATCGCGACTGCGCAGACTCAGCGAGCGAGTGAAGCGGCTAGCGCAGCTCAGAGTCGCGCCAGCACCGCGACGAAGCTGGCCGAACAACAACAGCGGCTTGCCCGACGACTCTCGGCCGAGAACCTCCTCAACTCAGCTCGCGCGCGCATGGGGAGCGATCCGGCGCTTGCCGCACTCCTGGCTGGCGAGGCCAACCGCATCGAACCGGGTATCAACGCCCGAGATGTAATCGTGCAGGCGGCGGTCTCAGGTCCTGCTTGGAACAGGTTTCCCGCATTTCCTGCCGCGGTATATCACGGGCAGCTAACGTCGAGAGGTGGCGACAAGGTGCTAGGATTTGCCAGCGACCCGGGGCTCGCCAATCTTGCCCGCATAGATCCGGATCAGCCTGGCAGCGCCATTATTCTGGATGTCGACTCGGGAAGAACGATTCGGTCTTTGCCGTTGCAGTTGGGAGAGATCATTGCCGACTTAGAGCCATTGGCCCGAAAGCTACTCATTCTGCAGCGACCAACCAAAGTTGGCTTTCAGTTCCGCGCCTTCGCATTCGCAGACTTGGCTACCGAAGCGCCCATCGGTCGAATCCAATCGGGGGGAGGAGAAACGGTCGATTCCATCACCCGGCTCGCTCTCCCGCCTAAGGTGCTGGCGGAGATCCTTGGCGAAGGACCTCCCGCAAACGATAAATGAGGCCAGCACGAAAACATGCCTCAAATTTGCATTGGAAAGTGGACGTGCCACCGAGAATTTCCGGGACAGGCTAAAGCAACGATGACTTTAGTGAGGCCAACCGAGTACCAAATCGCAACAGTCGTATTAGAAATGAGACCAAGTACTGATTTCTCAAACAATTGAGTGATGCCTTTTTCACGCTTGATGCTGACGACCAGTAGCTTTGTTTGCCTTCCCCCCGATAACGACTTACTTGACTTGACATGGAGTTCGGCAATGCTTTCTAAACCGTGGTTGATTCCCGTGAACCAGCTCCTTCGTGGTGCCGAGAAGTCTTTTTCGCTTGATGACCTGCTTTCCTTGAGTCTTATGGCACGCGCTGAATCAGGGAGAGTCAGTGGCGACAAGGGTAGTATGCTCAAGAATATTTCGAAAATTGAGCCCGAAGATCTACGTCGAATACAATTGCGATATGGTGGTCATGGACTATTTCAATTGGTGCTTCTCGCGCAGACGCAGGAACCCGAAGAGTTTGATCACTTTTGGTCGGCAGCCAGAGATCAGTTGGTATTTCTTGAGATTCTGGAAGGAGAAGAATTAGGAGCACTTCTACCTGAGCCGATGCAGCCAACTTGGGACAACACCATAATTCACACGCAAATAGAGATCAGTCGATTCAACCATAACGTGATAAATGCCCGCTTATCTCGCCAACTCTATCATCCAGGCAGAAAGCTAGGTTATTTAGTCCACGGTCTGGGTGGGCCGCGAATTTTAGTTTCTCACCCGTTCCGAGGGTGTGGCAATACAGGCTACGATATCTACCGCAATGCAGTTGATGTGGTAACGAGCCTTGGCGCGCGTGGATGGTATGGACAGTTTTTGTTCCTAGACCATATTGTTGGGCTAGAGGAGCCAATTAACGGCGTGCCGGCATGGGCTGTTTGGTTCTCGCAGATCGCTGCCCACTCAGATGCTGTGCTTTTTATTAAGCAGCACATGGGGGACTTTGGTCCTTCACAGCGTTTAGAGATGGCATTTACTCCGGATCGTGTAAACCGAAAGATTGTGGAAATACCTGCAGACGAATTGACTTGGGCGATTTCGGAGCAGACTGACCTGGAGCTCATAAACATTTGTCCGGAAGGTAATTTGGTGAGTGACGATGAATTCAATTGTTTTCTCGCGGACTCGACCCATGCGCGTACGTTTCTTCCACTCTATTGCGAGGAAGGCTTTCCTCGTGATTGGTTGATCCATATCGACGAAAACGGTGCCGTCTCTGAGTACAAGGAGAGCCACACTGGATACACAACGTAACGAGATTTATCTCTCGCCAGCGGGCAGACTCAACAGTAGCAACCGAGCTTTCGGCGCGACATTTTCAATGTTCACGGTATTCAAAGCTACCTAGACGTGATCGATCCCTCGCTGGATCTCTCCGGTGAAGCGCTTGGTGATCACGTAATGGACGAGTTAGGCAATTGCACCCAACTGCTGGCTATCGTTTCGGAAGCGACGCGGTCTTCGTGGTGGGTGCCATGGGAATCGGCATAGCCACCGAAAAGGCGTATCCGCTCGCTACGTACGCAGGCGGAACCACGACCGTTCCGGAATATCTACGCAAGTGGCCTTACCTTCGCTCCCTGACAGACTTGGACCTGTATGCGGCGGCCTCCAAGACCGCAGCGGACGTCTTTCGGGATAAGCGCCATTTTCTTGCTGAAAGTTCGGCTCGCGGGTACTCCACGAAAGAGTTCTTCCGGACACTGCGCGCAAGTTTGCACTAATAGCCAGGGTAGGGAATGGCTTGATTGATTCGGCTCCAACTCCGAGGCATGCAGCTACCGAGAGCAGGTAGTATTCAATTCCTCTCCGATATCGCAACATTAACCTGCCGCTTCTTATAAGTCTTGGGACGATCAGCGTAAGAACTCATCTTATGCTGTCTATGACGTGGTGCTTTCCGCATGCGACTGAACGAACAGACCGGAATCCGCGAGTTGTGCTTTTAATTGTGGCAACGAATCGTAGTAGAGGGTGGGCAATACCCACTGATTGTCAACGGCACACTGCGCACCCAATGTCTGCAAGACTTCTCATAGACTCCTCCCTCTTGATACCGTCAGCGATACCGTCAAGTTTCCGCGGCTTGGAACGGCGGCACTGATACACCCACTCCCACGGATAATCGACCCCGACTTCGCCTAATCAAGCGGGCGGAGACATACGTCAAACCGACCTCTGCCCAGATGCTTGGAAGAGCGCAGCCCAGATCCAGCTGTCCGAAATAAGCTACATATTTCGGACACCAATTGGTAGCGGTGCAATTGTAACCTGCACGCGCTTGCACCTCATCTAACCGAGCCAAGACTTAGTCATGGCAAATCGTATCGAGAGCATCGAAGCCTCCCGGGTCTAGAGGCATTCTGTCAGCATGCGCGGCGACACAACCAACGAACTGCCCGGACTCCGGCAGAGTGACTCAAGATAGATCGATTTGCTTGCCAAAGCCGGGGCGCCACCAATCTGAAAACATTTGATCCAGTGCCTGCCGTTCGCTATCGTCCGTGCAGCAGTCTTTCGCTAGTTCGAACAGGGCTGACATGCGGGCCAATTGATCCTCGGCCTTCGCGGATTCACGGACCTGAATCGAAGCAGCGATGGTCATAATCCTCTCGCACGAGGACGCCGGCAGCCCCTCCGGAAGCAGGCTAAATCCCATCGTCAAGCCGTCGCGCAGAACAGGCGGAATGACTCGTAGTATCAGCCGATGCAACGCTCGGTCCCCGGTTACAACCGCCGGGGTTCCTACGAAGCGATAGCCCTGCTGCCGCAAGAGAGGCAGACTCAGCCATAGATTGAGGTCACCTGCGCGGTTTCGCAGATACGGAACATTGATGTGGTCCGTCTCATCTTTCTGACCAGGCTGGAAAGCAAGAAACGAATCCAAGTAGGAGAAGGCAGGCTTCAAGTCGCCAACGAGTTTGAGCGACTGGTTGCTCTTGAGTAAAGTCCCTAGCGCCACCAACATCATGGCCGAAGTAAAACGTGGAATATCCTTTTGCGTCATGGCTTCTAAACGCTCCAGGGCCTCTTCAGCGGAAAGCTTCTGCGCCAGCAGCGCCTTCATGATCGCGACGTAGGGAACGATTAAACTGAACTGCGTCCGTAATGCAGCATCGTTCTTGCGTAGCAAGCTCTCTTGCTGTTGTGCGAACCGATCACGGAACGGGGCTCCCAATTTCGCCAAGCCTTCGATCATGGCATCGATGCGATCTTTGGTCGAATTCCGGAACAGTGGATTGGAGAGCCACTGTTCCAGCAAAGCAGGCCAAGGGTTGATCACGCACTTCGCCCGAATCTCGTCGGGCAACTGCGCGAACCATTGCACATTGCTTAGCGCATTGGTGTCCAAGAAGAGTTCGTAGGGGCCTGGACCTTTTCCCCCATTCAGGAACGGCCACACGATGTTGGTTCCGCTGCTGGTGCGAATGCACCGTTCAACATAGGGCACTGCTTCATTTATGAATTGCATGAGTTACCACATCTCAAAATTGTCAGCATTGAGCAGCGAAGTCTTACCCATTCACCAAGCTCCGCAGGTTATCGCGCACGGTGGCGGCGATTTGCGCAGCCGACACCTGATGCAGCTGACTTAGTTCCTCGACCACCACAGCAACATCGGACGGCTTCGTGTGCCTATTGCCCGTTCGAGTGAACGGCCCGTCCGTCTCTGTAAGCAACCTGTCCAACGGAATTATTCGAACCATCGACCCATGCCGCTCGTTGCTCAGCATGGCTGCATTGATCGAAAAGTAACAGCCCAAGTCAAGGGCTCGCTTGGCCTCACTCCTCGTTCCCGTGAACCAGTGAAGAACAACCTTGCCCCGGTCGGGGGGAAGGAAAGCTTCAAGGTGATCCAGAACCGCTTTCACCGACCTAACGCTGTGGACCGTGATGACCTTGTCACCAGCCTCAGCGCAGCGCCGCAAGACATGCTGAAATACCCGCTTCTGCGCTTCCAATGACTTGAAAAACCGCGGGCCAGCGTCGAGACCAACTTCACCGATGTAGCGTGCCTCGGGCAAATAACGATCCCACAGATCGAGTTCTGTCTCCCGCTCGGCAACCAACTGCGGATGCAGTCCCAGTGCCGCCCGCACATGTTTCGTGCGCTGTGCCAACTCGTGGTTCCGGGGCCATGCCTGCGGCGTTGTCGTCACCGCTAGCGTGAACACGCCCGCGTTCTCGGCCTCTTCTACTGCCGTCGGGAAATCGGGATACAGATCCAGATGGCAGTGAAAGTCCACGAGACCCGCCGCGGCAATCATGCGTAATCCCCCATCAGTTCGGCCTTGTCTCGACGCCATCGACCAAGCGTGCGACTTCTTCGAGGCCACGTCGGTAGACCTCGGCAAGCTGATCCAGTCGCGCAACTTCGTCGGCAAGCGAACCAGGTTTGTGGATCAGAAGCTTGGAAAGCTGCGGATTGCCTCTCAGTCGTTCAATCGCATATTGAAATGAGCGGACCTGCTTGCCGGTCGATTCCCGGGTGTCCAGTGGTTGGGCATGGAGGTCTACGACCGTATATGTCGTCTCATCGCCTCCGGGGCCCCACGCCGCTACCAATGCCGCTCGGCGAATGAGGCACGGCAAGCAGTATCCACAGTGTTCAATTCCGAGCCCTTGCCATCGCCCCTTGGAGGGCGAGGAACAAGACAGCGAGTCCGTTGCCACCTGCTTCAGCAGCCCTGGATTCCTACAATCGGCAGCCATCTCTCCCTTCGTCCTGTTCCAGTAGGGGTTCACGACGCTGCCATCTAGGCCCAGTTCTCCCAACAGATCATTCCACCGCGCCATGTAGTACGGATGCGTGGTCCGGGTGCTGTTCGAGCCCAGTCGTAGCGGGTCCAAGGGCACGTTCAGGGCGATCAACCCATTTTCAGGCACGCGCAGTGTGAAGTGGTGCCCCAGTCCGGAGCCAGCAAAAGCACCGAGCGCGAAGAACAGGAACGACCTTCCGCGCGTGCTGTTCTCCGATCCGACACCTTCAACCAGACCATCATTAAAGGTCATCCCGACGCGTAGTCGCTCAAACGACGACTTCTCGTAGTGCTTCTTCAGGCCGGAGAACAACTTGCCCTGCGCATCGCTGGTCGCACCCTCGCCGAAGTGGCTGATCAGCAAGGGAGTTGCACCGTCTTCCAACAGGTCGATCGCGCCGATCAGACTATCCAGGCCACCCGAGAACAGGCTCAGAGAATCGAAGTGCGGTGCAAGCAAGCTCGCGGGCGCCTGCTGCGCGATCGCCGCGAATCTGGGTGGACGAGTCCTGAACTCGATCGTCCAGCGATCTCCCGTCAAGAAGTCGAGCGTACTCTTTAGCGTTGTCGCTGCAATGCCCCATCGTGCCGGATCACTTACGGGCACAACCAGGCGAATCTCTCGCGTCCATGAGTCTTGCGACTGTTCGGCGCGAGAGATTCGCGTGTCCGCAGCGTGTACATGAGCGGCAAGCACCAGCAGATCAATGCCGATCTCCGAGGGGAATATGCCGAGTTTCTTCAAGCTGGTGAGCGCGCCA
The DNA here is from genome assembly GCF_036625085.1 of Candidatus Accumulibacter necessarius. Lineage (NCBI taxonomy): Bacteria > Pseudomonadati > Pseudomonadota > Betaproteobacteria > Candidatus Accumulibacter > Candidatus Accumulibacter necessarius. The sequence goes on along the minus strand of NZ_JAZKUM010000002.1, from coordinate 226,563 downwards.
CCGATGCCATGATCCAAAGATGTCTCGCCGGCCACGAGTTGCAGATAAGTCCTTTGTTCATCAACGCCGACCGAAGCATCGAAGTGATCATCCGGGCCGAAGCGGCCCGCCAAGAGTTGTCGCCTCATTGATCCGCCTCCGCATCACCCAGTGACTTCAAGATCGCAAACGTGGACTCGTACACCGCGTCGACGAACGACTGGATGCGTTGGGGCATGAGATTCGGTGACTCCACCCGCGCCCGCGTCAGCGCATCGCTCACCCCGCCACGTATGAAGTCGCGTAGTTGCTGTTCGACACGGTGTGCCGCCTGCGCATCAGCCGGCATCGTGATGGCCTTGGTGCCAATGTCGTTGCAAATCCGCGCTTCAATCGCATGCGTCGCGTACAGTTCGAAGACCGTATGCATCTGATCCGGCGTGAACGTGGTCAGATCGGTCAGCCCTTCACTTGCCAGTTCTACGATGGTTTCGATGTAGGCTTCGCGGGCGATGCCTTCATCGACCGTGCCGGCGCCAGGGCAGACGTAATCAGCTAGGCCAACTAAGATCTCGTTGATCGGGCGCCCAGCCAAGGATTCCAGGTCAAGGGCACGCAAAGCCTCGCGAACGCCACGCGCCTGAGCGTCGGCCAGAAAGCCGAGGAGCCGCGCACCCGCCCCCCGAGACGCGCCCATGCGCTGGGCGGCCTGTCGCGCTCCGCCGGCGGACGTGGAGACATACCGCGAGACTGCCCGACCGAGGCTGGCCCTGTCGCTGCCGCCAGACCCCGCAAATCGAGAGAAGCTGTTGCGGGCACCTGAGAAGCGTTGAGGATCCGCAGTCGCAGGGATGGGCGGGCGGTTCGCCGGTGCTGGCGGCGCAACACCATCCGCCGGCGGAGAGCCATCTGGTCCGGCAGGGGCAGCGGGCGAAGTTCCCGCATCCTCCCCACCAAGCCACGACGGAACTAACGGTGTACCGCCTCCAGGTCCACCATACGCTGTCGAGGTTCCCATCAGCGCTCTCCTTTCAGGTTTTTGAGCGCTGCCTCGGCCGCAGTCTTGAGTCCTGGATTGTTGGTGACCTTGCTCCAATCTCCCAGCAGTTTCGACAGACGCAGGTTGCACTCGGCGTCCTTAATGACGCCCTGCCATCCACTGACAGCCCATGGGCCGCACTTGCCAGTCGGCAACGCTTCCAGGAAATCCATCAACCGGCCCTGCAAGCCCGGTTGAGCCTTCACGAGGACGACAAGGCCATCGACGCCCGCCGGCTTAGTCTCGAGGCCGCCGGTGCTCATGATTTTGGTACGCACGGCCTCGAACACCTTATCGGCTTCGGGCTGAACAAGCTGCTTCAACTCGGCTTCATAACCCTGAACGGTCATCTTGCCGCCGAACAGCTTCTCCACCACAGCAGCCAGATGGCCCAATACCGACACTGGCCCGAAATAGTCCTTCTTGTCCTTTGTCGCGAACAAGTATGGGCGCAGATCGATCCCCGACAGCTTCGGGGACAGGCGAGCCCACTCACACACCGTGTCCGACGATTTCCATTCGGCCAACACGGCGTTTTCGGAAGAACTCGCGCCTTCGGCAGCTTTCTGCCCTTTTCGCTCGCCAGCCGGAACCTCTTTCCCGTCGGTAGCTACCAAGTCCGTTTCCAGCGATTCGATGTCTTCACAAACGCCTTGCGGATGGACCGCTGCAACAAACGCGATCTGCTCGAACAGTCGCGGCATGAAGCGCTCTGCAAGCATGAGCTTTGCGAGAACAGGCAGCTTGATGTCATCGCCGAATCCGCGAGCCACGGCAGTGCGCTCACGAAGTAGCAGCGTATTGAGAAATCGCTTGATCTGGCGCGGATTGCCCTTGGTCCCGCTTGCCAGGATTGGACCGATCTGGTCGCTGAGCGCGAGCGCATTGTTCGCTTTCTCGGCCTGCGTCCCGAGTGCGGCCTTAACGGCCACGGCATCAAGGCCGCCGCTGGTCCAAGGGCGCTTCAGCTTTTCCCGGGCCACGCCGATGAGCTTCGCGTACTCGGCATCGTTCTCGCCGATTGCGGCCCCTGCTAGCAACAACGTGACGTAGATCCGCGTTTCTGTCTCGCCGAGCGCCGGGATACGGAAGGGAACCTGGATGAGCTTTTCCAGGTAGTTGCGTGCGTAGTCCCGCGGTCCCGTACTGTCGGGAAGATCGGGAAAGTGCTTGCGCACCGCATATTCGATCATGGCCTCGTCGGCCGCGACCACGAACGCGGTTCGATCGGTGAACACGAACAGCCTGATCGCCTCGAGCGTCTCGATGGCCGTATCAGGCAAGCAGCGATCCAGGTCGTCAATCAGAACGATAAGCTGCGCAATACCCGCGTCCTTCAGCAACTTGTCGAACGCCTTCCGGAAGGCTTCCACCTCCTCAGGCACATTCTTGGTCTCGCCGGGCTTGAGTACGGCCTTCACCTCGTCGATAGCCGTCGAGAGGTTTTCCTTCGAGGCGAGCTTCGCAGGGTCTGCCAACACCGATTCGAGCGACCCGATGATTGCCCCTACCTGGTCGGGCGTGGGAATCCCGGTGAAGGCAGTGACAGCCAAACCACCGGCCCTCTTGGCTACCTTCAACCAATCGATGCGGCGGAAGACATCCTTGACCGCCTCAGCGCCTTTGGTTAGCGCCGGACGCTTCGCCACCAAGCCAGTCACAATGCCTTCGATCAGCGCGATCTTCGCATCCTCGAAGCCTTGGAAGCGCCATCCGTTGAACTTGAGGCAAAGTACATCATTCTTGCCGGCGAACCCAGCCTCGATCATTTCAAGCACGCTGGACTTACCTGCACCCCAATCGCCGTGCACGCCGATCGTCACCGGCTGATCCGGTTTCGCACTCAACAAGCTGATAATCGTAGCCGCGATGGCTTCATTGTTCAGTAGATCGACCTTGGTCTCGTTATCGGTCAGGATCATTGCTCCCCCTTCTCCATCTTCAATTGCTAGCAGGAGATGACCCTGCATGATGTTTAAGTAATTGCGAATGGTAGCAGGGACCAGCCAACAATGGCCGGTACCGGCGGGGCGTCGCACAATCGCTTGGCTGTGTGGCCGCACTGCTTCTTCGGGGCTTCGATGGTCCGGTAAAATATCGACATGACCCGCTCCGAACTCGTCTCCCGTCTCGCCCAGCGTTTTCCCCAATTCGTGCAGAAAGATGCTGAGACCGCCGTCACCGAAATCCTCGGGGCCATGCATGGAGCCCTGGTTCATGGCGACCGCATCGAAATCCGCGGCTTCGGAAGTTTCGCCGTCAACTACCGCCCGTCCCGCCAAGCCCGCAATCCGAAGACCGGTGAGCCGGTAACCGTCGCAGGGAAACGGGTTCCCCACTTCAAGGCGGGGAAAGAACTGCGGGAGCGGGTATTCAAGAGCACCACGCCACCGCCTTTGCGCTTCGCCGCTTGACAAGATCACTCGGATGTCCAGGCCATCCCCTGGCATACATCGTATGGCACGGGCGGCGCCTCCCCCGGACTGGCCTGCACCGACTGCCATCTAAATAAAGCTGCTGGTCGGCCTTTTCAGTACGGTGCGCCCCATTCGCTCACGCAGCCGCTGCGAGGGAATGTCAGTTGTTTATTTTAGAGAAAACGGGGTATTGTGCCGAATACGTAACGTCAATCCCCGTTCTCCTGTGTACGGCATGCACTAGAGGGCGAAGTGACCCGATGAGGTCAATCTCTAAGGAGTATGCCAAATGATGCACCTGCCCCAGCAAGGCGGAGCGTCCGTGCAAGCCCGCGGCCGAATTCCGTCCACCGACCTCGCCTGCCTCGTGTCGCTTCTGGCCGAGGCCTTCCCTCCAAATGAGAAGCGCCCCGGCAGCGCCTTGTCGTGGCCGGTGTTGAGCTTTGATCCGAACAAGAATCGACTGGGGCTGAACACTTATGGTGTCCTTCGGCGACTCTTGGCACAAAAGGGCCTGCTCGACACCTTCCGGCAGTCGGATACGACAGGTTTCCTACGGGACATTGCCAGCCCGCCCAAGGGCTTTACTGCCAAGATGGGAGGGAAGGTTTACCAGGACAACATCGGCGGCATCTCAAAGGGCGTAAGCAAGCTAAAACAGCTCATTTCGGACCAACTCGACGAACTGGGCGTGACTGCCGACAAGGTTCTTGTCGGTGATCCTGAAGCCGCACTTAAACAACTGGCCGATGACGTCGGGCTGAAAGATTTCCTCCAAGAACTGCCGGCACAGATGGTGTTCATCGAGTTCGCCAAGACCGATCGACCGGCATCCCAGCGCGATAAGGACGTCGCCCGAGTTTTCTCGGCAGAGGAGGAGATTCAGGGCGGAGGACTGGCTGGAACGAATGTCCAGCAGCATTGCCGACACCCAGGCTCAACGCGACGATGAATTTGACGAAATTCAACGCGACAAGCTTACCGAAACGCTGCGCCAGGATTTCGATAAATCCGATAGCCAGGTCACCCCGCTTCCTGAACTTTCTTGAAGACGAAGCGCTGGCCCGCATCCGACTGGCCGTGAGCTTCGCGATCATGCAAGGCCTCGCCACCCAAGCCGCAAAATCAAATGATGCGGGCGAAAACTCCGTTTGAGGACTACGTTAAGCGCGTCTTGGCGCTTTTTGACCTCTTCGGATCTCCCGAGACCCGGCACTCCTGGAATTTTGATCTATCGCGGGATTATGGATTGGCGGCCGATTTCACGGCCTCAACGGAGCTCGTCAAGGCTCTTTTCTACAACTGCCTGCCCGTGTGGGCGGAATGGAATACCCAGCTGTTTGAGTCCCGGCGGGTAGATCCCGGGTCGCGAGGCGTATCTGTCGTCCGGGAGGTCAGCTACCGTTTTCCGTGTCAACGGCAAAGATCCTCGGAACGAATTGAAGCATGCCTTTGACTCCCGGCTTGAGCGGCTGCAGCAGGTCTTGGGAAACGACGACGGGGACGCGCGGCAAAGCCAATATCGAGTGCGCCGCAGCATCACTGAAGCGGCCTTCCTTTGGTTGGTCCTCAATCCGGATATCTCTACCGAGAATATGCAGGCTGAAGCCGAGGCATTGGCCGCCCGTCTCAAAAGCCAGGGCAGGAACGGCATGCTTGGAGTTCTCGCCGACCTGTCTTCGTGGAGCCCGCGGGGTCAAAGGGTTGAGCAGGACACTGGTGGAATTGCTGCGGACCAAGACGCGGAACATCATTGCCCATGCTCAACGGGCTGTGGAAGATCTGTACCTGGTTGTGCAACAAGGTGTCGTGGACTGGGGCCGCCATTGAACGCTCACGCGGAAAGGTCCGAGATCCCCTTGTCAAGCCGAGTGAAGGACAGGCCGAAAGCATCGAATGGTTCAACCATATCAAGGTGGCCAAGAGGCCAAGCGATGTCATTGACCCCCTCTTCTCCGTTCGCGTTCGCACAGTCCTGCATGAGCGAACCCTGACTTGCCGAGAGGAGGATGCCGCGACGATTCGGACGGTGCGCGAAATTCCCAGTGAGTTGCTGAATATCACTTGGCGCCCGATCCGCGTGGACCTGTCCGAAGAAAAAGCATCGAGCCCGGACGCGGGGGGGCGATATCGATTCCTGCTGGCTGATGGGCAGCGGTATCGATATCTGGTACGAACCTGAGCTCCTGAAACAGCGTGAGAAACGCAAAAATTCCCGAGGAAGACCGCCGCCAGTATCGGGCCGCCGCCATTTCAGCACTGACGGTGCTGGTATATACCGTCCTGCAGGTGCTGGCCGAACGGATTGCAAAAGAGCGAGAACAGCGGATCGCAACAGTGATGCTGCGGTTCCAGACGCAAGGCAAGGAAGCCGCCGGTTCTGAAGGTGATCCGTTGATCTATGCGTCGGCTCAGGCGATCGAATCCGCATTGATGCGCGAATTCCCGCTCCGGATGCAAGGCTTGGTTACCACCGGCAATCGCATCTACAAAGACCGCGGCACGGCTTTTGCGCTATCCAGCGCCTTTCCGTTGGTGCTGGGTACGGGTACCACGCCTGCCGTCGGCAAGGTAGCCGTGGTGGTCTATGCCACGCGACCCTGCGATGACCATCCAGACATCAAGGATGCCGATGGCTTCGTATTTCGGGCCAAGACTTATCTGGCGGAGGCTGTCGAAGCGCCATTCCCCGGTTACCGGCTAAGCTTCGAGCGCATGCAATCGCACGTTGTCGAGAATCGGGATGCTTTCCGAAGCCCCCCAACTGATTGTGGAAGAGGTTTCGAGGCTCAATGGCTTGGGCTACGAGCATGTGATTCTCATCTCGAACCACTACGGCAACCGTCGAATCAATCGATCCGCACAACGCCACTCGCCCCACACCCAAACCACATTCCTGGATGAGGTAGCCACCAATTTCCCCGATGTCAGCCTCTACATGCTGCGGCGGGACGTATTCCCGGCCACCCGGCTCCATAACCGGGCGAGAGCAGAGTCGGCCTTCGAGGCCGTTCGCTTGTCCGACCACAACGACTTCGCGATCATGCAAGGTGACGGCGTGGTCAAGCAGTTGGTTCCAGCCTTCACGTTTGGCACCTTGGCGGTTGTCGGCAACGATGACGCAGCGCGGCCGCAATCCGGGTTCTGCACCTACTTCCTCGATACCGACTACCAAGTGCGCAACGCCGAGTGGCGAGAGCGGGTGCGTTCGAACATCATGAGCACATCCGGAGTGCGTCAGTGCCTGCTGACCGTGCTTAGAGGACTGCATTTCCTTGAGGCCGAAAAGCAACCTGATGGCGGGCTATTCAAGCCGGTGCTCGATCCGTTCAGTTGGGTGCAGCCATCCAGCTCTGGCGCTGCTGGAGAAGTTCAGGTGGCCCCGCCCAGCCGCCGCAAGGGCGATGTCTTGCTTTCTCTGCCGGCCCTTCTTTCACACGTGACAGACGCCCCTTCACCGCGGGAGGGGTTGATGCTCGACAAGCTCCAACAATACTCGCTCTGGGGGCAGGCATTTGAGATCGCCGTAAAACGCGGGGTTCTGCTTGCTCTCCTGGCCAGTGACATCCGGAAGCCGGAAAAAATGGGGCTGGAACCCTGGATGGATATCGGCACCGCCGACGTGTACGGTGTTTTGGCGCGGGAGCTCAAGGAGGTCGATCCCAACCTGAAGGCCCGGTCGCGAGAAAACCGTCCGGCATCTCTTTCAGTTGGGGATGGGACTTGGGCAGACCGCCATGCGGGAATATCTGCGCAATCTCAAGGAGGATGCAGAGGACTACACGATCCGGGCCTTATGGTGTCCTCTGCAACTTCCTCGCGTCAGTGCCGATTTCGACCACGAAACGGAGGAGTCGCTGGCTCAATTTTGGGCGGTTTTCGGGCTCGATGGCCTTCCCGATCGGGCATTGACCGGCAAGGGGTTCCCGGCGCGCGCCGACTTTCTACTATGGCTCGAACCTCGTTACGAGAAACATGACCAGGAATTCCTGTGCCTTGAGTTCTCATTGAACGGATTTACTGAAAGCGCCGACTATGGGAAGCCGACGGCCCATCTCGATGAGCTGAGGCGGTATGCCTGGTTCGTGGATTCCCGTTGCGTATTTTCCAGGGTATGCGCGGAAGTCTCCGGAGAGGGCTTTGTGCTATCGCCACATATTAAGGAGCACTTGCCGGCCTTTACGGGCCGGGGACAAGCCCCTCTACAAGCTCTGCCAGGCGGCTTCCTATATCCAGACCACCATGCGCTGGCTGGATAGTAAGGGTTTGGTCGGTCGGCCATTCAACACCCGCGCGCTTTCCATCACACAAAATGGTTTTGAAAGCCTTGCCGCCAAGTATTTTCGAACGGAGAGTCCCGATCCGCGGGCCATGTTGATGGAGTCCTTGGGACGAGCCTATCGAGAGACCAACAAGGTCCCGGATTACGCAGAGGACGAGTTGGACGAGCATATTCGATTCGCCTTCGACCAGATACGCAAGGCTCTTCCCAAAGCGATGAGCAAGCAGTTTGCGGAGCTGCGGGAATTTCCGGAGCCCGGGGCGAGCGTGGATTTTAATTTCTCCGAGGACGTTGAGGGCTTCTACAACCCGATGCAAGCTCTGAAATGGGATGAAGCACTGAGCCAAATCGACTCGGATGCCGCACTCACCTCATTCTTCAAGCAAGACTCAAAAGGCGCCATCACCGCTGCACTTACCGAGCGCGTCTCGCCCGGCGAACCCGTGCCCTTGCGAGATCTTCATGCCTCGGCAATCGTTGCGGGCATGCGGGCATCGACGCCCGGTCAATTGACCGTCCTGGGCCTTGAAGGCAATCCGGGCATCGGGAAGACCACCGCGGTTGTGCATTACCTCCGGGAGGCGCCGGGCGGCTTCTTGTTTCTCTACGTAAGCCCGCGCGTCATCATCAATGATGATGTTACGGGAACGCTGTCCTGCGACCGAGAGACGAAGGAACCGACGGGCATCCTTACCGTCACCACCAATTCAAAACTCATCGGTGCCGCCAAGGCGTGGCATGAGGAGCAGGTCAAGAATGGATCGGGACCGGCACGGAAAATCGATAGTGCTGTGGTTGCCGAGGGTGTGCCCGGGCTCGTGCATCCCGATGGCAGCACGCTCATTCTGTCCCCGGATCAGAAGGAAGAACTTGAACTGATCCACACTGGCTCGCGTTCCACCAAGCTCTCCGAAACAGAGCGACAGGACCGCATTTCCGACAAGGCGCTTCCCGGCGTCTTGCAGGTCCTTGCCAAGACAAGCCGCTCGCTGCTCGACGAGAACCCCAGGGTGGCACAGCTTGTACTCACCGCCGCCATCCAGGGATACAGGGAGCTGGGTGCGGGCAAGAGCACGCTGAATGCACTCGCCAATATTTTCAGAAATCCCGTAACCGCCACTGCCGGTATCGAGGAGCGGCGCGCCTTTGCCCAACGCATCCCCACCATCGTGGTCATGGTCGACGAACTCACCGGGGACCCCGCCGGCGCTCGATTTGTCGTTTCAGCGGCCCGGTGGCTGGAAGAGCAGTTCATTCGACCGTTCCAGGGCGAACCATTATTCCGTGTGATTTTGGTCGTCTCGGATGCGTCCTTGGGAAACGAGGTCGTGATCGACCGATATCTCAATAGCGGCGAGCGGGCGCCGGACAAAATATTGGTGGCGCCGAGCGCCGGCAGGCGTCCGTTCCGTTTGGCGGTGACCCCGGTCCGAATCGGTGGCGCGACCCGCCCGGTCCTCCATGTCATGACCAACAGCTATCCGGCGGCCAAGTTGTCCGTAGATTACCGGGTACGCCTCAATGTGGTCACCCCGGGAAATCTCCCCGATGGCGGTATGCAAAGCATTCGCCAGGCAATCGCAGAGCAGCAAGGGGAAGCCCTGGTGACAAATGTGGTGGCTGAAATTGATCGCGCATTGGAGGCCAGTGCTGACCAGATCATCTTCTTTGCCCAGGACAAGGCTTTCCTGCGCGCGATCGAAGCGGCGCTGACGGGAGCCGACGAAAAGCCCGCAATCCTGGACCGGCACCAAGTCGCGATTCTGGATTCAAGTGTGACGGCGACCAAGCGAAAGGCGCTCATTGCCGACAATCACCGGGACACCGTTAAGGTGTTCTTGATGACATCGAGCGGCGCGCGCGGGATTTCCTTCCCCAAGACCGATTGGATCATTGCCCTGATTCCACGATTTGGCATTGAGGCTGCCCTGATGGAAGTGGCGCAACTAATTTACCGGGGCCGCGGCAAGAAATACGTGGATGACGTTGGGAAAGTCCATACCGATGGTGATTGGAAAAATCGACGCCTGGTCATGCTGATGCAGGACTTCCTGCCGCAGGATCTGGAACCTGAGCCTCGGCAGTGGCTTCGGCAGGTGAGCGATCTCCTGACCTTCCTGGTGCTATTGCGATCGACGATCCATACCCGCATCACGGGCGATGCCGGCCTGGATCGCCAGAACCTGGCGATCGTGCCCGTGGGCGGAATCGGGTCAGAAGAAATGCTTTCATTGATGAGCACGCACGTACGCGACTTCCTGAAGGAGAGCGATATCTTCCTGCGCGACTCGTCGTCGGACGTGGAGCGCCGTGGGCTGGTTTCGAATGCCAAAAAATATGCTTTCCATCTATTCTCGAAGTTTTCCCTGGATGCGACGGCACAGCAAAGTTCGATGCGTAGCGCAGTGCGCTTGGGTGATCTGGAGCAATTTACGATCCGCGCGAGTGCCGACAACGCGCCCTTGTTATTGGACCCGACGGCCGATCCTGAAAGTGTCCTGCCAGAAAATCTCTACTGCGTCGGCCCATTCTGGCTGGAGCATTGGCAAGACCTCGACAAACAAGAACGATTCAGCATCGAGGGCTGGCTGACGGATGTTGGTAGCCAAGTCCAAAAGCTGTTCGGTCAGTTGTGGCGGATACACTCGGATCGCGGCCTACCGTCGAAATTGAGAGCATCTGCAGAAGAACTGTATCGGATGCTGGCCCGCGAAAAGGATGAGGCAACCCGCGAATTCTCCACGGTCAAGACGTTGAAATCCCCATCAACGTGGCTGGTCGTGCCGGTGGATTACGCGCGCTTCTGGAAGACAGGCCCGGAAGGACGACCTCCGTCATTGGAGGATGAAGAGGCTTGGCGTGATTCGCTCGGCCGCTGCCTTTCCGCAACCCGCAACGTCCTCCCAGTCATTCCCCGGTATGCCGATATTCCATACGCAGCCATCGTTGGGGAACAGGACCCGGCACGGCTAGACCTAGTTTTCGACGACCGCTACGTGGCTGCATCCAATGAATTGAATCTGTTGAACACGATCTTGCTGGCAGAACAAGGGTAGATGTGACGCACAGTGCAGGCCGGATATTTCCAGACCCCGCGTGTCAGCTGGCACTGCCTAGTCGGTCGAGTTCAATTGACGACATCCGCCATGCGCGGCCACAGAGTGTTCGTTTGAATTCAAAGGTTGGGATTACCCGAGATTCTTGTAACATCATCGGTGCGACATGCCGATATCGTACGCGGCCGAGTGGGCGATAGCACAACAAGGAGGGAATCCCACGTGAAATTCATCCATGCAGCAGATCTGCATGTCGACAGTCCGCTACGCGGCCTGGACAGCTATGAGGGAGCTCCCGTGGCGCGCCTGCGTAGTGCTTCACGCCAGGCGCTGATGGCTTTGGTCGAACTCGCCCTTGAGCAGAGTGTGGATATCGTGCTGCTCGCCGGCGACATCTACGACGGCAACTGGGCCGACTTTCGCACGGGCCTGTTCTTCCGCGAACAGATGCTGCGGCTACGGCGCGCCGGCATCCTGGTTTTCTTGGTCAAGGGCAACCACGACGCGGAGAGTCAGATCACGAAACAACTGCCGGAAGTTGAAGGCGTCCACGTCTTTAGCGCTCACAAGAGCGAGTCGATCGACCTGGAGGCACTCGGCGTGGCAGTCCATGGGCGCAGTTTCCCGCATCGTGCGGTGCCGGAGGATTTGGTGCCACTCTATCCAGACCCGCTGCCGGGGCGCTTCAACATCGGCCTTCTACATACGAGCTTGACCGGGCGCGAGGGCCATGACCCTTATGCGCCGACTTCAGTCGAAGCCCTGTGTAACAAGGGCTACGACTATTTCGCGCTGGGCCACGTGCATGCGCGCGAAGTGGTCCGGCCGTCGGACCCGCGCATCGTCTTTCCGGGCAACCTGCAGGGGCGCCACGCCAAAGAGACCGGCCCGAAGGGATGCGAACTGGTCACGGTCGAGGGCGGCGTCATCACCGCGGCCGAATTCGTTCCCCTGGAGGTCGTGCGTTGGCATCAGTTTCGCCTCGATGCGTCAGGGCTGTCTTCGGTCGACGAGCTGGCAAGGCACTTCGTGGGCCAAGCGCGCGAATTGGTCGCCGATGCCAGGGACCGGCTCCACGCTGTGCGCCTCGTGGTCCACGGTGAGTCGGTACTGCATCGCCTGGAGGCCGAACAGCCTGGTTCCATCGCCGCCGCAATTCAGGCGGCGACCCAAGACCTGGACGATGCCGACCTCTGGATCGAGCAAGTCCGCCTCGACCTGCAGTCGCCGCTGGATCGCACTGCCGCGGCCGGGCGCGCCGATGCGGTTGGCGAGGTCGTGCGGCTAGTTGACGCGATTGGCACGGACCAGGGACAACTCAAAGCGTGGTTCGCGCAGCAGGTGGCCGAGATGAAGGACCTCCCGGGCGCCCTCGCCGACGCCGATCCTGCGTTATTCGACGTCGATGCAATGCGCGTGTTTCTTGCCGACGCCGAGGCAACCGTGCTTGCGCAGTTGTCGGGTGTTACGGCCGAAGGAGAGACGCAATGAAGTTGCGCCGGCTGCACCTGAAAGCTTTTGGCCCTTTCACCGACCGCGTGCTTGACTTTGGCACCGCCACGCAGGGGCTCGTGCTCGTACATGGCCCCAATGAAGCGGGCAAGTCATCGACCTTGCGGGCCGTCTCGGATTTGCGGTTCGGCATCCCCCTGCACAGTAGGGACAACTTCATACACGCTCACCCTGACATGCGGGTGGGTGGCGAGTTTGTCGATCGCCAGGGCAACGAGTATTCGCTGATACGTCGCAAGGGTCGCGGCGCGACACTATTCTTCGCTGATTTCGCGCAAGGGGGCCAGACCTTGGAAACGCCCGTTCCGCCGGATGTCGAAATTCTGCTGAACGGCGGGCTGCGCAAGGAAGAGTACGACTCCATGTTCGGGCTCGACCACCGGCGGCTGCGAGAAGGTGGTCAAGCACTCCTGAAAGGCGAAGGGGACGTAGGGGCCGCCCTCTTCGAAGCGAGCGCTGGCGTTCGCAGCATCCCACAGATCCTTGAGCGTCTGGATGCTTCCGCGCGCAAGTTCTTCATGCCCGGCGCGCGCGGAAAGAACGCCCGCATCAACGAAGCGATCAAGGCCTACGAAGAACGCCATGGTGAATACAAGCAGGCCCTGGTGAGACCGGCACATTGGGCCGATGTCTTCAAGAAACATCAGGCGGCGGCAGCCAACGTCGCCGAACTGGAGGCGCGCCGCCGGGAGCTGAATGCCAAGTTGCTCCTGATCAAGGAACTGCGCGCCGTCGCCCCGGTAATCAGCACGCTGCAGCATGCGTCGCGGATCCTGGAGGATCTGAAGTCGGTGCCGCTCCTGTCGCTGACAGCTGCCACCGAGCGCGCCGCCGCAGAATCCGGCCTATCGGACGCACAGCACAACGCCAACCTCGCATCGGCCGAGGCCCTGCGCCAACAGCAGCGGCTCGACGAACTCAAACTGGATAGTCTCATCCTGGAGGTGGGACCGGCGATCAAGCGACTGGTGGCCTCCGCGGAGGCGATCGATCAGCACCGCCGGGATTTGGCTGACGCCAACGCTGACGTGGCCACGGAGACCGAACAGGTCGTCCGACTCGCGGCCGGAATCGACGTATCGCGATCCGCTGAGGTAGTCAGCGAACATGCTCCAGCGAGAACCGAACGGGTCAAAATCGAGCAGCTTCTGCATGCCGTCGAACTCGCCGCACAGGCACTTGAGCAGCATCAGGAATCCGGGCGTCAGACCATGGACGCCGAGGAATCGACAGCCGAGGCACTGCCCTCGCCTGAATCCCGAACGGTGCTTCGCATCGCCCAAGCCGAACTCGCGCGTAGCGACGCAGTTCTTAAGCGTCTGGCTGCGCTTCCCGCTGAAATCAAGGCCGCGCGGCGCGCGGTGGCCAACGGATTGGAAGCTGGCGGCTTGAGGGATGAAGCGGCACTGCGCCGGGTGCAGCCACTGCTGGATGCGCAGATCGACCTTGCGATGAAGCAGGAAAATGCCTACGCAACGCGACGCGATGAGCTCAAGAAACGAATTGCTCAGGTAGCCGAGGCGCTGCGCAATGAACTCGGCCAGCGCGATCGTCTGCTTGCCAAAGGTGAGGTCCCGACGCGGGACGATGTCGAGACCGCACGCTCGCATCGGGACGCCGAGTGGAAACTGCTGCGCGGAATCTACATCGACGGAACGAATTCCCCCACCGACCCCCTCAACGGCGGCAAGCCGCTTCCGGCAGCTTACGAGGACGCGGTCATTCAGGCAGATAGCCTGATCGACGAGTTGGCCAGTGACACCGAGCGCGCTGCCGCGCTGCAGTCGAGTAGGCGGGCAATCGAGACCTTGGAAACGGACGGCGGCGAACTCAACGGCCAACTCGAAGAGCTCGACCGGGAGGAAGACGCTCGGCAAGCTACTTGGCAGCAGACCATTGCGGGGGCCGATCTGCCGGCCCTGTCGCCGGCGGCGCTGCGTGACTGGCAGGCCTTGTTACCTGCCGCACGGACCGCGTGCGAGGCGCTGCAGTCGAAGCTCGACGAGTTCGAGCAGGTTCAAGACATTGAGCAGGCGCTGGCGAGTCAGTTGCGCGCAGCGATTGTCGGTACCGGACTCGCCGCGCCTGCAGAGGATGCGCGCCTCAGCACCCTGTTGGCGACGGCGTCCGAAGTCGATTCGGAGATCAAGCAGCGTGAAACGGCGATCAACCGGGCCGCTGGCAAACGGCTCGAACGCGAACGGCAGCTCCAGCAGAGAGCCGCCAGCGAAAACGAGTTGACGAACGCCCTGCTCGCCGCCAAGGATGCCTTAAAGCCGGCCCTCGCCGGCTTGCTGCTGCCCGAGGATACGACGGTCGCCGTCGCCCGGGCGCGCATGGTTGAATTCGAAGACCTGTTGGAAGCCAAAGATCGGTTCGCCGCGGCTCAAGCCAAAGTGCGCCGGGCCAGCCAAGCGATCGCCGTCCTCGATGACGCTGCCAAGGCAATCTGGCAGGTGCTCGGGGGACCCGAGCCTGTGGATCTTCGTTTGTACGTCGAGCAGGTCTCCGCGCGCTTGGTTGCTGCCGAGGCAGTCCAGACCGAGCGCACTCTAGCGCATCAAGCGCTGGAGGCGGCGCAGAAAACGCAGCGCGAGCATGAGGATACCGGTGCGCGGCACCAGCAAGTCCTGTCAGCCCTGTGCCTCGCCGCCGACGTCGAGTCGGCGAATCAGCTGCCAGAAGCCGAGGAGCAGTCGCGACGCAAGCGGGAAGCACAGAGCGAAGTCGATCGCTCGAGCTCACAGTTGGCGCTCGCATCACGACGCTCGCTGGACGAACTGCGCACACAGTTGGCCGACTACGATGCAGCACGCATGGATGCTGACGAGATAAGCTTTTCGGATGAGCTGAATCAGCTCGAACCGAATCTGCAGGCCGCCCGCGAGTGTGAGGAACTAGCCCGGCGCGCCCTTGATGTCATCGACGGATCCGACACAGCCGTGGCGGCTCGCGAGGACATGGAACGGGCGGCCGCCAGCGTACGCGCCAACATGTCGCCATGGGTTCGTTCGCGGCTCGCGCATGCGCTTCTCTCCGAAGCGCTCAAGCGGTTTCGCGATCGGGCGCAGGGGCCCATGCTGACCGCAGCATCGAGTTACTTTAGCCGAATGACACGCGGCGAATTGGTGCGTCTGATCAGCGACGACTCCGACAAGGAGCCGGCCCTGATTGCCGAACGTAGTAGTGGCTCGCGAGTGCGCGTCGAGGAGATGAGCGAAGGCACCCTTGACCAGCTCTACCTAGCGCTACGCCTGGCAGCTCTGGATCTTCGGCGCGCCGCCGGCGTCGACCTGCCGGTCATCCTCGACGACGTTCTGATGACCTCGGACGAAGATCGCTCCGGCGCCATTCTAGAAGCATTGGCGAATTTCGCTGGTGAGAACCAAGTGCTGGTATTCACACACCATCGACATATGGTTGAGTTGGCGCAGCGTCATGTGCCGGCTGAGAACCTTGCCCTCATCGCATTGTAGTGCAGCAACCTGTTTCGGCCGAAGACACGTCCGCCGAAGGATTGTGATTATCCTCTTGCCCAGAGAAATCGATTGGGCGATGCGCCGTTCTGACGGCGCGCAATCGCGGGGATTCGCGTACCGTACCAGAACAGCAGTGTCTGGCCGTCTATATCGTCTGGATCAAGTTTCTAGGCGGAAACGGTCATCATGCTCTGGTTTCCGCCCGCGTAACTCATTCCTTCACCTGCCCCGGCACATCGAGTTCATACGCTTGCGCGATGCGGGCCACCAACTCGGCGACAGTGGCATTGCCGAGTTGTAGCCCTTTCGGTTCGATCGAGGTATCAGACGCCACCACAGTGAGGAACCTCGTCATGTCATCGCCGATTTTTTTGTCGAGCGGAATGCGCGTTGCGGGCGCCAGCAGTTGCGACAGGCGCAGCACATCGTTGAGATGCTTGCGCACGTCCTTGGCGTCCACCTTGGCGCCCTGCTCTTTCCGCGTGCTCAGGTCTAGCCACGCGATCGCTTTTAGCGGAATCAAGCGATCTTCGCCCACCCACGGCAGGCCTCCGACTTCACGGCGTCCCGCCATGATGAATGCGTAGTAAGACTCGTCCAACAGGATGGCGGACAGGCTGGAGACGGCTTCGTCCAGCGGTATCGGTGTGAGCCGACTGCCTTCGGCCGGCTGCAATCCGTCGGGTGCTCGCGCGAACAGTTCGACCATCGCCGGGTAGCGGTCATCAGCGGGTTTCTGGAATCGATAGAAGATCGGTTTTCCCGTATCGCTGGCTTGGCGAATCTCGTATCCGCCAGCGTCGACAAACTTCCAGAAGGCCAGGCCAAAGGCTGCAGTCAGCGCCTCGACGTGCAGGACGATATCGAGGTCTTTGGTGGCGCGGAACGCCAGCCCGGCCTCTTCCATGGTCAAGCTGGCGGCCGTGCCACCGATCAAGACGTATTGGTCGGCGTAGTCCGCGAACCAGCCCTGGAAAACATCCAGCCCTCTCACCATGGCAGTTGCCCTTTCAGTTCGTCCAGCGCGAGTTGGATGCGCTCATCCACGTTGTCTTGCAGGCTGAGTGTCAGCGAGAGCGGGTCAACCGTGGCAGCGCCAGGCAACAACGCCGGGCTGTAGCTCCACAACTGCCATTCGCGTGCGCCGGCAACGGGTTCGGGCAACGCCTGAAGGCCAGCGTCTGTCGCCGCCTTCCATTCCGTGGCGCTTAGTGCGTACACCGGGCACCTTGGCTCGGCCAGCATTGAATGGTGCGCCAGCGCGCTCAAGCCGGCCAATCGGCCCAACTGCTTGGCCATGGTGTCTTCAGCCAGCACCCAGACTGTCCGCTTGACTGGAGTTCGCAACACAGGCTTTGCCCGCTCCCATGTCTGCTGTGGAGGCTGCTCCATGCGCAGCCAGCGAGACCGGCCCACGGTGTACGCGGCGGCAAGTCCGGCCGCAGTCAGTTCCTTGACCACGCGCGACAGGGTCATCGGCGTATAGCCCAAGGCGACCGCAACCGTCGAAGGTTGCCATTCGGCCTGCCAAGGCTGGTGCAGCAGGGCCGTGATCAACATGGCCTGCGCGGAAGGACTCAGTGCTGATTCCGCCGTTGGTGAGCGCTGCCGGAAGTATTCACGAAGGTCGAGGCCCAAGTCCGGCAAATAGAGTTGGTTGCCTGGAACGATGAACGGGATTTTTTGCTCGATCAGCCGTCGACGTTCGTAGGAGGCCAAGGCATCTGTGACGTAGACCGCTGGTTGTCCGGCCAACGCCCTTACCTTGTCCAACCACGTTCGAACCTCGCTGAGAGACTGTTTTTGTTCAGCACGTCCCATTGCCAGCACAATGGAGTGTCCCAGCAGTTCAATCTCCCCGAATTGAAAGGTGTCCCGCAGGAAGTACGGCAACTCATCTTCTCGTGCCCACGGCTTCACGCTGGGCGTGGGAATACCCAAGACCTCGTGGAGGTAGTGTCGAACGGCGGTAGCGAGGGCCAACATGGATAAACCACCACAATAACCAATATTGCGCACGATAACACGAACGCTGTTATCGTGCAAAACAACGTTATCCAATTGCTCCATCCCCTACACACACGCTTCGATCATCGGTGATCGACAGCTCTCGGCAAGCATGTCTTCCTCAGCAGTTTGCACTACACCGCGACAGTTGAGCGTACGGTTCATTTGTTGCCCGAATCGCAATCCGCCCGGAACGCACACGCATCGCACGTCTTCAGGGATGAGGCCTTGCGAGCCGAGACACCACGTCCCGCAAGAATTTCGTCCCGCCGCCGGACCAACGCAACCACCTGCTCGCCAGTCATCAATTTGACGAAATGCGCGATCGGCAAGGCTCGCCGGGTCGGCGCCTTCACCATCACATACCCGTACGCCGCCACCGACTGCCCCGTCTGCCCCATCACCGTCATCCTCTGGACGGACAACTGGATCACGTCCGACAGGAAGGGCTGGTTGCTCCAGCGAGTCTTGAACTCCACCAACACGAGCAGACCGGAGGGCATCCGGTATGCCCGGTCAAGTTTCGCCACCAGTTCGACGGGCGTGGAAATCCGGAACAGTCTTTCCATGTAGACCAACTCGGCATCCCGCAGCGCTGCCGGCCGTGAGGCCCGCTCAGCCCGTGCGGCATCGGTCTCTGATCGCCTCCGCGCCATGACCAGCACGAAGCCTGCGACGGCAACGGCGCAACCGATGCCCCACGCTAGCGCCGACACTTGCCGTCCCCACGCGAGCCTGACCACCACCGAAGCCCCATCGCTATCGCCCCCAAGACCATGCGCACAGGAACTTGCAAGGCGGGCCATCGGCGCAGGACGACGCATATGCTGGGAGCACCCCGATAGTAGAGGCGGATCACCCGGCGTCCCCAAGCGCTGGGTCGCAGTACCTCATCCCTGAACCGATGCAGCACCTCCGTCTGCCAGGCCTCGCCGAACACGCAGGTGGCGATGAAGCAACGCCCCTTCCGAGCGGCCTGTGCGGAAGCCGCTATGCCTTCCCGATAGAAGTGCTCGTGCTCGACCAGCCCGCGTGCCCGGGCTCGCTGCTGCCCAGCCGTACGCCGGCTTCCATGGAGATGTTCGAACACCACCAGCCGTTCGCAGCGGCCCATCTGTGCCAGGTCCGAAGCACTGACCATCCGGCCGCTCACCGGCCGGCGCGATCGCTTGCCCATGGCCGGCTCACGCGTCGATCGCTGGCGCGAAGAGGTCGTTGGTGATGTCGCCATTGCCCTCCTGCGCGCTACTTGCGGAAGGCAGATGAGACGAGCCACGTCCCATCTCGGCGAAGACACCGCTCTGCGCCAGCAAACCATCGTAAGCCAGCACGCGCAGGCGATTGACCCGCTTGGTACCCTTGTGAAACTGGATCAATTCGTCATACAGACGCGGATGGTCGGCGCGCGCAAGTTCGAAGACGAGACGAATGGGCGGGGGATCCTTTACATAATCGGTGCTCATTCAATCTCTCCCGATCCGCCCTGCCCCCGCTCCTTCCCGGTGGCCGCCATTGAACTGCGCGCGTAGTTCTGCCCACCCAGCTGAAAACCCCGCACATTGGCGAACATTGGTTCCTTCACCTCGTGGATGCGGTGCTTCGGGAACGCTGCCTTGACCGCCTTCCTGAACAGGAACGCCCCGCCGCCGACCAGGATGATGTTCTGCAGGCTATGCGGTGCCTCGATCCACTCCTTCATCGTCGAGACGGCCTGCTCGGCGACGGTCTCAGCCAGGGGCAACAGGCGCTTCATGTCATACGGCTTCTGGAAGATCACCGGTTGCTTGCCGGTGCGCAGCGCCAGGTCGATGGCGTCGTAGTCGCGGTAGGGCGAACCGATGTCCTTGGTGATCTCGGCCGCCAGCAGGCGCAGTACGTCAGACATGCCGCGGTTGAAGGAGTAGCTCTGTTTCTGCACGAAACGCATACCCCGCGCCACCAGCCAGTCGAAGGTGCGCGAGCCTGGGTCGATGATCAGGCTCTGCTCGTTGCCGATGATCGCCATCTTCTGGTGCTCGGAAGCGTAGTGCACCAGCGCCCCCTGCGGCTGGGGCACGGCCAGGGCCTTGCCCACGGTCACGGCCTTGCCACCGCCGATGTCGTGGCGGCCCGTCATGGCCTTCTCCAGCGCCGCCTTCTTGATGTCGAAGAGCGCTACCGGCAGGCCGACCACCAGCAAATCGATGTGGCTCACCTTCATCATGGAGAGCGCCCCCCTGAGCAGCGCCATGTACTCGGGCGTCTCGGTGTATTCGTCGTGCAGTTGCTTGGCTCGGAAGGTGTCTGCGGCGAGGCTCACATCCGGCCCGACCTCGTAGAACAGCGGGCCAATGGGGATGCACACCGTTTTCTTGCGCTCGCTGCCGGCCCACGACGGCGAGTTGTCGCTCGACGGATAGGCGACGGAAGGGAAACTGGCGCAGCGGATGTCGGTACCCGCTGCAGCCGTGACGAACTTGGTGTTGCCCGATCCGACATCCACCGCTCTGACGATCAATTCCATGGCAAGGCTCCGAGGTAGGGTTGAGGTCGATCAGCATCGACGGGGCGATCTGATCCCGCCACACGGAATCCCCACTCAAAGAGGCCGATTTCGGCGTCGGGCTCGGCCCGCTGTCAGCGAACCGGCGATGCACGGACATTTCGGTGACACCTGAAAGCGTCATCCCCCGGCGGGGCTGCGTGTGTGTCACTACGCTCTCATTCAAATGGCGGGCATCAACCCCATGCGCGGCAGTTGCCGCCGGACCGGTCAGCGCGCGAGCATCGCCCTGAGTTCCTCCGCTCAGGACCAGAGGCAGAGATTTCCCTCGTCAAGCCCGCCCGCCGCCTCGTTGCCCGCCGCTTTGCGACAATAAATGCGCCTTACCGCAATCTCCCGGGCGCGCAAGTGCCACCCTCAATCCCCCGAGAATCGCCGCGCTTTCGAGCCGCCCGCTTGACCGCCCTACCCGCTTGGCGTCAACTACGGTTTCCCGAGGGCCATCCTGGCCACGCTCCATCGCGGAGCAAAAGGCGTCGCAGTCGTTACCTGCCATTGAAGCGCCGGTCTCGAACCGGCAATGCCGTCGCCCTTGAGGCGGCGGTCCCGCGGTCTTTCTCGTAGTGCATGTCCCTGGCTTGGCCAGCGTTTATCGCTGGGCGCTCCCTGAAGCGCACCACGGCCAACAGAGCACCCGGCCGGCACCCGATGCCTGCCCCTGTTCCCGCCATCCTTTGAGCACGCGGTTCGCCGCAGCGCGCGGTCGTGTTTGCCCTCTTGGGCTCCCCGCGCGCCTTCGCTCACACCCTCGACACTGCCCTGGACTTTCGGTCAGGGGCGGACCCATGCGAGTGGATGGCGCTACGACTCCCGAACCGATCCACCAGATGGCGCGAGGCCCGACCTCGCCGCCGATGCCCAAGCCACGCCCCAGAGGCCGGCCGGCATCACAACCCCATGGCTGCAGAAATGCACGGATGGGCCGGATCAACCCGTTTCGTTTTTAAGACCGACCGAGTTGGCGAGCGCGGACGCGCTGGCCGACGAACCCCTGGGTAGGTGCCGCGACGCCGTGGTCGCGCGCGGCGCCGAAGTTCTTGACCACTGACCGGCGCGGGCAACGGAATCCGTCCTGCCGGGAGTTGCCCTGGATTCCACTTTCATCGCCAACATCTGCTTGCCGTTCGGGCGGCGGGCCTCCGGCCAAGGAGCCATCACCATGTCGGATGCAATCCCCAGCAAAACTGTTCGTAGCTCTCGCCGCCGGCAGCAGGAACCGGCCAGCCCCGGTCGCTCGAGCCAGCAGCAGCCCGCTCGCCCCCAAAGTTGGGCGGGCAAGACACCTCAAGAAATCCTCTCCCGCTACCAGCCGGGCACGGCGCCACCGCTCAAGGTGCTGGAGGTCCTGATCAAACTCTTCAACACCCAGCACACCGCCCTGGAGAAAACCGTCTCGCACAAGACGCGGCAGGAACGCGGGCAGTTCCTGCGGCGCTTCTTCCGCGACCTGAAGCAGAAGGCGGGCTTCAAGACGGTGCCGGACCCGCGCAACCTTGGGCAGAAGCACATCCACGCGATGGTGCAGGTCTGGCAGCAGGCGCATCTGGCACCGGCGACGATCCAGACCTACCTGAGCTTCTTGCGGGGGCTGGCGATGTGGATGGGCAAGCACGGCTTCGTGCGCAAGCCGGGCCACTACGGCTTGAGCCTGGAGGAATACCAGCGCCACGAGTCCGCTCAGCGCGACAAGAGTTGGACGGCCCAAGGGATCGATGCGGAGGCGGTGATCGCCGAGGTGTGCCAGTTCGACCTCCGTGTCGGCGCGTCGCTGCGGCTGATGTCGACCCTGGGGCTGCGGCGCAAGGAGTCAGTGCAGTTCCGGCCATTCCAGCACGTCATGCCGTTCAGCGAGACCGGGCTGCCAGAGAACCAGCAACTGGCGGATCGGTATGCATGGGTCAAGGGCAAAGGCGGCCGGGTGCGCTGGATTCCCCTGGACAGTCCCGTTCAGCTGGCAGCACTGGAGTTTGCCCAAAGCGTGGTCGACGGTCGCGACGCCCACATGGGCGATCCGCGTCGGGACCTGAAGCGTAACCTGCGGCGGCTGGACTACGTCCTGGAGAAATTCGGCATCACCTTGCGCAAGCGGGGCGCGACAGGTCATGGCCTGCGCCATGGGGTTCTCAACGATGCCTATGAAGATGTCGCTGGTGTGCCGTCACCGGTCCGGGGTGGCGGGCCAGTATCCCCGGAACTGGATCGGGCGGCGCGGCTGGCGGTGTCACAGCTGGCAGGGCATGCGCGCGCAAGGGCCGCAGGTGCCTACATCGGCACGATCATCAAGCCAGGTGGCCGGCCGGTTGGCTCGCCCGAGCCGAAGGGCAACGATGACGACGGGGCGGCCGTGCCGGTGTGAGCGGCGTCCGGACAAGCCGGTGCCGGGCGTAAACGATTGCGCCGCCCGGCATCGCCTTGCGGCGTGCCTCACGCCGTCAGGGCTGGCTCGCCGGGCACTCTGCTCGTGTCGTCCGCAGCCGCTTCCGTCTGCCTGGTTTGGGCGGTGTTGATGCGCAGGCAGGCGGGCAACCAGCCCTTCCCGGCCACCGTCTGTTCCGCCCCCGTCACCACGGCATCCTTTTTGAGCGCGGCCAGCGGGCTGGCGGCATTGGCATCGACGGCCTCCGTGACGACCTCGAGGACACGTGCCTTGGAGACGTGGTTGAAGTAGGAAACCCCCGTGGCCGTCCACCATTGAGTCATGTCCAGCCCCAAGGCCCGCGCCAACGCGTCGTTGCTTTGCCGCTCGGGCTCGGTTCCATAGACGCCCGTGACGGTGACCGCAACGACGAAGGTCAGCAGGTCCAGCACCGTCGCCTGCTCCTGGGCGAGCAGCCACGAGAAGATTTCCTCCAGGTTCTCCGGCAGCCGCTCGGCCCAG
Source organism: Candidatus Accumulibacter necessarius (assembly GCF_036625085.1). NCBI lineage: Bacteria > Pseudomonadati > Pseudomonadota > Betaproteobacteria > Candidatus Accumulibacter > Candidatus Accumulibacter necessarius. Next base: position 203,372 of record NZ_JAZKUM010000002.1, on the reverse strand, counting down.
GACGTGCGCTCGGCCTGAAGCTTCGCCCAGGCGGCCCTGGCCTCCATGCCCTCGGCGGCGGATCGCAGTTCGGATTGGCTGTCGGTCACGCTGATAGCGAAGACGTTCTCCGAGCGGCAATAGTAGAGATCGTTACTCCGGAAAATCTTCTGCGCCAGATGCGCAGTGATCGCGGCCAGCGCCACGTCGGGGCGGTCGAGCAATTCGGCCTGGACGGCGGCGACCCGGTGGGCGGTGAGGCAACGCATCAGCTTTTCGGAATGCACCGGGCGGGTCTTAGCCGCCGGCAGCGACACCAGGGGTTCGTCGGTGCCGTTTTCGGCGGCTTGGCGGGCGGCCTGGACCATGTCGCTGCGGTCGTCGGGGCGGATCAAGCCGTACTTCACCGCGACGGCGCCATTGTGGCCGACATGGACGACGCAGCCGGCCTGGGCCATCAGGTCGACCGGCCACACGCTGAGGGTTTCGTCGAGCGCCTTGCGTTGTTCCTCCAGGCCTTCGGCTTCGCCTTCGAGCCGGTAGAAGGCGTCCTCGTCGCCGTCCGCATCGGCCAATGCTTCCATCTGCTCGTTGAGTGCCGCAATGCGAATTTCCAGGTCCGCCAAGGCGGCGGCCTCCGGGGCATCGGGTTGGCGCTTCGTCTTGCGCAGTTCGCCATATTTGACGTACTCGTCGAAGGCATAGCGGACTCGGACATCGACCCATTTCCAGCCTTCGGCCGCGATCTGCTTGGCCCGCTTTTGCAGCTTGTCGGTCGCCAACTTTTCCAGGAGGGCCGCATCGAGCAGGTAGACCTTCTTGTCGTCGTCGCTGAAGAGGTCGCGCCGCAGCGCACCGCCGGCCTTCTCATAGGCTTTGAGGGTCACGTACTTGGCGACGGCATCGCGGTCGGACTCGATCTCGCCCTGGGTCAGCATCTGGCGCAGGTAGTCTGGACGGCGGTTCCACGACGGCAGCGCGGCCCAGGTCTGCTCCTGCTTCTGGTGATCGTCCACCGAGGCCAGTACCATCAGGCAGTCCAAGCCGATCTGGTCTTCGCGAAAAAGGGCCATCAGCTTGGGCGAGACGGTGGCGAGCTTCATGCGGCGCTTGACCACCAACGGGGTGACCCCAAAGGCAGCGGCCACGTCCTCGACTGACTTGCCCTGCCCGATCAGCTTGGCGAAGGCTGCGAACTCGTCGGCCGGATGCATGGGGATGTGGAAGCAGTTCTCCGACAGGCTGGCGATCAGCGCCTTGTCGGCCGGCACGATCAGCACGGGCACCGGGTAGTTTTCGGCGAGGTCGCCGTTGCCCACGAGCAGCGTGAGCGCTTCGAGCCGGCGTCCGCCCGCGCAGACCTCGTAGTGGCCGCGCACGCCATCTACGACGATCAGGTTCTGCAACACGCCGCATTCCTTGATCGAGGCGGCGAGTTCGGCGATGCTCATCTTCGGGGTGCTGCCACCGGCACGCGCCTGATAGTCCTCCGAGAGGACCAACTTGTTGAAGGGAACGAAGGTACGGGGCGACGCCTCGATAATGGTGTCGATTTCGGCTTTCGTGAATTTCATACGGAGGGCTCCTGAACGGTTGAAGGAGGCATGCCGAGGGGCATGTCCATAAGTTCAGAATCTCATCCCCGCCCCGCCCTTCAAGCCTCTGGGCATCACTGTGAGACGTGATGCGCGACCACGGTCAGGACCTCGGCCGTCATTCGGCCTGCTGACTGATTCGGTCAGCAAACCTTGTTAAGCAGCCCCTCATAGCCATTCACGCTGTGCGGCACATTTCCGACCGGTGAATCTGAATCACGGGGTGGACTCAACGATTAGGCCATTTGAGTCCAAGTCGAACTCCAGCCAATCCCTGCCAGACCATACAAAACGGTTGGTCTCGGATACGCTCGACGCGCCCTTCGGCCGCAAGGAAAAGTGCCGCCTTTTGCCTATTGTCTTAAGCGACCACGTCGTCTGGCAAGTCGCGCATTGGCAGTAGAAGTCTTGTTGCTGACCTGGTTCAAACCGCGCCGGATGGCCACAAAGCTGAGCAAGCGCTGCGACCTGCTCGATGGCAGAGCCGACGGCATCCTCAACTTGTGGGTTCGCCGAACCTCTGAGGGATGCTCTCAGTTCGGCTGCTTTCTGATCATCGATTGGTGCGAGAAGCCTAACGTGCGTTGGAGAAATAGATTCGAACTGCTCGGGCCATGCCTCTGTCAGTTTTTTAGCCGGTGTGGGGAGAGGCCCAAGTTTTCGGCCATGACCGTGGAGCAATTGCCGCAACATCCATTCATCGATCAATTTCCCCACTTTCTCCACGACGTAAAGATCCAATGGTGAGACAGGGAGACACTGCGGTGATGCGACACTGGCTGAAGTGCCTGGCCAGCACACAATGCGGTCAGGCTCCAGAGTCTCGCTGCCCTTTATGGACGCGCCGAACCAGGCAATCGGTACGATCCTCAGAGCAGATCCGTCAGGCTGAGTTACGACCCAATCATGCGCCTCATGCTTGAGTACGAAGCTCCAATCAGCCCAACTGAACACATACTTTCCACCTGCCATGCGCAAACCATAGCGTTCCAGAGCACGTCTGATCACTAGACCGACGTAGCTGACGTAAGCGTGTTGCAATTGCAGTTGTCGCGCCAAGCGCTCTTCCGTAAGCGTCCGGCCCACCCACCTGTAAAACCCCCGAGATATGGAGCAACCTCCGGGTTTTCGACAGGAGGACGAGATGGACCAGGCAGGTGAACTGGAAGCGCACTGGCGAGGGCATGTGGACGCCTGGCGGGCGAGCGGCGGCAGCCAGAAGGCGTACTGTGAGCAGCACGGACTGAGAAGCCATTCGCTCAGTTACTGGCACCTGCGCTTGGCGAAGGGTCCAGGACCGAGCGGAGCGAGAGTCCCACTGACCCTGGTTCCTGCGGTGAGGGTTCCCAGTGCCGCGGCCTCAACGCCGAGCCTGTCGCTCCATAGCCCGCAGGGCTGGCGACTCGACTTTGCCGCGCTGCCACCGGCCGGGTGGTTGACGGCCCTGTGGGGAGAGCGCGCATGAACGCGCCGCTCGGGGCGGCGCCCGAGCGCATCTGGCTGGCCGTTGAAGCGGTGGACATGCGCCTGGGCATTGATGGCCTGTCGGCCCGCATCCAGGCCAGTCTCGGGCGCACCCCCTGTGACGGCACCGCCTACGCCTTTACCAACCGGCGCCGCAGCCGGCTCAAACTGCTGGTTTGGGACGGCACCGGCGTCTGGCTGTCGCAACGCCGGTTGCACCGTGGCTACTTCACCTGGCCGAGCGCCAGCGACCCGGTTTTTGCCCTCACTGCAGCGCAATGGCGTTGGCTGATCGCCGGCGTAGACTGGCAACGCCGGGACGCGCCCGCACCCGCCCACTGGCAGGTCTAGGGATGCGCCGTCTTTTCAGAAAAGCACGCAGAATCCATGACTTCGACGTCTTTTCGAGCATCTTGATGGTATAATTCGTCATGGATTTAGCGAGCGAACTTGCCCCTTTCTCGCCCTCGCCAGAACTGCTGTTCTGGGCCGAGCACCGGGTCGGTGGGCTGCTCGAACAGGTCAAGACCAACGCCACGGAGATTCACTGGCGCGATGCCAAGATCGAGAAGCTGACCCTCGAACTGGCCTATTTGCGGCGGATGAAATTCGGCGTCAAGAGCGAGTCCCTGGCCGCCGGCGAACGGGACCTCTTCGACGAAACCCTCGCTGCCGACCTGGCCGCCTGCGAAGCCCGCCTGGCCGAACGGGCCCAGGCGGCCGAAATGGGGCCACATCAGCTGCCCCCCGAAAAACCGAAACGCGACCGCGCCGGCCGTCAGCCCCTGCCCGAGCAACTGCCGCGTGTCGAGCACCTGCACGAGCCCGAAACCTGCACCTGTGGGCAATGTGGTCAGGCGCTGGTGCGGATCGGCGAGGACGTGACCGAGAAGCTCAGCATCGTCCCCGCCGAGTTTTTCGTCGAGCGCCACATCTACCCGAAGTACGCCTGCCGGCCCTGCGAAACCCTTACCGCTGCACCGGCCATCGCTTCGGTCATCGACGGCGGTCTGGCAGCGCCGGCCTTGCTGGCCTGGGTGATGGTCAGCAAGTACGTCGATCATCTGCCGCTCTACCGTCTCGAGCGGCAGGCCGCACGCTCGGGGGTGGCCCTGTCCCGTTCGACGCTGGCCGACTGGGTCGGCCGCATCGGCGTCGCCCTGGAACCGCTCTGGCTGCGTCTCGCCGAACGGCTCCGCCAGGGGACGGTGCTGCATGCCGATGAAACGCCTGTGCAGCAACTCGACCCGGGCAGAGGAAAGACCAAGCGGGCCTATCTCTGGGCGTATCGCAGCAATGCCTTGGCAAGCGATCCGCCGATTGTCGTCTTCGACTACCAGCCTGGCCGCGGCGGGAAGTATGTGGCGGAGTTCCTCGGGGACTGGCAAGGCGCGCTGATGGTCGATGAGTTCGCCGGCTACCAGGCGCTGTTTCGTGGCGAGGTGATCGAACTCGCCTGTCTGGCCCATGCCCGGCGGAAGTTCTTCGACCTCCATCAGGCGAATGGGAGCCCGATCGCGGCCGAGGCCCTGCGCCGTATCGGCGAGTTGTATGCCATCGAGGACGCGGCGAAAGGGAAGACGCTCGAGGAACGGGCCCGACGACGAAAGGAAATCAGCCAACCGCTGCTCGAAGCCCTGCACCTATGGCTCCAGAACACTCGCCGATCGGTGGCCGACGGCGGTGCCCTGGCCAAGGCGATCGACTACAGTCTGCGGCGCTGGCCGGCCTTTGCCCGGTACGCCACGAACGGTTTCTACCCGATCGACAACAACCCGGTCGAGAATGCCATTCGCCCGATCGCCATCGGGAAGAAGAATTGGCTGTTCGCCGGTTCCGAGGCTGCCGGGCAACGTGCCGCGGCAATTCAATCGCTGCTCGAAACTGCGCGTGTGAACGGCATCGAGCCCATGGCCTGGCTGACCGACACCCTGAAGAAACTGCCCTCCTGGCCGAACAGCCGCATCGACGAGTTGCTGCCGCTAAAAAAACCAGTGTGATTGTGCGCGCACAGGGGTGGGTGCGCTGAACGCTTACGCTCTTCCGGGGGCAATAGCCGTTCCTCTCGATCATCTTTCAGCTTTTCCCATAGAGGAGGCAGATGGCGATAGTGAGGGTCGTGATTCAGAATGTTTGTTCGATGAATTTGGGCGGGGACTACCGAAGCTGCTGGCACCAGCGAATAAAGACCCCGTTGCTTCAAACCTCTGACTGCACGCAACTGAGACTCCAGCTCGGCTGAGAGCCAGCTTTCCTGCCTCCAACTGCATCCCGGTCTTGTCATCAAGATATGACTCACCCCAAAGGCGGCAAATATCCTCTCGAAGTCGAAAATGCGTCTGTTCTGAGTCTTGAAACTCTAAGGCTCGTTCTAGCCGTGAATTGACACCCCGGATGCGAGCCAGTCTCCTTGCAAGGTGTCGATCAAGCCGATCCAGCAAGTCGCTTATAGAGCCGGTTCTCATAGATGGCATAGTCGTCCTCGCTGAAACGAGCGAGAACCTTGCGAGGTTGGACGCTGCTGAGCGTGCGCTGCTGCCAGCAATCTGAGTGAGAGGCAAGGTGACTTAAAGCCGATGTCGCAAGACGGCGTGCGCGCGCCACGGGTGCAACCAAGTCGTCATACCGCAGGTCTCTTCGGGGCCTGTCGGATATTGAGTGCAAATGACCGTCTCTGAGTACAGTGGCCAAGTTCCGCTCGATCTCTTCAAGTGCACACTGCGCTGCCATCTCAGCCGGAAGCATCGGCGAGACGCTTGCACCCTGTGCGTGAGTGAGTTTCCCAGCGATTGAAACAATTGCCTCAGCGGAAAGATCGGACTCTGCCTGCTCATCGTCGGTCTGCTCGGTGGAGCGCACTTGGCGTTCAGCATCTTGAATCCGGATGACGCCAGAGCCGTCATCCGATAGCAGATCGCCGGGCTGCAAGTGGCTGTGTCCGTTGACTACAAGTGGCTTAAGCAAGCAATACCGCCCCGGCAGGAACGCGTCGGGTAGTTCACTGAGCTTCCCACCAGTAAGGCGGTCCAGAAATATCATGCGCCACGTTCCTTACGGCGACGGTCTTCAGCCAACAGAGCAATGGAACGGCGAGGCTCCGATTTCCACCCCTTCCAAACAGTAGTAAGCGCTTGTTCGATGGCGGTTAAATCATCTATCGTCGCATCGTATCGACCAGTGACCTTGCCGCGCCGAAATACTCGGCTAGCAAGCAAATGATCCAGAGCGTCTTCTTTGCGGCCGCCTGCAGCCATATAAACAGGGACAAATCGCATAGCCTGACGCTCGAGTCGATTGCCCCATCCCAGGTCAAAGCGATCCTGCAAGATGCTCGTGAGCGGCCCCGTGGTCAACTCTGCCAACAACTCTTCAACTTCGTCGGCGTTCTGGGTCACAGCGCCATCAAAGCGCTCCATCAATGATCCATAGCTAAAGCTGGCCTTCGGTTTCGGCTCAATCTTGAATCCTGCTTCGTGTCGGGGAAGCGTCATGACGTGTGCACGGTCGTAGGTTTTGTCAGCGAACTCGTTCGTGGTCTCATCGTGGTTCGCAGTGCCTACAAACCAGACGTTATGGGGACTCGAATCCTTCGACCCTCGACAAGCAGCGCCGGTGCATTTGGCAACTGACTTTCCGACAAACTGATCAATCGATCTCTTGGATCATTTTTTTCGAGAGCCGAAAGGAATTCAGCAAAATACTGCTCCGGGCGCGAAAGATTCATCTCGTCAAGCAAGATGATGTTGCACCGGTCCTTGTAGGCGCCAGTTTGCGCACGGTAGAGACCTTGCAGGCAGTCGCGCTCATAGAAGCGCTTCTCGAATGCGTTGTAGTGTCCTAGTAGGTCATCACGATCTCGCCATCCAGCCTGGACGGCAATGTCAGTGCAATGGCCGCCCATAGCCTTTGCGAACGCCTTCGCCAAGCTCGTTTTGCCTGTGCCGCTGATCCCCTGAAAGATGTGAAGCTGGCTCATGGCCAACCCTGCGATGAGCAACTGAATATCTTCGAGACGGAAATGCAGTGTTGCACCGTCCTCCGCTTGAGCGATCCTGTGCTGCAATTCAACCGAGAATTTTTTCAGATCAGGAACGTCCTGCTCCGGCAGGCTCAACTCCTTGGCCTTGCGATCCTTGATCCAGTCTGCATTAGATGCTGAATCCATCCATGCCATTTGTGGGAACGGCTTTTCGGATTGCTGTGACTGGGTCAGGTCATCCACCGTTTTGCCCAAGTCATTCAGCCTTGCACTCAAGATCTGATTGTTCTTTTCGAGGGCGCGCTTTTCTTTTTCCAGGTTCTCTTTGTCACTGACGCCGAGACGCAGGCGATGAAGCTGAGCCTTTGCATCAGCCAAATCCAACATGGACCTCATCGAGTTGAGCCTTTTGCTCATCACGAAGTTTTCGCAGCGCCTCGTTTTCAGATTTCAGCTGATCATCTTGACTGTTTGCAATTTGGTTCTCCAGCTGAGTGACTCGACGCTTGTGAGCAGCCAACTCGTCAAGAATCTCGCGTGCAGACCGTCCCGCCAATGCCTCTGAGAACTCGCGGTATTGCTCAAGTTTCTGTTCAGTCAATGTCCAATCGCGGTACAACCTTTTCGAGGCGAGCCTCAGCTCGTTGCCGGGCATCAGTCAATCTCGCAATTTCCTGGCTGGCCTCGCGTAGTGCATCTTCACGGATCTGCGTTCGTTCGCGTTCTAGCTCTTTCCACTCTGTATCCAGCCGTCGTTGCTGCTGCTGAAGACTCCTCTCCTTGTTTGCGCTCTCCGCTTCACGTTCCATCAGCTCCGAGGCGCGCGCAGACTCATCGTCACGTGCTTTTTGCTCCGCCTGATGGATGCCAAGTTGGATCTCTGTCTTCTTCGACTCTAGCTCCAGGATCTCTTTTTTGAGGTCACTGAGTGCCGCAACGTTTTGGGCGGCAAAACCGGAGCGTGCATCCAACTCCCGCTTTTCAAGTTCGCGCTCCTTATCAGCCAAACTCGATTCAGATTTTTTGATCTCAACTTGTCTTTGCTTCAACTCGTCGTCGAGTTTGTGGATCTCTTCAGTTCGTTTTTTGTTTTCATCACTTCGGCGGGAGAAAGCCTCTTCCTTGCGAGCGAGGTCATCCGTGCGCTTCTGAACATCTTCGTGTAGATCACGAATTCTCTTTGCGACATCGGAGATCTCCGCCAACAGCTTCTCAAGCTCGACTTTTTTCTCGGGCTCAGCTTTGTCCAACGCGCTGACCTGATCTTTGTCCAAGTCGGGTAGCGTCACGACGGAAGCATCACTTTGCACAAGCGATGCAATGGCGCCAATGCCAGTAGTTGCTTTCTGCCATGCCGACGCTACTGCACTTTGTGCAGTATTCGTGTGTTGCGCCGCTGGGGTTTTGTTCCCCTTATGGTGTTTTGCCATATCAATACCAGCCCTTAAAAATTTGAACCCATTCGATGACAAAGTCAGCGTATTCCATGGCGTCTTCTCGCTCGATTCTTTCGCCGCCAGAATGCCCTGCTTTTTTGTTTCGAGCGTCGGCCATATCAAGCAGGCGACTCAGTCGCAGTTCATCAGCGGATAGATTGAGGAAGGGATGGCCAACTTGATCCACCGTCCCTAGCAGTCCCGCAAAACACAACGCCTTGAGCGAACTGCTACCGCGTTTCACAGCAGTTCTCACCTGATCCAAGCGCTGTTCTGAAAGCCGCTTGATGACGTCATCTGTGAGACACGAAAGATTGAAAAACTGGAGGTAGTACTGAGCTTCCCCATCCTTCCAGTCCCGCTGATCTTTCCAATGGGGCAATCTCCTGATGTCAGCTGGATACGCTTTCAACAGCCACTGCAGCACACTTTCTGCCAAGTTATGAGTCTCAATGAGAAGACTAGTCACATCCTCCTGCCAAGACCTCTCCTGACCTGCGAGTAACGCTCTTCTTCTCAAAACGCTAGCGAGATATCCCTCAACAAGTGGCACCTTCCGTGACCAGCTGTAGTCCGCTAGCAGTGTCAAATCGATCTGGTTCTCCAGAGAACGCAGCCACTCCTCTGCCGACAAGTCGTTCGATCTTGTCTCACCTATTGCATCAGAGATGTAGCGCGCAAGACCATCGTTTCGCGGTAGGACTTCCTGTAATGGCTTGCGCAACCATGATGCAGCCTGCTGCAGCCCGAACGGGTCGGCAACCAGCCATGGTTGTGGCCCGGCCTCGTCCGGGAAGATCCAAGTCCACAACCACATGGGCTGCGCTGAGCTTTCGACAAAGCTCAGGCTCTCAATGCGGACACGTGTCGGAAGTTCGTCATCACGCTGCTTGGCGTGGTCGTGATCGGTCCGATAGCGCTCGAATGCATCAAAGAGCGCCCCCATGTCCAGTGCACTTTCCCGGAAGTGATTCAGGCGGAACGGTCGATCTTCTTTTCCAGAATCCAGATCACGCAGGAATATCGGGTAACCACGCTCATCGATTCTCTTCGCTTCAATCTCTGGCAATTCCTCCGTGAATCGAGGCAGCCAATTCCCCGAGATCGCATCTTGATACGCGTATCCCATGCGGACTTCCTCGCTGGCATCCTGAGCCTCTTCGAGAACACGCTCACCTTGAGCAGTAACTGCCCCCAAGGTAGTCATCCAGCCGTTGGGGATCAGTTGTGTCGCAATGATGAACGCCACGAGCTCTCGGTCTAGCCCCAGCAGTTCCGCCATTTCCGAGCTGTCCTGGCATCGAGCCCGTGCAAGTCCAAGGATCGCCTGCTGGAACAAATTCAGCTTCAGGACACGCTTTGTTGGATAAAGAACCTTCCAAACTCGAACAGGCCACAGAAACGGGCGCCCACCAGGGGGACGACGCACATCGAAGCGGAGATAGCGATCAGCGGCCATGTGCCATCTCCTCTCTGCAAAGCTTGAGGAACGCAGTCAGAGCCGGGACGCCTTCCTCGGACTCGGGGCCTTCAGCCATGCGTTGGTCACCAACGGCGACAAGGAGCTTCCTCTGGCGGCTCATCGCCACATTCAAGCGATTTGCCAAGCGCAAGTGACCATACTTACCGTTTAGCAATCGTTCACGCTCATCGCCTTCCTTTTGAGCGGGAACGACCACGTCGTTAGCTCGCACAATAGACAGGAAGACGACATCAAACTCTTTGCCCTGGAACGCGTCGACTGTGCCGACACGCAGTCGCTCATCACCTGCCTCAGTCTGCCGGTAGGATCGCGCGATCCGGATTTCACCGTCCTCTTCCTCTGCAAGGCCCTGGTCAGACGAGTGCATCAAGAATGAGGTCACATTGGGCGCGGTAGAAACTGATGACCCCAATACTCAGCGACGGCCCACAAGAATCTGCGATCCGCTTAACCTCTTTTGCAATCGCACTTGCCTCCGCCCGTCGCTCATAACCGGGTTTTAGGATTTTTCTTTCCCGTCCTGCAGAGGAACATCCAACCAAGCAGCACATTTGCCTTGGTAGCCAAGGAATCGTGTGAGCGAAATCCTGCGCAGGTCGTCCTGAGTGCAAGACGTCCAAGTCCCTCAGACTCATAGAACTGCCGGCTGATGAAGTCACCCAATGTCGGATGCATTCTGTACTGCGTATCGAGCATCACGACGCGCTTGATGGGGGTCGTCTCAGAAAACGGAAAATAAAGCACGCTAAGCCGGTTGCAGTGGCCGTAGCGGCCTGAACTTGCCCGCGCCGATCTTGGCGCTGCTGCGCCAGAGGTAATCGCCGGTCAGGTTGATGTGCTCCCAGCCCAGCGGCGACAGGTACTGCAACAGGCCGTCATCGACGGCTTGGCCGTGGCCACGCAGGGCGTTCGCGGCCCGTTCCAGATAGACCGTGTTCCACAGCACGATGGCGGCCGTCACCAGGTTGAGGCCGCTGGCCCGGTAGCGCTGCTGCTCGAAACTGCGGTCGCGGATTTCGCCCAGGCGGTTGAAGAACACGGCGCGGGCCAGCGCGTTGCGCGCCTCGCCCTTGTTCAGCCCGGCATGCACGCGGCGGCGCAGCTCGACGCTTTGCAGCCAGTCCAGGATGAACAGCGTGCGCTCGATGCGTCCCAGCTCGCGCAGCGCGACGGCCAGGCCGTTCTGGCGCGGGTAGCTGCCGAGCTTCCTGAGCATCAGCGAGGCCGTCACCGTGCCCTGCTTGATCGAGGTGGCCAGCCGCAGGATTTCATCCCAATGGGCGCGGACGTGCTTGATGTTGAGCGTGCCGCCGATCATCGGTTTCAGCGCGTCGTAGGCGGCATCGCCCTTCGGGATGTAGAGCTTGGTGTCGCCCAGGTCGCGGATGCGCGGCGCGAAGCGGAAGCCCAGCAGGTGCATCAGGCGAAGACGTGATCGGTGAAGCCTGCCGTGTCGGTGTAGTGCTCCTCGATCCGCAGGTCGGATTCGTGGTACAGCAGGCCGTCGAGCACGTAGGTCGAGTCGCGCACGCCGACGTTCACGACCTTGGTGTGGAACGGCGCGTACTGGTCGGAGATGTGGGTGTAGAACGTCCGCCCTGGGCTGCTGCCGTATTTCGGGTTGATGTGGCCGGTGCTCTCGGCCTTGCTGCCGGTGCGGAAGTTCTGGCCGTCCGACGATGACGTGGTGCCGTCGCCCCAATGCTCGGCGAAGGGATGGCGGAACTGCGCGTTGACCAGCTCGGCCAGCGCCGTCGAATAGGTTTCGTCGCGGATGTGCCAGGCTTGCAGCCAGGCCAGCTTGGCGTAGGTCGTGCCGGGGCACGACTCCGCCATCTTGGTCAGGCCCAGGTTGATCGCGTCGGCGAGGATCGTGGTCAGCAACAGGTTCTTGTCCTTGGCCAGGTCGCCCGATTTCAGGTGCGCGAAGTGCCGGGTGAAGCCCGTCCATTCGTCCACCTCCAGCAGCAATTCGGTGATCTTGACGTGCGGCAGGATCATCGCCGTCTGGTCGATCAGCGCCTGCGCGGTGTCGGGCACCGCCGCATCGAGCGGCGTGATCTTCAGGCCCGACTCGGTGATGATGGCGTCCGGCAGCTCGTTGGCCAGCGCCATGCGGTTGACGGTGGCGAGCTGCGTTTCCAGCAGCGTCAGCCGCTCATGCAGGTACTGGTCGCAGTCGGTGGCCACGGCCAGCGGCAATTCGCTGGCCTGCTTGAGGCTGGCGAATTTCGCGGGCGGCACCAGGTAGTCCTCGAAGTCCTTGAACTGGCGCGAGCCCTGCACCCAGATGTCGCCGGAGCGCAGCGCGTTCTTCAGCTCCGACAGCGCGCACAGTTCGTAGTAGCGCCGGTCGATGCCGGTGTCGGTCATCACCAGCTTCTGCCAGCGCGGCTTGATGAAGTCGGTCGGCGCGTCGGCGGGCACCTTGCGGGCGTTGTCGCTGTTCATGCCGCGCAGCACCTCGATGGCGTCGAGCACGTCCTTGGCGGCGGGCGCGGCCCGCAGCTTGAGCACGGCGAGGAATTCCGGCGCGTAGCGGCGCAGCGTGGCGTAGCTCTCGCCGATGCGGTGCAGGAAATCGAAGTCCTCGGGTTGCGCGAGCTTCTGCGCCTCGGTGACGCTCTCGGCGAAAGCATCCCAGGACATGACGGCCTCGATGGCGGCGAACGGATCGCGGCCCGCTTGCTTGGCCTCGATCAGCGCCTGGCCGATGCGCCCGAACAGCCGCACCTTGGCGTTGATCGCCTTGCCGGATGCCTGGAACTGCTGCTGATGCTTGTTCTTGGCGGCGTTGAACAGCTTGCCCAGGATGCGGTCATGCAGGTCGATGATTTCGTCGGTGACGGTGGCCATGCCCTCGATGGCGAGCGCCACCAGGGTGGCGTAGCGCCGCTGCGGCTCGAACTTGGCCAGGTCGGCGGGCGTCATCTGGCCGCCCTCGCGGGCGATCTTGAGCAGCCGGTTCTGGTGAACCAGCCGCTCGATGCCGGAAGGCAGGTCGAGCGCCTGCCACGCCTTGAGGCGTTCGATGTGTTCCAGCATGTGCCGCGAATTCGGCTTGACGGGTGACTGGCGCAGCCAGGCCAGCCAGGTCGTCTTGCCGTTGTCGCGGCGCTTGAGCAGATCGTCGAGGCGACGGCGATGCGCGTCCGACAGCGGTTCGGCCAAGGCGTCGTAGATGCGCCGGTTGGCGCGGGTGATCGCCTCGGCGCTCGCCCGCTCGACGGCGTTGAGGGCGGGCAGAATGACCGACTGCCGCCGCAGATGCTCGATCAAGGCGCTGGCCAGCACGATGCCCTTGTCGGTTTGCATGGCCAGCTCGGTCAGCAACTGGACGGCCTGCCGGTAGTGGCTCATGGTGAACGGCTGGAAGCCGAACACCGTTTGCAGCTCGACCAGGTGCTCGCGCCGGGTCTGCTCCCGCTGCCCGTACTCGTCCCAGCTTTCGATGCCGACCTTGAGCTGGTTGGCGACCAGTCTCAGCAAGGGCGGGAACGGCGGCTCATCAGCGCCAAGGATGACGCCGGGAAAGCGCAGGTAGCAGAGCTGCACCGCGAAGCCCAGCCGGTTGGCCGGGCCGCGCCGCTGCCGGATGATGGACAGGTCGCTTTCGCTGAACGTGTAGTGACGGATCAACTCATCCTTGGTGTCCGGCAACGCCAGCAGGCTTTCGCGCTCGGCGGCGGACAGGATCGAACGGCGGGGCATGCGGTTTCCTTCTTCTTGAAAACGTAGGTTTGTGACAAGCCCGCCAAGGCCCGGCGCGGCACGCGAAATCAAGGCATTGCGATTCTCGAAAATAGTTCTTGAAATTCTATTCTTGATTGCATATCATCTCAACGAGTTTCGATAAGAAAGGATGCCCATGCGACCGTCCGTTGTGCTTGACATGAAGCGAAGCGCGGTGCGTGAAGCAGTAGGCCGCTTTCGCACCGCGAACCCGCGCGTCTTCGGTTCGGTTCTGCATGGCACCGACCGGGATGGCAGCGACCTCGACCTGCTGGTCGATGCCTGCCCGGTGCCACGTTGTTGGACTTGGGCGATTTGGAAGAAGAACTGAAATCGCTGCTCGGCGTTGACGTCGATTTGCTGACCCCTGGCGACCTGCCGCCGAAAGTTCCGGGCCAAGGTGCTCGCGGAGGCGCAGCCGGTATGAGCGAGAACCGTCTGCCCGATTACCTCGACCACATCCAGCAGGCCGCAACCGATGCGTGCAGCTTCGTGGAAGGGATGGCCAAGGACGACTTCTTGGCCGACAAGCGCACCCAGCAGGCCGTCATCATGAGCCTTATCGTCATCGGCGAGGCTGCGACGAAGGTGATGGATGGCTACGCCGAGTTCACCCAGGCGCATGCCGACGTGCCGTGGCGCAGCATGCGCAATATGCGCAATCGCATGGCCCACGGCTATTTCGACATCAACCTCGATGTGGTGTGGGAGACGGTACAGCAATGGCTACCGGAATTGCTCAAGCAACTGCCAGCCGTGCGCCTGGATGCCAACGACCCCGCCGTCAAGGCTTACCCCCACGAAGAAGCCATGCAGGTGGTGCAGGAACGCATCGACCGGGCAAAAGGCAAGCCATGCTAATCGGTTATGCGCGCGTTTCCACGCAGGATCAGAACCTTGAGCTGCAACGTGAAGCCTTGGCCAAGGCCGGATGCCAAAAGGTCTTCGAGGATAAGGTGAGCGGCACACGGGCAGACCGTCCGGGCTTGGGCAAAACGCTCGAAATGCTGCGTGAGGGCGACACCTTGGTCGTCTGGAAGCTCGACCGGCTGGGCCGCTCGGTCAAGCAACTGGTCGATCTGGTCGGCGAGCTGCACAAGCAAGGCGTCCAGTTCAGGAGCCTCACCGACTCCATCGACACCGGCACGCCGTCCGGGCGCTTCTTCTTCCACGTCATGGCCAGCCTTGCCGAGATGGAACGTGAGCTGACCGTCGAGCGCACCCGTGCCGGACTGGAAGTTGCCAAGCAACTCGGCCGCAAAGGGGGCCGCAAGCCGAAGATGACCGACAGTAAGATCGAGTCGGCCAAGAAACTGCTGGCTAGCGGCGTGCCGCCGCGGGACGTGGCCAAGAACCTCGGCGTGTCCGTTCCGACGCTGTATCGCTGGGTGCCGGCGTCGCTACAAATCTAATGCTTATGAAATTTCAATGTCATTTTCTCTCTGTCCCTGTGGCGATACTCGGATGTGTTGGCCTCATCTGCACATCCGCATATGCCATGGATACGGGAATCCTCGACCTCGCTGTAACCCAAGAGGAGACCACGCTTCAGGCTAGGGTCGGAGTGGCGGTGATCGATACGGATTCCGGCCTGACGTGGCAGCATCGTGGCGACGAACGCTTCCCGCTGAACAGCACGCATAAAGCCTTTTCCTGCGCGGCCGTTCTGGCCCAGGCCGACCGCCACAAGCTGAACCTGGAGCAGGCGATACCGATCGAGCGCACAGCGCTGGTCACATACTCACCCGTGACGGAAAGGGTGCCACCTGGCGGCACGCTGACCCTGCGTGAGCTGTGCAGGGCCGCCGTCAGTATCAGTGACAACACAGCGGCCAATTTGGCGTTGGATGCAATCGGCGGGGCACGGACATTCACCGCGTTCATGCGGTCTATCGGTGACGATAAGACACGCCTGGATCGGCGAGAACCCGAACTCAACGAGGCCACGCCGGGGGATGCACGCGACACGACAACGCCAATTGCGGCAGCGCGGAGCCTGCAAACACTGTTGCTCGACGGTGTCCTCTCCGCTCCGGCTCGGAACGAACTGACACAATGGATGCTCGGGGATCAAGTTGCCGATGCCTTGCTACGCGCTGGCTTGCCGAGGGATTGGCAAATTGCGGACAAGTCGGGAGCAGGTGGTCACGGATCACGTTCCATAATCGCCGTTGTCTGGCCGCCCAAGCGTTCAGCCGTCATTGTGGCGATCTACATCACCCAAACCGCAGCGTCTATGTCGGCAAGCAACCAGGCGGTGTCCAGAATCGGATCAGCCTTAGCAAAGGCGTTGCAATGAGCGTTCCCGCCTCAGTGCACACTTAGCGTGCTTTATTTTCCGTTTTCTGAGACGACCCCTGCTACCGTCCGAACTCGCCAGCAGCGGCCCACCCGACGAGCCGGGACCAAGGACGTAGTTACTTGATTCGTACCAAGCGCCATTCGCTTTCACGGCGACCGAATTTTCGATCATCATGCCGGTCCCATCCGTCGGATAGCCTACAGCGTCCGCATAGATCAGACCGTTGTTATACCCGGATGACATGCCTAACCAGCCCAGCGTATTGCCAACCGCCCGATCGATACCAATGAGCGCCACATCCCATTGCGATTCTGTTGGTGTCATGGTGGCATTATTGGCGTCAGTAAAAGTACCGTCGGGCCATGCCGTAACCACATATTGGGTGTAGTCGACCACCGAGCCGTAACTCTCCCAACGCTGAGTTGTTGCGTTGTAATCAGCACCAAAGTTGAAGGAAAAGCTGGCTGCCCAGCCCCCTTTATCCGGGTTATAGACGCAGTGTGTTGCGGTCAGGATGTCGTTCTGCCCGACCAGCGTACAGGTGCCGATGGTTTTCGTGCCATCGGCCCAAGTGGTCCAGAGAAGCCCAATGTTGGAGTAAGGTTGCTGTGCTCGGAGTGCCGCACTCAGTTCAATAGCCAACGCTGTTCCTCCGAATGAAAAACATGCCACAAGCAAAAATTGAATTCACTAACCCTGAATTATATACAAAATGGGTATATAAACCATGAACGAACAGCCAATATCCTTAATTCGCCATGACCGAACAACGTGCGATATGCCATTAATATAAAAAATAGAATGGTTCTTGCTACTGAAGATCAAGGTCCAAGGTCGCGATTGGCCGACGTCCTGTCGGTGGAAGATCGGGCTGTACGACTGCTCGATTTAGTTACCTGCCGTTGGAACCCTGAAGTACGCAACGGCAGGATTGGGTTGCGGATTCAACCGGTGGATGCAACGGTTTGGTAAAAGCGTTGTGCCGGTGTTTCGTAGTTTAGTGTTTTCCGTGGGCGCTCATTCAGTTTCCGGGCAATGGCACTGAGTTTCGCTTGCGAATAGGGTGATAGGTCAATTCCCTTTGGGAAATACTGACGCAGCAGTCCATTGGTGTTCTCGTTTGTTCCACGTTGCCAAGGGTGATGTGGATCACAGAAATAGACTTGGATATCGGTCGCCAAAGTGAATCGTTTGTGGCCAGCCATTTCTTTGCCCCGGTCCCACGTCAGCGATTTGTAGAGTTCTTGTGGCAGTTTGCGAGCGTTCTTGATCAGGGCGTTGGTGACGGTCCCGGTGTCTTTTCCAGAGAGCTTGACCAGCATCAGGTAGCGCGACTGACGTTCGACGAGTGTCGCAATCTGACTATTCTTGCTGCCGCACAGCAGATCACCTTCCCAATGCCCCGGTACCGCCCGATCATCCGCCGTGGCTGGCCGTTCGCTGATTGATATGGCATCAACGATTCTGCCGTGGTCGCCGGTTTTTTGTGTGTGATGGCGAGAGCGACGCATGCTTCTCGTCCGCCGCAAATACGCCAGCAACTCCTTCTTCAGAGCGCCCCGGGTTTGAATATAGAGGGTGCGATAGATCGTCTCGTGTGACACCTGATTGCTCGCATTGTCTGGATAGGTCCGCTTGAGCCAGCCTGCGATCTGTTCTGGTGACCACAGCGAGTGCAGCTTATTTGCCACTATATGCGCCAGCGCAGGGTTTTCCGCTAGCTTGCAAGGTTTGGGACGATGCGCCCGAGTCCAGGTTGCCTGGTCGGCCTGAGTTGCTCGGTAGCATTCACGGCCACCATTGCGTTTGACTTCACGACTGACGGTGGAAGGTGCTCGTCCCAATTTCGCAGCGAGAGCACGGATTGAACACCCCGCGACCAAGCCTCGGGAAATCTCCTCCCGTTCAGAAAGCGTGAGTGAGCGTTTGGAGCGAGATCGGGGCGCCGGTGGAATGCCTCCTGTCTCGGCTAGGATTCGCTGAACCGATGAGTGGTTTCGATCAAATAACTGGGCGATTTTTTGAAGGGAGTCGCCCTTGCGCCAGCGTTCCCACATCAGCGCCTTCTGGCTATCCGTGTAATAGATCCGGGTTCTCTGCTTCATTGGCAACACTCCTTCTGCTCACGCAGTTAATAGTGTGTTGCATCCACCGGTTGAATCCGCAGTCGAAATCCGCCCTTCAAATGACGCTCGATCGCCGGCTATGTGATTGCTACGGTCAACCGGAAAAATTGCCCAAAATTGAAATTTTTAACCGAGCACCAAGGGCTGAACGGGCGCTTGTCTTTGCCTCTAAACCCCCGGCGGTAGTTTGCTGGCCATCATCTGCCGTCGATCCAGCTTGCGCCCGTCGACGATGAACTTTCCGTCACCCACCGCATGCAGCATGCGCTGCTCCTTGCGCTCGTCGTTGACGTAAGCCGCCAGCGCTTCGAGCACGACGATGTTGTGCCGCTCCACGATGTCGATGACCTTGCACTCGATGTTGGCGAGACATTCCGCGATCAGCGGCGGTTTGACGAAGCAGGCCGGAACCTGGGTGAGGCTGAATTTGGCGAACTTGTCGGCATCCGCGCCCGAGCAGGTGCCGATGCCGACTGCCGTGTCGAGCAGGTCCGCACCGGGAATTGCGATGACGCATTCGCGGTGCTGGCGCAGCGCGGCATAGGAGAAATTCCATTCGCCGGTGGTGATGGCGAACTGTGGGGTGAAGTCGAGCACCATGGTCCACGAAATGGTCATGATGTTGGCCTTGGCGCCGTCGTGCGTGGTGACGAGCACGACAGGCCCCGGCTCGATCAGCGTGAACACCTTGCTCAGTTCCAGTTCGCGCATGGGCGCACCTCCGATTGTCGTGCTTGGCTGTTTCGATGTTACTCGCCTCGCCGAGGCGTGCAATCCAGCTAACCGCCTAATACCCATGAACACCGACGTTGGGCGATGGCACAGTCGTGCAGCCATACCTTTCCCGTATCAACCCCAAATTACAACGGTATTGGACGGTATATCGCGCATCACGTTTAATTGATTTCACTTCATCGGGCGGCATTGCATGCGCATCCCGAGACGATCAATTTCAAGCGAGGGGCCATGGAGATACCCATCAATCAGTTCAAGCGCGCGCTACGCGCCGGCCGCGACCAGATCGGGCTGTGGCTTGGGCTGGGCGAAACTTTCAGCGCCGAAATCTGTGCCGGCGCCGGCTTCGACTGGTTGCTGATCGATGCCGAGCACGGCCCGAACGACCTGCGCAGCATTCTCTCGCAGCTGCAGGCGCTGGCACCCTACCCGACCCAGCCGGTGGTTCGTCCGCCGCAGGGCGACCATGTGCTGATCAAGCAGTTGCTGGAAACCGGCGTCCAGACGCTGTTGATTCCGATGGTCGAATCCGCCGCGCAGGCGCGCGGCCTGGTCGAGGCGATGCGCTATCCGCCGGCCGGCATTCGCGGCGTCGGCAGTGCGCTGGCCCGCGCCTCGCGCTGGGGGCGCATCGACAATTATTCCCAGGTGGCCAACGACCAGATGTGCCTGCTGGTGCAGGTCGAGACCAGGGCCGGCTATGAACAGCTGGACGACATTCTTGCCGTCGACGGCGTCGATGGCGTGTTTTTCGGCTCGGCCGACCTGGCCGCTTCGTACGGCTATCTCGGCCAAACGACCCACCCGGACATTGTCGGCGCCATCGAAAACGGTTTGAGCCGCACGCGGGCAGCCGGCAAGGCCGGCGGCGTGCTGTGCAGCGACCGGCAACTCAACGAGCGCTACATGCAGGCCGGGGCCAATTTTGTCGCCGTCGGCATCGACGCGTTGCTGCTAACCGCCGCGACCACGGCACTGTGCCAGAGCTACAAGCCGGAGGTGGCGCCGGCCGGTGTACCGGGATCGTACTGACCCCCTGATTTCGTAAACCAAAGCCATCGACGAATGGCCAATTCAATAACCAAAGGAGTAGACAATGGCAATGACTGGTGTTTTGCGCCCCGGACACGGGGCCATCCGCGTGCTCGACCTCGAAGAGGCCGTGCACCACTATCGCGACATCCTCGGCATGGTGGAAACCGGCCGGGACGCCCAGGGTCGCGTCTATCTGAAATGCTGGGACGAGCGCGACCACAACAGCGTGGTGCTGCGCCAGGCCGACCGCGCCGGCATCGATTTCTTCGGCTTCAAGGTGCTCGACAAGGCGACCCTTTACAAGCTGGAAGCCGACCTGCAGGCCTATGGCCTGAAGACCGAGCGCATCCCGGCCGGTGAAATGCTGGAAACCGGCGAGCGTGTTCGCTTCGAGCTGCCCTCCGGCCACCTGATCGAGCTTTATGCCGAGAAGAAGGCGGTCGGCAACGGCCTGCAGGTGCAGAACCCCGCCCCGTGGACCAAGGCTTCCGAGAACGGCATCGCGCCGGTGCGCCTCGACCACTGCCTGCTCTACGGCCCGAACATCGCCGAAGTGAAAAAGATCTTCACTGAAGTGCTCGGTTTCTACCTGGTCGAGCATGTGCTGGCACCGGACAACGAAAACAGCGCCGCCATCTGGCTGTCCTGCTCGCACAAGGTGCACGACATCGCCTTCGTCGAGCACCCGGAGCCGGGCAAACTGCACCATCTCTCCTTCCTGCTCGACACCTGGGAAGAAGTGCTGCGCGCCAGCGACATCATGTCGATGAACAACGTGCCCATCGACATCGGCCCGACCCGCCACGGCATCACCCGCGGCTGCACCATCTACGCATTTGACCCGTCCGGCAACCGTTTCGAGACCTTCATGGGCGGCTACCAGCCTTACCCCGACTACGAGCCGACAACCTGGACCTTCGACGGCCTGGGCGCCGGCGGCGGGCTGGACTACCCGCAACGCAAGCTGCACGAATCCTTCCTCACCGTCGTGACCTGATACCGCCGCGTATCAAGCACGTCGCCCCGCATTCCCCCGTCGGCGGGAATCCACGAGGTTTGCCCTCGGGATTCCCGCCAACGAGGGAAGCCTGAACTTGAACCCCTGGAACATGCCATGAGCCAGACGCAACGCATCCACCATTTCATCAACGGCGAATTCACCGCTTCGCCCGATGCCCGCTATTTCGACAAACGCTCGCCGGTTGACGGCAGCGTCATCGCCCACATCGCCGAGGCCGGCCAGGCCGAGGTCAATGCCGCCGTGACCGCCGCCCGCGCGGCACTGAAGGGCGAATGGGGCAAGCTGAGCACCGACCAGCGCGTCGACCTGCTCGATGGCGTGGCCAATGAAATCACCCGCCGCTTCGATGACTTTGTTGCCGCCGAAATGGCCGACACCGGCCAGCCGTCGCACGTCAGACGCACGTTTTCATCCCGCGCGGCGCGGCCAACTTCAAGGTTTTCGCCGACGTGATCAAGAACGTGCCGCCGAATCCTTCCGTATGGCGACGCCGGACGGCAAGGGCGCGCTCAACTACGCGATCCGCGTGCCCCAAGGGCGTGATCGGCGTCATCTCGCCGTGGAACGCGCCTTTCCTGCTGATGACCTGGAAGGTCGGCCCGGCGCTGGCCTGCGGCAACACCGTGGTGGTCAAGCCTTCCGAGGAAACCCCGCTGACCGCGACCCTGCTTGGCGAGGTGATGAACGCGGTCGGCATTCCCAAGGGCGTCTACAACGTGGTGCAACGGCTTCGGCCCGATTCGGCCGGCGAGTTCCTGACCCGCACCCGAAGGTCGATGCCATCACCTTCACCGGCGAAACGCGCACCGGCACGGCCATCATGAAGAACGCCGCCGAAGGCATGCGCGACGTGTCCTTCGAGCTGGGCGGCAAGAACGCCGGCATCGTCTTTCGCCGACTGCAACTTCGAGGCGCGGTCGACGGCATCTTCCGCTCCGCCTTCCTCAACACCGGGCAGGTGTGCCTGGGCACCGAGCGCGTTTACGTCGAGCGCCCGATCTTCGAGCGCTTCGTTGCCGGCTGAAAACCAAGGTCGAGGCCGTGAAACTACGGTCGACCGGAAAATCATGCCAATAACTATGGCCCGCTGATCAGCCAGGAGCACCGCGACAAGGTGCTGTCCTATTACCAGCGGCGATGGACGAAGGCGCCACGCTGGTCACCGGCGGCGGCGTGCCCGAGATGCCGGCCGAACTGGCCGGCGGCAGCTGGGTGCAGCCGACCATCTGGACCGGCCTGCCCGAGGACCGCTGCGGTCGTGCGCGAGGAAATCTTCGGCCCGTGCTGCCACATCCGCCCCTTCGACAACGAGACGAAGTCATCGAACTGGCCAACGCCAACGACTACGGCCTGGCGACCACGATCTGGACCGACAACCTGTCGCGCGCCCACCGCGTGGCCGAACGTATCGAAGTTGGCATCACCTGGGTGAACAGCTGGTTCCTGCGCGACCTGCGCACGCCCTTCGGCGGCTCCAAGCAATCCGGCATCGGCCGCGAAGGCGGCGTGCATTCGCTCGAGTTCTACACCGAGACCCGCAACGTCTGCATCAAGCTCTAAACCCAAGAGGCCACCATGAAGAAGATCCGATGCGCCCTGATCGGCTCCGGCAACATCGGCACCGACCTGATTTACAAGATCCAGCGCAGCCCCGTGCTGGAGCCGGTGTGGATGGTCGGCATCGACCCCGAATCCGAAGGCCTGCCCGCGCCCGCGAGATGGGCCTGAAGACCACCGCCGCCGGCGTGGACGGCCTGCTGCCGCACGTGCTGGAAGACAACATCCAGATCGCCTTCGACGCCACCAGCGCCTACGTGCATGCCGAGAACTCGCGCAAGCTGAACGCGCTGGGCGTGATGATGATCGACCTGACGCCGGCGGCCATCGGCCCGCTGTGCGTGCCGCCGGTGAACCTGCGCGAGCACGCCGAGAAGGTGGAGATGAACGTCAACATGATCTCCTGCGCCGGGCCAGGCGACGATCCCCATCGTCAACGCCGTATCGCGCGTGCAGAGGTGGAGCTACGGCGAGATCGTCGCCAGCCTGGCCTCCAAGTCCATCGGCCCGGGCACCCGCGCCAACCTCGACGAGTTCACCTACACCACCTCCAACGCCATCGAAGTGGTCGGCGGCGCGCGCAAGGGCAAGGCGCTGGCGATCATCAACCCGGCCGAGCCGCCGATGATCATGCGCAACACCATCTCCTGCCTGACCGACGAGGAGCCGGACGAGCCGCAAGCATCATCGAATCGGTGCTGGCGATGATCAAGGAAGTGCAGAAGTACGTGCCCGGCTACCGCCTGGTCAACGGCCCGCTGTTCGACGGCAAGCGCGTGCACCGTCTTCATGGAAGTGGCCGGCCTGGGCGACTACCTGCCCAAGTACGCCGGCAACCTCGACATCATGACCGCCGCCGCCTGCCGCACCGCCGAGATGTTCGCCGAGGAAATCCTGGCCGGCACCATCCAGCTCAAGCCCGTGGAGGCCTGGCAGGGGAGAACATGACGTGACAGCCTGAATCTCAAAGGGCCGCAAGGTCATCCTGCACGACATGTGCCTGCGCGACGGCATGCACGCCAAGCGCGAGCAGATCAGCGTCGAGCAGATGGTCAAGGTCGCCACCGCCCTGGACGAGGCCGGCGTGCCCTACATCCAGGTCACGCACGGCGCCGGCCTGGGCGGCAATTCGCTGCAGCACGGCTTTGCGCCACACAGCAACGAGGAATACATCTGCGGCCGTGTGCGGCGCCGTGAAGCAGGCCAAGGTGTCGGTGCTGCTGATCCCCGGCCTGGGCACCATGCGCGAACTGCAGTCGGCCTACGACTGCGGCGCGCGCAGCGTGCACGTGGCCACCCACTGCACCGAGGCCGACACCTCGCCGCAGCACATCGCCTTTGCCCGCAAGCTGGGCATGGACACCACCGGCTTCCTGATGATGGCCCACCTGAACACGCCGGAAGGGCTGGCCCAGCAGGGCAAGCTGATGGAGTCCTACGGCGCGCAGACGGTGTACATCACCGACTCGGCCGGCTACATGCTGCCCGGCGACGTCAAGGCCCGGTCAGCGCGCCTGCGCGACGTGCTCAAGCCGGAAACCGAGATCGGCTTCCACGGCCACCACAACCTGGGCATGGGCATTGCCAACTCCATCGCCGCCATCGAAGCCGGGGCCAGCCGCATCGACGCCTCGGTGGGCGGGCTGGGCGCCGGGGCCGGCAACACGCCGCTGGAAGTCCTTTGCCGCCGTCTGCGAGCGCATGGGCATCGAAACCGGGGTGGACCTGTTCAAGCTGATGGACGTGGCCGAAGACGTGATTTTGCCGATGATGGACCACGTCGTGCGCGTCGACCGCTCGACTCGCTGACCCTGGGTTTTGCCGGCGTGTATTCCACCTTCCTGCTGCATGCCAAGCGGGCGGCCCAGCGCTTCGGCGTGCCGGCCCGCGACATCCTGGTCGAGCTCGGCCGCAAGAAGATGATCGGCGGCCAGGAAGACATGATCATCGACACCGCCATGACCATGGCCAAGGAACGCGGCCTGCTCAAGGATGCCGCGACCGGAGCCGCATCATGATCCCCTACGCGGATCGTGATGCTGCGCCATCCTGGTCGGCGCCACCGGCGCTTTCGGCACGGCGATCACCCGGCGACTGCTCGATGCGGGGCTGGGCGTGGTGGCCGTCGCCCGCTCGGCCGACAGCCTGCAGGCGCTGACTGCGCAGAACCCCGGCGTGCGTGCCTGCGCGGCCGACATCGGCGTCGACTCGGCCATCGAGCGATTGCCGCCGCCATCGACCGCCAGTGCGCATGGTCGTGCATGGCCCGGGGGTGGCGGTGGCCGGCGGCATCCTGACGGCGCCCACCGAGTCGATGGTCGATGCGGTCAACATCAAGGTCGGCGGTTTGCTGCGTCTGGTGCGGGCGGCCGACGGCCGGCTGGCGGCCGGCTCGCGCATCGTCGCCATCGGCGGCCACTACGGCTGGAGCCGACCGCCTATGCGGCCGCAGCCGGCGTTGCCAATGCCGCGATGGTGAATGTGTGCGCCAGCTCAGCCTGGCCTACGGCCCGCGCGGCGTCACCGCCCACACCATCGCCCCGGCCCGGCCGACACCGAGCGCCTGCGTCGTGTCGCCGCCACCGTGCGCCGAACAGCGCAACTGCAGCACTGAAGAGGTGCTGGACGAGATGCGCGCCGAATCCTCGCTCGGCATTCTCACCACGCCGGCAGGTCGCCTGGGCGGTGACCCTGCTGCTCGCCCCGGAAGCTGACGCGATGACCGGCTCCAGCCTGATGCTCGACGCCGGCCGCCGTCGCGGCCTGCCCTAAACCACGGAGAAAAACATGCCCGTCGCCAACCTGCACGTCCTCGCCGGACATCCGCGCGAAAACCTGAAGCAGTGGATACGCGAAACTTCCAGCGCCCTGTCGGATATCCTCGCCGCCCCGAAGGACCGCCTCGAAGTCTGGGTCACCGAAATCGATCCCGACCTGTGGGGCATTTCGGGCGAGCCTGCCAGCGAAGTCCTGGCACATACCCCGCGGCGCGAGGCGGAAATGCCGTTCATCAAAATGATCCTGATGGAAGGCCGCAGCGTCGAGCAGTTTCACCAGATCATCGTTCAACTGAACGAAATCACCGCCCGCCTGATGGATGTCGATCCGGAACGAATCCGCATCCACATCGAGCAGACTCACCCCGACCGCTGGGGCATTGGCGGCGTACCGGCCCGGATTCGCCGTGCCGCCGAACTAGCGAAGCCACCAGCGTAGCCAGCGGGTCAGGCGCGGCATGATCAGGTAGGACATCGCCACCGCGACCAGCGCCGTGAACACCGCCGTCCGCAGCAAGGGCGGCAGGAACTGCAGTTGCGGCAAAAGAAAGGTGGTCAGCAAGGCAACCGTCGGGAAGATGCCCAGCCAGCTGACCACCGTCATGCGCCAGCGGGCCGGCAGCTTGGCGGCAGGCGTGGTCGGCGGGGGAAACCAGACCTCCAGGCCATTCAGCAGCCGATATTCAGGCTCGCCTTCGGCCACAGCGTCGAGTTTTTCCAGCCAGCCGAGGCGCTGCAGCGAATTGTTCCAGTGTTCGAAATCGGCTTCGCTCTCGAATCGCTGGTTGATCTGGTATTCGCCACCGGGCGCCTCCGGCGGAATCAACGCCGCTGACAAATAGCCGGGAAAGCGCTTGGCGTCTTCGAACATTGAATCGCCCCGGGTTCCGTGGAGGCCGGTTGGTTTAAGTCAGGCCACGATGGCGGCCTGATCGGCGAGTTACCTGTAGTAGTTTGCCTCAGCTTCTGCGGGCGGGATATAGCCAATTGGTTCAAGTAGCCTGTGGTGGTTAAACCACGACACCCATTCCAGGGTTGCCAGCTCCACGGATTCTCTGGTTTACCAGGGTGCCCGCCGGTGGATCATCTCGGCCTTGTACAAGCCGTTAATCGTCTCAGCCAAGGCGTTGTCGTAGCTGTCGCCCTTGCTGCCGACTGATGGCTCAATCCCAGCTTCGGCCAGTCGCTCGCTGTAGCGGATCGAGACGTACTGCGAGCCTCTGTCCGAGTGGTGGATCAAGGCTTCCTCGGGGCTTGGCTGGCGGGCGTACAACGCCTGTTCCAGCGCATCGAGCACGAAGTCCGTATGCATGGGACTGCTGACACGCCACCCCACGATACGTCGGGCAAAAACGTCGATAACGAAGGCAACGTACAGCCAGCCTTGCCAGGTCGAGACATAGGTGAAGTCCGAGACCCACAACTGATTGGGACGCTCGGCCCTGAACTGCCGATTGACCCGATCCAGCGGGCAAGCCGCTTTGCTGTCGCTGATCGTGGTGCGCACCACCTTGCCACGCATGACACCGCGCAGTCCCTGGCGCCGCATGAGTCGCTCGACCGTACAACGGGCTAACTAGCACGACGCCTTCGCGGTTCAGTTGCCGCCAGACCTTGTCAGCACCATAGACTTGCAGGTTGGCCTGCCAGACGCGTTCGATCTCGGGAATCAACGTTTCGTCGCGCTGCACTCTCTGGCTACGCTGTTCAGGATGGTGCCGCTGGGCGACATGACGCCGGTAGCCCGGCGGGGCAATCTGCAATTGCCTGCAGATCGGCTCGGCCCGAAGGCATCGCGATGCTGGTCGACAAAAAACCTTAAGGCTTGAATCGGTGGTCGAGCTCCGCCTGTGCGAAAAACGCGCTGGCAAGCTTGAGTATCTCGTTGGCTTTGCGCAGCTCTTTGACCTCGCGCTCCAGTTCCTTGACGCGCTTCCGGTCTGCAGTGGTCGGTCCTTCACGCTGGCCACTATCTCGTTCGTGCTGACGTACCCAGGTCATCAGCGTCTGCGCCGTACAGCCAATCTTGGCGGCAATGGATTCAACAGCTGACCACAGCGTTGGGTGATCGGCACGGCATTCGGTCACCATGCGCACTGCGCGCTCACGAAATTCGGGGGAGAACTTGACTGACTTCTTCATGGCTCTATCTTCTCAAGAGTTAGAGCCTCCACCAAATCCGGGGCGATTCATATCACGTTTCCTTGGGAGCCTTGGACGCCGCCGCATTGATCTGGCGTTTGATTTTTGGAAGCATCATCATCAACTTGTCTCGCTTCGGACTTGAAGCCGCCAGATCGAACATATTTGAGAAAACTGCCTTAGCGCGAGGCACTTACCCGCCAGATCACATTACCCACATCGTCAGCCACCAGTAACGCGCCTTGCTTGTCGATCACAACACCGACCGGCCGACCGGAGGCCTTGCCATCCTCGGTGAGAAATCCGGTCAGCACATCCACCGGCGAATCAGCTGCCGGCTGACCATGACTGAAAGGGACAAAGATCACCTTGTAGCCACTATGCGGCTGGCGGTTCCATGAGCCATGCTGGCCGATGAACATGCCGTTTGCGAAGGGTGGAGGTAAAGTCGAGCCAACCGAAGCGACCAGTCCAAGCGATGCCGTGTGCGGCCCCAGAGCAAAATCCGGAGAAATTGCGTTCGCCACCAGGTCGGGTCGCGGTGGCGTCACCCGCTCGTCGACGTGCTGTCCGTAATAGCTGTACGGCCAGCCGTAAAAAGCGCCATCTTTGACCGAGGTCAGGTAATCCGGCACCAGATCGCTGCCCAGTTCGTCACGTTCGTTGACGACGGTCCACAGCATTCCGGTCTCGGGCTGCCAGGCCAAACCGTTCGGGTTGCGTAGCCCGGAGGCAAAAATCCGGTGCTTGCCACTTGCGATGTCGACTTCCCAGATCGCGGCGCGCTCTGCTTCAACCGCCATGCCACGTTCGGCGACATTGCTGTTTGAGCCGACCGTGACGTATAGCCTGCGGCCATCGGGGCTGGCAATCAGGTTCTTGGTCCAGTGGTGATTGATCGTGCCGGCGGGAAGATCAATCAGCTTGGTGCCCGCGCTGTTGATGCGTGTTTCGCCTGATGTGTAAGGGAAACGCATGACCGCATCGGAATTGGCGACATAGAGATAGTTGTCGACCAGCGCCATGCCAAACGGTGAATTCAGTCCATCAAGAAGAATTGAGCGCAAATCGACAATGCCATCCCCGTCGCTGTCACGCAGTAGCGTGATGCGATTGGCACTGGGAACCCCCGCACCGGCTCGCTTCATGACCAGTCCCATCACCCAGCCCTTGATTCCCGGTGCGTCATCGGGCTTGGGCGGGGCGTTGGTCTCAGCCACCAGTACGTCACCATTGGGCAGCACATACAGCCAGCGCGGATGATCCAGGTGATCGGCAAACAGGGCAACACGGGTGCCAGGTGCCGCGATGGGGGCGGTGCCAGGTGCCCAGCCTTGAGCGGGCGCGATATTGACGGTTGGCATCAATGTCCGCTGCGGCGGAGGCAGTGTCGGCTGAGTGCCCGTGCCAGCGGAAACCGGCAACGTCGCCACCTCACCACAAGCGGCAATCATCAGCAGCCCAATCAAGAGTGAAATCGAGTTTGGGTGCATTGATTCAACTATTTGGGTCGCGGCCGTGACAAAACCGGCTGTACCGCTTGCAGGCGTCCGGCGCGCAATTCAACCACCGCCTTGGCCACTGCTCGCGCCACATTGCGCGTCTCTTCCTGCATCGCTGCGTCGTTGTCCAGGGTTTCGTGACTGGTCGCATACGGCTCGTAGTAACCGATGTAGCGTTCCAGTCGTGATGGCGTCCCGGCATCAATGAAACCCATCCAGTCAAGCCAGTCCGAAAGGGCGCGGCGAGCATCCTCAACGCCGGCAACATCGCCATGTACGATCAGACCGTAGGCGCGTCCGGCCAGATGCTTTGGATAGTCCCAGCCGGCCATTTCAAGTTCTTTCGCCTTGCTCGCTATCTTGCCGGAAGTCGAGGTCGGATCGGGATTGCCACCATCGGCGCAGACCAACCGGTCGATCATCAGCTTTAACGGACTGGGGCTCTGATACCAATATACCGGCGTAACAATGATCACCGCGTGGGCGGCAGTCCATCGTTGATAGATTTCTGCCATCCAGTCATTGGTCTGGTTGAGCGTATGGTTCGGATAGCAACTGCACGGCCAGTGGCAAAGGGGCATCGCTGTCGAGACACAGCCTTTGCATGGGTGGATATTGCGACCGTATTCGGAGGTCAAGTGGCTAAGATCCAGCACATCAACCTGGATTTCTGCCTGCTCCAGAACTTCACGCGCCAGTTCCAGCAACCTGAAGGATTTGGAAATTTCACCCGGACAGGTGCCGTCATTTCGGGCCGAGCCGCAAATCAGTAATACTCGGGATGGGCTGCCGTGATCTGACCACTGGCGCTGGGCCTGATCAATAGACTCTTTCGCGGCGAGCCACTCAACTGACAAATCAAATTCTGGATCGACATAGCCCGGCCCCGCCTTCCGGGTAATCGGCGACTTGCGGCCAACCAGGTAAATTTCCCAGGCAATTTCCTCGAGGCGGGCAATCGATTGATCTTCATTGCGAAAAGCAGGATCAAGCCAGGCTTCACGAAAGCGCGCACTGAACGCTACCCGCCCGAGACGAGCCGGGGCCTGGCCTTTACGAACGTCAGTCACACAGGAACTTGACTGACGACATCCTGGAACTCACCTACCGCATCCCCGACAATTTCGCGCGCGATGGCCGTCTGTTCCGCGCTCCGGGTGTCGGCAACCAAAACAACCTGACCATTGGCGATGGCGTCATGGACGAGATCAGCCAGCCAGCCGTCCTTGTGCTCGACGCCTGTATTGGCACCGGCCGCGGCACCCACAAAGGCACCGAGACTGGCTCCCCAGCCAAGCATGACCAGCGGCGCGACCAACGGACTGGCGACAAACAGCGTGACGCTGCCAGCCACCAGCGCAAGCTGCGCCAGGGCGCCAATGCCGGCGCCGACTGCCGTGCCAATAGCGCCATCCACCAGCACCTTGTTCAGCACTTCATTACTTTCGCCCTTGGGCTCGGCGACCACCGGCCCTGAATCGGCATCGAAAAGTTGCAGTTGATCGCGCGGAATGCCTCGCTGTACCAGCCGGGTGACAGCACCCTCTGCTTCCTCGCGATGTGCAAAAAATCCGGAAACGTGATGACGGTATTCGTCCATGGTTTTCTCCTTGGGGTAAATCCGCAAAAACGGATTAATTCGGAGAATATTTGCCGTTGACCATGCCGTCTGTGCGTCAGGACACCAACTTGCCCCAACCGAGTTGCCGGCCCTTTCGCCTTCTGTGTGCTCGCGCACTGTGTTGTCACCTTCGTTGCGGGCAGTATGAAGCCATGAATCTGATCAAAACGGCTCGCCATGAGTCGATTGTCTTGATGACTGCGCAAGATGCCAGCCCGGCCATCCCACGGCATGTCTGCTCAAACCGTGAACAAGTTTCCACTTTAGGAGTCCAGCCATGATTGAAAGATGTTTCATGTCTTTGCCTGCGCCAGCATATGTCGCCCCCGAACCATGAAAATCCTAGTCACGGAGCTTTCTTTCATCGATCGGCAAACGATCGAAGACCACTTCATGGCGCTGGCGCGCCCCGACCGAAGGCTGCGCTTCGGTGGCACTCTCAATGATTCTGCTGTCCGACGTTACGTAGCGAACATCGACTTTGATTGCGACGCCGTATTCGGCGTTCTCGACGATGAATTGCGGCTCATCGCGGCTGCGCACCTGGCACGAGATAGTGGGAATGCTGAAATCGGCGTCTCCGTATTGCTCGATCATCGAGAGCAGGGAATTGGCGATTCCCTTCTGCGGCGCGGCCATTTGCGTGCCCGCAGTTGGGGGGTAAGCAACCTATTCCTGCATTGCCTCGCGGAAAACAGTTCGATGCTGCATCTGGCAAGAAAGAACGGCATGGACATTACGACCACCAGTGGTGAAGCCGACGCCTACTTGACCTTGGCACCACTCAGTTCACAAGTTGGCTCTCTACAGAGAGTACAAATCTGATCAATCGCCGGGTCGTCCGCTAATTGGTGCGCTGGCGTACCGACCAGCGGAAGCGACCTGCCTAATCTCTCAAAACCAGTTGCCGGAACGCGTTTTCGGCACTGTCCCCTCAACCAATTTCACGCACAGGAGCACACCATGAACAAGGATCAAGCCAAGGGTCGTATCGAAGAAGCCAAAGGCAAAGTCAAGGAAGTCGCCGGCAAGGTCGTCGGTAACGACAAGCTGGAAGTGGAAGGAAAGATTCAAAAATCCGGTGGCCAAGCCCAGGCCGCCTACGGCGATCTGAAAGAAGACGTCAAGGATGCCAGCAAGGGCAAATGAGTAGTCGACACGTTGGCCGAACCTTCTGCCAAAGTCTTTTCCATCCAACCCACCAACCGAATTCAGGAGCATCAAATGAACGATATGATCAAACCCGAAGTAATCAGTGCCGTCCGTCGTGGCTCAAGAGTCCTCAGCGCCAGTTCGCTCAGCAGTGACGATGTGTACAACCCGAAAGGCGAAAAGCTGGGCAGCATCAAGGAACTCATGCTGGACATCGAAAGCGGCAACATTTGCTACGCCGTGCTGTCCTTCGGCGGCTTCCTCAGTCTCGGCGAAAAGCTGTTTGCCGTGCCATGGAGTGCGCTGACCGTCGATACTGAAAACAAGCGCATAGTCATGGATGCCGACGAAGAGCGCCTGAAGAATGCGCCGGGCTTCGATACCGACAATTGGCCCAACATGGCCGATGCCACTTGGGAAAAGAGCGTCCACGGCTTTTACGGCACGACGTACTTAGGCTGATCGCCTGCTTGAACCTGATGCGGCCAGCTTTGGCCGCATCAGTCAATAAGCGTCAGACCGAGAGCTAGGCGCTTGGAACTCAGGGGAAACAGCCAATCGGCATGGCCCCGTCCTGACCAGGCACGATGCTGCGGTCAACCTGAGAAAACGGCCAAAATTTAGCTATTGCAGCCCGAGTCGAGGGCACGCGTGGCTGTAACGACCAAAGAAATGCCTGATCATCTTTAGGCAAAGCCAGAGTTACTGCCCGCTTCTGATCATCTGCGCATAGCGGCCGGCTACACCTATAACGCTGGTTATTGGTGGGCGAACACTCCAGACCGGCTACTTATACCTTAGGGATCCTTATCCGGCTGATCATTAACGAGCCCGAGAGCGCAAACATCAGTACCAGTGGATGAAACCTGAAACCAGCCAGCGTAAATTCGCCAAACCAGATTGTGCTACCAACAGCCCCTGTGGTTGTTGCCCAAAACAGAATTCCTACAATCAGGAGTGAGGTGGGAATTGGCGTACCTTCAAAATATTTCACTTTGTCGCCACCCTCTGAGAGTTCCTGGGCAGTCACGTTGTAGCGAGCCAAACGTGAGACTCCGCACGCAACAAAATAGGCGAGGACAATACGGTCAAACAGGCCATTCATTCCCAAGGCGTAGCCAATCACCGCCGGAGTCACGCCAAAGGAGATGATGTCGGCAAGAGAGTCAAGCTCCTGTCCCATCGGCGAAGTCATTTGGCGCCATCGGGCGACGCGGCCATCCAGAACATCAAAAATCAGCGCCGCAACGAGCAGGCTGCATGCGAAATACACGTGCTTGACATGGCCTGTCTGAAGGAACGTCATGATCGAAAACAACGCGCCAATGCCACAGACCGCATTCCCAAGCGTAAGCCAGTCGGCAAGATGGAACTCGCGAATCATCGAAAAAGCTTTGCGTTTTTCAAGTGTTGTCATAGTGGCCAATTATTGTGAGAAGTTCGGGGTGTCTCTATCAATGCACTGCACGATGCGCCCTCGATTGTTCAGGCTCAGTGTGCAGCCACACAGTCCGACCCAATGACCAGCGTTATCGTTGGATTAAGAACTGTTGTTTGCAAGAAGCCAAGACCAGAGTGATCAATGAATTCGAACTTGGCAAGTCTTCTTGCCGTGACCAGTTTGGCAACGAGTAATGTCACTGTATCTGAAGTTACCTTCTAGGGGCATGACAGCTTCGCCGAGCAATCGTTTTCCACTGGAAGATAAATTGGCAACTTCTAACATAATGGATTCAAACACCGTGCATCAGGACCGCGGTTCGCGTGGGCGCGACAGCTATTTACGGTAGGGGAAATTCTGGGCATGCCCTTTATCACCCGGTCACCGACGAAGATCGCGCAGTGCACTGCGCGATCTTAGACATTGCCTACAAGCTCCTTCCGAAGTGATGGCTGCAAATTCCCTTTCGGAACAGGCTCCCGCAAAAGCAACTTAAATTGAAGTGGCACAAATGATCTTGAGTCGAACCCCTTGACGCCACCGAGCGGTAACGCCATATCCTTATACACAACTCACCCCGGAGCCGCCTGGCGGATGAACTGGAGACCGACGACGCAGTCCATGACGCGCTGCAAGCCGATCCAGATGGTTTTGACGCCCGGCTCGCCGTCGCCTTTGCGCGCCAGGAAGCCGCCGAGCATGGCCACCAATCGCAGGACCTGATTGAGAGTGGGCCGGTCAGCCGGAGGCTTCTTCTTGTTGAGGAGATAGGCGGCATGCCATTCATCTTGGTCGAAGAACAAGTCGGCGGGCAAGTCAGGACAGGTCCGGCCGAATCGCATCAGAAAAGCAATTCGCCAGGAGACGATCAGGTACAGCGCGATGGCGCGCTGCAGGCCGTCGATCGTCCGCAATTGCAAGGACTCGATCCGGCAGCCGTTCTTGAGGATGTGGAAGAGGATCTCGATCTCCCAACGCGCACGATACCAGTCAATCAGTTCCGCCACCTCGGCGAGCGTCTCGGCGGTGCGATTGGTCAGCAGGCGCCACTCAACTGGGCTGCTGCCGGCAGGGGGATCGATCTCCTTGGCCACCACACAGGTGGCTCGGATCGTCTTGTTCTTGCCATGCGGAAGATCGACGACACGCGCCCAAAGCTGTTGGCGCACCACGCGAGCTTTCTGGCCATGTCTCGCCGGCAAGGTGAAAGAGATTCCGCCGAGTTCCTCACCAGACGTCACCGTTTGCCACAGCTTCTGACCGTCGGGCAGCGCTCGATCGTGCTGGGCACGCAGCAGCCAATCGGCCGGGGTCTCCAATTCGCCGGCACGGGCCATCAGTTCGATCATGTCGGACTCGCGGTCGGCCACGTAGACCAGCCGGGTGTCCGGCAACTCCACCGCCAGTTCGGCCACCCGCTCATAGCCCTCGACCCAGCGCGTGCTCTCTTTGATCCCCGGGCGTTGCCCGTTGGCGTCTTTCGGCTCACGCGCCCACATCCACGCATCCAGAACCCCCAAGGGCTCGCGATCTGTGCTGACGGCGTACGTCGGATGCACGTACAGACCGCGCTGAGCTTCATAGCTCAAGGGGCCCAAGCCGTCGATGCTTTGCCCGTTGAAGTCCAGTTCGGTCGTGTCCTGCAACATCAACACGACCTTATGGCAGGCGATCCGCGTCCGCGAGCACGACCAATGAGGTCTCAGGATGCCCTCCCACGTGACCTCATCATTGTCCAGGAAGCGGTAGGCCGCGATCGTCTCCGACCAGCCAGAGCACGCCGACGGGATACTCGCCGTCGGTCTGGCAGACAGCGTGTCCAACAACGCGATCGCTCGCTTGTCCAGTCTTCGGTCCCCCAGATCAATTCCCTGCAGCTCCTCAGCAGCCCATCCCATCCTGCCACCTTCTCAAACAAATCGGCAGCTTACAGCGAGTTCCTCAAGTTGTGTATAAGGGTATGCGGTAACGCTGGTGATACGCGGGTCAGATTGACCAATCTGCGCGTCACCGATTGATCAAGGCCAAGCCCCCCAGATATACACATGGACTGGCCGCTTGGTTTACAAATGGTGGACAGTGAAAATCGCACACAATGGTCAATCTGACCCGCTCAGCAACAAATTAAGCCTTATTGAACAAAATGCGATAGATGATTTGGACACAGCGTGGGCACAAATTGGGCACAGCGTGGGCACAAAAATTTTCTAGGCCAAAAACAAAAAAGGACCAACGCCGCTAAGCTGTTGATCCTTCGTTGCATTTCTTGGTTGCGGGGGCAGGATGGTTATGAGAAATACACAATTTAAAGACTGCAATAGGATTTAAATTTGTAAAAACGCGCTAAATTGGCGCCATTGAAGGCAATTGCGGTCGTTACCATTCTCAGAGCAATTCCCAAACTAGCCCACTTACGGAGGAGCAAACCCGATAAGCCGAGCACAATTGATCGTCAGGCACCCGGGCAATTCTTGACCTTCGGTCAAGGCGCGCACCAGATAACCTATCAAATCCCAAGGCTCTCAGTAGCACCAATAAGACGAAACCAGTTTGAAGACAGGTCGCCTCAAAAGGGCTGGTAAAAAATCCGGCAGACTGGGAAATGGGAGTTGCGCACTGGAGCGTGTGTCGTTTTGCGCAAAATACCTAGCTGGCACAAATCACAAGCCCCGCCCCGATTCGACTCGCTGAAACTTGACACATTGCGACCGGTCTATACACTGGTCCATACCAATCAAAAGGAGCAGATCGTGAACATTGAAGTTGGATCATACGAGGCAAAAACGAAGTTACCAGAGTTGCTGCGTGGCATTCAGGCCGGCAATCGCTACACCATCACCTTGCGTGGCGAAGCCGTGGCCGAACTTGTGCCGGCGGAAGACAACAAGCATTCCGACTGCATGGCAGCCGTCGATGAAATGCTGTCCTTTATGCAGGCCCGCAAGCCATTGGAAGGCGTTGATCTCAAGGAACTCATCAACGAGGGCCGGGCATGAGTTTTGTGCTGGATGCTTCTGTGGCGCTACTCTGGTTAGTCCCCGAAACCAATCCGGCGGGTGTAGATTTTGCTGGTGTGGCGCTGAAGGCACTAAAGGATTCGCAGGCCATCGTCCCATCGCTGTTTGCACTGGAAGTAGCCAATGTGATCGCCAAAGTTGAGTCCAAGGGCATCGTGACCGAGGCCGACTCGCAACGCTTCATTACCCTCCTTGGAAGGCTCAATATCGTAACCGATCAGGCGACCGCAGTTCACGCCCTGGGGGATACATTGAACCTTTCCCGGCGCTACAAGCTATCTGCCTACGACGCTGCCTATCTGGAAATGGCACTGCGTACCGGACTACCGCTGGCAACGCTTGATACTAATCTGGCGAAGGCCGCCAAAACTGCGGGCGTCGCGATCTTCGGCACGCACTGATACACCGTTTCCTGGCGGCTGTATTTCCAGGTCAACCGAGCACTGATCGATTACTCCAACCTGGCGAAGATCGCCGAGGGGAATGCTCCAGAAAATCTGGGATTTCCGACCGCTGATAGCAGACACTCATTTCTATATACAGCAACGTGAGTCTTGCGGAACCAACTCAACCAGCCAACCCTGTACCAGAAGGTACCTGGGGGATTGCTGATGCCTGGTTTGCAGTACATGGCCTGACCGCCGAATTCAGGCATCTGGTTAACGCCACGCAAACCTCTCTCTTTTTCGGCGGCCTCGGAAATATCCTCGACGAAATCCGGCGCCCTGAATCGCTAGCGCTACTGCATGCCTGGAGTGATGCATCACCAGCCGCAGCCGCACTGTCACGCCTGGGAATCGCAGTCAACGAGCACGCCGATTTCCCCTCCAATTTCACCGCTTATTCCGATACGCGCAGCGCACGCGCTCATCTCGGCAATTCATTACGGCGCTGTTACCTCCTCGCGCTATTCATCACGCGCTATCCCGAAGGAAGCCG
This sequence comes from Candidatus Accumulibacter necessarius, assembly GCF_036625085.1. NCBI lineage: Bacteria > Pseudomonadati > Pseudomonadota > Betaproteobacteria > Candidatus Accumulibacter > Candidatus Accumulibacter necessarius. The sequence goes on along the minus strand of NZ_JAZKUM010000002.1, from coordinate 166,337 downwards.
AGAAAACGCTTGGCTCGCACGCTTGCGCCTCTGGCTGATCACACATGCATTTGAACGTGCGCTCAATGAGAAACCTATTCTCGACGCCCACCACCGCCGAGTGGCCGAGGCTTTGCGAATTTGCTGCGAAGATCTGTCCCGAGGAATCTCCAGCCAGTGGCTTCCGATATTTATGGGGATCCTTTCCTGTAGCAGCGACTGGTCGACGCTGAACACCGAAATACGTGGCCATGCCAACTCTTACCGCGAGAACAAGACATTTCCGGACAGCAACCAAGACTTGCTGAGGGCCATCGTATCCGTCACTACTGGCGAGCATCTTCTGATTTCCGGCGCTTCCGAGCCATCGCTCTGGGTAATACCCCCACAATCTGGAAGCGCCGATGGCGACCAACCCTTGGCGTTTGTCGATGAGGATGAACATACCGATCTACCGACTAGCACTGTTATCGTTGGTAACGATGACGTAGGCGACGTCGTCGGCTTTGAAACACCGGCTAATCTTTCCCTGACTCAGGAAAGGCAACTGGAGAAAAGCGTCCTCTTGTTCAGCAGCGAGGAGCAACAATATCTTCCCTGGTCGCTTTCCCGCCCCAATCCAAATCAATCCGCAGAACTTAAAGCCTGGCTGCGGAATGTCTACAACACCACCGATGTTTCGCTTCGACTGAGCCGCGCACTGATCTGGACTGCTGCCACCTTGGGCCGATCCATAGCCCGAGCGTCGGCCATCGAGATAGGCACAGAAAGCACTGCGGAATGGCGCCTGCACCCGGATGGCTATTTTCATCGCCGTCCGCCAGCACGTTATTCAGGCTGGAGTCCAAAATTCGAGCCAGAAAATCGCTGGGTACATCCCAGCCTTTCTCACTTGGTGGTTCAGCCACCAACCGATATTGCCCAAACATTCGTCGAAGCGTTGTCCTGCCAGCCAGACTCACACTCACTGATCGCACTATGGGCAACCACAGGAAATCAGAAGAAACCGCAGCAGGCCTGCGCTTCTATGCTTGCCGAAATCTCCCCTGGCCTGACGCCGGGAATGCTGGCCGGGATGCTGCCACTCGAGAGCTATTTCGCCCAGCGCAACCATAATTTTGCCCGGCTTATCGCCAGCCATCCCGCCTCAGGACTTCCTGGTGCTTGCGGATATGGCTATTGGGATGCAGAAGAATGCCTGGGCGTCTTTTCTGGCATTGGCGGATCCGTGCCAGTTGCGCTCGCGGAAACGGATTTGCGCGCTCGTGCCGCCGGCAGCCGCCTGTGCCCGATTGAGACGCTCGTCGTCGAAACCCTGGCGAAAGCAGCGCAGAAGGTAGACCGTCTGCGCGAGCGTGATGACCCAATTCAATTCCATAACGCTTTTGTCGCCTTTACCGTCGTCATGCTCCTGGCAGCAACCGGTGGCCGCCCGATTCGTGACCCATTCGAATCGCTGCGATATTTTGATTTCAGAGAAGCGGTTGTTTACATCGAGGACAAGGTAATCGATGGCCTCCATCAAGGACGCCTTGCGCCGCTTCCAGAGGCCGTTTGCGAATTCCTTCAGCAGCGCTACCTTTCCCACCTCGCCAGGCTCGCAGAAGCACTTCAGCAGGGCGCCCCCGATTTGGCCAATGAAATTGCATTGCTCGCGACAATGCCTACGGGGCGACTTCCGCTTTTCTTCTTTCTGGGCGAAAACGGAAATGGCTTTCAGTGGCGATCGGTCAGTGAATCGGAAATCGCCGGACTTGGCGTGTTCGATTGGCCGCTCCCGCTAAACCTCTTTCGCCATCGCTTATCGAGGGAATTACGGGTTCGCGGACTCGACCCGGAAATCATTGACGCCATTCTGGGGCATGCCGAGACAGGCAGCCTGACGCATAGCGACTATGTGGACTCCGTACTTGGGAAGAAGATATACACATGGACTGGCAGCTTGGATACAAATCGTGGTCAGTGAAAATCGCACACGATGGTCAATCTGACCCGCGCAGCAACACGCAGACAGCAGAAAGTGAATATTGCGCATGGACAAGAACGACCCCGTATTTCTGGAGTTTTGCGGTTACTGGCAGTTGTCAGAGGAAATGATTGCTAAGGCGAGCAAGGATGATCTTGCAGAGGTTGCCAGAATCCTGGCGATGCAGGCGGCACACATGACCAGGAAATATGGCGCTCAGGAGTTGCCTGACCTCGCCCATCTACTTTCTGCAACCACTCTGGATAACGAGAGTATTGCCCTGCTCCGAGATGGCACCGAAGCTTTTGTGGGGGTTCTTGCGACGGTCTCGGGAGCTATGCTGGGTGAAATTGACTCGCCGATGCATTAAACATGTCATTGAGGCCTCGTCGTCAACGGGGCTTGATCAATACTGACTTGCCTTATTATCGATAGGAAAAGATATATTGCTGCGTGCTTATGTGCTCGCAACAGAGGAACCAAATTGAAAATCGCCCTCTTTTCTGATCTGCACCTTAATCAAGGCGCTTGGGAACCACCTGCCACGGTCAAAGAAGCGGACGTGGTCATCCTGGCTGGCGACATTGCCTCGAAGACCGCAGGATTGACGTGGGCGGCCGCCGCATTGGCTGGCAAGCCAGTGATCTACATCTGTGGCAACCACGAACTCTACGACAGCGACCTGACACTACTGGCGGAAATGCGCAAACCCGAGTGGGAAAGTGCGGGTATTCACTTTCTTGAAAATCGGGCCATTGAGATCCAAGGTGTCCGGTTTCTGGGCTGCACTCTCTGGAGTGGTTTCGATTTATACGGTGTCGACCTTGGCGTCAAAGCCATGCTCCGGGCCAAGCAGTTGATCAACGACTATTACAAGATCAAGAAACGCCCGGGCGGTAAACCGCTGGACCCTTCAGACACACTCGAGATGCACCAAGCTTCGGTAGGCTGGCTGGATACCGAACTCACCAAACCATTTCCTGGCAAGACCGCAGTCGTCACGCACTTCGCTCCGCATCGAGGCTGCATTCCACCGCAATTCGAAGGCAGCGATTTGTCACCCTATTTCGTGACGGATCTCTCGTACCTGATGCAAAAGCATCGCGTTGATCTATGGTGCTACGGGCACACCCATGCCAGCTACGACTTTAATGCCGAAAATGAATGTCGGATCGTATCGAATCAGCGTGGCTACCCCAAGGAACAGGGTGTGGGCTTTCGACCAGAATTGCTTATTGAAGTCTGAGTCGGCGTGCGGGTCAATAGGCAGGGCACACAAAATATAGAACCTGTCTTGTCATTACCGGGATTCTCGTCAGGTTTCTAGGCAGATTTAATGGCGTCACCCAGTCCGATGTCCGTTAAGACAACGTTATGAAAACCGAATTAGTACCCAGCCTGTGTATCTACAGCACTTTGTAACCTGATTCTGGGGCAATGCGCACAACTCGGCCATTGCCGACATTCAACTTGCCGAGTAACTAAGTCAGCAATAGGACGTTTAGCCGCCTCTCGAAAAGGTAGCGTCCCGAACGGAAGCTTTCCGATCTTGCGAACGCGTACATCTGACCCTGAACAGTTCAACTCCATCCCTTCGGCCGGAAGGCCAAGGAGCGATTCACCAGGATTGACCGCGGCTATCAGGTCCAGAGATACTCCCGCAGGTGCCGATGATTTTTCTCTCCCTCAAGCTGCCATGAATGAATCGCAGCCTGGCGACCCAATCCCGGAGGCGGGCCGCATCGCGCCTCGACAGGGTGCGGCCGACCAGGCCGGCTGGCTCAAATGGCTGCCGGGACTGCAGACACTGCGTCACTACGAGCTTGCCTGGCTGCGCCATGACGTCGCCGCGGGTCTGGTGCTGACCACGATGCTGGTGCCGGTTGGCATTGCCTATGCCGTGGCCTCGGGCGTGCCGGGCATCTATGGTCTCTACGCCACGATCATCCCGCTGCTCGCCTATGCGCTGTTCGGCCCGAGCCGCATTCTCGTTCTCGGGCCTGATTCTTCGCTGGCTACATTGATCCTTGCCGTCGTCCTGCCGCTGTCCGGTGGCGACCCGCTACGCGCCATCGCTCTGGCCAGCATGATGGCGGTGGTGTCGGGCGTGTTGTGCATCTTGGCTGGCGTCGCCCGTCTCGGCTTTGTCACAGAACTGCTCTCGAAACCGATCCGTTACGGCTACATGAACGGCATTGCGCTGACGGTCTTGATCAGCCAGCTACCCAAACTGTTCGGTTTCTCGATCGACGCCGAGGATCCGCTCAACAAGGTCTGGCAGTTCGCCCAGGCGCTGCTGGCCGGCAAGACCAACTCGACCGCCTTGATGGTCGGCGGCGGCACGCTGGCACTGATCATGCTGCTCAACCGCAGCAAGCACTTGCCGGGGATACTGATCGCCGTGATCGGAGCGACCGTCCTCGTCGCGATGCTCGGCCTCGACAGCTATGGCGTTTCAGTGCTGGGTTCGCTGCCCCAGGGTCTGCCGGCCTTTGCCATTCCATGGATCACGCTCGCCGATGTCGTTCCTGTCCTCATGGGTGGCTTTGCCGTCGCTATCGTTTCTTTCGCCGACACCAGCGTGCTCTCACGTACCTATGCCGACAAGACCGGCGCCTATGTGGATCCCAACCAGGAGATGGTGGGGCTGGGAGCCGCCAACCTTGCGGCCGGATTCTTTCAGGGCTTTCCGATCAGCAGCAGTTCGTCGCGCACCCCGGTAGCCGAAGCCGCCGGCGCCAGGACGCAGTTGACCAGCGTCGTCGGCGCCGTTGCTGTCGCCCTGCTCCTGTTGTTGGCGCCCAACCTGCTCCAGTACCTGCCAAACACTGCACTGGCCGCCGTGGTGATCGCTGCAGCCATCGGACTAATCGAGATCGCCGATCTGCGGCGCATTTACCGCATTCAGCGCTGGGAGTTCTGGTTGTCGATCGGCTGCTGCATCGGCGTGGTTGTGCTGGGCGCCATTCCCGGCATTGGCCTGGCGATCCTGCTGGCGGTAATCGAGTTCCTCTGGGATGGCTGGCGTCCGGACTCAGCCGTACTGGGTCGCGTCAAGGGCATCAATGGCTACCACGACACCTCGCGCTACCCCGACGCCCGCCTTATTCCGGGACTGGTCCTGTTCCGCTGGGCGGCACCCCTGTTTTTCGCCAATGCAGAGTGGTTCCACGAGCGCGCCCTCGACGCCGTGGCGGCCTCGCCAACGCCGGTGCGCTGGCTGGTGATCACAGCGGAACCGGTGACCAGCGTGGATGTCACCGCTGCGGACATCGTCGCCAAGCTCGATGAGACCTTGCGGGCTGCCGGCATCAAGTTGTGCTTCGCCGAGATGAAGGATCCCGTCCAGGATAAGCTGAAGCGCTTTGGGCTCTTTTCACGGCTTGGTGCGGAGGTCTTCTTTCCGACCATCGGCGAAGCCGTGAATACTTATCTCAGGACCTATCCTGATGTCGCAGTGGAGTGGAAGAAGAGCGACAGCAGACCTGGATAAACGGAACCCGGTCATGGTCATTTTTCTCCGCAGACCCACCATTCGCGACCAGCCAAAAAAAGGGGGCGACAAATCCGAGCGGCTGCTTACTGAAAAGGGCTACTCACCCTATCGACCCCAAGCGGTCGATCAGCTTTCTCCAAACCGGCCAGTCAGCCAAGTCCAGGTTCTGAGAACTGAAATACTCCGAAGCAGCCATTGACGATTTCACCCTCCTGGCCATGCACGGACGCAAAAAACATCTGCCCAAACCAGTCATTGGGGCGGGGTAGGTGTAAGCTCAGTTCGTATCTTGAGGTGCCACTTTTGGCGTTTATACTGGTGTGCGGGAGTGAATGATGAACCGTTTATTTGTAACTTCAGTGCTGGCTTTTGGCCTTGGTATGGCTGCCATGCCCGCGAGTGCCGTCGTCTATTGCAAGAGCGTTGGCGTACCCAAAGGATGTGTTGCTCGCCCAGTAGCAGCCCCCGGTGTCGGCGCTCCGGGCGTGGGAGTCGCACCTGGTGTGGGCGTAGGCGCACCCGGCGTAGGCGTGCGGGACCCCGGTATCAACCAACCAGGAGCAGCTGGGAATGTTGGCGCGGGAGGGGTTAGTGCAACCAACCGGAACGGGGGAGCTAACCGCGTGGGTGTTCGACGGTGAATTTTGGGTGACGTACGCCTGTAGCGCGCTAGAACGAGTAGAGAGAAGTTAAGGCTGGGTGTTTCACCCACCTCTGCCATGCGGAGTCGGTGAGCGAGTCCGTTGAAGGTCTGGTTATAGATAGCCTGAACGTCACAATGGGTCGGGTGCGACCGACCTCTCGTCGAGTTCGTTGCCGGAAAGCGGTCAGTGAATTTTCGCTTCCCGTAAGCTGCCATCCATCACCGAGTGCTGACGACCCTCTGCGGCCGTTCGTGCCGTCAGATGTTCAGCGGCAGCTAGCAGAGTGGAACGGTCGTACGTCGTGGAGGCTAACCGTGAGTTACACGGCCATTGCCGCCAGTCAAGTGAGGCAACGAATAGCCCAGCTGCCTACTGGATACCAGACATTCGGGAAACACAAAATTTCGGGCACGCTCCTATGTGTGAACCAAGGATAGTCAGGTCGTTTGCATTCCTTGTTCGGGTAATTGAGCGCATCATGATGTTGCTGACCAATCGGAAGAGGAGACTGAAATGGAACTGATCAAACAGGCTCTGGCGTCCTTCGAGGGAACGCTGCCCAACGACAGCAAGACAGCCGTTGCTATCGCCCTCAGGGCAACAGCGGATGAAATGCAGGGCAAGGACGCGGCCTGAAGCACCGATGGCGAGGGCTTGCAGGGAGGCATCCATGAGATCGCGTTGGCTTGTGATGACATTGTCCGGGTCGTTGCTGCTAGCAGCGGCATTTGCCGCCGAGGCTCGCGGCCCATGGCGGGCGAGTGAAGACAATACCCGGGGTTGGCAATTCATGACCCCGGAGGAGCGCGTCGAACACCAGGCGCGTGTTCGTGGCTTCAAGACGCTCGATGAATGCCGGGCCTACAAGCAAGAACATCACCGACTGATGGAGCAACGTGCCAAAGAGAAGGGTTCGGCAATGCCATCCGGTGGGCGCGATATCTGCGCACATCTGAAGCCGGCGAACTGAAGCATCGAAGTCATGGCGGAATCCTCAATGTCTCGCCTGCGTACCCTGTCGCTACCGACTCTGCTTTTGCTCTTCGTGGGTGCGCCTGTCTTTTGGGCATTTCCCGAAGGGCTGCCTTTCTGGCGTGCGATCGGGATCATCCTCGGCTGGGCGGGGGCAGGTCTGCTTTTATTCAATTTGCTGCTAATGGTGCGCGAGGTTCGCCTGGCCAGTAGTCTGGGTGGACTGGAGCGAATTACTGCTTGGCACCACCAAACGGGTATGGCGGCTTATCTGCTGCTGCTGTTGCATCCACTGGCCCTGGCCACCGCCGGCTGGGCCGAGTCGCCGAATCTGGCATGGCAAGTCATCTCGCCGTTTTCGGAAAACTGGCCGGTCTGGCTGGGCTGGGCTGGATTGCTCTTCCTGATGCTGGGTTTGGCCACTACCTTCATGAGCCGCCTTGCCTACAGCACATGGCGATGGCTGCACGGCTTGCTCGGACTCGGCGTATTGATCGGCTTTATCCATGTCCTGCAACTCGGGATTAGCGCCGGGGGCTTGCTTGCCCTGGCTACCGCTGTCCTGCTCCTGCTCTGGCGCCTGCTGCGTGTCGACCTCGGAACGGCCGCAAAGCCCTATATCGTGACTTCGGTGCGCTCGGTAGCGCAGTCGATGGTGGAGGTTTCGCTCAAACCATTGGCCATGCCGGTCGACGCCGTGCCGGGGCAATTCGTCCTGACGGCATTCTTCAGGGGGCCAAGCTATAAAGGCTGTGGCGAATTTCATCCATTTACCATCAGTGGTATTGGGCTTGAGCACGAACTTCGCATCGGGGTGAAGGCCTTGGGCGACTGTACGCGACGCATGCAGCACCTGGAACCTGGCGTTTCCGCCCGAGTGCATGGCCCCTTTGGCGAATTCCTGAAAGCTTTGCCGTCCCGACCGCTGTTGTGGGTGGCGGGGGGAATTGGCATTACGCCGTTTATCGGTTTTCTGCGGCAGCAGTCGGTCGAGACGCCAACGACCCTGATCTATTTGTATCGCGGCGAGCAGGATGCAGCCTACCTCGAAGAACTGACCACATTATCGGCAAACAGCCCCGGACTTGTCTTGCAGGCGGAGGCTACGGGAACGGGAGTGCCCAATCTGAACCGGTTATTGCCAGGGGCTGACGCACTGGCAAACCACGAGTGCTACGTCTGCGGTCCTCCGGGATTGATCGAGGCTGTTTCCCGAGCGCTACTTGACCGTAGCATCCCCATTGAACGAATTCACTTTGAGCATTTCGACTTTCGATGACTCGCACACTCTATATTGTTTCAACGACAGTCTTCTGGCTGGTCGTTTTCGGTCTGGGTATGACCTCCGCGCTTTGGAATCCTGGCGAGCAAGGCGATGCGCAGGCCCAGGGAAAAGCCGTTACCCTGGCGGAACTGGCCAGGCATGCTGCACCGGGGAATTGTTGGATGGCGATTCGTGGATCGGTGTATGACCTCAGTGCCTACCTGCCGGCTCATCCCTCGCCGCCGGACATCGTCCTGCCCTGGTGCGGCAAGGAGGCGACGGAAGCCTACAACACGAAAACTAAAGGTCGTCCGCATGCGCCTTATGCTGATGAACTGCTGGCAAAATACCGTATCGGGACATTGGCGAAAGCGCATTGACCATAGTCATTGAATTGCCTCGAATGCCATGAGACTCGCCGACCGCTGGATTCGGTTACCTATCGTTGAAGCACTGAGGCAACCAATGAAGGCATAGGGTCGGAAGTTCGAGCTCATCGTACAAGGTAGCTGCCAATGGACACTGTCTGAAGCTGAGCGGCAGCTAACCGGCTCATTGCATCCTTCTTGCGCCGAGACCCGTACGGCCAGATTGGCCGACGTGTTAAAGTAGGTTGTCCAGCAGTTCTCGGAGTGGACCAACCCCCCGTGCCGACCGTCACAACCGGCCATGAGCGGTCGGTGAACTCTTCTCGAAAGCTGACACTCCAAGGGCAGTTCAAATCTGAAACCTGCCGCAGCCTCTGAATGTGCACATCGGCCCCAGTACTCATCGGCCAACGTTGGCTGGTTCGGAGACTGCCGTTTAAGAATGCAACTACGCTAATATTCGTTCTTCGCGAGTTAGTACGAGTCTCGCAGTCGTAGTACAGCGACTGCACGATATTGACAGAGCAGTTGGTTTTAGCTGCGACAGCTTGCACCACCAGTCGGATGGCAAAGTTTGGCATATTGCGCCGCCCGGCCAAGCCGTGAGCACATCCGATTCTGATGGCGGGGTCGAGGAAGAACTGTAATGCAACACATTTTCCAGCTTCTTTGCTTTTTGGCAGTTCTCTCACTTGCCGCGTGTGCAAGCACACCAGAACCCGTGGTTCCGGTCAACAAGTCGACACCTCTAGTGGTAACCGAACCCGAGGTGCCACCCACGAGAACAGAATCACAAGTTATCGCCTCGGTAGAGCCGGAGAACAACGTCTTTTTCGAGCAGGGGTCATCGGATATTGATGAGACAGGCAAAGCAACTCTGCGCCTTCATGCAGAACGTCTCAAGGCCAACCCGAAAACACGGATCACTTTGATCGGGCATGCCGAGAGCTTTGGGAGCCGCGCAATGAGCATTGCGATTGCCGACAAGCGTGTTAGTACGGTCTATGCTCAACTACGAGGGTATGGCGTACCGCCACGCCAGTTAGAGGTGGCCCCGCGCAGTTGGACAGAAATTCGGTTTTCTTAAGTGATTTCTCTGCGGGTTAAGCCGCTGCGACAAGCCGCGGCTGGGTGAAGTAAGCCGTATCCGGGGTTTGCCCGTCAAGGGTTGAATGTGGACGGCGGCGATTGTAGAAATCGAAATATCGGCTCAGCGCCTGTTTGACGTCGGAAACGGTGTCATAACCGTGCAGGTAGATTTCCTCGTACTTCACCGACTTCCAGAGGCGTTCGACGAAGACGTTGTCCCGCCAACAGCCCTTGCCATCCATGCTGACCTGAATGCTACGTTCATGAAGCAAGCCAATGAAGGCGGCACTGGTGAATTGGCTACCCTGATCGGTGTTCATGATCTCCGGCGAGCCATATCTCATGATCGCCTCTTCCAGGGCATCGACACAGGGGTCGGCGGTCAGGCTGTTCGACAGACGCCAGGCCAGCACGCGGCGCGTTGCCCAGTCGAGGACGGCGCTCAGATAGACGAAGCCCCGACGCATCGGGATGTAGGTCGTATCCATGGCCCAGACCTGATTTGGACGATCGATGGTGAGATCGCGCAAGAGGTAGGGATAGATGCGATGTACCTGGTTGCGCCGACTGGTGTTGGCCTTGCGATAAATGGCTTGGATATCCAGCCTCTTCATCAGCGTGCCGACATGCTTGCGGCCGATCTCGTGACCTTCCAGTTTGAGCATGTCGCGTAGCATCCGCGCCCCGGCGAACGGATGCTCCAGATGCAGTTCATCAATGCGCCGCATCAGTCGCAGATCGTTCTCTGACGTCGGCTGTGCCTGGTAATAGACCGAGGAGCGGGAAAGTTCAAGCAACTGGACTTGCCTGACGACCGGCAGGCTGTGGGTCTTGTCGATCATCGTTTTGCGCTCGCATCGCCGATGCGACCGAGCGCGACGGCCAAAAAATCAATCTCCAGTGCCTGCTGACCGATCTTTGCGTGCAACTCTTTAAGGTCTGGCGTCGCCGCTTGTTTCTCGGCGGCCGTGGCGAAGACGCCAGAGGCGTTCTCCAGCAACTGTGCCTTCCACTGCGTAATTTGATTCGGATGAATGTCAAACTTCTCCGCTAACGCGGCAAGCGTCTCGTCCCCTTGAGGGCGGCGATCGCTACCTTGGCCTTGAACGCGGCTGTGTGGTTACGACGGGGTCTTCTCATTGCTTCTGCTCCTTGGCAGGCGATTTCCATCGCCCATTGAAGCAGAGATTTCACTTAACCGAGTGTCCGGATTCCCGGTGCCACTTCTAACCACCGAGATCATCTGCGAGCGTGAACTTATGCGCTGTACATCGGCAACCGCCCAAATTATGGGAAGGGGTCTGCATGTAAACCTCGATACCTACGAGGTAGTTGAGTGGGGAAAGACACGTATTGTCTTTGTTGACACAGCACCGACTTGCGCAAACTACGTCTTCACGATCGATTTCCCCACAAAAGCAGTATCAGGTTTGCGGAAGAAAAAACCAAGTGGGCCAAGTGTTCCCGCTAACTGCAATACCCTCGACAAGGAACTCAGGCTCTCACTTCGCACGGGATTCAATGTAAGCCAGTCGCTTAAGGATGAAGCACTCCCTTGGTTTGGTCATCTTGCAGTTAGCCCATTGAAGCTTTTCCGTCGTGCACAGTAATGGCTATGCGATCCTTCGGTCGCGAGAATGCAAAAGCGCTTCTTGAAGTGCTGCACAAAAATTTGTCAGAGTTCCGATCGGATGCGTTGAACACAGAGCGCGCAAATCATTGTGCGATCGATGCATGGAGCCTTTGCGACTGGATTTACAAGGAGCATGGGCCGCAGTTAGGCTTCGCTACGCTCGCTGGTTTTCAAACGGCAATCAAAGCTGCATGCAGGAACCTCGAGTTGCTTCAAGACGTAGCCAACGCGACCAAACACAAGGACATAACAAAGTATGCGCCGCGCCTAAGGGAAGCTAGAGAACACGCTGGTGCCTTTCAGCATGGTGCATTTTCGCGCGGCTTCGATGTGTCAGCACTCATTCTGGTGAGGGAGGATGGTTCCGAAGTGTGGTTCGAAGACGCACTTGAAGATGCGACAAAGTTCTGGCAAACGTACTTTGAGTCCAATGGACTCTTGTCGTCCAGCACCTAACCGTTCGTTGTAGCAAATGTGCCGCACTGCAGGACTCTGTCGTTTAACGTCCGGTTTCGCAAACTTGCTACTTCCGCTTAGGGCACCATCCGGCCAAAGCACAACCCCAACTCCGTAACAAAAATATCACTTACATACATTCTCGAATCTATGTATTATGCGAACCATTCCTATTCGTTCGCCGGAGTTCGACATGTCCAATGCCGTGGCAGCAAAGCCGCATTTCATCAAGCCCGTTCTGCTTTCGCTGCTGGTCGGCGCTTTTGCTCTTTCTGCCTGCTCGAAGCAGGATGCGGCGCCGCCGAAGATGGGGCCGATGCCGGTGACGGTGCTGGAAATGCAGCCGCGCAGTGTGCCGAATGCGGTCGAGATCGTCGCGCAGACCGAGGGCGCAAAGGAAACCGAAGTACGTGCTCGCGTCGGCGGCATCCTGATGAAGCAGCTTTACCAGGAAGGCGCGACGGTCAAGGCCGGGCAACCGCTGTTCCAGATCGATCGCTCGACCTATGAAATCGCGCTGGCCGAAGCCAAGTCCAAGGCGGATCAGGCGACGCGCGAACTGGCGCGGTTAAAAAAGCTGGTCGACATCCAGGGCGTCAGCCGCAAGGAATACGACGACGCGATCAGCGCCAACGAACTGGCGCAAGCGGCGTTGCGTCAGGCCCAGCTCAACCTCTCTTGGACCACGGTCACGGCACCCGTGGATGGCATCTCCGGGCGCGCGGCCAAATCGGTGGGCAATCTGGTGACTGTCGGCTCCGACAGCCTGCTGACCTCGGTTTACCAGAATGATCCGATGTGGGTGCGTTTCAGCATCTCGCCGAACGAAGCAGCGCGCCTGCCGGGTGGCCGTTTGACATCGGAAACGGTAACTGGCGTCGAGCTGCTCTTGTCGGACGGTAGCGTCTTTCCGGTCAAGGGCAAGTTGAACTTCCTCGCCAGCACCATCGACCCGACGCTGGGCACCCGCCAGTTGCGCGCCGAATTCCGTAATACCGAAGGCCGCCTGCTGCCCGGCCAGTTTGTGCGCATTCGCCTGCTGGCCGGCGAACAGGGCGGCGTTTTCCTGGTGCGGCAGAGCGCAGTGATCCAGAGCGAGCAAGGCAATCTGGTGATGACCGCCGATGCTGAGAACAAGGTCGCACCGCGCCCGATCAAAACCGGCGAATGGTTCGGCAAGGACTGGATCGTCCTCGACGGCCTCAAGGCTGGTGACAAGGTGATTATCGACAATCTGATGAAGCTGAAGCCGGGCGCCCCGGTCGATCCGCACCCGCCGGCACCGCCGGCCGGTACGCCGGAAGCCGCGAAGCCAGCACCCGACGCGGCCAAGCCGGCCCAGAAGTAAGGATCCGCCATGTCGAAATTCTTCATCAACCGGCCGATTTTCGCGTCGGTCATCTCGATCATCATCGTCATCGCCGGGCTGGTGGCCTCGCAGGTGCTGCCGATTGCGCAGTACCCGCAGATCGCCCCGCCGACGGTGCTGATCACCGCCTCCTACCCGGGCGCTTCCGCCGAAACGCTGGCGCGTACCGTCGCCGCCCCCATCGAGGAGCAGTTGAACGGGGTCGAGAACCTGCTCTACTTCACCTCGTCGGCCTCGGCCAACGGCGCGGTCACCATTACCGCAACCTTCGAGGTCGGCACCAACGTCGATATCGCCTCGGTCAACGTCAATAACCGGGTCAAAGCGGCAGAACCGCGCCTGCCGGAAGAAGTACGGCGTAACGGCGTGATCGTCCAGAAGCGTTCGAACGATATCCTGCAAGTCGTCGCGCTGGAATCCGACAAGGGTAAATTCAGCACCCTCTTCCTCTCCAACTACGCCAGCCTGAACATCGTTGACGAGTTGAAGCGAGTCAAGGGCGTCGGCGACGTGACCATTTTCGGTGCCCAGGATTACTCGATGCGCGTTTGGCTCAAGCCCGACCGCATGGCGCAACTGGGCCTGACGACCAGCGATGTCGCCAACGCGATCCGCATCCAGAACGCCCAGAACGCGGCCGGCAAGATCGGCCAGGAGCCGGCGCCTAGCGACCAGCAGCTGGTTTACACAGTAACCGCCAAGGGCCGCCTGCTGACGCCCGAAGAATTCGGCAATATCGTCATCCGCGCCAGCGGCCCGGGCGGCGTCCTGCGTTTGAAGGACGTGGCGCGCATCGAACTCGGCGCGGCCAGCTACGACCAGCAGGTGACGCTGGACGGCAAGCCAACCATCGCGATGGGCGTATTCCTGCAAACCGGCGCCAACGCACTGGAAGTGGCGGAAAAAGTGACCGCGAGGATGGACGAACTCAAGATCAAGTTCCCTGAAGGCATGAGCTACGTGATCCCGTTCGATACCACGCGCTTCGTTTCGGCATCGATCCATGAAGTGGTCAAGACGTTGGTCGAAGCGATGATCCTGGTGCTCGCCGTGGTCTACATCTTCCTGCAGAACTGGCGCGCCACGCTGATCCCGATGATCGCCGTGCCGATCTCGCTGATCGGCACTTTCGCCGGCCTCTGGCTGTTCGGCTTCTCGATCAACACATTGACGCTGTTCGCGATGGTGCTCGCCATCGGTATCGTCGTCGATGACGCCATCGTCGTGCTCGAAAACGTCGAGCGCCTGATGTCGGAAGAAAAATTGCCACCGCGCCAGGCGGCGATCAAGGGCATGAAGGAAGTTCAGGGTGCGGTGATCGCCACGACGCTGGTGCTGGTCGCCGTCTTCGTACCGGTCGCCTTCCTCGGTGGCATCGCCGGCCAGCTCTACAAGCAGTTCGCCGTGACGGTCGCCGTGTCGGTGGCGATTTCCAGCATCGTCGCGCTGACCCTGACGCCGGCCCTGTGCGCGCTGCTGCTCAAGATGCAGCACACGGAAAACAAGTTCTTCGCGCCCTTCAACCGCTTGTTTGAACGCCTGACCCGCGCCTACATCGGCGTTGTCAGCCTGACCATCAAGCACAGTATCGTCGTCGGCCTGATTTTCGTGCTCCTGATCGGCGGTATTGTCGCCTTCTTCCGCATCATCCCGGTAGTTTCGTGCCGGCCGAAGACCAGGGTTACCTGATTTCCGCCATCATGCTGCCCGACGGCGCCACGCTCAAGCGCACGGCAACGACCGGCGAGAACATGCGCCAGGCGATCGCTGCCGACCCGGCAGTGATGCACACCTTCGTCGTTTCCGGCTTTGACCTGATCGGCGGCGGCAACAAGCCGAACGCCGGCACCATGTTCATCCCGCTGCACGACTGGAGCGAACGCGATGCCAAGGCGCAGGATCTGGCCGGCAAGTTCATGGGCATCGGCATGATGCAGCCGGACGGCATGGGCCTCGTCTTCAACCCGCCGCCTATCCAGGGGCTCGGCACCGCCGGCGGCTTTGAAGTCTATGTGCAGAACCGCGTCGACGGCGATGCCAGGAAGCTCGACGAAGTGGTCAAGAACTTCATGGCCGAGCTGCAGAAGCACCCGGAATTCACCCGCATCTCGACCTTCTTCCGCCCCACCGTGCCGCAGCTTTTCGTCGAGGTCGACGAGCCGAAGGCGCTGGCGCTCGGCATCCCGCTCGATTCGGTGTATTCGACGCTGCAAAGCACGATGGGTGCGCTTTACGTCAATGACTTCAACAAGGCCGGCCGCGTCTATCGAGTGCAGTTGCAGGCCGAAGCCGATTACCGCATGAAGCCGGAAGACATCGGCAAGGTCTATGTGCGCAGCACGACCAGCAACGGGATGATTCCGCTGTCGGCCATCGCCACCGTCAAGCGCGTGGTCGGCCCCGAGCAGGTCGAACGCTTCAACGGTTTTGTCGCCGCCAAGGTCATGGGCGACAGCAAGCCGGGCATCAGCTCCGGCGACGCGATCAAGATCGTTGAGGAAGTTGCTGCCGCGACGCTGCCCAGCGGTTACGAAATCTCGTGGACCGGCCAGGCCTTCCAGGAAAAGCGCACCGCCGGCTCGTCGATGCAGGCCTTCGCCTTCGCCATCGTCATGGTCTTCCTGATTCTCGCCGCGCAGTACGAAAAGTGGTCGCTGCCCCTGGCCGTCGTCATGGCCGTGCCCTTCGCGTTGATGGGTGCGCTCACGGCGATCTGGATACGCGGCATGCCGAACGACATCTACTTCCAGATCGGGCTTGTCGTGCTGATCGGGCTGGCGTCGAAAAACGCCATCCTGATCGTCGAATTCGCCGCCCAGAAATACGCGGAAGGCATGTCAGTCGTCGATGCCGCCCTCGAAGGTGCGCGGCTACGTTTCCGGCCCATCATCATGACCTCGCTCGCCTTCGTGCTCGGCGTCTTCCCGCTGGTCAAGGCCACCGGCGCCGGCGCCGCCGCGCGCCAGTCGATGGGTACCGGCGTCTTCGGCGGCATGATCGCCGCCACCTTCATCGCCACCCTCTTCATTCCGCTCTTCTTCAAGTGGCTCGAACGCGGCAAGCAGAAACTGCCGGCCGGCGACGCGCATGCCGACCAGACGGAGGAAAACTGAGATGACCGCCCCGCATAAACCCAATTTGAAAATCGGCCTTTTTTCGGCGTTGACCGCAACAGCCCTGCTCGCCGGCTGCGCTGTCGGCCCCGACTACCAGCGCCCCGATTCCACGCTGCCCGAGCAGTACAGCCAGGCCGACGCGGTGCCCGCCGCGCGCGCCGAAGCCCCGGTTAATCCCGAGTGGTGGACATTGTTCGGCGATGCCAGCCTGAACGCCCTCGTCGCGCAGGCGCTGGCCGCCAACCAGGATCTGCAGGCCGCCATCGCCCGCCTGGAGGCGGCCGATGCCTATGCCCGCGAGATCAATTCCGCCTATTACCCGACCGTCAATCTGGATGCCGCCAGCAGCCGCCTGAGCACCAGCGGCGTAACCTACAACGGCCAGAAGATGGGCGGCGCCATCTACAACAACCGGCGTGCCGCGCTCGCGCTCAGCTACGAAGTCGACCTCTGGGGCCGCATCCGCCGCATGAACGAAGCCGCCGAAGCCGACGCACTGGCCAGCCGCTTTGCCAGCGACGCAGTGCGCCTGACACTGACCGGCCAGGTCGCCAGCGAGTACCTGATTCTGCGCGCCCACGATGCCGAAGTGGCAGTCAGCCAGGAAACCGTCGCCTCGCGCCAGGAAACACTGCGTATCGTACAGGCGCGGCTTGACGCCGGTTCTGCCTCGGGCCTTGAGCTCGCCCAGGCGGAGAACTCGCTGGCGACGGCGCAGTCGCAGCTGAGCCAGTTGAAACGCATGCGCGCCCTTTCCGAAAACCAGATCGGCCTGCTCAGCGGCCAGCCCGGCCTGCAGATCCCGGTCAACCTGACGCCGTTGCCGCTGCCGCCGGTACCGCCCCCCGGACTGCCGTCAACGCTGCTTGAAGCCCGTCCCGACGTGCGCCAGGCCGAGGAAAAGCTGGTCGCCGCCAACGCCCGCATCGGCGTCGCCAAGGCCGCCTATTTCCCGGCGATCAGCCTGACCGGCAACTACGGCAGCGAGAGCATGGCGCTTTCCAACCTGTTTACCGGCCCGGCCGGCATCTGGTCGGCGGCGCTCGGCCTGACGATGCCGATATTCGATGCCGGCCGCACCGGCGCCCGCGTCGACCAGGCGAGCGCCGGCCAGAAGGAAATGCTGGCCAACTACCGCAAGACCATGCAATCGGCGTTCCGGGAAGTGAACGACGCCCTCGTCAGCCTGCGCGAACTGGCCGACGAGGAAACCGCCAACATCGCCCAGCTGGAGTCGGCGCGCCGTTCGCTGAAGCTGTCGCAGGCCCGCTACGAGGCCGGGTATGTGGGTTTTCTCGAAGTCCTTGATGCGCAACGCACGACAAACATTGCACAATTGACTTACCTGAACAGCCGCAAGAACCGCCTGAACGCCGCGGTCGACCTGTTCAGGGCGCTCGGTGGCGGCTGGCGCGAAGACGCCTGAACGCCGCCGACGGCTGGTAACTGAGGAGAGAAACAAATGGTCAGAAGAACCAAGGAAGATGCGCAGGAAACGCGCAATCGCATCCTCGATGCCGCGGTCGAGGTATTCAACCGCCAGGGCGTGGCGCAGACTTCGCTGAACGACATCGCGGCCAAAGCCGGCGTCACGCGCGGCGCCATCTACTGGCATTTCGCCAACAAGGTCGCGTTGTTCGACGCCATGATCAACCGGCTGATCTGCCCGCTGCAGATCAACAGCGAGGATCGCGACACGCGCATTGCCGCCGATCCGCTAGGTTTCATCCAGTCCGCGACCGACGAATTCATCGGCAAGATGCTGAACGATGCGAGCTTCCGGCACGTCTTCGAAATCTTCTGGCACAAATGCGAATACGTCGGGGAAATGGCTGACCTGCGCGACGCACACCTCGACGAGGGGCCGAGCCACATCGACGTCATCCATCAGGCCTTCACGCTTGCTGCGGAACGCGGCCTGATCACCGACACGCTGACGCCCCACCAGGCCACCATCGGCCTGATCGGGCTGATCGACGGACTACTCTACAACTGGACGAAGAACCCGAAGATCTTCCCGCTCGAAACCTACGCCCGGCCCATTCTCGACAATTTCTTTCGCTGCCTCGGCAGCGGCCCGGGTGTCAGGCATCCGTAAAACCCCGTTCGGCCCCCATTTACGTTCATTTACAGCTCCCTAACAGCGCTTAACCCACCCCGGAGAGATTATTCGTCCTGTCACTCGCCCCGCTCCAGGCGGGCCATCCGAAAGAAAGGAAAACGACATGACGAATTCAACCGGCAACATCAAGCGCTTTCTCATCGCCGCCAGCGTCGCGCTGGCCATCCCGCTCGGCGCAGCCGCGTTTCAGGGCGGCCCGGACGGCCACCCTGGTTGCGGCAGCTTTGCCGGGCGCGGCGGCCCGGGCATGGGCGGCGAGCCGATGCCGCCGCCTCTGCGCGACCTCAACCTCAGCGAAGCCCAGCGCGACAAGATTTTCGAGATCATGCACGCCCAGGCGCCGCTCATGCGCGACAAAGCCAAGGCCGTACGCAAGGCCGAAGACGACCTGCGCGCACTGAGTTCGGCAAGCGATTACAGCGAAGCCAGGGCCCGTGCCCTGGCCGACACGGCAGCGAAGGCAATGTCTGAAATGACGCTGGCCCGAGCCAAGGCAGAGCGTCAGGTGTTCGAGGTGCTGACGCCTGAGCAGCGCAAGCAGATGGCCGACATGAAGGCCAACGGCGAATCCCGGCGCGGGCGTGGCGACGGGCCGCGCGGCATCGGCGGCGAAGGCCACACGTCCCCGCCGTCACGCTGATACACGACACTTTCCGGATTATCTCCCCCCTTGCCGGCGCCGTTTATTCGGCTCCGGCTTTTTTCCATTTCCGTGGCTGGGCTATGATCGACCTCTCGACTGGAGCTGAAGAACCATGACCCACCCTGCCCCCTCCCGCATTCTGCTGGTCGACGACGACGTCGAACTGGCCACCATGCTGTCCGACTACCTGGTGCGCGACGGTTTTGAGGTACTGGCCGTGCCGGACGGCGAGAGCGGCGTCGCCGAGGCTTTGTCCGGGCGCTTTGCGCTGGTCGTGCTCGACGTGATGATGCCGGGCATCGGCGGCATCGAGGCCCTGCGCCGGATTCGCGCGGCGAGCACGGTGCCGGTGTTGATGCTGACGGCACGCGGCGACGATCTCGACCGCATCGTCGGCCTTGAACTGGGCGCCGACGATTACGTCCCCAAGCCCTGCCTGCCACGCGAACTGGCAGCACGCCTGCGCGCCATCCTGCGGCGCAGCCAGCCGGCCGGCGAACCAGTTTCTCAGGCGCCGCTGGTGGTCGGGCCGCTGACGCTGATGCCTGCACAGCGGCGGGTGGAATGGGACGGCGCACCGGTCGAGCTGACCAGCACCGAATTCAATCTCCTGGAAATTCTGGCGCGCAACGCCGGCCGCCCGGTAAGCAAGGCCGACCTCTCGGCGCAGGCGCTCGGCCGGCCGCTGGCGCGCTTCGACCGCAGCATCGACGTCCATCTGTCGAGCATCCGCCACAAATTGGGGCTGCTGCCCGATGGCCGCTCGTGCATTCAGACGGTTTATCGCCAGGGCTACCAGCTGATCCGGGAGTGACATGGGCCGCCTCTTCTGGAAGTTCTTCCTGTTCATCTGGTTGGCGCAAATGGCTGGCGTTGTCGGCGTTGGCACCTATTTCTGGTACGAGCGCGATCAGGCGCCGCAATTTGCCGAGGGGCCACCATTCGATCGTCCGCCGGATGGCGAGCGGCGCCCGCCACCACCGCCACGATTTGGCGAGGGGCCGTCACTAGCGGGCCAGGCAGGGGGTGAGGCGCACCAGGCGCCGCCCCCCAACCATCGACGCGACCGGGGTTTACCGATGGTGCCGATCCTAAGCGGGCTGATGGTCAGCCTGCTGAGTGCCTTGGCGCTGGCGTGGTATTTCGCGAGGCCGATCCGCCAGCTGCGGCGCGCCTTCGATGCCGCCGCCGGCGGCGATCTCGGGGTGCGCATCGGCGAAGGCATGGGCGGCCGGCGCGACGAACTGGCCGACCTCGGGCGCGATTTCGATCACATGACCGAACGCCTCGGGCACCTGGTCGAGGGGCAGAAACGGCTGCTGCACGATGTTTCGCACGAGATGCGCTCGCCACTGGCCCGACTGCAGGCGGCCATCGGCCTCGCCCGCCAGCAGCCGGAACATTTCGACGAGACGCTTGCCCGCATCGAGCGCGAAGGCGAGCGAATGGATGCGCTGGTCGACGAGTTGCTGACGCTCTCCCGCCTGCAGGCCGGCGTTGCTGGCGAACTGGAAGACGTCGACCTGCAGGAACTACTCGAAGGCATTGTCGAAGATGCGCGCTTTGAAGGCAGCGCGCGGCAGGTGAGCGTCGAACTTTCGATAGCGGAATTGCCCACGGTGCGTGCCAACCCGGCGCTGCTGCATCGTGCCATCGAGAATGTCGTGCGCAACGCGCTGCATCACTCGCCCCCGGGCAGCACGGTTCGAGTGACTGGCCGCGCCGAGGGCAGGCGCCTGCGCCTGAGCATCGTCGATCAGGGTCCGGGCGTTCCGGCCGAGGCACTGGAAAAGATTTTCCAGCCCTTCTACCGGGGCGGCGGCAAGACGTCGGGTGGCGGTTATGGACTCGGGCTGGCCATCGCCGAACGGGTGATTGCTGCGGTCGACGGTCAAATTCAGGCAAAAATCGCGGACGCTAGCGGACTGGTGGTCAACATCGATCTGCCGGTCTGAGGCGCCCAATCCCGGGGTTTTACCCGGATTAACATTTCCCTGACACCGTCTTACATGGCGCCCCGCGACAATGGCACCATGACTTCAAGACATACCGGCCGCGCCCGTTTTGCGGGGTTGAGCCTGGCGATCGCGCTACTTGGTGGCTGCGGCGCTTTGCCTTCGGTGGGGCCGGACTACCAGACCCCAGACACCCCGATGCCCGCCGCGTGGCATGCCGCAACACCGGCTGCCGGCAAACCCAGCGATCTTTCCCGCTGGTGGCAACAGCTTGACGACCCCCTGCTGGCGACCCTGATCGACGATGCACTGAGCGGCAGCCTCGACCTCAAGGCCGCCCAAGCGCGTCTACAGCAGGCGCGGGCCAGCCGAAACCAGGCGGCAGGCGGCTATTTCCCGACCATCGCGGCGTCGGGCGGGGCGAACAGCAACCGACAGGCCGAGGTGATCAACCCGAATTACGTGGGCACCACCTATACCGCCGGTTTTGACGCCAGCTGGGAGATCGACCTGTTTGGCGGCACCCGGCGTAGCGTCGAGGCAGCCACCGCCGATCAAGCGGCAAGCGCCGCCAGTCTGAACAATGTTCGCGTCTCGCTGGTCGCCGAAGTGGCCTTGAATTACGTCGAGTTGCGCGGCTACCAGCGGCGTCTGACGATAGCCGCAGAGAACCTCGCCAGCCAGGGCGAAACCTTGCAAATCACCGAGTGGCGCAACCAGGCCGGTCTGGCCAACAGCGTCGATGTCGAACAGGCACGAGCCAACTTCGAACAGACGCGGGCGACAATTCCCGATCTGGAAATCGGCCGTTATCAGGCCGAAAACCGTCTGGCCGTGCTGCTTGGCCGCCACCCCGGCACGCTCCACGAGCAACTGGCCGCCTACAAGCCGCTTCCCGCCGTGCCGGCCAGCATCGCCAGCGGCATTCCCGCCGACATCCTGCTGCAGCGCCCCGACCTGATCGCCGCCGAGCGCACCCTGGCGGCTGAAACGGCCAGGGTTGGCCAGAAAATGGCGGCACGTTACCCGGCGCTGTCGCTATCCGGCTCGTTCGGCTGGGAGGCGTTTTCCTTCGGTGCGCTGAGCGGCGCCGGGGCGGTAGCGTCCGCGACGGCCGCAAGCCTGGCGGCGACGGTGTTCGACGGTGGCCGTCTGCGCAGCGCGGTCGACATCCAGAGCGCGGTGCAGGCGCAGGCCCTGATTGCCTACGAAAGCGGCATCCTGACAGCACTGGAGGAAGTCGAAAACGCCCTCAAGGCGCACGCGGTCGCGCGTGAGCGACTGAGCGCCAGGCAGGCAGCGGCCGAGGCTGCGCGCAATGCCGCGCAATTGGGTCAACTGCAGTATGAATCCGGCCTGACCGACTTTCAGAAGGTGCTGGATACCCAGCGCACCCGCCTGACGGCGGAAGACAACCTGTCGACCGCGCAGTCGACCCTGCTGACCAGCCTGATCAAGCTCTACAAAGCACTTGGCGGCGGCTGGGAACAGCCGGTCGCAACGCAAGACACCGCAGAAGGCAAGCCATCATGAACCAGACCCCAGACAACAATTCCAGCGAAGCCCTGCGCGGCCTGCTGAACGTCACGACCAAAGGCGGCGCCGGTACGGGCAAACGGCGCTGGCTGCTGCTCGGCGGCGCAGTCGCTGCGTTGCTGCTTGGCATCGCACTGTTTTCAGGTGGCGGCAAGGCTACGACGGGCGACTACATCACTGAAGAAGCAAAGCTTGGCAACCTGCTGGTCACCGCATCGGCCAGCGGCACCCTGCAACCGACCAAGTCGGTCGATGTCGGCAGCGAGCTTTCCGGCACGCTGACCAAGGTGCTGGTTCAGGAAAACGACCGGGTGACCAAAGGCCAGCTGCTGGCCGAACTCGATACCGCCAAGCTCAAGGATACGGTCGCCAAATCGCAGGCGGCGGTCACTTCGGCCGAAGCGGCCGTGGCGCAGAAGCGGGCGACCGTGGCCGAAGCCAAAGCCTCGCTAGCACGCATGCGCCAGGTCGCCGAGCTTTCCGGCGGCAAGGTGCCGGCCAAGACTGAACTGGAAACGGCCGAAGCAACGCTGCAACGCGCCGTGGCCGACGAAGCGAGCGCCCACGCCGACGTAACCCAGGCCAAGGCGACCCTAAAGACCGACGAAACCAACCTCGGCAAGGCGATCATCCGCTCGCCGGTCAATGGCGTGGTGCTGACGCGCAAGGTCGAGCCGGGACAGACGGTGGCGGCACAGATGACGACGCCGGTGCTTTTCGTGCTGGCCGAGGATTTGTCGAAAATGGAACTTCAGGTCAAGGTCGACGAGGCCGATGTGGGTAACGTCAAGAACGGGCAAAAAGCAACATTCACCGTCTCGGCCTGGCCGGGGCGCAAGTTCCCGGCAACCATACAGCGCGTCGGCCTCGGCTCGACGACGACCGACAACGTGGTCACCTACAAGACCATCCTCCAGGTCAATAACGACGACCTCGCCTTGCGCCCGGGCATGACGGCGACGGCCAGCATCGTTACCGCCGAACGCACGGACGTATTGCTGGTGCCGAATGCGGCGCTGCGCTTCACGCCGCCGACAACGAACGAAGCGGCGAAACGTAGTCTGGTCTCCAGGCTGGTTCCCATGCCCCCTTCGAATGCCACGAAGCGTCCGGCCGCAACCGCCGAAAAGGGCGACGAGGCGCGCGTCTGGGTACTGGGCGAGCAAGGCCCGCAAGCGGTTGCGGTCAAGACCGGCGTCAGCAACGGGCGGCAGACCGAGATCCTCGGCGGCGACTTGAAGGCCGGCATGGCGGTGATTACCGATTTTCAGGAAGCGAAGAAATGACCTGTTGCGGTCGACACCGAAAAAAGGGCAAAAATGGACATGGCCGGGGCTGAGATGACCGCAACCGAAATGCGCGCGCCGCTGATCGATTTGCGCGCCATCACCAAGACCTACGGCGAGGGTCAGGCGGCGTTTCAGGCGCTGGGCGGCGTCGATCTCACTATCACCGAGGGCGAATTCGTGGCGGTGATGGGGCCGTCCGGCTCCGGCAAATCGACGGCGATGAACCTGCTCGGCTGTCTCGACACGCCAACCACGGGCGAATACCTGTTTCGCGGCATCAACGTCGAGCGGCTCGATCGCAACCAGCGCGCCCTGTTGCGCCGCAACTGCCTGGGCTTTGTGTTTCAGGGGTTCAACCTGCTGGCGCGCACTTCAGCGCAGGAAAACGTCGAGCTGCCATTGCTCTATCGCGGCGAACCGGCCGACGTGCGCCATGCCATGGCGCGGGCAGCGCTCGACAAGGTCGGGCTGGCCGGATGGGAACATCACACGCCGGCTGAGCTTTCCGGCGGCCAGCAGCAACGCGTCGCCATCGCCCGCGCCATCGTCACCAATCCGCTGGTGCTACTGGCCGACGAGCCGACCGGCAACCTCGACAGCAAGCGTAGCCACGAAATCATGGAACTGCTGAACCGCCTGAACAGCGAGCAAGGCATCACCGTCATCATGGTGACGCACGAACCGGACATGGCGGGCTACGCGCGGCGCATCGTGCATTTTGTCGACGGCGTGGTTTCCAGCGACGAACGCCAGGTGGCAACACCATGCTAATGAACGCCCTGCTGCTCGCCATGCGCGAGATTCGCCGCAATCTGATGCGCTCCTTTTTGACCCTGCTCGGCATCGTCATCGGCGTCGCAGCGGTCATCACCATGGTAACGCTGGGCAACGGCGCCACGCAGATGGTCGCCAACCAGATTGCCAGCCTCGGCAGCAACCTGCTGATGGTGATGCCGGGTCAGCGCCTTGGCCCCGGGCGCGACAGCGCCGGGGCGCCCAAATTCAAGATCGCAGATGTCGAGGCCATCCAGCAACAGATCAACGGCCTCAACGTGGTGGCGCCGGTAGTCGGTAGTTCGGTGACGCTGGTGGCCGGCACCGAGAACTGGTCATCCACGGTTAACGGCACGACCAACGATTATTTGGTTGCCGGCAACTGGAAGCTGGCCGCCGGGCGCCTGTTCAGCGACGACGAGGAACGCGCCGGCAAAGCCGTGTGCATCATCGGCAACACCGTCAAACGCGAGCTGTTCGGCAACCAGAGCCCGCTCGGCAACAGCATCCGCGTCAAAACCTTCGACTGCGAAGTAATTGGCCTGCTGGCCGCCAAGGGCCAGAGCAGCATGGGGCAGGATCAGGACGA
The DNA here is from genome assembly GCF_036625085.1 of Candidatus Accumulibacter necessarius. Classification (NCBI taxonomy): domain Bacteria; kingdom Pseudomonadati; phylum Pseudomonadota; class Betaproteobacteria; genus Candidatus Accumulibacter; species Candidatus Accumulibacter necessarius. The sequence goes on along the minus strand of NZ_JAZKUM010000002.1, from coordinate 141,077 downwards.
CACGGTGCTGATGCCCATGAAAACTGCGCAACGCCGGCTGACCGGCACGCTCGACATCGGCACCATCATGATCTCGCTCAAGGACAGCACCGACTCGACTGTGGTGATGACCCAACTGCGCAGCCTGTTGCGCGAGCGGCGCAAGCTGGCCGACAACGTCGACGACAATTTCAATGTGATGGACACCAAGCAGATCGCCGAAACGCTGTCCGGCACCATCGGCACAATGACCGCGCTGCTCGGCGCGGTGGCCGCCGTCAGCCTGCTGGTCGGCGGCATTGGCATCATGAACATCATGCTCGTCTCGGTCACCGAACGGACCCGCGAAATCGGCATCCGACTGGCCATCGGGGCACTGGAAAACGAGGTGCTGCTCCAGTTCCTGATCGAAGCCGTAGTGCTCTCGGCCTTTGGCGGATTGGTCGGCGTCGTGCTGGCGTTTTTTGCCTGTTTTGGGCTGTCGACCGTAATGGGCATGCCCTTCCTGTTCAATCCGAAAATCAATCTGATGGCGTTCAGCTTCTCGGCCGCCATCGGCGTCATCTTCGGCTATGTGCCAGCCCGCCGCGCCGCCCAACTCGACCCGATTGCCGCCTTGCGCCACGAATAACGGGCTTGCCGCCGATCGGCGATCAACTGCTGCTGCCGCCCCTCATGGTCGCCTTCAGGCAATCGAAAACAGCAGCGTTTCCATTTCCTGCACCACACAGCCCCAATCCAGCGATTCTGCGGTTCGCCGGGCGCTGCGGCCCATGTTGCGGAAGTTTTCCGGGTCTTCTTCGTGGCGGCTCGCCAACTCGCTGGCCATCGCGGCGAATTCGGCGGTCTGGCCGTAGGGGGCGAGCAGGCCGTTGGTGCCGTGGCGGACGTGTTGCGCGGCCGCCGCATAATCGAAGGCGGCGAGCGGCAGGCCGCTGGCCATCGCTTCCAGGGTCACGTTGCCGAAGGTTTCGGTGAGGCTGGGGAAGAGGAAGATGTCGCTCGACGCGTAGTGCGCAGCGAGGTCTTCGCCGCGCCGCATGCCGGCGAAGATGGCATCGGGCAGGCGGGCGCCCAGCGCCTTGCGTTCCGGGCCGTCGCCGACCAGCAGCAGGCGCGCCTTGGGCTGCCGGGCGCGAATGGCGGTGAAGGCTTCGGTCAGCGCCGTCAGGTTCTTTTCGGCGGCCAGCCGCCCGACGTGGATGACAATCGGCGTCTCGGGCGTCGCGTTCCACGACTGGCGGAGGGCTTCGCTGCGGCGCGCCGGGTTGAACAACTGGGTGTCGACGCCGCGTGCCACGACGCGCAGGTTGCGAAAGCCGCTGGCGGCGAGTTCGGCGCGCATGTGTTCGGTCGGCACCATCGTCAATAGCGTGTGGTTGTGGAACTTGCGCAGGTAATCGACGATGGGGCGCTTCAGCCAGCCAATGCCGTAGTGCAGGCTGTAGGTGTGGAAGTTGGTGCGAAAGTCGGAGCAGACGGGAATCTTCAGTTTGAGCGCAGCTTGCAGCGCCGACCAGCCGAGTGGCCCTTCGGTAACGATGTGGACGATGTCCGGACGGTGCAGCGTCCATTGCTTGATGAGCGCCCGCTTGGCCGGCAGGCCCATTTTCAGGTTGGGATAGCGGGGGATCGGCACGCCGCCGGTCAGCACTTCGGCGAAGCCGTCGCCGGCCGCGGGTTGCTCGGCGGCCACCTGGCGCGGGCGGATCAACTGGATGTCGTGATGGCGCTTGCGCAGGCCGTCGACAAAGCGGGCGAGCGACAGCGCGACGCCGTTGATTTCGGGCGGGTAGGTTTCGGTGACGACGGCGAGGCGCAACGAGCGTCGGGCGGCCGGCAATTGTTCGATGACGATGGGTTCCATGAGCAACTCGCAACTTGGGGTTTGCGAGATGTTCGTCAGGCCGGATAACAAGGGTGAGTCAGCCAGATGACATTTTTGTGTCAACGCCCGGTCTTAACCGTTTTGACTTGGCTGCGTCATCTCTTGGTAGCAATCCCCCGATACCTTTGCAAGGCCTCTCCTATCAACCAAATCCACCATCCAGGAGGAACAATGAAAGAATTTCTGCACGCCCTGAAGGTGCAACGCTGGGACGACCACCGTTACTACCACCAGAGCCGCATCAACCAGACCCTGCACTTCATCAGCGCCCTCAGCTTTCTGACCGCCTATGCCCTGATGTTCAGCAACCCGTCGGTCGCCGCGCTAATCGGCTGGCTGGTCTCGATGGTCACCCGCCAGTCCGGCCACTTCTTCTTTGAGCCGCTGGGTTACGACCACGTCAATCAGGCCACCAACGAATACAAGGAACAGGTCAAGGTCGGCTACAACCTCAAGCGCAAGATGATCCTGATTTCGATCTGGGCGCTGGCGCCGATGACCCTGTTCATCGACCCGACCATGTTTGGTCTCTTCGAACCGGCGGCGGATCGTTCGGCGCTGATCGACCAGGTTGGCATCATCTGGTTGGCAGTCGGCGTCGGTGGTTTGCTCTTCCGTACCGTGCAGCTTTTCTTCATCCGCGACGTGCAGACCGGCCTGGTCTGGATGACCAAGATCCTGACCGACCCCTTCCATGATCTGGTGCTCTACTACAAGGCCCCGTTCTACCTGCTGCGCGGCCAACTGATCGACCCGATGGATCACGCCATGCAGCACAAGGGCGCCTGATTATTTATTTCGGTTTTTGGCACTTTTTGGCGGTCGACCGTAACAGGCGACCGCCAAAGTCATTTCAGCCGCTACTTAGTCGCAAACCCCAGCCGATGCGCCAGCATTTCGCGCAGGATGCCGCGCCGGATCAACTTATTGGTCACGCCCGGCGCTTCCCACCACCAGCCGTCGCGCTGCATCGCCTGGGCGGCGGCAACGAAGCGCTCGGCCACCGCAGCGAAGTCTGCCTCGTCGTAGTTCAGGCTGAAGATGAAGCGCCCGGTGCCCACCCACGACAACGCCAGTCCTTCGGCGCGCAGGTAATGCTGCAACATCCAGTTGTAGCGGCTGGGCTGCGTGTAGAACACCGTCCAGATACTGGAAAGATTGGCCACCCGCACCGGCAGGCCGGCGCCTTCGAGTTGCGCGTTGAGCATTGCCGCACGGCGGTTCCAGATTTCGTCGAGGCCGACGTACAGGTCGCGCACGGCTGGCGTTTCCATCCGCTCCAGAAACACCTGCATCGCCCCCATCACGTAGGGATGGGCGTTGAAGGTGCCGCGTGCGAAGCAGATGTCGGCCGGGCGGTCATCGCGAAAACGCTTCATCAAATCACGTCGACCGCAGACGACGCCCACCGGCAACCCGCCGCCCAGCGTCTTGCCGTAGGTGACCATGTCGGCGCGCACGCCGAAGTATTCCTGCGCACCGCCCGGCGCCAGCCGGAAGCCGACGAAAACCTCATCGAGAATCAGCACGATGCCGCGCCGCGTGCACACCTCGCGCAACTGCTTCAGCCATGCCGTGTAGGCCGCACGGTCGAAGCTGGCGCGGCGGGCGCTGTCGACCAGCGACGAATCGCCCGGCGCACCGGCGTTCGGGTGCAGCGCCTGCAAGGGATTGACCAGCACGCAGGCGATGTCCTTGCGGGTGTCCAGAACCTTCAGGCTATCGGCGTCCATTTCCTTCAAGGTGTAGGTTTCGCGCGGCGGCAGCGGGTTGCCGATGCCCGGCTGCACATCCTCCCACCAGCCGTGGTAGGCACCGCAGAAACGCACCAGGTTGCGCCGCCCGGTATGGTAGCGGGCCAGGCGCACCGCCTGCATCACCGCCTCGGTGCCGGACATGTGGAAGGACACTTCGTCCAGCCCGGAAATCGCGCGCAAGCGGCGCACGTTGTCGGCCACCACCGGGTGATAGGCGCCGAGCACCGGGCCGAGTTCTGCAACGCGGGCGCTGCCCTCGGCGATGCAGCTGCGGTAAAAGTCGTAGCCGAAGACATTGACGCCATACGAGCCGGTCAGGTCGTAGAGTTCGTTGCCATCCAGATCGGTGACCTTGACGCCGGCGCTGGATTGCAGAAAACCGCCGCCCTTCAGGCGCTCGCGCACGTAGCGACTGAACTGGAAGGGCACGCGGTAGCTGGCGGTGAATTGCAGGTCGGAAATACCCTCCGCCGCCTCGCCGGCCAGCGCCGCCGAGCGGGCAAAGCGGGTGCGGAACAGTTCGGCCAGATTGGCGAAGCCCGGACGGCGCAAGGCGACCACCTCATCCGGCGCGCCATCGGCGTTGAAAAACCGCGCTTCGTCGTATTCGTAAAACGGAATCAAACGCGCCACGCGCTTGGCCATCCGCGAATGGCCGGTCAGCGACGGGTGCTTGGCGCGCGACAGTTCCAGCCGGCGCTTGAGACGGGGAAATGCCGCCGCTACCGCAGCAACACCAGCAACATACATAGGCAAAGTTTCGTTCATTGATTTCTCCTTGCCCTCCCTTCTACCCAAGCCTCTTTACAGAAAAATGACCGTTCGAAGAATGTTGTCCCGAATCGTCCTCCAGGAAGACCTCAATTTCCTGCTCACCAACCGCGTGCCGCGCCAGTTGCTGACCCGCTTCATGGGCTGGTTCAGCCAGATCGAACAGCCGCTGGTGCGCGACCTTTCCATCGCCACCTGGAAGCTGTTCGCCGACCTCGATCTCTCCGATGCGCGCAAAACGAAATTCCGCAGCCTGCACGACTGCTTCACCCGCGAACTGAAACCCGGCGCGCGCACTGTGAATAACGACCCCACCATTCTCACCAGCCCCAGCGACGGCATCGTCGGCGCCTGCGGCCAGATTGCCGGCGTCGAACTCTTTCAGGCCAAGGGCTTCCCCTACACCCTGCTTGACCTGCTCGGCGACCCGGCGTTGGTCGAGCGTTACCGCGATGGCAGCTACATCACGCTGCGCCTCACCTCCAGCATGTACCACCGCTTCCACGCCCCCGCCGACTGCGACGTGCACAAGGTCACCTACATCTCCGGCGACACCTGGAACGTGAACCCGATTGCCCTGAAACGCGTCGAAAAACTGTTCTGCAAAAACGAACGCGCGCTGATCGAAACCACCCTGACACCCGGCGGCCAGCGCATCCTGCTGGTACCCGTCGCCGCCATCCTCGTCGCCAGCATCCGCCTGCACTTCATCAACGTCCTGCTGCACATCCGCTACCGCGGCCCCAACGTCATCCCCTGCGCCGCGCATTTTGAAAAGGGCCAAGAAATGGGCTGGTTCCAGCACGGTTCCACCATCATCGTCTTCGCCCCCAAGGGGTTTGCACTATGCGACGGCATCACCGACGGCAAGCAGGTGCGCATGGGCGAGGCACTGATGCGGTTGCCGCGCGGCTAACTGCGACATCGCGCCAGCCTGAACGCGGACTCCATCCATCGCGCGCCTCTGGTCGAACTGCCATCGTCAAAAAGCCTGCGAGCAACCGCCTGTTGCGGTCGACCCGAAAAAACAGCCCCTTTTCATTCGCTGCGGCAGATCGTGTCCACGTACGTGGCATAAAAAACAACCAGGAAGTCACCGACCCCGCCAGGGCTGGATTGCCTGCCAGACCGCAACGAGGGACAGCTTGATATGAGCTGCAATCGGCATACGTTCATCACCAATATCCTCATCTAAACCAAAGTCTAATAGTCGCCTCCATTTTTTCCCTATAACTTTGGGGTTATGCGGAATCTCGATATTTTCTAAATTTGCCGCGTACCCCCGGCGACAGAGATCGCTTTGATTCGGGAAATGTGGAATCCCTCATTCCTGCAACCAAGAAGGAGACATAGATGGCTGTACTAAACAGAATGGACTGGTATGACCTGGCCAGGACCACGAACTGGACCCCCAAGTACGTGACGGAAGATGAGCTGTTTCCGCCGCTAATGTCAGGCGCTTTCGGCCTGCCCCAGAACGCTTGGGAAAAATACGACGAACCTTACAAACAGACCTATCCAGAATACGTGAAAGTTCAGCGCGACAAGGATGCCGGTGCCTATTCGGTGAAGGCTGCTCTGGAGCGAAGCCGCATCTTTGAAAATGCCGATCCGGGCTGGAAATCGGTCATGAAGGCGCACTATGGCGCCATCGCTCGCGGCGAGTACGCAGCAGCCAGTGCCGAAGCCCGCATGATGCGCTTTTCCAAGGCGCCAGGCATGCGCAATATGTCCACGCTGGGCTGTCTGGACGAAATCCGTCATGCCCAGATGCAACTCTTCTTCCCGCACGAGCATGTCTCGAAAGACCGTCAGATGGACTGGGCTTTCAAAGCCTACGACACCAACGAGTGGGGCATGATCGCCGCCCGTCACTTCTTCGATGACATCATGATGACCCGCGACGCCATCAGCGTCTCCATCATGCTGACCTTCAGCTTCGAGACCGGCTTCACCAACATGCAGTTCCTCGGGTTGGCGGCCGATGCGGCCGAAGCCGGCGACCACACTTTCGCCAATTTGATTTCCAGCATCCAGACCGATGAGTCCCGCCATGCCCAGATCGGCGGTCCGGCCCTCAAGATCCTGATCGAGAACGGTCAGAAGGCTGAAGCGCAGAAGCGCGTTGACATTGCCGTTTGGGGCGCCTGGAAGCTGTTCTCCGTGTTGACCGGTCCGATCATGGACTACTACACGCCGCTCGAGCACCGCAAGCAATCGTTCAAGGAATTCATGGAGGAATGGATCGTTGCCCAGTTCGAGCGCGCCCTGACCGACATGGGTCTTGATCTGCCCTGGTACTGGGACATCTTCCTCAAGGACATCGCCGAGACGCACCACGGCATGCACATGGGCTCCTACTTCTGGCGTCCGACCGTGTGGTGGAATCCGGCTGCCGGCGTGACCCCCGACGAGCGGGCCTGGCTGGAAGAGAAATATCCCGGCTGGAACGACACCTGGGGCCAGTGCTGGGACGTCATCATCGACAACGTCGTCGACGGCAACATGGCCATGGCCTATCCGGAAACCCTGCCTTACGTCTGCAACATGTGCCAGCTGCCTATCCTCGGCACACCGGGCAAAGGCTGGAACGTCAAGGACTACCCACTCGAGTATAACGGCCGCCTCTACCACTTCGGTTCGGAGGTCGATCGCTGGTGCTTCGAGCAGGAGCCGGAGCGTTATGCCGGTCACCTGAGCATCGTCGACCGCTTCCTGGCCGGCATGATCCAGCCGATGGATCTGGGCGGTGCTCTCGCCTACATGAATCTCGCTCCCGGCGAGTGCGGCGACGACGCCCACAACTACGCCTGGGCCGAAGTGTACCGCGCCCTGCGGGCAACGAAGAAGGTCAGCTGATTGTAGTGGCCATGCAAGCCGGCGTCTTCGGGCGCCGCTTTCAAAGAACATAGGAGATTCTAGAAATGGCGTTGTTTCCAATTACTTCCAACTTCGAAGGCGACTTCGTGCTGCAACTCGTTGCGGTCGATAGCGAGAACACCATGGATGAAGTCGCTGCTGCTGCCGCGGTGCATTCGGTCGGGCGCCGCGTCCGGGCGCGTCCGGGCTATCTGATGCGAGTGCGTCGTCAGGGTAGCGAAGAGTTTCTGCCGCGCACGATGCGCGTTTCCGAGTCCGGCCTGAAGCCGACGGAAACCGTCGAAATCATCTGGGAGGCCCCGAAGCACTGAGTGCTTGCGGATTCGCCACCCGAATCAGGAATTATCAGGAGTCAGGAATGGGTTTCAAAAAGGTATGCACGCTGGACGACCTCTGGGAAGGGGAAATGGAGTCGTTCGACGTCGACGGTCAGGAAATTTTGCTGGTGTGCGCAGAAGGCGGCGATATCAAAGCCTTCCAGGGCATCTGTCCGCATCAGGACATTCCGCTGATCGAAGGCAGTTTCGATGGCAAGAAGCTGATCTGCAAGGCGCACCTCTGGCAGTTCGATGCCTGTACCGGCAAGGGCATCAACCCTGAGGACTGTGCCCTAGCCGAGTACCCGGTGAAGGTGGACGGAGATGATGTCCTGGTCGAGACCGAAGGTGTCACGCCTTTGTTCGCTCATACCTGAAATCGATCGCCCATTTAGTTGGCTAAGGAAGGTGACATGGGAATTCTGAGTTGGATTGGAACGCTACTGCGCGGCACACAAGCCGAGCCGCAGTTGGCTTGCCCTTCCGGACTGGCGAGCCAGGTCGGCGGACCAGACTTGAAAGAAAACAAGGAGAAAGTAATGAGCATTACAAGTTCTGCACAGGCCTATCACAACAATTTGGTAGGGCCGGTAATGCGTGGTGGTGACTTGGCCATGGCGGTCATCGAGGCGGCGAAAATCGACAATCCGGGCAAGGAGGTTTTTGTCGACGACAAGCGTGCCTATGTCCGTATTCATACCGAACAGGAAATGATACTTCACCGCGAAACCATCGAGGAAGAACTGGGCCGCCCTTTCAAGATGAACGATCTGGAAGTGGACCTCAGCTCCTTTGCCGGACAGATCGAGAGTGGAGACAACTCCATTCGTTTCTATTTCGCGAAAAAAGTTTAAAGCAGCGCAACACGCGTTAGCCAATACCCATAAATCGAGGAGACAAGAATGTCCGAAACCCAAGTACTGAAGCCACTCAAGACCTGGAGCCATCTCGCCACCCGTCGCCGCAAGCCGAGCGAGTATGAGATCGTCAGTGCCAACCTGCATTACAACGACAAGCGGCCCGACACGCCGTATGAGCTTTCACCCACAACGTTCATGAACGAGTGGTACAAAAAAAATACCTTCGGAACCGCCCTCAAGCACCCGGACTGGAACGCCTTCCGCGACCCGGAGGAAGTGGTCTACCGCACCTACAACATGATGCAGGATGGCCAGGAGAACTATGTTTTCGGCCTCTTCGATCAGTTCAACCAGCGCGAGCACGACATCGCCCTCGACCCTCGCTGGGCCGGCTCCCTCGCGCGGATGTACACCCCGTCACGGTATCTTTTCCACACCGTGCAGATGGCATCTGCTTACGTGGGCCAGATGGCACCTGCCAGCACCATCACCAACTGCAACTACTTTCAGATGGCAGACGCGTTTCGTTGGTTAAGTCATACCGCGTACCGGACCAAAGAACTCTCCCTCACTTTCGCTGACAAAGGCTTGGCTGCCAAAGAGCGTGAGTATTGGGAGACTGATCCGGCGTGGCAAGGCTTCCGGGAGTTGATGGAAAAAATACTCACCACTTGGGATTGGGCTGAAGGGTTTGTTGCACTGAGTTTGGTCGCAAAGCCAGCTATCGATGAAGCCGTCCTGCGCAAGCTCGGTGAATCAGCCCGCCATAACGGCGACATGCTGCTTGGCTTGCTGACTGATGCACAGTTGGTCGATGCCGCACGGCACCGTCGCTGGGCAACTGCCCTGGTCAAGATGGCGCTTGAAAAGTCAGGTAATGCCGAGGTTATCAAGGGCTGGATTGCCAAATGGGAGCCCTTGGCTGACAAGGCCATCGACGCCTACTGTGGTGCGCTCACAGATGTGCCTCAGGCGGCCCAATCTGCAAAGCAGGCCACACGCGACTTCCGCCAATCGTTGGGGCTGTAAGTACAACCAAAAGCCTGAAAGCATGCGCTCTAAAGGCGTCTGCAGCCAGGCTGTAACCCCAATGATTGGAATGGTTATGACCAAAGCGAGAATCACAACTGAGCCCGAGAAGAGTGTCTTTGACCAATCGGGGAAAGATACGGTATTGCGGGCCGCGCTGCGTGCCGGAATTGGCTTTCCCTACGAGTGCAACTCGGGCGGATGTGGCAGTTGTAAATTCGAATTACTCGATGGTGAGGTGGAAAATCTTTGGCCGCAAGCACCGGGCCTAACCGACCGTGACAAACGAAAAGGCAATCTTCTTGCTTGTCAATGCGTTGCAAGCACTGACTTGCGCATCAAGGTTCGTAACTCACCAGAATGCGTGCCAGTCATCAGTGCCCAGCGATTTCGAGCCAAATTTACGGGTATGCACGAGATCACCCACGACATTCGCGAGTTTCGATTTGTTGCCGATGGTCCCGCAAATTTTCTGGCAGGTCAGTTTGCCATGCTGGAAATTCCCGGCGTTGGTACGCCCCGAGCCTATTCAATGTCTAACATTGGCAACAACGCAGGGGAATGGCACTTTCAGATCCGCCGCACCGCCAATGGCGTAGCAACCGACCAGTTGTTCCACCACATGAGGTCTGGCGAGGAAATTGAAATTGATGGGCCTTATGGTTTGGCCTATCTGAGAACCGAGGTCGAGCGTGACATCGTCTGCATTGCGGGTGGTTCAGGTCTGGCGCCAATGGTGTCAATTGCCCGTGGGGCGGCCCAGTCAGGCATGCTGAAAACGCGCCAGCTCCATTTCTTCTATGGTGGCCGGACTTCGCGCGACATCTGTGGAGAGAGCTTCTTGAGAGAGATTCCTGGTTATGGCGAACGCATCCATTTTCACCCGGTGGTGTCGTTGCCGGCAGATGACTCTAGTGCGCACTGGATGGGTGAAACCGGTTTTGTTCATGAACTGGTTCGGCGTGTATTTGGTGAGACCTTGCCAAATTTCGAGTTCTATTTTGCCGGTCCACCGCCCATGACACAGACATTGCAGGAAATGCTGATGGTGGGCTACCGCGTTCCTTTTGAGCAGATTCATTTCGATCGCTTTTTCTAGGAGGCACATCTTGGTCAATGCCCAATCCAAACTTGAAATTGCCGCTCCTGCCAAGGCAGTGTGGTTAACGGTCAAGGATTTTTCTGGCATCTGCAAAATCCTGCCGATGTTCGACATGCTTGAGTGCAATGGCAATACGCCAGGTTCAATCCGTAAATTGGCAAGCGCTGATGGTGTGCTGATTGAACGTCTGGAGTCTTTGGACAACTCAGCCCGTGTTTTGTGTTATTCGATCATTGAGCCAACCACGCCGATGAACGGTTACCTTGGCAAGATTGATGTCCGAGACCTGGGAGCCCGCGGTTGCGAAGTTGCATGGTCTTCCACTTTTGAGGCTGTAGGCTTACCTGGCGACCAAGTCGTTGCTCTGGTGGAGGGCATTTATGCCACCGGCTTGGCCAATCTGGCCAAGCTGCACTCTTGATCGAGTCAATTTTCCAAGGATGCAATCACTTTCAAATCAATTCTCTCGCCCCCACCTGGAGACCAAAACAACAGTATTTAACGGGGCTATTAGGGAAACTCTGCAAAAGTCCCCCGATGATTTGTTATAGAAAACATGCTGATCCTGTGCTGAATATGCCCTGCTTGCTTTAAAATACATAGCATGAAATCCAGTACCAATCAAGCATCACTCGGGTTTTCTTTGTGCACCCGAAAGACCCGCAAAGCGGTCTTTCTCGACGAGATGGATCGCGTAGTTCCATGGGCGCGTTTGGTCGACCTCATTGCCCCGCATTACCCTGACGGTCTCATCGGTCGCCCGCCCTTTCCCTTGGAGGTGATGCTGCGTACCCACTTCCTGCAGCAATGGTTCAACCTGTCTGACCCGGGCATGGAAGAAGCTTTCTTCGATGTACCGCTGTACCGGGAGTTTGTGGATCTGGGTGACAACGAGCGCCTGCCCGATGAGAGCACCATCCTGCGCTTTAGACACCTGCTGGAAGAGCACAACCTGGCGGCCAAGATGCTGACTGAGGTGAACGCCGTCTTGAGCGAGCGTGGTCTGATGCTCAAAGAGGGCAGCGCCGTTGATGCCACCCTGATTGCTGCACCCAGCTCCACCAAAAACAAGGCCAAGGCCCGTGACCCCGAGATGCACTCCAGCCAGAAGGGTAACCAGTGGTACTTCGGCATGAAGGCGCATATCGGTGTGGATGCCGACTCCGGCTTGGTACACACGGTGCGCTGTACCAGTGGTAATGATCATGACATCACCCAGGCACACCGCTTGTTGCACGGACATGAGAAAACTGTCTGGGCTGATGCCGGGTATCAGGGTGTAGAGAAGCGAGAAGGCGCTGACCCCGATGTGACTTGGCATGTGGCCATGCGCCCGGGCAAGCGCAAAGCCCTCAAGCACGCTGGCGCGTTGGGTGAGTTGCTGGACAAGGCAGAGAAGCTCAAGGCGGGTGTTCGCGCCAAGGTGGAGCACCCGTTTCGGGTGATCAAGCGCCAGTTTGGTTTTGTGAAGGTGCGCTACAAAGGGCTGGCCAAGAATGCGGCGCAGATTGCCACGTTGTTTGCGTTGTCCAATTTGTGGATGGCACGCCAGGATTTGATGGCGGTGCGGGCATGAGTGCGCCTGAAATGGGCCAAAGTGGCCACAACGGGGTGTCAAAAGCCCCGCCAACCCCGAAAAGCGGGGTTCCAGTCCGACACGCGGGCTGCTAAAACCAGAATCACGACGATGATGAGTGCGGTAACACATCTGGGTTTGAATTATTCAGACTGTCCTTAGAGCCTCGAAGCCGGGCAGCAACCAAGCGGACATGCAAGTTTGTCAACATGCCGTGGTTCAAAACTCGGCGAACGTGGCTTCGGTTTCCGCATTAGCAAGGCTCATTGATTGAGTCCGAACATAAATTCACATTAAAACCAGGAGACAGCAAAATGAAATTCAAATTAAACACCATCAGCATGGTGACCGCCGCATGCTTGGCATCCACAGGTCAACTGGCTCAGGCCACAGAGGTCTTTCGACTCGAAGGCTTTGGGGCAGTTTCGCGTGCCATGGGCGGCACAGCTGTGGCCTTCAATGTGGGTGCTGCCGGCATGATGACCAACCCGGCCACATTGTCATTGATGGCACCGGGCTCCGAACTTCATTTGGGCTTGGATCTGATCACCACAGATATCAATGTGGAAAATCAATCGACCGGGGAAAGTGTTTCATCCGGTACCCACTCCAGTAACCGAGGCCCCTATTTGGCCCCCGAGGCAGCCTACACGCACCGCAATGGCGATTTAGCGTACGGCATTGGGGCCTTTGCTCAAGGCGGCTTGGGAACTGAATATGGCAGCAGCAGTTTTCTTTCCCGTGCCGCGGGTGGCCTCAATACCGGTCTTGAAAACTCAAGCCGTCTGCTGGTGTTAAACATCCCGTTTGCCGCGAGCTACCAGGTCAACGAAAAGCTGGCCGTTGGCGCCAGCGTTGACGCTATGTGGCAGGGCTTGAATCTGGATCTCCTCCTTGGCGCAGGCCAGGTTGGCGCGCTAATTGGAGCAGGAAGAGTCAACGGGAGTTTATTACCGGTACTCGGTGGTTTGCCGGACATGCGCGGTGCGCATTTCAGCTTGACCAAAAATAAACCCTTGGCCAGTGGCGTTGAATCCTGGGGCTTTGGTGGCCGCATTGGACTGACATACAAAATGTCGAACGACACCATGGTTGGGTTGGATTACGCCATGGAAAGTCAGATGAAGGACATGGATGGACGAGCCACGCTCACCGCCATTGATGGCATTGCCGGGCAAATCCCCTTGGCAGGCAACATCAGGTTGCGTAATTTTCAGATGCCCGCGAAATTGGACTTTGGCCTAAGCCACCGCTTCAACGATCGCTGGATGATGGCTGTGGACGTGTCTCAGGTATTTTGGGAACACGCCATGAAAGACATTAATGTCGGATTTGTGGCAGATGGTGGCGGCACTCTCGACATCCTGCTGCCACAAAACTACAAAGATCAAACCATATTGGCTCTTGGTGTTGCCTATCAGATTGGCAACTGGACGCTGCGCGGCGGAGCTCGCCTGGCAACCCAGGCGCTGCGTTCAGAAACTTTGTTTGCCGTGATTCCTGCAACGCCTAGAAAACACGTGTCGGCGGGGTTTTCATACGCTTTTTCCAAAGAGAGCAGCCTTGATGTTGCCTATTCTCATGCCTTTGAAGAGACGATGGGAAATCCTGGTGGAACATCAAATTCTGCGGATCCGATTCAAACAACGCACTCGCAAAACAACGTGACCATTGGCTACACACATCGGTTCTAAAAACAATTCGAACCGCGGCGAGGGTGTGCCCTCGCCAATTCTCATATGGCGTGAGACCAATCTGATTGGCGATGCCACCGAGTTCAGAGAGATTGAAACGCAGTCCATTAAAAACACAGGAGACAACACATGAAAGCCGCAGTTTATTACGGTCCCCAAGATATCCGTTGCAGCAATATCGCTGACTCTGTCATTCGCGAAGGCCACGAAATGCTAGTGAAGGTCACGGCAACATCGATCTGTGGCTCCGACTTGCATTTGTACCGTGGGGCGTTGGACCCCATCATGACAAAGGGGCAATCACAAACAGGCCACGAACTCGTCGGCGAGGTGCTTGACATAGGAAAGGCTGTGGGTCGCTTCAAGCGCGGCGATCGCGTGACCATGGGCTACTCTGCATCTTGCGGTCACTGCTACATGTGCGAGGTCGGTCAAACAGCGCATTGCGAGACAACGCAGAAAGCCGTCTATGGCTTTGGTGTGCCATTTGGCAATCTCAATGGTACGCACGCAGAAACCATGGTCATGCCCTACGCGGACGGTCACGCCATGAAAGTGCCTCATGAAATATCTGACGGTGCGGCGCTGACGCTGTCCTGCAACCTGCCCACCGCCGTCATCGCCAACCATCTCGCCGACATACAGGTGGGTGAAAGTGTGGCGCTTGTAGGCTGCGGTCCGACCGGGTTGATGGCACTGGATATCGCTCTGCACCGGGGGCCTGGACGAATCGTTTCGTTGGATACCGTACCCCACCGATTGGCAGCTGCCGCAAAAAAAGGCGCGGTTGCCATTGATTCGTCGCAAGACGGCTGGAAAGAAAAAGCGCTGCAGCATACGGGTGGCCGTGGCTTCGACAAGGTGATCGAAATGGTGGGCTATCCCGAAACCCTGCAAATGAGCTTAGACCTGGTTCGCCCGGGCGGGACGGTCGCGGCTTTGGGAGTGTTCTGCGACAGCACCTTCAACCTCAATCTGGCAGACGTTTTTTTGCGTGACATCACGCTGCACATGAATGGTTTTGCCAATGTTCAGCCGTATATGTGGGAGGCTTTGCGCATGATGGAGCGCGGCGTGGTCAACCCGCAAGAATACTTCTCACACACGTTTTCTCTGACTGATGTGGACAAGGCGTTTGCAACCTTCCATCAAAAGTCGGATGGTGCCATGAAGATGTTGATCCTACCCTGAGCTGGCATTGATCAATTATTCATCTTAAGCCATTTATCTCGATATTTCTTCAAATCACTCACTCGACTCAACTTTTGAGCTTATTGATTTAAATTTAATCATTTGATAAGTTTTCATCCAAAAATATGATCATATGATGAATTTAATAAAAATTTGCAGATGAATTTGACGAGGGTAATCCCTAGATTTGAATAATATTTTTCAACTCTTAAGAAATTTAACATCGTAAACCTAGGGGTAAACCCGTTAATTATCGAGATTGCAGTCATAACAAAGCTTGTTGGCAAGATCCTTGCATTGCCATCTAAACAGTACTTTCTACCAAATAGCCATGACCACAACCTTCACCTCATTAATAGAGCCGGCTTGCAACATCGCGAACAGGTTTGTCCGCGTCAAAGAGGTTCGTGCAGACGGTTTGGTGTGCTTTGAATTTGCCATCGGCTGGCCCGAGTTGTTCGTGGATCTGATGTTGCCAAAACCTGCTTTTGACGATTTTTGCGCTCGAAACCAGGTGCAGTTGTTGAGTGATTGAGTCCGTTCGTCGTTTTTTTAAAAAGGATATTTTCTATGTCAGTCGATCTTCATGCCCGTGAAATAAAGCCCCTGCGCAATACCTTTTCGCATACAGCGAAATACGTGGGCAACGACAAACCGGCCTCGCGCTACCAAGAGGCCACTCTTGACACCCAGCCCACTGACAATTTTCACTATCGCCCGACCTGGGATCCTGAGCACGAGATATTTGACAAGTCACGCTCGGCGGTCAAACTGGCCGACTGGAACATGCTGCGTGACCCGCGTCAGTACTACTACGCCACCTGGACTATGGCACGGGCGCGCCAACAAGATGCAATAGAGTCAAACTACGAATTTGTGCAGTCTCGTGGGCTGGTCGCCAAGATGTCAGAGGCCGTGCGCAGCAAGGCCTGCGAAGTGCTGATGCCGCTGCGCCACGTGGCATGGGGTGGCAACATGAACAACAGTTCGATCGGTGCTTACGGCTACGGCACTCCCTTTACAGCACCTGCCATGTTCCACGCCTTAGACCACCTGGGCGCGGCGCAGTTCATCACCCGTCTGGGCTTGGCGCTGGACGAGCCGGCCATTCTGGATGCGGGCAAAAATGACTGGCTCAACACCGCCTGCTGGCAGCCGCTACGCCACTATGTCGAAGACACGCTGGTGTTGCAGGATCCGTTTGAGCTGTTCATTGCGCAAAAATCGGTTCTAAAAACAATTCGAACCGCGGCGAGGGTGTGCCCTCGCCAATTCTCATATGGCGTGAGACCAATCTGATTGGCGATGCCACCGAGTTCAGAGAGATTGAAACGCAGTCCATTAAAAACACAGGAGACAACACATGAAAGCCGCAGTTTATTACGGTCCCCAAGATATCCGTTGCAGCAATATCGCTGACTCTGTCATTCGCGAAGGCCACGAAATGCTAGTGAAGGTCACGGCAACATCGATCTGTGGCTCCGACTTGCATTTGTACCGTGGGGCGTTGGACCCCATCATGACAAAGGGGCAATCACAAACAGGCCACGAACTCGTCGGCGAGGTGCTTGACATAGGAAAGGCTGTGGGTCGCTTCAAGCGCGGCGATCGCGTGACCATGGGCTACTCTGCATCTTGCGGTCACTGCTACATGTGCGAGGTCGGTCAAACAGCGCATTGCGAGACAACGCAGAAAGCCGTCTATGGCTTTGGTGTGCCATTTGGCAATCTCAATGGTACGCACGCAGAAACCATGGTCATGCCCTACGCGGACGGTCACGCCATGAAAGTGCCTCATGAAATATCTGACGGTGCGGCGCTGACGCTGTCCTGCAACCTGCCCACCGCCGTCATCGCCAACCATCTCGCCGACATACAGGTGGGTGAAAGTGTGGCGCTTGTAGGCTGCGGTCCGACCGGGTTGATGGCACTGGATATCGCTCTGCACCGGGGGCCTGGACGAATCGTTTCGTTGGATACCGTACCCCACCGATTGGCAGCTGCCGCAAAAAAAGGCGCGGTTGCCATTGATTCGTCGCAAGACGGCTGGAAAGAAAAAGCGCTGCAGCATACGGGTGGCCGTGGCTTCGACAAGGTGATCGAAATGGTGGGCTATCCCGAAACCCTGCAAATGAGCTTAGACCTGGTTCGCCCGGGCGGGACGGTCGCGGCTTTGGGAGTGTTCTGCGACAGCACCTTCAACCTCAATCTGGCAGACGTTTTTTTGCGTGACATCACGCTGCACATGAATGGTTTTGCCAATGTTCAGCCGTATATGTGGGAGGCTTTGCGCATGATGGAGCGCGGCGTGGTCAACCCGCAAGAATACTTCTCACACACGTTTTCTCTGACTGATGTGGACAAGGCGTTTGCAACCTTCCATCAAAAGTCGGATGGTGCCATGAAGATGTTGATCCTACCCTGAGCTGGCATTGATCAATTATTCATCTTAAGCCATTTATCTCGATATTTCTTCAAATCACTCACTCGACTCAACTTTTGAGCTTATTGATTTAAATTTAATCATTTGATAAGTTTTCATCCAAAAATATGATCATATGATGAATTTAATAAAAATTTGCAGATGAATTTGACGAGGGTAATCCCTAGATTTGAATAATATTTTTCAACTCTTAAGAAATTTAACATCGTAAACCTAGGGGTAAACCCGTTAATTATCGAGATTGCAGTCATAACAAAGCTTGTTGGCAAGATCCTTGCATTGCCATCTAAACAGTACTTTCTACCAAATAGCCATGACCACAACCTTCACCTCATTAATAGAGCCGGCTTGCAACATCGCGAACAGGTTTGTCCGCGTCAAAGAGGTTCGTGCAGACGGTTTGGTGTGCTTTGAATTGCCATCGGCTGGCCCGAGTTGTTCGTGGATCTGATGTTGCCAAAACCTGCTTTTGACGATTTTTGCGCTCGAAACCAGGTGCAGTTGTTGAGTGATTGAGTCCGTTCGTCGTTTTTTTAAAAAGGATATTTTCTATGTCAGTCGATCTTCATGCCCGTGAAATAAAGCCCCTGCGCAATACCTTTTCGCATACAGCGAAATACGTGGGCAACGACAAACCGGCCTCGCGCTACCAAGAGGCCACTCTTGACACCCAGCCCACTGACAATTTTCACTATCGCCCGACCTGGGATCCTGAGCACGAGATATTTGACAAGTCACGCTCGGCGGTCAAACTGGCCGACTGGAACATGCTGCGTGACCCGCGTCAGTACTACTACGCCACCTGGACTATGGCACGGGCGCGCCAACAAGATGCAATAGAGTCAAACTACGAATTTGTGCAGTCTCGTGGGCTGGTCGCCAAGATGTCAGAGGCCGTGCGCAGCAAGGCCTGCGAAGTGCTGATGCCGCTGCGCCACGTGGCATGGGGTGGCAACATGAACAACAGTTCGATCGGTGCTTACGGCTACGGCACTCCCTTTACAGCACCTGCCATGTTCCACGCCTTAGACCACCTGGGCGCGGCGCAGTTCATCACCCGTCTGGGCTTGGCGCTGGACGAGCCGGCCATTCTGGATGCGGGCAAAAATGACTGGCTCAACACCGCCTGCTGGCAGCCGCTACGCCACTATGTCGAAGACACGCTGGTGTTGCAGGATCCGTTTGAGCTGTTCATTGCGCAAAACCTGGCGCTTGACGGTCAACTCTACCCGCTGATCTACGGCAGCTTTGTCGATGACCACATTGCTTTGCAGGGCGGCACAGCGGTGTCGATGCTGGTCGCCTTCATGCCCGAGTGGCACACCGAGAGTGCACGCTGGATTGACGCTGTGGCCAAGGTGGCTGCGGCTGAATCGGCTGAAAACCGGCAACTGATCGCGGGTTGGCTCACCACATGGGCTGATCGTGCCCAGGCCGCCCTGGCCCCAGTGGCTGAACTGGCACTGGGTAGTGTTGGCGCGACTGCTCTGGAGGAGGCGCGCACAGCGCTTGACCTGCGCTGCAAAAAAGCCGGACTCCTCGCCTGAGTGCCCGCACCCAACCATTCTAAAAAGGAGACACGCATGTCAAATGTATTTATTGCCTTCCAGGACAACGAAGATGCACGCCCCATCATTGAGGCCATCCTTGCCGACAACCCCGCCGCACAGGCGACCTACCCCACGGGACTGGTCAAAATTGACGCGCCCGGGAGGCTGGTGGTTCGTCGCGCGACCATTGAGGAGCTGGTAGGGCGCCCCTACGACTTGCAGCAGATTCACGTCAACCTTGTCACCCTGTCGGGTCACATTGACGAAGATGACGACCAGCTTTCTCTGAAATGGAACAACTGAATCCCAACCCCAAACAAGGAGCACACATGGACACCCCTGTACTGAAAAAGAAACTCGGTCTCAAAGAACGTTATTCCGCCATGACGCGTGGCCTGGCCTGGGACACCACCTACCAGCCTATGGACAAGGTTTTCCCTTATGACAAATACGAGGGCATCAAGATCCACGACTGGGACAAGTGGGAAGACCCGTTCCGCCTGACGATGGACGCATACTGGAAATACCAGGGCGAAAAAGAGAAAAAACTCTATGCGGTGATCGAAGCTTTTGCACAGAACAATGGCCAGACCGGCGTGGCTGATGCACGCTACGTTAACGCGCTCAAGATTTTTCTCACTGGTGTGACCCCGCTGGAGTACTACGCTTACCGCGGCTTTGCCCACGTGGGGCGACAGTTCACAGGTGCCGGTGCCCGCGTGGCCTGCCAGATGCAGTCCATTGATGAACTGCGCCACAACCAGACTGAAACACACGCTTTAAGCCACTACAACAAGTATTTCAATGGCCTGCACAGCCCCAAACACATGTATGACCGTGTGTGGTACCTGTCGGTGCCGAAGTCATTCTTTGAAGATGCCTACACTGGCGGCCCGTTCGAGTTCCTGACCGCGGTCAGCTTCTCGTTCGAGTATGTGCTGACCAACCTGTTGTTTGTGCCCTTCATGTCGGGTGCGGCGCACAACGGCGACATGTCCACCGTGACCTTTGGTTTCAGCGCGCAATCTGATGAATCACGCCACATGACGCTGGGCATCGAGTGCATTAAATTCATGCTGGAGCAGGATCCTGCCAACGTGCCGATCGTTCAGGGCTGGATCGACAAATGGTTCTGGCGCGGCTATCGCCTGCTGAGCATCGTGGCCATGATGCAAGACTATTTCCTGCCCAAAAAGGTGATGAGCTGGCGTGAGAGCTGGGAAATGTACGTTGAGGAAAATGGTGCGGCGCTCTTCAAGGATTTGGAGCGCTACGGCATCAGAACGCCCAAGGGTTGGCTGCAAGCGTGCGAAGGCAAGAATCACATCAGCCACCAGACCTTCGCCACTTTTTACAACTACAACGCGGCCGCACCCATTCACACTTTTGTTCCTAGCGCGGAAGACATGGCGTGGTTGACAGAAAAATACCCGGAAACGTTCGATAAGTACTACCGTCCGCGTTGGGATTTCTGGCAAGAGCAGGCCAAACAAGGCAACCGCTTCTATCAGAAGACCTTACCCATGCTGTGTCAGACCTGCCAGGTTCCGATGCATTTCACCGAGCCAGGTGATGCCACGAAGATCGCTTACCGCGAAACCGACTACAAGGGCGACAAGTACCACTTCTGCAGCGACCATTGCAAGGAAATCTTTGAAAACGAGCCCGAGAAGTATGTGCAAGCCTGGTTGCCGCCCCAACAGATCTACCAGGGGCACTGCTTCAAGGAAGGGGTCGATCCGACCGCGGAGGGCTTTGATCCGCTTCTGGCCGTGCTTGACTACTACAACTTGAATTTTGGTCGGGACAACTTGGACTTCGAAGGTTCAGAAGATCAAAAGAACTTTGCCGCATGGAACGGCGAATCCACAGAAGGAGCACAAAAATGAGCGTTAAAGCCCTGAAGCCCTACGATTTTCCAGCCAAAGACGCGCGCGAAAACTTTCCTGCCCCACTGTTGTTCATTGGTTGGGAAGACCACCTGATGTTTTGCGCACCGATTGCCCTGCCCCTGCCAGCGGACACCCCGTTTGGTGCCGTAGGTCCTGGCGTTCTGCCTGGGACTTATGGCTACCACCCTGATTTTGCCAAGATCGACTGGAACAAAGTCGAATGGTTCAAGTCGGGCAAGCCCTGGAAACCTGACTTGGCCAAATCTCTGGCTGACAACGGTTTGAAGCACAAGGATGTGCTTCGCTTTCGGACTCCAGGCCTGAACGGCATCAACGGCACCTGCAATTAAGCGTTGCAGCTTCAGCAGGTGGACTCAAACCCGTCTGCTGTGTCGGCAGCATTTGCACCACTTAAAAACCGAACCCCAATTTATGAGTTACCAACTAACCATTGAGCCACTGGGCGCAACCATCGATGTTGAGGAAGGTCAAACCTTGCTGGATGCTGCACTGCGTCAAGGCATCTACATTCCTCACGCCTGCGGCCATGGCCTGTGCGGAACCTGCAAGGTCGAGGTAACCAGCGGCGAGGTAGACCATGGTCATGCCAATCCGTTTGCGCTGATGGACTTCGAGCGCGATGCCGGCAAGACCCTGGCCTGCTGCGCCACGCTGCAAAGCGATGCCACGATCGAGGCGGATATCGATGAAGAGCCGGATGCCGAGATCATTGCGGTGCGTGACTTTAACTGCACCGTGTCGCGCATCGAATCGCTCACACCCACCATCAAGGCCATTTTTCTCAAGCTTGGGCAACCCTTGCACTTCCAGGCGGGCCAGTATGTGCAGGTGGTGATTCCCGGCATTGAAGGCGCACGCGCGTTTTCAATCGCAAATTCTCCAGCACAAGTCAAAGCCACTGGCGAAGTGGAGCTCAACGTCCGTATCATCAAAGGCGGCGCGGGCACCACCTGGCTGCACGAACAGCTCAAGGCGGGGCGATGCCTTGCGCATCTCGGGCCCCTATGGGCGATTTTTTGTACGCAAATCTGCATCTGAGCCGGTGGTCTTTTTCGCGGGAGGCTCTGGTCTGTCCAGCCCGCGTTCGATGATCCTGGATTTGCTCGATTCCGGCAGCACGCTGCCGATCACCCTAATCTATGGCCAGCGCGTGCGCGAGGAACTGTATTACGACGCAGAATTTCGTGCGCTGGCGGCACAGCATGCCAACTTCACCTATGTACCAGCACTGTCCGGCGAACCTGAAGGGGCGGATTGGGCGGGCGCACGAGGTTTTGTGCATGACATGGCCAAGACCCACTTTGCTGGTGACTTCTCCGGCAACAAGGCTTATCTGTGTGGTCCGCCGGTGATGATTGAGGCCTGCATTTCCACCTTGATGCAAGGGCGCCTCTACGAGCGTGACATCTACACCGAAAAGTTTCTCTCGGCCGCAGACACCAACCAGCAGCGCAGCCCCCCTTGTTCAAACGGGTTTGAATGGACACACGATGTTTTTAGACACCCGCCCCAAGGTCCCTGTTCACGTCACGCAAACAGACGAAACATTTCCGTGTGCCCATGACGAAAGCCTGCTGCAAGGCATGTTGCGTTTGGGGCGCAAGGGTATCCCGGTGGGATGTGTCAATGGTGGTTGCGGCGTTTGCAAGGTTCACATTCTTGAGGGGCAAACTCACCCGCTCGGTCCCGTCAGTCGCGCTCATGTCAGTGCTGAAGAAGAAACCCAAGGTTTTACTTTGGCCTGCCGTGTCGCACCAGTTACCGCCATCCGGCTGGAGGTGACTGGCAAGTTTGAAAAGCCGTTTCGCAAAGGGTTTGCTGCTACAGCAAACGCCTGAGTTTTAACCTAGAGGAGACTTCAATGGGTATTATGAGAATTGGTCATGCCAGCCTGCGGGTGATGGATATGGCTGCCGCTCTTAAGCACTACGAAAAGGTGCTGGGCATGAAAAAAACGATGGAGGACAAACATGGCAACGTGTACCTCAAATGCTGGGACGAGTGGGACAAGTTCTCTGTGATTCTCACGCCCTCTGACCAGGCGGGTTTGAATCATGTGGCCTACAAGGTCGAAAAGGACAGCGACCTTGACGAGTTGAAAAAGAAGGTTGAGGCCTACGGCATCAAAACAGCCATGCTGGAAGAAGGCACCTTGCCATCAATGGGTCGCATGCTTCAATTCAACCTGCCAAGCGGTCACGAAATGCGACTTTACGCGATGAAAGAGTACGTGGGTACCGAGGTTGGAATTGACAACCCCGATCCATGGCCAGACAACATCACGGGCGCCGGCGCGCACTGGCTCGACCACTGCCTGTTGATGTGCGAGCTCAATCCAGAGACGGGCATCAACAAGGTGGCTGAAAACACCAAGTTCATGACCGATGTGCTGGACTTTTTTCTCACTGAGCAGGTGGTTGTGGGCCCCAACGGTGCGATTCAAGCGGCTACCTGGATGGCACGCACCACCACACCACACGATATCGCCTTTGTCGGCGGTCCGCGCATGGGCTTGCACCACATTGCTTTTTTCCTGGATTCATGGAATGACATCTTGAAGTCGGCCGACGTGATGGCAAAAACCAAGACACGGATCGACGTGGCGCCCACACGCCACGGAATCACGCGTGGCGAGACCATTTACTTCTTTGATCCGAGTGGCAACCGCAACGAAACTTTTGCTGGTCTGGGTTACCTGGCTCAACGCGACCGCCCCGTAACCACATGGGACGAGTCTCATCTGGGAAGCGGTATTTTTTACCATACGGGTGATCTTGTACCGTCCTTCACCGAGGTGTACACCTGAGTCGTCTGACGCAATGATGAAAGGATTTGACGTTTCAAGTGTGGAGGTGCATGCCATTTCGGTCGCAGCCGCTGCATCGGCCGTTCAGGCTGCGGTAGCGCACGCGAGCGAACTGGGCATTCGCATCAACGTCGCGGTGGTCGACTCTGGCAGGCAACCTGGTGGCGTTTTTGCGCATGCCGGGTGCTTTCTTGCACTCCATCGACATCGCCATCGACAAGGCCTACACCGCCGCCAGCTTTGGCCTGCCCACCAGCCAGTGGCATGCCGCGCTGCAGGCGCATTCCGACGCGGTGCGCGAAGGCATCGTGCGCCGCCCCGTTTTGTGGCTTTTGGCGGCGGCTTGCCACTCAACGAGGCCGGTCAGCGCATTGGCGGCATCGGTGTCTCGGGCGGTTCGGAGGCGCAGGATGAAGCCTGCGCGCAAGCCGGGCTGACGCCATTGGTTTGAGCAGCTAACTTTCCTGGCCCAGGTGACACCACTGCGGGCCATGAAAGTTATTTCACGTTAACGGCGCAAGGCATTTGCCCGAGCGCCACTTTAGGAAAGCGGACCATGAAAGAAATCAAGAACTTCATCAACGGCGAAGTACGTCACCAACGTCAGCGGCAAGACTTACGAGAAGCGCAACCCGGTCGACAACTCCTGATCGGCATGGTCCATGAGGCCGGCCAGCCTGAAGTGGATGCGGCCGTGGCCGCCGCCCGCGCCGCGCTGCACGGCCCCTGGGGCAAGCTCTCGGTGGTCGACCGCTGCGCCATGCTCGACGGTCTGGTGGCCGAGATCAACCACCGCTTTGACGACTTCCTGCAAGCCGAAATCGCCGACACCGGCAAGCCGGCGCACCTGGCCTCGCACATCGACATCCCGCGCGGTGCGGCCAACTTCAAGATCTTCACCGACACCATCAAGAACGTCTCCACCGAGTCGTTCGAGATGCGCACCCCCGACGGCAAAACCGCGCGCAGCTACGGCGTGCGCACGCCGCGCGGCGTGATCGCCATCATCTGCCCGTGGAACCTGCCGCTGCTGCTGATGACCTGGAAATGCGGCCCGGCCATGGCCTGCGGCAACACCGTGGTGGTCAAACCTTCCGAAGCGACCCCCAGCACCGCCACGCTGCTGGGCGAAGTGATGAACAAGGTCGGCGTGCCGCCCGGCGTGTACAACGTGGTCAACGGCTTTGGCGTGAATTCGGCTGGCTCCTTCCTGACCGCCCACCAGGGTGTCAACGGCATCACCTTCACCGGCGAGACCAAAACCGGCACCGCCATCATGAAGGCTGGCGCCGACGGCATCCGCCCGGTGTCCTTGGAGCTGGGTGGCAAAAACGCGGCGGTGGTGTTTGCCGACTGCGACTTCGAGAACGCGGTCGTCCACCGTG
This sequence comes from Candidatus Accumulibacter necessarius, assembly GCF_036625085.1. NCBI lineage: Bacteria > Pseudomonadati > Pseudomonadota > Betaproteobacteria > Candidatus Accumulibacter > Candidatus Accumulibacter necessarius. The sequence goes on along the minus strand of NZ_JAZKUM010000002.1, from coordinate 115,936 downwards.
ACCCGCTCGGCTTTGAGAACTGCGGCCAGGTCTGCCTGGGCACCGAACGCGTCTATGTGGAGCGCCCCATCTTTGACAAGTTTGTCGCCGCCCTGAAAGAGCAAGGCCGAGCAGATGAAGCCCGGCCGCCCGTTCGACCGGACACCAAGATCGGCCCGCTGGTCAGCAAGATCCACCAGAAAAAGGTGCTGTCTTACTACCCCGAAGCCAAGGAAGAGGGCGCCAACATTGTGTTTGGCGGCGGCGTTCCCGACATGCCCGACGACCTGAAAGACGGCTGCTGGGTCGAACCCACCATCTGGACCGGCCTGCCCGAGACCGCCACCGTGGTGCGCGAAGAAATCTTCGGCCCCTGCTGCCACATCCAGCCCTTCGACACCGAAGAAGAAGCCGTGCGCATGGCCAACGACACCAAGCTACGGCCTGGCCACCTCGATCTACACGCAAGACATCAGCCGCGCCAGCCGCCTGGCGACGCAGATCGAGGTCGGCCTGTGCTGGATCAACAGCTGGTTCCTGCGCGACCTGCGCACCCCGTTTGGCGGCTCCAAGCAGTCGGGCATCGGCCGCGAAGGCGGTGTGCACTCGCTGGAGTTCTACACCGAGCTGCGCAACGTGATGATCAAGTACTGAGCGCCGCCCATGAGAGAGCCGCACAACCCCGAAATCGCCAACAGTCCATCCGTTGGCCAACAGGCATTCAACACCACCAACTACCACGATGTGTGGCACCGGCTTCCCGGTGCTGTTGATCCACGGCTCCGGCCCGGGCGTGAGCGCCTGGGCCAACTGGCGCCTGGCAATGCCGGTGCTGGCCAAACAGGCCGGGTGATTGCGCCCGACATGGTGGGTTTCGGTTTTACAGCGACCGGCCAGATGGCATTGCATACACGATGGCATGCCTGGGTGCAGCAGGCGGTGGGCCTGCTGGATGCCTGAAGCTTGATCAGGTTGACCTGGTTGGCAACTCGTTTGGTGGCGCGCTGGCGCTTGCACTGGCCATTGCCCACCCCCAGCGTGTGCGCCGCCTGGTGCTTATGGGCAGGCCGGTGTGTCGTTTGAGCTGACACCCCGGCCTGGATGCCGTTTGGGGCTATACGCCATCGCTTGACAACATGCGCAAGCTGCTGGACATCTTTGCCTTTGACCGCGGACTGGTGACCGATGAACTGGCACGAGCTGCGCTACGACGCCAGCATCCAGCCGGGATTTCAGGAAGCTTTTTCGTCGATGTTCCCCGCACCGCGTCAGCGCTGGGTGGATCGCTGGCAAGCCCTGAAGCGGATATTCGCGCACTGCCACACGAAACTCTGATCATGCATGGTCGCGAAGACCAAGGTGATTCCTTTGTCAAACTCGCTCCGGCTGAACGCGCAGCTGGATTTCACGTTCGCAGTTGCATGTGTTTGGCCGCTGCGGTCACTGGACGCAGATTGAGCACGCGGCACGCTTTTGCGCAGTTGGTCGGGAATTTCTTGGCTGAGGAAGACGCATGGGCTGCCTGAAAGATTCGTAAAAACTACTACTTTGATAGCTTATTGCGCTTATTTAATAAGGGCTAGAGGCTTGAAAGATCATATTTTCTAATTAACCAACCGAGCTGAACCGAAATGGATGCCAAACTGATTGAAACCCTGGGCGACGAGCTTTACCACGCCATGAGCACACAAACCGTGGTCGACCCGCTCACCAGCCGTCACCCCGAGATCACCATCGAGAACGCTTACCACATCCAGCAGCGCATGTTGTCAACGGCGCCTGCGGGCGGGCGAGCGTGTGGTGGGCAAGAAAATTGGCGTCACCTCTGCTGCCGTGATGAACATGCTGGGCGTTTACCAGCCCGACTTTGGCTACCTGCTCGACGGCATGATCTACAACGAAGGCCAGTCGATCGACATCGCCACACTCATCCAGCCCAAGGCCGAAGGTGAAATCGCCTTCATCCTGAAAAAAGACCTGATGGGGCCTGGCGTCAGCAACGCCGACGTGCTGGCCGCCACCGAATGTGTGATGCCTTGCTTCGAGATCGTTGATAGCCGCATTCGCGACTGGAAGATCAAGATCCAGGACACCGTCGCGGACAACGCCTCGTGCGGGGTCTTTGTGCTGGGTGACCGCGCCGTGAACCCGCGCCATATTGATCTGTCCACCTGCGGTATGGTGCTGGAGAAAAATGGCGAAATCATCGGCACCGGTGCGGGCGCAGCCGCCCTTGGGTCGCCGGTGAATGCAGTCACCTGGTTGGTCAACACCTTGGGCCGACTGGGTATCGGCATGAAAGCGGGTGAAGTCATCTTGTCGGGCGCTTTGGCGGCCATGTCGCCGGCCAAAGCGGGCGACAACTTCCGCGTGTCGATTGGCGGGTTGGGCAACTGCTCAGTGCGTTTCTCCTGAAACTGCCTGAGTCGCGATGGCCACAACGCTTCTTCAAGCTGCCAGCGCCGTCACCGTGCTGGTGTCGCGCCGCGTCAAGCCGGGTCACGAGGCCGCTTTCGAGCAGGCTTCCGAAGCGATGACTGCTGCTGCCCGACCGTTTCCCGGCTATCTGGGCGGCCAACTGGTGCGCCCTGATCCCGAAGGCGACGACGAGGAAAGCAACATTTACCACACCGTGTTTGCATTTGACACGCCAGAACACCTGCAAACCTGGCAGACCTCGCCCGAGCGCACGGCGCGGCTGGCCGCCATTGCACCGCACACCCTGGGCAGCACCAAACTGCGTGAGGTCAGCGGCCTGGGCCACTGGTTCACCCCGCCCGCCGGAATTGCCCTCCAGCCACCTCCACGATGGAAAGTGGCGGTAGTCACCTGGCTGGGCATCTGTCCGACGGTGTACATCCTGTTCCTGACGGTCGCACCTTTGTTGACCGGTTGGCCGCTGCTGCCGCGGGTAATGGTCATCACGATGCTGGTGGTGTTGCTAATGACTTGGGTGGTGGCCCCGCGCTTGACCACCTGGCTGAAACCTTTTTTGTATCCGCCTACCCGCGGCTACACCTGACCAGGAACTTGAATGGATCTTTTGCTTAAAGGCAAACGCGCCTTAATCACCGGATCGACCTCCGGCATAGGCTGGGCCACCGCGCGCGAACTCGCGGCTGAAGGGGTCCATGTGATTCTCAATGGCCGCGACCCAACCAGGCTGACCAGCGCGATCGAACGCATCCAGTCCGAGTTTGCGGACGCGATGGTAGACGGCGTGGCCGCCGATTTGTCATCCGCTGCCGGTTGCCAGCAACTGCTCGAGGCTGCTGGTGAGATCGACATTCTGGTCAACAACCTGGGCATTTTTGAGCCCAAACCTTTTGAGCAGATTGTCGATGAGGACTGGTTGCGTTTTTTCGAAGTCAACGTGATGAGCGGTGTTCGTTTGTCGCGCCACCACTTGGCGCTCATGAAGGCCCGCAACTGGGGCCGCATCGTGTTCATCTCCAGCGAATCGGGCATTTGCCCGCCGGCTGAGATGGTGCATTACGGCATGAGCAAGTCGGCTCAGTTGTCGGTGTCACGCGCTCTGGCTGAAACCTGTACCGGCACAAACGTCACGGTCAACAGCGTGCTGCCCGGCCCGACCAAAACCGAAGGCGTGGGCGAGTTCTTTGCCACCCTGGCCCGTGATGCCGGCCAGACGCTGGAACAGGCGGAACACGACTTTTTCAAATTTGCCCGCCCGACATCGTTGTTACAACGCTTTATCGAGCCCGCCGAAGTGGCCGCCATGGTGGCCTATGTCTGCAGCCCGCGCTCTGCCGCCACCAACGGTGCCGCCCTGCACGTCGAAGGCGGTGTGGTGCGCTCTCTTATCTAATTTCAACTGAAGGAATTTTTATGAAAAAAATCAAATGTGCCCTGATCGGGCCCGGCAACATCGGCACCGACCTGCTGGCCAAGCTGCAACGCAGCAAGGTTTTAGAGCCTGTCTGGATGGTCGGCATCGACCCCAATCAGACGGCCTCAAGCGCGCCCGCGAAATGGGCATCAAAACCACGTCTGAAGGCGTGGACGGCCTGATTCCCCACATGCTGGCCGATGGTGTGCAAATCGTCTTTGACGCCACCAGCGCCTATGTGCATGCCGACAACAGCCGCAAGGTCAACGCCCTGGGCGCGTTGATGATCGACCTGACCCCGGCGGCCATTGGCCCGTTTTGCGTGCCACCAGTGAACCTGATCGAGCATGTTGGCAAAGGCGAGATGAACGTCAACATGGTCACCTGCGGTGGCCAGGCGACCATCCCAATGGTGGCAGCGGTGAGCCGCGTGCAACCGGTGGCCTACGGTGAAATCGTTGCCACCGTGTCGAGCAAATCCGCCGGCCCCGGCACGCGCAAGAACATTGACGAATTCACCCGCACCACCGCCAGCGCGGTCGAAAAAGTCGGTGGTGCCAAAAAAGGCAAGGCCATCATCATCCTGAACCCGGCCGAGCCGCCGCTGATCATGCGCGACACCGTGCATTGCCTGACCGAGACCGAACCGGACCAGGCCAAGATCACCGAATCGATCCACGCCATGATCAAGGAAGTGCAGAAATACGTGCCCGGCTACAAGCTGGTCAACGGCCCGGTGTTTGACGGCAAACGTGTGTCGGTCTTCCTGGAAGTGGAAGGCCTGGGCGACTACCTGCCCAAATACGCGGGCAACCTCGACATCATGACGGCCGCTGCCGCCCGCACGGCCGAGATGTTTGCCGAAGAAATCATCGCGGGTCGCTTGACGCTCAAACCCGTGCAAGCCTGACCCCACCCTGGAGAACGACCATGACACAAGCTAAAAAAATCACCCTGCACGACATGACCCTGCGCGACGGCATGCACCCCAAGCGCCACCTGATGACGCTGGACCAGATGAAAAGCATCGCCTGCGGGCTGGACAACGCAGGCATTCCGCTGATCGAAGTGACCCACGGCGATGGCCTAGGCGGCTCGTCGGTCAACTACGGCTTTCCGGCACACACCGACGAGGAATACCTGGGCGCGGTTATCCCGCTGATGAAGCAGGCCAAGATTTCGGCCCTGCTGCTGCCCGGCATCGGCACCGTCGATCACCTGATGATGGCCAAAGACCTGGGTGTATCCACCATCCGTGTGGCCACCCACTGCACTGAAGCCGACGTGAGTGAACAGCACATCACCAAGGCCCGAACTCTGGGCATGGACACCGTGGGCTTTTTGATGATGGCGCACATGGCCAGCCCGGAGAAGCTGGTGACCCAGGCCAAACTGATGGAAGGCTATGGTGCCAACTGCATTTACGTGACCGACTCGGCCGGCCACCTGCTGCCCGACGGCGTAAAAGCCCGCCTGAGCGCGGTGCGTGCTGCGCTCAAGCCCGAGACCGAGCTCGGCTTTCACGGCCACCACAACCTGGCCATGGGCGTGGCCAACTCGCTTGCCGCCATTGAAGTCGGTGCCACGCGCATTGACGCGGCCGCCGCCGGCTTGGGTGCGGGAGCTGGCAACACGCCGATGGAAGTGCTGGTGTCGGTGCTGGACCTCATGAAAATCAGCACCGGTGTGGATGTCTACAAGATCCAGGACGTGGCCGAAGACCTGGTGGTGCCGATCATGGATTTCCCGATCCGTATTGACCGTGACGCCCTCACCTTGGGTTATGCCGGGGTTTATGGCTCTTTCCTGCTGTTTGCCAAACGGGCCGAGAAGAAGTATGGCGTCAGCGCACGCGACATCTTGGTCGAGATGGGACGCCGCGGCATGGTGGGTGGCCAGGAAGACATGATTGAAGATACCGCCATGACCTTGGCGCGCCAGCGCCAAGCGGCCTAAGCATCAGACTTTGTTGGAGCGGCGCCTTCGCTGCTCCAACAATGCCCCGGTCTGCCTTGCCTTCGGGTGCGGACCTCAACTCAACATTTGCAAGAACCTTATGAAACTCGATCACAACACCATCAACGCCCTGGCTGACCGCCTGGAAGGCTGCCAACTGCAGCAACAAGACACCACCAAAATCACCGACGACCATCCCGACATGGACTGGGACGACGCCTACGCCATTCAGGACGAAATCCGTCGGCGCAAACTGGCGCGTGGTCTGCGCGTGATTGGCCTCAAGGCCGGTTTGACCTCACACGCCAAGATGAAGCAAATGGGCGTCAGCACGCCGGTGTTTGGCTTCATGACCGACGACTACGCCGTGCCTGATGGCGGTGAGTGCAAGGTGAGCGAGCTGATCCATCCCAAGGTCGAGCCCGAGATTGCTTTTGTCACCAAGACCGACCTGCGTGGCCCCGGCTGCCACATTGGAGCCGTGCTGGCCGCCACCGACTTCGTCATGCCCGGCATCGAGGTGATCGACAGCCGTTACCGCGACTTCAAGTTCGACCTCAAAAGCGTGGTGGCCGACAACACCTCGGCGGCGCGTTTTGTCGTGGGTGGCCAACCGACCCCATGAAAAAAATCGAAAAGCATCCTGGTGCGCCAACCGCAGCGAAATCGCCATCCGGGTGCTGCGCGCAGCCTCCGAAATGGGCATTCGCACGGTGGCGATCTACTCCAAAAAAAATCAAAAGAAGACCGCTTTGCGCCCTGCACCGCTTCAAGTCGGACGAAGTCCTACCTGGTGGGTGCGGGTAAAAAACCGATCCAGCCTACCTGGACATTGACGACATCATCCGCATTGCCAAAGAAGCCGAGGTCGACGCGATTCACCCCGGCTACGGCTTTCTGAGCGAGAACCCCGACTTTGCCGACGCCTGTGCCGCCGCTGGCATTGCCTTCATTGGCCCCAAAGGCGATGTCATGCGCACCCTGGGCAACAAGGTGGCCGCCCGTGCCGTGGCGGTGGCGGCCGGCGTGCCGGTGGTGCCCGCCACCGGCGCCTTGCCCGATGACATTGAAGGCGCCAAAGCCATGGCCCTGACTGTGGGCTACCCGCTGATGCTCAAGGCCAGCTGGGGCGGTGGTGGCCGTGGCATGCGGGTCATTGAAACCGAAGCCGACCTGGCCCCCATGATGGAGCTGGCCAAACGCGAAGCCCTGGCCGCCTTTGGCAACGACGAGGTCTATCTGGAAAAACTGGTGCGCCGCGCCCGCCACGTCGAAGTGCAGGTCATGGGTGACCAACACGGCAACCTGGTGCACCTGTTTGAGCGCGACTGCTCGGTGCAGCGCCGCAACCAGAAAGTGGTGGAGCGCGCCCCCGCCCCCTACATGGATGAAGCCACCCGCCAGGAGCTGTGCGAATCCGCCTGCGCCTGGCCCGCGCCGCCCACTACAGCCACGCCGGCACGGTCGAGTACCTGTATGACGTGGACAGCGGCAAGTATTACTTCATCGAAGTCAACCCGCGTATCCAGGTGGAACACACCGTCACCGAAGTGGTCACCGGCGTCGACATCGTCAAGGCGCAGATTCGTGTGACCGAAGGCGCCAAGGTCGGTGACGAAGACTCCTTCATTCCGTTCCAGAAAGACATCAGCCTGCGTGGCCACGCCCTGCAATGCCGTGTGACCACCGAAGACCCGGAAAACAACTTCACCCCCGACTACGGCAAGATCGCCGTGTACCGCAGCGCGGCGGGTTTTGGCATCCGCCTGGATGCCGGCACGGCCTACGCCGGTGCGGTGATCACGCCGTATTACGACTCGCTGCTGGTCAAGGTCACCGCCTGGGGCCACACGCCCGACGAAGCCGCCGCCCGCATGGACCGCGCCCTGCGCGAGTTCCGCGTGCGTGGCCTGTCCACCAACTTGCAGTTTCTGGAAAACGTGGTTGCCCACCCGCTGTTTCGCTCGGGCGAATGCACCACCCGCTTCATTGACACCACGCCAGAGTTGTTCAACTTTGTCAAGCGCCGTGACCGCGCCACCCGCCTGCTGAAGTTCCTGGGCGATGTGGCCATCAACGGCAACCCCGAGATGAAAGGCCGCACGCTGCCCAAGTGCCGCTGTCACTGCCATCAAGCCAGTGTGTGACCTGACCGCTCCGATTCCCAAAGGCACGCGCGACCTGCTCAAAGAACTGGGCCCAAATTTTCAGCCAGTGGATGAAAGACCAGCCGCAGGTGCTGCTGACCGACACCACCATGCGCGACGCGCACCAGTCGCTGTTTGCCACCCGCATGCGCTCCGATGACATGACCGCCATTGCGCCGCATTACGCCCGCATGCTGCCGCAACTGTTCTCGCTGGAATGCTGGGGCGGCGCCACCTTTGACGTGGCGCTGCGCTTTCCTGAAAGAAGACCCGTGGGAGCGCCTGGCACGCCTGCGCGAAGCCACGCCCAACATCCTGTTCCAGATGCTGCTGCGCGCCAGCAACGCGGTGGGCTACACCAACTACTCGGACAACGTGGTGCGCTACTTTGTGCAGCAGGCGGCCAAAAACGGCGTCGACGTGTTCCGCGTGTTTGACTCGCTCAACTGGGTAGACAACATGCGCGTGGCGATGGACGCGGTGATCGAGACCGGCGCTTTGTGTGAAGGCACGCTGTGCTACACCGGCGACCTGTTTGACACCAAGCGCAGCAAATACGACCTCAAATACTACGTCGGCCTGGCCAAACAGCTGGAAAAAGCCGGCGCCCACATTCTGGGCATCAAGGACATGGCCGGTGTGTGCAAACCACGCGCTGCCCACGAGTTGGTGCGGGTGCTCAAACAAGAGGTGGGTTTGCCGATTCATTTCCACACCCACGACACCAGCGGCATATCGGCCGCCTCGGTGCTGGCGGCCATTGATGCGGGGTGCGATGCCGTGGATGGCGCGCTTGATGCCATGAGCGGCTTGACGTCGCAGCCCAATCTGGGCTCGATTGCTGCCGCCCTGAGCGGCTCCGCACGCGACCCCGGTCTGAACTTGGATGCCATGCAAGCCCTGTCGCACTACTGGGAGGGCGTGCGCCGTGCCTATGTGCCGTTTGAGGCCGACATGCGCTCAGGCACCTCAGATGTTTACAACCACGAAATGCCCGGTGGCCAGTACACCAACCTGCGCGAGCAGGCCCGCGCCATGGGCTGGAACACCGCTGGCCCGAGGTGTCCAAGGCCTATGCCGATGTGAACATCCTGTTTGGCGACATCGTCAAGGTCACCCCCACCTCCAAGGTGGTCGGCGACATGGCGCTGTTCATGGTCGCCAACGACCTGAAGCCGCAGGATGTCAGCAACCCGGCGCGTGACGTGTCCTTCCCTGAGTCGGTGATTTCACTGTTCAAGGGCGAACTGGGTTTTCCGCCCGATGGTTTCCCCAAAGCCTGGAGCACAAAGTGCTGCGCGGTGAAGCGCCCATGCAAGGCCGCGCCGGCGACCATCTGCCACCGAAGTGGACCTGGAGGCCAAACGCCTAGAGGCTGAACACGCCATTGGCCGCAAGGTGAGCGACACCGACCTGGCTTCTTACCTGATGTACCCCAAGGTGTTCAAGGACTATGCCGAGCACCGCCGCGAGTTCAGCGATGTGTCGCTTGCTGCCCACATCGCCGTTCTTCTACGGCCTGCTGGACCGCGAAGAAATCGCCATCGACATCGACAAGGGCAAAACCCTGGTGGTGCGCCAGACCGGCCGCTCTGACACCGTGGACGAAGAAGGCAAGATCAAGGTGTTTTTTGAGCTCAACGGCCAGCCGCGCACGGTGCGGGTGCACAAGGCCGGCCTGGGTGCCGTCAAGGCCAAACCCAAGGCCGAAGAAGGCAACCCCAAACACGTGGGCGCACCCATGCCGGGCATGGTGGTCACGGTGGCGGTCAAGGTCGGGCAGAAAGTGAGCAAGGGTGACCCTCTGCTGTCGATGGAAGCCATGAAGATGGAAACCATGCTGAGCGCCGAGCGCGACGCCACGGTGCATGCCGTTCATGTGCGCACGGGGGAAACAGTGAACGCCAAGGACCTGCTGGTGGAGCTGACCCGGTTTTCCGTTCCACTGCACCCCAAACCCCATCCTCGGCTCGCAACTGGTCGGCGCGGTCGTAGGCAGCCAGTGCCCGGCGGAAATAATGCAGGTAGCGCCTGTGCGCCGGTTCGACACGGTGTGCGACCTCGATAAAGGTCTTGAAGCGCCAACCGATCACGCGCCCATGTTTTGCGGAGTACAGCGCATTCAACAATGTGCGGGGTACATGGTTGGGGTATTGAGGAAGTTCAACCCCTTCAGCCGCCAATGCCCGCCGTAGCTCAGCCCAGCCACGATAGTCCGGCGTGTCGCTCGTTTCGTAGTCGAGCCACCAAGTCTCGAACTTCTCCCGTACCTCGGCAAGACGTTGTCGTTCTCGTTCACGGACCTGCTCTTGCAGAGCGTCCCGTGCTCCGTCGAAATCGAAGTAGTAGGCACGCTGGCTCTCCCGCTCCAAGGTCAAGTCGTCAAACCCAACCACCCGGCGTTGCAGGTCTGCATTTCCCATCAATGTCGGCTCGGCCCAGATGCAATCCAGCATGAACCGTCCCTGCTGCACGGAAGCATCGCGAGTTGCCTGCGTCACTACAAAGGCATTACGGTTGTTATTAAAAAACACGTCGTCCTGAGTCAACCGCCGCGCCCCGCCGTCGAAGTGGGCAAAGATCCAGATCAACAAACCACCTTCCTGCAAGTAGAACTCGCGGCGCTCGGCAATCACATTCACATACGTGGTGGACAACTGAATCTCGAAAACCACTGGAATGCCCCGATAGATTGCACGCACATCAGGCTTTCGCCACTCTGCCGTCAGTGTGCCAGACCATCGTTTTTCGGTGGCCACGTCCGTGAACCGGGGGTCAGCCGCCAAACACTGTGCGACCCACTCTTTCATCTGCAGGTGCCGGGCGCTTTCCTTGACGCCGTTGTAACGCCTTGCATCAATCTCCTCCTGCGATAGCTCACCCCGCGTGCGCGCCAAGCAACGCCCATCTTCCAGCGTATGCCGGAAGAAGAAACGCCGCTCTTCGGCGCGCGACACTAGGTAGACAGGCACCCCACACAATGAGCAGGCATAGTGGGGCGTGCCTCGCTTGATGTCGGTGCGGAGCGCCATCCGCAATTGGATCGCCTTTTCGTAATCGGTGCCGATGACTTCGCCATGATCGAGATGATCCCCCGAGGCGATCTCCATTACCTCGGCAACCTCGGGATTCTCGACAGCAAAAGCACCACGTTCGTCCAGTACGGTAGGTCCCACGACTAGCCCTCTCAACAATAGGCCTTGGCTGCAGATCGGCGCACCTGTACCTCGACAGGAACCAGCATGTCATGGTTCCTTCGCGGTCGCAGGCGACGGGGACGCAACCTGTCCAGGGTCTCGCTATCGGCGACCAGCAGGTCGTAGAAGTCCTCAGCGCGCACGTTCGCCGTATCGTCAGCCCGAACGCGGAGCAACGGAATCGCAGCCAATGCGAACAACTCGTCCTTCAGTTGATCGCGTTCGCGGACATCATCGTCATCATGCAAAGCTGAGTCCAGCTCGAAACAGGCCACGGGATCTTCGTCCTCGGTGCATAACAGCACATCGACTTGCGCCGCCCACGAATAGCGCCGGTGTCGATCTGACAGACGAAGGACGAAGCCATCGACATCCATGAAATTACGTAGCGGCACGTTGGGGTAGGCGCGCAGGCTGGGGAAGAATTGCCGCACCGCCTGCAAGAATTCGCGTTCCTGCGAGCTGGCGCAAACGCTCTTACGGAAGGTCATGAGATCGCTCAAATGCACTGGCCCGAGAGTAAACGCGCTAGCCATCACGATGCGGCGCATGGGCACCACATCACCCTGGCTGGTCGCGGCAGCTGCTGCTGGCCTTGCAGAACGTCGGCCTTGTACCGATCCCTCCGGCGCCTCGCGATAGGTCAACAACTTCGTGGGGAGCGGGGCATCCGGTCCCTCGACCTCGCGCCATGCGGCATCAAGCAGTGCATTGATGCCTTCGAGCAGGTCGTTGTCGACTACCAGCAGCCTACCGCAACGAACAAGACGCCAAAGGCGGACCGTGTCGCCTGCAACCAAAGCCCCCCTTGTGAGTTTCTCGTGGAGCACCGTCGGAAAGATCTGCTGCGTAATCTTGGTCAGCTGGCTGCTAAGGACGTCGGCACCCGGCACCATCGTTTCGTAGGCAGCGAGGAAACCGCCGATGTCGCGCTCTTCCAGGAATATCCGCAGGTTCTCGATGGTGGCATTCATTGCGCACCACCTTCCGCGAAGTCGACGTCCAGAAATAGGCTATGTCCGAAGGCGTAAGACCACATGTTGGGCAGTTTCTCGACCACGCCTTCGGTTGGAAACAAATGCGGCATGACTCCCGCGTACATTACGAGCCCTTCAGATTCGAGCTTTAGTCGGAGTTCTTCGCCATCGCCGGCATAGACCAGATACGGCAGCGGATCGTTCGGATCGGTCAGCTGCCCTGCAGCCGTCAGCGCCTGCATACGGATCGACGTACCGAACTCGTCAATCGCTTCGCGGACGGTCTGCTTAACTTCATCGGACACGCCACGCACGATCCGGTACCGCACGATGTCAATGCGGGGCAACAAGGTCCGCAGCAGGGAATCGTCATCGGCTCGGGCCAGCTCTGCACGGCTCGGCAGTGCGAAGAAGAGATTCGGGTCCTTCGGCTTGAGCCGTTCGATGATGGTCATCGCGAAACCAACGGGCAGCTCGGGGACCATTGCCTGCTGCATCTCGACCTCCTGGCAAAAGCCCTCCCAGGTCAGACCCGCGTCGTTCAATGCCAATAGCAGTTTGTGCAAATCAACACGGTAGATATCCGACGGGCCACTCAAGTACTGTAAGCGCTTGGTCACCTCATGATGCTTGAAGTTTTGCGAAAGTACCCGCTGTACAAGCTTGTAGCGACGCAGCAGCTTCTCCGAATCGGTCTCGCTCAGCATCGTGATCACCAGCCCGGGGACAAAGTCCTTGGGATGGATTGTCGATAACTGCCATACATAGCGGCCCCCACCGATCCGCCAGGCCCCGTCATCCAAAGTAATTCCCTCGGACTTGTGGTCCTTCATCGCCAGATGGAGCTGTGCCCAGCATGTCAGCTCGTCGCCACGGGCAATCTCGTAGCCTGACCCCGGCATGAGCTCATCGTCCTCGCGCAGCAAGACCAATTCCGAATTGCCGGCATCCGTTGGTCGCACCGGCTGCGGTATCGACGGCAAACGGTCCAATACTTCCCGACTGTAGCGATTGCATAACTGCAGCACGGCAACACCGTCCAGAACTGCCTGTCCGGACTCTTCCAAGTGACGGCGCAGAGTTTCGAATGCCGCTGGGGCTTCCTGCAACCAATGTTCGGCATCCCCGACGGGATTGACCATAAGCAGCGGCAGCTCGTCCATGCTTCCTGCCGGCCCACCCTCCTTGGGTGTAGGAATGCTGACCATGACATAGCCGGGGCCGAAACGCACCTCAAAGACCTTGCCACCTTTTCCCCGAAGCCATGCATCGCACCATGCACACAGACGTGGTGCAAGTTGGCGCCAGTCTTCGAACAACTCTTCCGCGGCATCGGCCATCGGCGTCAGCTTGAGGGTCGTCTTCGGCTGCGCGCGATTTGCCGCGTGCCAATCGGCGTGCCCAAGCAGGCGCGCCGCCGCATCGAGCGAATTGACGTGCTTGAGGGCGATGCCGTGCTCTAGCAGGGATTTACGCAGGCGTTTCGCGAGATGCTTGGGATCCTCGTCAGCGGTTGGCATCAGGTGCCGAACCACATCGAGTGCTGCTTCCGAAGTAAAGCGAGGTGTTTTCAGGTGGACGAAAGTCCAGAGTGAGACGGCCTGAAACTGTTCAGAGGGGGGATTGGCATCCACAGATGCCACAACGGTCGCTGTCATTGATGAGCTCCATATCGGAAAGCACTTCAGGACGGCACGCGTTGTCCGGCTTTCCAGGAGTTCACCTAGCCGGGAGGTTACTTGCGGGTATTCAACTGGCTTTGCCGTGCCGGAAAGACTCCGGTGCGTGCACTGACGGGCGCCAACTTGCCCACGATTCGGCTTGAACCGTGAGTACATGATAGGACAATGAAACAAATTCCGTCAACGCCCGAGCCGTGAGTCGGCAATCCAGCTCTCACAACGGGGCCAAACGACAGAGACGGTGGCCGGACATGCCCGGCCACCGCTATGCCAGTAGCGTTTTAAGCCGTTCCAAGCCCGCTTTGATGTCATCGCCAAGGCGTAAGGCCTCCGGGCCGCCTTCTGTTCCTTGCTGGGCCGCCCAGCTGCAAAACTCCGACATTAAAGATGCCTTCTCGGCGGTGATTTTCGAGTGGCGGAGGCCATCCTCAATAAGAGGGATTAAGCCGGCCGCCGCGCGCAGCCTGTTCAACGCAGGCGTGGATTCGGGGATTTTCGACATGCAGACATTTTAGCGGCGGGGCGCCAGAGAAGCCATGGCAATCCTACAAGCGGCCCTGAAGATCCATATCGATCACCGCATCCGCCATGGCGGTCAGTTCCGGCGTCTGGGATACGAAAAACTCCCGCTGATAGCCGCCCAGCCGCAGCACCTCCCGCTTCATCGCCATGAACATGCGCTTCCGCTCGGGGTCCAGCGGCCCATCGGCCTCGTCCGAGAACAGCGCACCGTAGCGCCGCCCCGTGTGCTGGGCGAGGTACAGCGCCACCGCCCGAATCAGGCACTCGTTGACCCAGACCCGTTCGCCGCCGCTCATCAGACCGACGCTCTTGCTCTCGCCCGACTCGCCGTCGTGCACCAGGATGTCGAATCCTTCCTTCTGTTCGCCCTTGCCGGTCTCCACCAACGTCTGGAGGGAGACTGTGAAACGAGGACCGTAGCAGGCCAGCAGGAGGTCGTTGGCGAGCCCCGACAAGGCCGGACCGGCGTCATCGATGGCCAGCGCAATCAGACCGTCGTTGCTCATGCACTTAGCGAACAGGTTCCAGTTGCCCAACTCGGTTTCGACCTTGGCGATGCGGTTGGTCACTTGGGCTTGGCGACCGGCCAGGGCTGTTGCCTGCTGCACGAGGGCGCTCAGGGCTTCGGCATCGCGCACTGCGCCCAGATGGGCCTGCTCGGCGGCAGTGGCCGACTGCGCCGCCTGTTCCATCGAGGTCTGGGCATCGATTAGCCGCTGCCCGTCGTAAGGTGC
Organism: Candidatus Accumulibacter necessarius; assembly: GCF_036625085.1. NCBI lineage: Bacteria > Pseudomonadati > Pseudomonadota > Betaproteobacteria > Candidatus Accumulibacter > Candidatus Accumulibacter necessarius. The sequence goes on along the minus strand of NZ_JAZKUM010000002.1, from coordinate 100,892 downwards.
CGGCAAGGCCGCCAGCGCCTGCTTGAGCCGATCCAGGGTGGCGCGGTAGTGCTTGGCTTGCTGTTCGTGCTGGGCAGCGATGGCCTGCCGTGCCGCATGGATCTGTTGACGCTCGGCCGCCTCCTCGGGCGTCTCCACCGGCGGCTGACCGGCAACGGCGTCTGGTCCCAGCGCCGCCCGCAGGTCCGTCCGCAGTTCTGTCAACTCCTGCTCGATCCCGGCCAGTGTGGTCCGCGCCCGCGCCATTTCACCGGCCTGGGCCGCTAGCCGCGCAAACCGCGACGCCCGTTCCCGGGCAAACTCGGCCCGATGCTCGGCCCAGGCCAAGGCCTGCGGCGCACCGGCGAGTTCCGCCTGCCGGCCGCGCAAAGCGTCCAGTTCCTGCTGTGCCGCCGCCTTCTCGCGCCCCAGCCGCTGGATCGTCCCCTGCGCGCTGGGAATCAGGGCCTTGGCGTCCCGCGCGTCGCCCAGGAGTTGGCATTGCCCCTGCAGGTCAGTGCCGGCACACGGCACCTCACCGGTCAGGCCGAAGCGTCGCGCCAATTCCTCGGCCTTGAGCGCCGCCTGGCCGGCCTCGCGCTCGACCCCGGAGAGTTTCTGCTGGACCATCCGCTCTGAGGCTTGGCACTGCGTCAGACGTTGGACTTGTTGGCGCCAAGATCCGATCTGCGCCGAGCGCAGCGACAAGACCCGCTCGGCCAAGGGCAGATGGAGCTCAGCACGCTGCACGGCCTGGGCACCAGCCAGCACCGTGAGGCATTCCCGGCGCTGGTTCTGCAAACCCTGCCCGCGGTTGCGCTCCTGGGTGACGCGCTGGGCGATGCGTTGCGCTAGCCGTTCCAGCCGCTGCGACTCGCCCTGGTCCTGGGCCTTCAAGGCGTCGATGGCCTGCGTTCCGGCCTGGATCACGGCGTGGCATTCGCCCTGAAGTTGCTCCCGGCGCGCTTCCACCCCGCGCGACTGCTCGCGCTCCGCCATCAATTGCGCGTGCCGGGTTCGGGCTGACTCCTGCGCTGCCTGGGTCGCTTGGCGACCCGCAAGGCGCTGCGCGACGCGGGCCTGGGCGCCGTCGAGCCGGCGCCGTTCACCCTCGATACGCTGCGCTTCCGCATCCAGTCCAGCCTGTTCCTGCCGGATGGCCGCCAGGCCGGCCTTGAGCAGGCGCGCCGTCTCGCCCGCCTGCTGGCCCAGCGCCCGGATTTCTTCCTGTCCCAGCAAGTCAGCCAGCAAAGTCTTGATCTCGGCATTGCGGTAGGCGCTCAACTGCCGCTTGCCCTGCGCCGAGAACACCGACGTGAAAAAGGTATCGGCGCTGCCGCAGAGTGCTTCGACGCAACGGGTATAGGTGTCCACCTTGCCGTCTGACACGGTGCCGTCGTCCAGCACCACGGGCTTCCATGCGCCATCGTCGGCAAGCATGAGCAGAAAGGCTTCGGTCTTGCGCCTGCCGTTCACGCGGATCACGACCTGTGAGCGATAGCTACGGCCGTCGTGGGCCCAGATGAGGTCTTTCTCGTTCTCTGGCAGGCAAACATGGTCGTAGTATGAGAAACCGCCCGGACCGGCCATCGCAGCACGCGATGGCATCGTCAGGTACGGGTGCATGTTGTCCATCACGGTGGTCTTGCCGCGCCCGTTGGCGCCGGCGATGGCGACCAGTTCGGCGCCATCGGCAAGTCGCTCGAAATCGAGTTTCAGGACATCGCGTCCCAGGCCATCGCGAATGCCGCGAAAGCCCTTGAGAGTGAGTGAAAGAGGTTGCATGGCGATATTCCAGCGGGATGACCAGGTCAGTCTCCCGCACGAAAAAGGGTGTGCAAGTCCGTCCCCAAGGGAGAGGCCCCGGCCAGGTCAAAACGACAGCGCGGGCTCAAGATCGGCTCTGGTGGGCGGCAAGGTGACACTCCTGCCCACGCAGCACACGATCGGCGATGGCGTCCGGTTCCTGGCTTGCCAGCGCCTGGAGGCACTCGAGCAAGGGTTCCGCCCGCGCCTCGGTCACCTGCGCCCAGACACGCACCTTGTCCGCCAGATTCGCCAGTTGCGAGATCCCTGCCGCCCGCGTGCGCACCACGGGCAGGATGCGCCCTTCCAGCTTGGTTTCCGCCGCTCCCTCCAGCAGCCGCTCGATCGCCGCGCGGTCGACCTGGTGGCGGTCTTCATCGGCGACGGTCCAGCGCACGCGCACGAACGCGCCCGCGATGTCCTGCTGCGCGACGGCCGTGCGCAGGGCGTCGAGGTCGGGTTTGCCCTCGAACACGATATCGACAGTCCGGCACGCGGGCGTGGGCTCCAAGGTGAAACGCGCCTGGTCGGCGTCGATTTCCCAGAACAGAAACCCCTTGTCCCCTTCCTCGCCGTAATGAAACCGACCGATCGAGCCGGGATAGGCGATGCATTGCCGCCCTACCCTGCTTTCCTGCTCCCATGCCTGATGCCGGTGGATGTGCCCGAGCATGAAGGCCTGGGCCTCGGCACCGAACAGGGCACCGGTCGTGAACTCGTGATCGAAGCCGGCCATCGGCACGCCGTGCTCACTCACGCAGCCGAACACCGTGCCATGCGACACGCCGATGGTCGGCACGCCCTGCCGGCGGGCCGCGTGATGGGTCGGCGCGTAGCCGCGCAGCAGCAGGGCCAGGTGCTCGCCCACGGCCTGGGCAGCGTCCGCCGCACCGACCGTTGCGGCCACCACCGCCTTGTTCACCGTGGGGATGCAGGTAAACAGGGCACGAACACCGGCCGCCACCCCATCGAAGCACCAACCCGTTGAAGAAAGCCACTCGCCCCTGACCGTGAGAGCGACCTGCTCGATACGGCTAGCCACATGCACCGGATGCCGTCCGCCCAGCAGCCGGAAGATTGCCAGAGTGCCAGGAGGTTCGTGCGAGAACGTTCCTTGCAGCATCAGCACCGGGCAATGGTCGGCCAGTCGCCGCACCTGCGCGACCAGCCGTTCGGCGGCCGGGGCATGCAAGTCGAGGCCATGGTCGGTGGCATCGCCCGAGAGAACCGCCGCCTCCGCACCCAATGCGATGGCCCGGTCGATGGCAGCGCCGAAACAGCGGTCGGCCTCCGTCAGGTTCTTGGTGCCATAGTGCAGATCGGAGAAATGCGCGATGCGGATCATGCCGTCCTCCCGCGCGAGGCCAGTTGCATCTCGCTCTCGATCTTGTCGAGGTAGCCCTGCGGATCGTTGCCGTAGCGCTCGAGTTCATTCCAGGCCTGGGCGCGGCCGCTCGGGTTGATCTTCCAGCCCCGTCCCCAGCGCCGGTCGGCGTAGGTCTGGTACCGTTCCGGCACGATCCCGTAAGCCTGCACGCGGGCCATCAGTTGCTCGAAGCTGGGACGGCCGTCGCGCAACGGCGGCTCCTCGCCGAATGCAGCGTCGGCAACCGTCATCGCCTCGACATCGGCGGCATCCGCCTGCAACGATTCGGCACGGGCTGCTGCCGGGCTACCTTGAAGTACCTGCGTCGCCAGTTGCGCCTGCACCAGGGCCGTCTCGGTGTCCTCGTTGTCGCGCAGCAACGCCGTCACATCCACCGGCGCCTCCAGATCGATGATCCACTGCGGCACGCGCACCGCCCTCCCTTGCTCATCGATGTGGGCCACCTCCATCATTTTTTTCGTGAGGTAGAAAGGCGTGCGTTGCCGGTCGAGGAAACCCGAGATGCGCCCGCCGCGCAGGAAGGCCACGGTCTCGAACTTCTGGATCGCGGCGTTCATCGCGTAGAAGCTGTTGGTATGCAGTTCGAAGGCGCTGATCGACCGGATGCCGGGGATGAAGAACAGGAAGCGCCCGGTCAGGTTGCACTGACGATGCTGGTACTCGCGGCAGGCCTCCGGTTCGCAGAGACCGCCGTTGTCCTCGCGGATCATGGTCTTGCGCCCCCCGAAGAGGCGGATCGTGCGCCGGCCCGTCTCGTCGACCGGCACTGGGGCATGGCACATGCAGTGGCGCACCCGGCCATCAGCCGAGTATTGCGACCAGTAGTGCTTTTCGTGAGCACCCCAGGCCGCCAACTCGTGTGGCATCACGGTCTGCCAGTAGTCGGAGGGGAACACCACCGGGAAGCGGTACAGGCGTCGGCCTTCGCCCCGGTCCTCGCCATAGGCGTCCAGAATGTCCCGGGCGATTTCGGGATTGGGAAAGTCCTGGGCCCGCACGGTGAACCACGGCACGTTGCGCGGCACCAGCGGCGTCTTGAGGTTGGGCAGGGCTTCGGCGATGGCGCGCTCGATCTGCTCGAAGGACTGGCCCGCGGCCACCCCCTGCTCGTAGATCGCCTTCGCCTTGGGCTCACCGGCGGCCTTCTTGGTGAGCACTTTGATGCCGGCGCGGATTTTGCCGCCGGTGGGAATGCGGGCGGGGCCTTGCCCCAGCAGGGTCGGCGCGACCGTTGCGCCGCCCTGTACGGCGATGACGGGGTGTGCGTTGGGATGGGCCATAACGGCTCTCCTCCATGAACGTCGGGACATTCCGACAATTCATGCTCTCGCGACTTTCCCGCGCATCAACCCCTGCGGAAACACCTACGGCTGATGCATGCCGCTTGGGCGAAAGCAGCCTCAGGTAAAATATCGGCATGACCCGCTCCGAACTCATCCTCCTGCTCGCTGAGCGCTTTCCGCAACTCGTGCAGAAGGATGCCGAGATGGCAGCGGCAGAGATTCTCGGGGCCATCCATGCAGCGTTGGTTAACGGTGACCGCGTTGAAATTCGCGGATTCGGCAGCTTCAGCCTGAATTACCGTTCGTCCCGCCAGGCACGCAATCCGAAAACTGGTGAGCCGGTCGCGGTATCGGCGAAATGGGTTCCCTCATTCAAGGCCGGGAAGGAACTGCGTGAGCGGGTGATGGTGATGGCGACGACTTCTCCCTGCGGAATCGCATTGACCACTCAACCGCATCGACATTGACCAGGCGGTATCACTTCATTGAACACTTTTGAGTAGACGACCTCTCGTGCCATTCGATCCTGCGCAATGGAACGGCAGCTTACTGAGCACGAACAAAGCTTAAGCGAAGCCGTGATTCAGCCGGCGCGCACCTAGCGACAGGGGAGGATTGCAGCACAAAACAGGCGTTTGAAAACATTACGGAGCCCGGTGGGGCAGCACTACGGGCTCACACAATTTACAACTCAACTCTGATCTTGGTCATTCATTACGCCCGAAACGGGATAGCAATCCACAGTCGTTAGGACGGTCAAACCCAGAACTGCCCTCTAGGTATGTCGTAACCAGCCGTCCAACAGACGAGACGACATCTTTGTCGGCACAGATGAATCCGATGGGGAGGCTGACAGGGTAAGAATCAGGCAATGAGACGTGATAAACGACAACCACAAACTCGCCCTCGAAGTGCATCACCTCGACATTCCCGCCAAGGAAGCCCTCAATCAAACCATGAACCTTGTCGGTGTTAGGGTCGAACTCCCATTTCCCCTGGCGGGCAGTCTTCTGGTCATCTGGTCCGGAGACAGGCAAATAGATGGTCGGCGAATAGAGCCTCTTCTCTTTCGTGCTTGCCATGCTGAGAATCTCGCTGACTCTCACCTGGAGATTGCTGCTCTTTCCCCAATACGGGTCGCTGGGTGCAAGCCAAAGGAAAGGGGTTTGCCCCACGTCCGCCTTGCTTTCTCTCCTTGCCTTGATGATGGGAGCCAGGTGTTTCTGGAGCAATTCCCAATTTGCCGACGAATATATCGGACCGAGAAAGGTTGTTCTCTTCTTCTGGCTATTGGCTTCCAGCTTCGCCAGGTCTTCGAAGAATTGCAGACTGACGGAACTGCCCTTCGAGTCGAAGAGCTTCAACGTCTCGCCGTCCCCAATGTCGAGCATCGCTTTCGCAATCTCCCCAAAATTGCTGGGTCTTCCCAAGCGGTCAAGCTCCAACGAGATTCGCTCATGCACGTAGTCTGAACTTTTGAGCCTCTCGAAATCTTCCCGCTCGACGCTTCTGCCATCCGCGTCGACCTTGAACTGGACCGGCAGTCTGACAGGCATCTGCTTAATCTTGTTCACCGAATTGACGGTGTAGACAGTCGGCGAATCCTTTTCATCCTGAGTCAGCGACCTGGAAAGAAATCCCTTCTGCAGGATTTCATGGAACTGACGCTGGAAATGCTTTTCCACCTGCATCTCGCTGCAAGATGCGTTTTCGTCGTCAACCTTGATTGAAAGACCCGCTTTCCATTTTTCGGACGAGTTGTCTTTCCCAAGGCATGAGAAGGTTGCGAGGTCGAAAGACAAGTAAGCCGTGCTGTCTCGAAGCATCGACAGACGTGGAACCTCACCAAGCTCGGTGAAGTAACCGCTGGATTTCTCCGTAAGCGTCAGACGCCCATTTTCAGATAGCGTAAGTTCGCCGCGTTCGACGAGATCATCAATTGCTTCTTGAACCTCCTTGCGTGTAAAACCGAAGAAGGTAGCAACCTGCGACATCGACATCGGCGCCAAGTGGATCAGGCGAAGAACGAATTCCCGAACAAATGGCAGCCCCTTTTGGGTGATGTACGAGAAGTTGATGTTGAAACGTTGCGCCGGCAACAGGAAGTCAATCTCGTGATAAATCGTTGTGTTTTCCAATGTCGTCACCTTAGCGGCTCTTTTGCGCGGACATGAGCTTGTAGCCGGCGTCCTCGCCCATATCGCTCATGTAGGACACCACTTGTCCGAGAGGCTTGTCTTTGTTGTGGGTCTTCCACATCTCTGCGTTGCCGATAACCAGCAACCTATCCATTGCACGGGACATCGCGACGTTTATTCGATTGGGTGTACGCAGGAATCCTGGACTCCTCTGCTTGTCGGAACGCGTCAGACTCAGGATGATGATTCGGTTTTCTTTACCTTGGTAGCTATCGACAGTGTCGATTTTCACCAATGCCTTGAAGCCGTCGCTCCAAATCCCTTGGTTGAATTTCTGCCGAATCAAACGCTTTTGTTCGGCATACATGCAGATGACACCGATCAGCGCATCATCTTTGTCCTTGAGATTGGAAAGGTCGGTCAGGAATTGACCGCTCTCGGAAATCTGCTTGAGGAGATCAATGACCTGCTCTGCCTCACAACGGTTGTAAATACTGACGCCACGGTCGCTCTGGTGATTGGCATGATCGCCATGCGATGACGTGTCGAGCCAAGTTACGGGTGAACGAAGCGTGTTCGGAGCACCCCGATAGATATCGGGAATAGCCCGATCTCCATTGTTCAGCTTGCCCTCGTAAAAGGTCTTGGAAACCAGATTGCCGATGGGGGGCGCCATCCGATACTGAGTGAGCAGCGTGGCGCTCGTTTGCTTCCCATATTCAGAATTGAAAGCTCGCGCAAAGTCGCTTCGCAATACTTCATCAAGCTCGGTGTGCTTGTCGTTGATACCAAGTCGGCGAGCCAGAGCCGCTTTGTGTGCATCGGAATACAGGGGAGGCAATTGCAAATGGTCGCCGACCAGCAGGACGCGTTTCGCCGACTGCATTGCAATCGCCAGTTCGCTGGATATCGAACGAGCCGCCTCATCAATGATTACGAAATCATAGATGTTGTCGTGAATCCCGATATGCCCTTGTCCGATACCGACGCATGTGCCGGTAACCAGTTGTCTCGACCGGGCGTAGAACTCGTCGCAATTGACCCTTTCCGCCGACAGAGCATCCTGGATGTCTCGGGATATCCTAGCCAACGCCCGAACCCTTCTGGCTTCATTTGGTCGGACGCCATACTCGGAGCAGAGATTGGAAAGCAGGATGGATTTCGCTTCCGAAACCTTGCTTTCCTGAGGAAGAGCAATTCCGTAATCCACGTGGAGTTTGGTGCGGATAGTCTCATCCAATTCGACCACGATCGGTTTGAGGGCTTTGATATCGTCCTCGTCATCAATGTTCTCGAAGCTCTTGAGCTGGGATTCGAGATGGTCAATTTGCTTGAATAGCCTTCAACTCCGCATCGACGACCTTGGAGATGAATTCAGCGTCGAGACCCAGCGCATCCGGATAGAGTGCTGCACACGGTAGCGGTATTCGGCATTAAACAATTCGCGCCTTTCGGCAGTGATGGCATGGGAATAGACGTCTTTCAGACCATGCGAAACCGCCCCTTCTCGGTTGCTGAACCTGACGACTTCCAGTGAAGTCCCCAACCTTCCGCAGTGCTTCCTTATCCGCTCTGCAGCCGTGTTGACCGCCTCGTGAGATTGGCTGACCAGCAGAATTCTTCGCACATCCAGTTTTTCGACGAGAAAGTGGACGAATGCGGCAATGAACTCCGTCTTCCCTGTTCCAGGCGGTCCTTGCAAAAGCGGACAGAGGTCCGTAGTTCAGCAGTTTGGTGAAAGCCTCCCGCTGTTGCTCGTTGAGGCTAATCTTGTTTCCGTGCTGGTCTTCGCGGTCGTATCTGGCGAAGTCCTCGTCAGTGACCGCAATGTTGTAGGCCGTCGCATCCTTGTTGCAGGCGGGGTCGAACAAATCGAGGAGTTCTGGCAAGACCCCTTCCCTATCAAGCAGCCTTTCAAGAGCTGCCTTCCGTTTGCGGTATGAAGCTCTGTCTTGTTTCGTCCGGAAGAAAACGGGGTCTCCATCCTTCAGACCGTAGGCAGAACTACGGACTTTATTCAGTCTGACCTCGTTCAACGCCGATTTTTTTGAGCAAGACTTCTCCGATGACTTTCTCCGCCCCATCCTGGTCGACGAGAAGAGCCTCAACTTCATCCGTGCTTGCGAAAGCACCAAGCGGATCGATGTCCGCGTCGTATGGAAGTATCAGTTCGGAATCGGTGTCCGATGGTTTAATCGAGGCGCCATTCAACTCGATGTTCGGGCTTGACTCGGTCTCCGTGGCGAGGATTGCCCGCCAAAGCGCCTGTGTCGAAATATCGAACGAAATATCCGAACGCTCTTCCCCAATGGAAACTGCTCAGCCCTTTCGAACACATCTTGAGTTGCTGGCTCAACCCCGATTCATCAATTTCTGGCGGAACCATCTGAAGCATCTCGATAGCGCGATGAAACGCGTCATCATCGCGAAGATGCTCAGACAAACCTGAAAATTGAGCGGGTCGTCCTGGTTTGATGCGAATTGCCGTGCTGATTTCGAATTGGCTTTCCTCTGCCACCCTGAAATTGACATCAGATCTGACCCGAGGGGGCTAATGCTCCGACAAAGCATCGCTGCTCCTTGTCGTAGAAGGCGACAGAACGTTCCTCCAATGCCAGCAAAGGTCACCAGTAGGACATTCTCACCCTTCTTGGACGCTTCAACCTTGACGTAGAGATGCCCGTTATCGGGCAAAATCGTCGCCTGCTCATCTAACATTGGTAGTGTGTTATCTCGACAAATTGCTGCTCCTGCACCTTTGTCAGAGGTCGTCAGCGCTTTTTGAAGCGTCCCAAATCCTTGAAACCGAACTCGATCGTCATCAATTCCGACTGAACCACTCCGAGATTCTCGGATAGGTATTGGACTCCTCGCCCCACTCCAATCCGAGCAACTCGCAAGACATTCGGAGCACCGCAAAGATGTCACGCTGTTCGGATGAACTTCCGTCGATATTCTCGGGGCTATATCGATGGTTTCTGGACTCAGCGGTGTTGTGGGAAAAGTCAGGAATATCTATCAGATACACATTCCCGTTTTCCCTATCCAGCATCACGTTGCCAGGGATGAAGGTCGCCATGGGAAATACCGAGTCCATGAAGATGCTCGACGGCATCCGTCAGTTTCTCGATCACGCCCTAGTTTGTCCGCATCATCAATTGAGTGCATCAGCCCACGTCGTCCCATCAACGACGTCGGTCACCAGATACATGCTGCTGGACCTTGATGCCAGCCCGTATTCATGAATTCGTGGCAGGTAAGTGGGATTGACTGCGGCCAGCTTGTCCAACCGCTTCAAAAATGAAGGACGCGGAAATTGCTTACCGAATCATCCCCTTTGCCGCCCACGTTCAACCAAGCTTTAACGAGCCTTCCCTCCCGAGACATAGACCTCTTTATCATCGTCGAAACCAGAAACTCGCCATCTTCTGGAAACTGCCGAGTAGTGATTTATCGGATGCCGATAGGCTTCCAGTTCGCTAATCGTCGAACGTTGGTATCGACTCGCCTTGCGGTTCTGCAACGCTTCAGAGCATCGAAGAATGCCGATGCATCCTTGAATTTCCCTGTCACTGCATCAAGTAGAACTCCTGCGTACCATTCACTGCTTGAAAGCATCTCGTTCTGAATGTTCTCCAAGCTCTTCGGAGACATTCTTTGAGCCATCAGCAGATGCCAAGACACAAGCCCAAGGGCATGAACGTCCTGCTGGAACGGGCTCGATGTTGAAGCCGTCCAGCATCTCCTTCACCTCGACAGCCCCACCGAAAGACTGCTCCGATAATCGCCGACCGTTCCAATTGGTTGGTGGTAAGCGGAGATGAAGTTCGAGAGCGCAATTTCCTTGGACGGCGACAGCCACAGACTATGGTCTGCAATGTCTCGGTGGGCAATTTTGATCCGTGCAGGTCACCGAACTTCGCAAGGAGTAGCTTCGTGAGGTTCAGTCGGTCGGTCTGGGCAAAGTGACTGACCGTACTTGCCCACGAATTCGTTGAACCGTACATGTCCGGGAGGTAGTTCATATACCTCGCTGTACTGGGATGTAACCTCATCCTTTTCGAAACTTGTCAGCGAGCGAAGGCAGTGGTTGTACAGGTCACGATTCTGGTGGTTGATGAACTGCAACACCTCCCGCTCGCGGGATACGATTTCAGCCCTGCCCTGCGGGGTAAAGCCTTATTGCCTTGGTTCTTGAAGTTCCAAACCCGCAGCAGTGCCTCGGTACCTTTCGATATTTCCGAACTTGCTAAATACTCTTTGTAAACGGCATTCGGATGCTCAAAAATTTCCTCAACTGCTGTGTATCCTCCAATTTTCAGTGCTTTCGGTGCTGTATTGCCACTCAGAAAGTTCTCGTCAAAGACCGGAAATCCTGATTCAGAACTTGCGAATCGGGATGCGGACGAAAGTGCTTCGTTGAACACCTTTGTCCGCAAACCGCTAGAAAGTCCTTCAGGGACATCGTGTGACTGAAGTTCAACCTCGGGAAGCTGACTGAAATCAGCATTCCCCGTCATCACGACAAAGAATTCGACTCGCGGGGTGTACTTCTTGTTTGTAAATCGAGATGAGTAAGCCGTTTTAAGCTTGTTATCTAGCGTGTATTGCTTGCTTCTCGTGACGCTGACTGGCGAACGCCCCATGTTCTTGTCGCCTTTGAACCAAATGTCGCCGTTTGCTGTGACAGGCGCATGATTCCAGTCCTTCAGCTCAACGATGATGACATTGCAGTGAGTCACGATTACCAGATCAAACTCACCCTCCTTGCCCTTGGAATCGACGAATCTGAACCCCGCATATCCTTTCCACGGGAACATGCCGTTTTGCGCGTCCGAGCTTGTTTTGAAGCTGATCTCGAAGTGAACCGCCTCTTGCTTGGGACTTTTCAGTCAGGCTGGCTATCCGAGAACGCCGCCTTGATTTTGTTGATTGCCTCGATCTCTTGTTCTTGTAGTCCGCCGTCCCAAATTTCGATTTCCAAGGTGCTTCCTTTTATCCCATTACCGAATTAATCGATCTGCCGGAGGGATTTTACATGCCAAACGGCTGCCTCGTCCGCGCGCTTCTTCACCCAGCAAACCTCCCTGCCACTATCAGCAATTAGCGACAATGCAGACCTATTCCTCGATGTGCACCAGAAGCGGCTTTGGTCGATCAGCTCGCAGACGACGACAGCGGTTCAACGGCAGCTTCTAAATCAGCCCGCGACGCCCCTTCAGTGAGACCCTTCCGCACTTTTCAAGGACGGCATCGGCTGATCCGTCCGCCATACCCAGGCATCCTGTTTGGCCGCCGCAGTCGCTTTCTCTTTCACCGCCCGCTCCTTCGGGTCCATGAAAGCGCTGACCACATGCAGCGGCACCGGCGCCGGCCCGGCATCCAGCAGCAAGGCATTCGGAAAGGCCGCCGCGCTCCGAGCGTCATAGCGCAGCGGCTTGACGAAGCGGCGGTGCTGGACGACCAGGGCGTCGATCAGGGGCAATTCATGCACGCCCTCGATGGGAATCCAGTGCTCGCTCGTCAACATCAGGCTCGCCGCATCGATCTCGTAGGTGTATTCACGGCGGGCGCGGATCAGTGCCGCCAGGATGAGGCGGACCGGGTGGCCGGTATCGGCATCGCGCGCCTCGAACAGCGGAGCGAACACCCGCTCGATCCGCTCCCAACTCCGGCCGGCGATCAGCAGCGGCGCATCCGGCATGTGCCGAATCCAGACCCGGCGGCCCTGGCTCGTCACCTCGCTCGCCTTGAACTCGCCGATCACGATGGCCAGGGCGTCTGCCCGTCCTTGGGGCGCAGCACGGCCAGTTTCTCGCGCCGGCGCTGTGCCGCCTCGGCCTTGGCGCTCTCGCTGAAAGGTTCGGGCACATACAGGCGCTCGGCCAGCGGCACGCCCTTGACCATGATCTCCTCGGCGGCCTCCAGCAGGTACTTGCGTAGCACGCCCTGGTTGCGTTTGCCCGCCATCGCCGGGCTCCAGCGGTTGAAGCCCGCGCGCTCGAACAGGAAATGCATCAAGGCCCGCAACGTCATCTGCCGCCGCGGCACGCCGATCTCCGCCACCTCCTGGGGTTCGCCGCGCGGCACGCCGCGCCCGAGCACCCGTGTCCAGGGGAAATCCACCCGCAATTCGACCCGGCCCGGTTCCGACTCCAGCACCGCTTCACCGACCAGTTCGCCCAGTCCGGACTGCTGGACCTCCGGCTCGTAGGAGGGGCAGCCCGGATGGTGGGCGCTGCCGCTGTCCGGCATGCGCTTGACCACGAACTGTCGGTGCAATGCCACGTACATCTCCACGCCGCCCGGCACGCACAGGCATCTCGGCCGCTCGGGTGTCTCGTAGACATGGGCGAGCGCCTCCTGCAATTGTGGATCGTCCGCGCCGATCACGCGGCCCTTGATGGCGAAGCGTTGGGAGTCCATGGCGAGCTCAAATCAACTCATCGAGCAGTTCCGCCAGCGTCGGCTTGGGCCGGGGCAAGAGCTCCCGCACCGCGCTGCGCTCGCCGATGCCCAGGATCGCGCCCACCTGATCCTCGTCGGCCCCGCGCTCATACATCCGCGATATCACGGTGAGGCGCGCCGACTGGGTGCTCAACCCCTTGAGTTCGGCGTAACGGAACAACTTGCGGTAGATCTCCAGCAGCGCCCGGCAGACGTAGCGGTTCTGCCCCGGCTCGCCATTGTTGGGCGTGATCTTGTAGGGCTCGCCGCTCGGGGAAAGGAATAGTCGGCTACCCGGGTCCAAGCCACGGTAGACATCCGGCCCACCCAGGCCATGTCCGCCGGCGAGACGCTCGCGGAAATAGGCGGCCAGCGCATCGTCGAGCCGGCTGCTGCTGAAGTACAGTGGCCGGAGTTTGCCGTTGATCGCCGCGTCGGCGCGCAACTCCGATTCCCTGCACACGCTGCCGTCGGCATGCAGGTAGTCGCGCACCTCGATCCGGGCGATCTCGAGTGGGCGCAGGCCCGTGGCGAACAGCATGTAGTACAGGGCCAGGTCGTGCCAGGTGCGGCTGGTGCGGCCCTTGATGCGCACCGCGCCCTGGGCCACCTCCGGCGCCGACAATACCCGCGCCGGACGGGCGCCTGCCGGCGGCTGGGGCTCGAAGCCTTCCAGCGCGACCAGGATGGCGTCCCGATGCAGGCGCAGCCGCCGCACGAAAGCCGCGCCTTCTTCCTTGAGTCCATCCACGCCCACCACCTGGGTGAGTTGGACCGCGACGGACTTGATGCGCCGCTCGACCGCCGTGCGTGAGACGCCGAAGCGCACGGCCACCGCCTCGTAGGTCTCACCGCCAATGACGGCACGGAGCATCTCAACCGATTGCAATGCGTTCTCGTGGTGCTTGTCGATCTCCTGGTTGTCTTGCATGACTTGCTTCTCCCATCATCTCTCGATCGTCATGAGCCCGAATGTTCGAGCGCCGACGCACCCTTCGCCAGGCGAAAACGCCGGGAAAGGCGCGGGATTTCGTCATCAGGCCGAGCGCGCCGCCGTCGCCGAAGAACTGGCCGGCCGGACCGATGAGCGCAGGCGCGACGCACGTGGCGGGTCGGCGCCGACCCGGTCGATACGCGAACGACGCCGCCGTTCCGAGCCGAACCGGTCCCCGCTCATCGCCATGCCCGTCACCCGGGCTGGCCTTGCTGCGCGATCCAGCGGCGGATGTCTTCCGCGCGCCAGACGGTCACCCGCTCCGAGAGCTTGACCGGCTCGGGAAAGGTGCGCGCCTGGATGCGCCGCCAGAGCGTCGATTTGGAGATGGGAACGAAGGCCAGCACCTGGGGCTGGCGCAGGAAGCCGGTCTCGGGCAACGTCAGGGTCGAAACCGGAGCGGCAGGCGTAGTCGGAAGAGCGCTGGAAGCCGCCACCTTCGCGGCGGTACGGGTACGGATGTTGGGCATGATCGGGCCTCGTCACGGCGGGTGCCGATAAAGGACATGACCTGCTCTGTTGCGGCCGCGCTAGGTCAGGATGGCGCGGGCCGATAGGGAACGCAGAACTCGACGACATGCCGCCGGCGCCCCGGTCGCGCGGCATGGAAGGATGAGCAAGAAAGTGACTCCCACCGCATGACGGCCAAGGGCGTCCGGGTCGGGAAAGATCAGCCGATCCGCACCTGCACCGCGCAGCACGCGCGACAGCGGATCGTCGGGCAACAGGCAGGTATCGACTGCGACGCCGCCACGAGAGCGGTGCGGGTACCCACGGGGTCAGGTCAGCCTGACGACATGGAACCTGTCGATACGATATTGAGGCCGTGGGCCGACGCAAGACGTTCCGGGACGTACCTGCCTCAATAGGCCGCGTCCGCCAGCGATTGGAGATGGCACGGGTGCCGAAACCATTCCAGCACGCCGTGATCAAGGTCGCGGTCCAGAAGTCGGATCGCTGACGAAGCCGATCCGGCTCGAACCCGCCATGGCGGCTAGGGCCATGATGTGAGCCAGGGTCTCGCAGGGGCGCCACGGTATCCGACCGCGGGGAGAGCGTCCGGAGGGTTTCGCGCACGAACTTCGGCCGGGCGGTCCATTTCCCCCCATGGATGGGAATATTGCTATTTCGAGCGGCTGCCCAAGTAATCACAACAGTTCCGCACGACCGTCATAACGAATGCCCGATCGTCAGACCCCAGTTCGGAAATCCATGCGCCAAAGGTCGCCGCTTCGCTGGCCTCTTCGGGCCCTTCCTTCGATAACAGGTCGCCCGCAGAGCATTGGAGCGCCACCGCAAGCCTGTCCAGCGTCGGCAGGGACGGCAAATGAGCTCCGCGCTCGATGCGCGAGATGGTTTCGGCATCGACGCCGACCCGCTCCGCGACCATCTCCTGTGTCCATCCCAGCTGTTTGCGCCGCCCGGATAGGTTGCCCCCCAGTCGCTTCGCCAGACGGGCGGAGTCTTTCTTCTTGACCGCCATCGTGTTGTCCTTTCACTCAACAAGAATGACGGTCACTGGACTATCGAAACAGGGGTTCTTATGTGGTTTTGGTTATCATCATCGAAAGGGTTGTTGATATGGCGGGGCGACGAATGACAAACGGGGTGGCATGATCGGGATTGCGGCAATCGACGCTAATCACCCATCTGAAGGCACCGTAGCTTTCGCAGGGCTTCCAGGCTAGCAGCCATCGTACAGCGGCGGTGCTCCAGGGCTCCGTCGAAACGACGGCCTCCGTCGCCGTCCGACCCGGGCTTGTCCGCGCCATCCGCGTACGCCCACGGCGACGGCCTCTTGCCGGCTTCCTTCGCTACGGCTTCGCCACTGCGCGCGTCCATGGCGTTCATCCGCCGCCGCAGCCCCATCGCAAAGTTCCGTGCGCCATTGGCGACGTCGCGCACCTGCCGTTTGAGAGTTGCACGCTGGACGTCCACCGCCTGGGTGGTGATCACTTCGTGAATCTCCAGGGTCTGCAGCAACGGCATCAGTTGGTCGAGTTTGCCCAGCACCTCCAGGAAGCGTCGCCCGATCGACGACAGCACATGGACGTCCACATCCAGGGGCACGGTGTCGTAGGTTGCCGTGCTGGTGATGCCATGCGCTTTGAATAGCGCTTCGGCGCCGTCGATGGCGTGGTTGAGGTTTGCGGTCACGGCGTCCATCTGGGCTCGGATGGTGTCCTCGATCTTGGCGACGTCCTCGTGTTCGAGCCGCGTGCGGGCGATCACCGAGATGAAGTGGGTGTTGAGCTGCAGCGTGTTGAACAGCCGCGCAAAGAAGCGCTTGCCCTCGGCGCTGGTGAAACGCGTCGGCATCTTCAGGCTGGCCGCCTCGACGCGCCGGAAATCGGCCTTGGCCTCCTTGGCGAGGATGCGGGCGTTGACGCCCCCCTGGTCCACCTTGACGATCTGGATCTCCGACATGCCGTGCTCCTCGAAATACCGCGTTCGGGCCGATCATCCGCGCCGGCATACGCATTCGCCACTGGAAATGGCCGTGGCCTGAGGGGGCTTTCGGCATCGGGACCGATTCGGACTGGTTTTCGGGATTGACCTGGCCATCCGGTGGCACTACCTTGACGTCATGCAGCAGCTGGCCCTGCATTCAAACAAGGCAAGCCCTGGAGTTTTCTGTCTGTCGCGTATGCCATCGGCTTTGCCGCTGCCGCGTGCGCCGATCTTGCCGGCACCGATATGGGTGCCTGTCGCACCCATGCCATCGAGGCAAGTTTTCGAGGCAGGGGCGAGGCGCTTCCGTGCTTCCGTAAGCGCCCCTCCCCCGAAAGCCTTCCTCGATCGGTAGCTGGCACACCGATCACGGCGGTTCTCACCGCCCGTTCAAGCCAGCCCTGGAGCTTCTTCCCATAGCGCCGTTCCGCCCGTAGCGGGCCGGCCGTTTCTCACCCCACGGGGGCATATGCCCCCAGTCGTGGTGCGCGTTGCCTCCAATTTTTCCTGGAGCCAACGATGCTGAATCAGAGCGTATCCCCCCGAGTTCCCCGTCCCACGCCCGTGGGCCCGTTTTGCCGCCGATTCTTCCCTCTTTCGCGGCCACCTCGCGTCACCGTCCGGCGGCGATCCCCGATCGTGCAGCCCTGGACGCTTTGCTCGACGGCGAGGATGCGCCCGTCGAATGGAGCGAGGAAGACATCGTCTTCCTGCATTGGCGCTTGCTGCAGGAGGTCAGCCATCTGGCCGACCCCGCAACGCCGCTGGAAGAGAAGTTCGACACCCTGCGCTGGGTGTTCAGCGAACGCGAGAAGGACGGCCTGCCGTTCTCCTTCGTGAGTTGCCTGCGCGTCGTCGGCTGCAGCCCGCTGTCGCCGATCGCTTACTGCGGTCGGGTCGACGCGGAGGAAGTGCGCGACCGCATCCGCCACAACCTGAAGGCCTGGTTCAACGCCACGCTCGAGCGCTACCCCGACTGGGTGCGCGACGCCGTCGTCCACAACCCCGAATGGGTCGAGGCCCGGCTCGCCAAGAACCCCCAGTGGATCAACGAGCAAATCAAGCGGATGGCGGTGCAGGGCGACCTGTTCGCCTGATGCCGTCTCCCATTTTTCGGGCTTGTCGCCAACGCGAAGGCCCTCCCCTTTCAAGGAGTCGTCATGACCACTTTCAAGGATGTCCTGTGCCTGCTGGCGATCTTCGTCGCCTACGGCATCGTCGGACGCCTGGATTATGAAGACGCGGTAGGGCTGGAACAGATCATCAAGGAACGGCATCACGCCGACTGTCTGATGACGACGCCAGCCGACCGCGAAGCCCTGGCGCGGATCAACGATCTGCCCTTCGATCCATCCACCCGCCGCACGGACGCAGGCGCGCCCGAAGACGGGCAGCCTGCACGCCGCGCGTGCTGTGAGGAGGCCGCCATGCACACCCAAACGCGCATCGCGCACGACGCCCCGTCCCTGCTGACCGTCCAGGCGCCGGAAGACATCGAGTTCCTGGTCAAGGAAAGCGAAGTCCTCACCGGCCGGGCCGGCCGCACCTTCGTCATCGCCGGCGCCGACTGGCTGGCCTACCGGGTGCATTGGCATCCGATCGGCCTGAAGGTCGAGCGGCTCGATGCCGAGGGCCGGGTCCTGAGCACCCAGCACCTGCTGCCCCGGGAGTTCCTCGGGCACAGCCTGATCGAGGCCCTGGCCGCCGGGCAGTTGTTCACCCCGCCGGTCCGCCGTCGTCGGCTGACCGATCGTTCTTTCCCCCTTGGCGGGTCCGTCCCGCCAGGGCCGGGTTCCGCCTGCACTCATGGAGCACATCATGCAGATACAGGTTCGAATCAACGAGGAAGGCGCGCTGCGCAACCAGCGCTATGCCTTCACCGACCGCTTCACGCTCGTCTCCGAGCTGTTGCAGAACGCCCGCCGTGCCGGGGCGATGCGCATCGAGATCCATTACGACGCCACCGCCCAGGTGCTGCGGGTGGAAGACGATGGCCGAGGCCTCGACGACTTCCAAAAGCTCCTGAGCTTCCACGAGTCGGGCTGGGATGCGGCCACCAGTGCCGAGGAGCGCCCTTTCGGGGTGGGCTTCTCGAAGTGCCTGTATGCCGCCACGCGCTGCATCGTCGCCTCAAAGCATCAGCGGGTCGATATCGACACCGCGGCGGCGCTGGCCAAGGCGTCCATCGAGGTGGAGCCCATCACCGAAGCCGTTGCCGGCACACGGATCGAGTTGCACGGCGTTGACCTGCCCGACCTGGGCAATCGCATCGAGAGCTTGTGCCTGGGTTTTCCGGTGGAGGTGCTGTTCAACGGCAAGCCGCTGTTGCGGCGCTTTGCCGCCGCGCACCTGGCGACGATGGCCAGCCCGATGGGCACGGTCCACCTCACCGGTACGCGGGACGGCAAGTTCAGCTACAACACCATGGTCTTCCTGCAGGGCTTCTGCGTCATGAAGCCCAACTACTGCCCGTTCGACGAGGTCAATGTCGTGCACCTGGATTCGCGCCAGTTCATGGCGCGCCTGCCGGATCGCGACAAGTTGATCGACGAGGACGTACAAAGAAAGCGGATCGATACCGAGTTGAAGGCCTGCTGGCGGCAGACGCTGGAGGTCGCCAAGACCCAGCTTTCGCCCGAACGCTTCGTCGCAATCTATTACGCGGCGATGCGCGCCTGGGGTCATGTGGATCTGCTGAACGACCTCGACGTGCTGCCCGCCGAATTGTTCGACGAGATCGTCGACTATCCGATCCAGGACGACGACCGAAGCTATGTCCGGCAAGTTGCCGTAGCCCCCACCCGCCAAGCCGTCGAAAGCGGCGCGGTGACCCTGGTCTCCCTCGACTGGTTGGACGACGACAACGCGGCGCGCTGGATGTTGGCCCGGGCCAAGGGCTATCTGGTCTTCGACTGGATCGGCCTGAGCTCCGAGCACTGGGCATGGCGCCACGTGCGTTTTCTGGACCAGGAAACGGTGCAGGTCGAAGCGGTGTCCGAACAGGTCCGCGTCCAGTTGGAAGGACGCTGGGTGTGGCCCACCGTGATCCTGTGCGAGGCCGTGCGCCTGCGCGCCGGCAAGGAAGGTCGTCGAAGTCACCGACAAGGGTGTCTGCCACCATGGATGTCTTGTACATCCCGGCCGGCGAGACCTCCGGCGAACCGGTGCGGCAGGCCTCGTCCTTCATCGACGAGAACGACCAGTTCCTCGCTTCGGACCTGGACGCGGACCGCGACGCGCTGGCGGACCTCATCCGTCGCCTGCGTTCGGTCGATCCGGTGCAGACGCTGGACTCGCTGCTGCAGGAATTGCGGCTGGGCAGGTATCCCCTGCTGCACGGCAAGGCCTTCCAGGTCACCGTGGGGGTGGGTGCTGCGCCCGGCCATTCGGTGGCCCTGGTTGCCGAAGCGGGTTCTGCCAACACGGGAGCTTGCCATGCAGGATCGTGAGTACGCGGCCCGCATCGAAGCGGTCAAGCAGCGTGCCCATGGCCGGTGGACGGAAATCCTGGCGAGCTTGGGCGTGGATGAACGCATCCTCAAGCGGCGCAACCTGCCTTGCCCGTTGTGCGGTGGCACGGATCGGTTCCAGTACACCGACAAGTTCGGCGAGGGGAACTACCACTGCCGCCAGTGCGGCCCGGGTGGCGGCTTCAAGTTGCTGCAAGCCGTCATGGGCGTGGACTTCAACACCGCGCTGCGTGACGTCGAGCGCTGCCTGGGGATGATGCCGGTGACGGCACCGTCCCGAAGCTGCGAGCCTTCGGCCGAGCGCATGAAGAAGCTGGCCCAGCGCATCTGGAACGAGGCCCGGCCGGTGACGGTGGGCGACGAAGTCGATCGCTACCTGAGCGGACGGGGTCTCGCCCTGCCGGTGTACCCGAAGGTGCTGCGCTTCCACCCTGCCCTCGGCTATTACCAGAAGGAAGCCGCCGGCAAGTCACGCAAGGTGGCCGAGTACCCGGCGATGCTGGCCTGCATTCAGGGTGCCGACGGCCACGCCGTGACGCTGCACCGGACCTATCTTCGGGACGGCGGCAAGCTCGCGGCGCTCGATGCGAAGAAGGTGCTCTCGGCCGGGATCAACGGCGCCGCGGTCCGCTTGTTCGATGCGACCGAGGAACTGGCGATCAGCGAAGGTATCGAGACCGGCCTCGCCTTGCATCTGGCGACCGGCAAACCGGTCTGGGCCGGGCTCAACGCCGGCAACCTGGAGAAGCTGTGGCTGCCGGACACGGTGCGCAAGGTCTGCATCTATGCCGACAACGACGCCGATGGCGACTTCGCCGGCCAGGCCTTCGCCTTCGCGCTGGCGCGCCGGTTGAAGCGGGAAGAGAAAAATAGCGGTCGGCGGCAGGTGCGGGTGTTCCTGCCCAAGCATGCCGGCACCGATTGGGCCGATGTCTGGCGCCAACGCCTGGAAGCCCAGGCGCCGCGTGCGGCATGAATGTTTGATGAAGGGTGCGGCCGGTCGGCTGCACCCGCCTTTTCAGCGGCACTGCATCAGGCGGTGACGGTGAAAAGGCCCCTTTGTTTGCCCCACTGGTAGTTGTCACACCAGGCGGCGCCCCACGGCGCCGCGAAGACAGCCCTGGAGTTCCGGCGCGATTTCTCGCGCCCTTTCTGGACCGGCAACCGCCGGTCCGTCATCGACCCTGGCGGGGATGCGCTTCCCCCGAGGGGTGATGCCGTCTCCGCTTTTCTTTTCCGACAAGGAGATTGCTATGAAAAACGGACGTTCTCTCGTCAGCCTGGCCCAGGAACTGGAGCGCCAGCTGCATTCGAAGAAGGACTTGATCGTGCCGTCGACGCTGGTGCGTCATGCCACCGACGATCTGGGGGCACTCGACTCGTCATCGAGGAAGGCGGCAGCCCGGTGCACTACGGCGTCACGCCCCTGGCGCGTCGCCAGTTGGCGGACAAGCTGAAAATCCCGTATGCCTATTTCGAGCGCATGCGCGAAGACCAGCCGGCCCTGCTCGACCGCAATGTGAACACCTGGCTGCAGAGCGAGGAAGAGCGGCGCATGCTGCGCACCCTGGACGGTCAGGTGCGCGCCGTGTTGTCGGATCGCTACCGCCGCCTGGACAACTTCGACCTGGCCGAGAGCGTGCTGCCCATCCTGCAGCAACTGCCCGAGGTACGCTTCGAGTCGGTCGAACTGACCGAGACGAAGATGTACCTGAAGTGCATCACGCCACGCCTGAAGTACGAGATGGCGCCCGGCGATGTGGTGCAGGCCGGGGTCGTGATCTCGAACTCGGAGGTCGGCCAGGGGACGCTGTCGGTGCAGCCGCTGCTGTTCCGGCTGGTGTGCAGCAATGGCTTGATCGCTGCCGACCGCTCGCTGCGCAAGACCCACGTGGGACGCGCGCTCGGTGGCGAGGATGAACGCATCCAGGTCTACCAGGACGACACCTTGCGCGCCGACGACAAGGCCTTCTTCCTCAAGGTGCGCGACGTGGTGCAGGCGGCAGTGTCGGAAGCGACCTTCCGCCAGACGGCGCAGAAGATGCAGAAGACGCTCAACATCCCGCTGGTGGGCGACCCGGTGAAGACGGTCGAGGTGCTGGCCCAGCGCTACACGCTGAACGACAACGAGCGCGCCGGCGTGCTGCGCCATCTGATCGCCGAAGGCCAGTTGTCGGGCTACGGCCTGGTCAATGCGGTGACGCATTACAGCCAGGAGGTCGAGGACTACGACCGCGCGACGGAGTTCGAAGCACTGGGCGGCCGGCTGATCGACTTGCCGGCCCATGAGTGGAAAGGGTTGGCGGAAGCGGCCTGATCCAGAAAATCGCTGAAAGCCGGCCGGGGTATCTGCCCCGGCCCGGCCTTCAGCCATTCCAATACCATTATACCGAGGGCGCGCTACCCCGGCATCAGATCGAGTGGCAGCGGCCCCTCCACCGGCGCAGCAGGCCGGCGATCGCGCTGAGTAGCCGCGTCGGCTTCGCCGCCGGTCTTGGTCTGATTCGTTGGAATCGTCGCCCCTCAAACTATGCCTTTTAGATATGCCGAACGATCCTCCCTGCGGCGGCTATTCCCCAAGCAACAGCTTCTGTCGGACCTTACGTGTGGCAAAAGGATCGCCCTCCAGATTTTTGAACAAATGTCCCTGCCATAACACAATACCAATGACTATGCTGCTTTTTATTGCCATAACCCAATCATCATGACGGGTCGCTCATAAAACTTTCCGCCTTCGATGCTCAGACACCCGTTTCAGCAGGACTAACTGGAGAACATGACCATGAGTCGCGTGACGCTTACCGATGTCGAATGGATCAACCTGAATGTGCTCGTCGTCATTCGCGCCGGTCTCCAGTATGACCCCGCTTCGACCTGCTGCAGGTACGGGCTCAATACGGCGCAAGCCAACCATCTTCGAGAACTGAGCCTCGACGAGTTGTGGTCCTTGGTGATCCACGTCGGCGACACGACCCTGTTCCCACCGCGCGCCGACCTGGTGACGTTGCTGAGCGCGCCGCGAGCGTTGGCAGGCCCCATGGCGCTCGTCCATCCGCCCATGCCGATGGAAAGCCGGCGGTAGGAACCACGACCCATGCCGACCCGCGGCGACCGGCACCTGCGCGCCATGCAACTGGCGAAGCAGTTGGCGGCGCTCGGCGCACGGCTGAAGACGATCCACCTCATCACCGGCATCCCGCCGCGCCAGGTGCAGAGCCTCTTCTTCCCCGATGCCCGCACCATCCCGCGCGGACGCGCCCCCGATTCGGCCGAGTGGTACCACGGCGCCAACCTCATTCTGCGTACCGACGCCTGCCTCATTGGCGCCAGGTACCGCCAGTTGCGCAACCAGGGACTCGCGGCCGGCGAAGCCCTGGTCTTCGCCTACCGCGCCTACCAGGCCGCCACGCTCCCGCCTTACCGCATCAGCCTGGACCGGGCCTTCAACCTCGTCTCCTATATCGACGGCATCTGGCTGGCCAACGCACCGGCGCTGTCCGTGCTGACCTGCCCCGGGTGTGGCTGCGAGTTCATTGCCGCGGTCGGCACCGTGGCGCACCCTGGCGAACCTTGCCCCTTCTGCAAGCTGCTGGAACGCTTTCACCTGGACCATCGCATCCAAGCGTCTTACCCGGCTCGCCCCGCCCTCGACATGACCGAGCGCCAACTGGGCATGCTGGCGCTCTTTCACAAGCTTAGCCCCGAGGCCGAAGGCGATAGCCCCTCGGAATAGGTCCCGTTTCAGCGGGACAAGCGAGATAGCCGGCCGAAGAATGGCCACTTCGCATTCTTTCCGGCATCGCCGTACCGCCATGCCCGCCACGCCAACGCCTGTCACTTCCTACCCCGCCTCCGACCCAGGGTTCGCCGCCGTGCCGGTCGAGGATCTGCTGGCCGGCGAAGCGGACCTGATCGCACGCATCAAGCTGTGCTACGGCATCGACCGGGACAGCTTCGAGCGCGATGTCCTAATGCTGGTGCGCCGCTACGCCGCCTGCGTGCATCTGCTGCCGGCGACCGCCGACAACTACTTCAGCAAGCCGGGCGGCCTCTTGCGGCTCGGCCTGGAGACCGCTTTCTTCAGCCTGCAAGGCACCGACGCACACATTTTTTCGGGGCGGATGAGCATCTCGGCACGCCGCCAACTGGAACCGCGCTGGCGCCATGCAACCTTCATCGCCGGGCTGTGTTGCGAATTGCACCGGCTGATGAGCCATATCATCGTCACCGATGCCGCCGGCGAGGCGTGGCCGGCCTTCCTGCGGCCGCTGGCCGACTGGCTGGCGACCCGGGGCAGCGAGCGCTATTTCCTGCGCTGGCGGCCCCAAGCCGTCGAGGCGCGCGGCCTGGGCCTGTTCGCCCTGCCCCATGTGGTGCCGCCCGCGGTGATGGCCGACCTGTCCGAGGGCAACGCAGTCATCGTGCCGCATTTGCTGGCCAGCATCGGCGGCATTCCGGTCTATCGCGACCACAACATCCTCGACGAACTGGTCCGCCGCTCGCTGGCGCTGGTCATCGACCGCAACCTGGTCGCCAGCGCCGACCGCTACGGCTCGCCGCAATACGGCTCGCACCTGGAGCGCTACCTGGTCGACGCCCTGCGGCGGCTCACCAGCGGCAACTCGGCCTGGATAGCCAACCGCGAGAAGTCGCGCCTGTGGTTCGGACAGGATGGTCTGTTCCTGGTCTGGCCCGGCGCCGCCGAGGATGTCCACCAACTACTCGAAGCCGACCAACTGGCCGGCATCCCCAAGGCGCCCGAGACGATGCTGGAACTGCTGCTGGCCGCTGGCGTGTTCGAAGCGGCGGCAGCGGGCCGCGCGACTTGGTCCATCCAGCCGCCCGGCGCCAAGGCCCCGCTGGAAGCCGTCAAGCTCTCGGCCCCGGCCATTCTCCTCGCGGGAATCGATCCGCCCCCCGTCGCCTTGCCCCAGGCACTGGAATTCAAGCCGGCGCCGGCGTCTGCGCCAGTTGCGCGGCAGACGCCTCCATCCATGCCACCGCCGGCACCGGTGAAGAGCGGCACCCAGTTGTCGCTCATTCCGCCGTCCGAGCCGCCCGCCGAGAGTGACGTCCGCGTGACGCCGGTCGAGGAAACACCCGAATCACCCTCGCTGGAACCGGCGACGACACCGCCTTCGGCGACATTCGCCTTGCAAGCCCCGATGCGTCTGAACCCGGTCGTGCGCGACGCCCTGGCCGAGGCCGTTCGCACGCTCAACGATGGCATGGGTCCGCCCACCGTGTGCACCGTCGCCCAGGGAGTATTCGTACCGCTGGAGGAATTCGGGCGGCGCGGCGTCCAGCCATCCCTCGCCATGCGTGCCCTCACCGAGGCGAACCTGCTGGTGAAACCCAACCGCAATGGCCCGCCGACGCTGTCGCGTGAATTCAACGGCAACCCCACCGTCGGCATCGTGCTCGATCCGCGCTGCGTAAGCGGACTCGATCTGGCGGGCTTTGCCGCACCACCGGCGGAGGGAAGCTGAGATGCTGGTACGCCGCTACGAGATGCCCTGGCGCCGCGCCTACGAGGTCTATGCCGGCATCGCCTGGTGGCTGGCGCTGCTCTATTTCCTGGGGGTAGGCGTAGTCGGCACTCTCCCCCGGCAATTGGCCCTGCCGCTGGCGCTCGTCTGCTTCGCAATGGGCGTGTTGCGGGTGACCCAGGCCCTGCGCATGCTGGTCTTGCGCGCGTCCCTCGGCGGACGGGGCATCGAGGTCGTCGGTACCGACGACCTGGCTCGATGGTGCCAGGATCCGGCCTTAGTGTTCCTGGGCTTCGGCTTCGAATGGCAGCCCGTGCATTCGCAGCGGCTCTACGAACTGTCCAAGGTCGACTACCGGGAGTTCGCCGTATCGCCGCGCCTGCTGCAACTTTTGGGCTACGACAGCAAGCCCCAGCCGGACGCCGAGATCGGTCTGCCCTATATCCACGGCGTCGAACCGAAGGAAGGCCCGTTGCACCGGCCGCTGCAGAACTTCGAGGGCGGCACGCTGCTGGTAGGCACCACCCAGTCCGGCAAGGGGGTGGCACTCGCCAACCTGATCACCCAGGCGATCCGGCGCGGCGACGTGGTGATCGTCATCGATCCGAAGAACAGCCGGCGCCTGAAGCGGGTCGTGGAGCGCGCCTGCGCGGACTACCGCGAGCCGGACACCTTCATGGAATTCCACCCGGCCTTTCCGGAGCGGGGGGTACGGCTGGATTTCACCTTCAACTGGCAGAAGCCCACCGAGATCGCCTCGCGTATCCAGTCCATCATGCCGCCGGACACGGCCGGCGCCTTCTCGGCCTTCGGCTGGGATGCCGTCAACGTCGTGGTGCAGGGCCTGGTCGAATCGAGGAACGGCCGAACCTGATGAAACTGACCAAGTACATCGAGGGCGGCATCGAGCCGGTGCTGGAGGATCGCTGCGCCGCTACTACGATCAGACCCTGGGCGTCGGCTGGCGCGAACTGCCCGAGATGAAGAAGCTGCTGCACGACGCCCAGCGCGGCAACCTGAAGCGGCCGTCGGAGGCGGCCAGCGCCGACCTGATGGCCTTCGTCGCCTACTACGAGCACCACATCGCCCAGAACCAGCGCAACAAGGTGATCGATGCCCAGGTGCGCACCTTCCGCCACAACCGCGAGCACTACCAGAAGATCACCGCCAACCTGCTGCCCATCCTGTCGATGCTGACCTCGGGCGACCTGGGGCGCAGCCTCTCGCCCGACCCCTTCGATGCGGACGACACCCGGCCCATCATGAACTTCGAGAAGATCGAGCGCGCCGGCCATGTGCTCTACATGTGCCTGGACTCGCTGCCCGATCCGTCGGTCGCCTCGGCCATCGGCGCCCTGGCGCTGGCCGACCAGGCGGCGCGCGCCGGCATGCGCTACAACCTGGGCGGCTACCGGCGCATCGCGCTGTTCGTCGACGAGGTCTCGAACGTCATCAACCAGCCGCTGATCGAGATCCTCAACAAGGGCGCCGAGGGCGGCATCTTCACCACCTGCGCGATGCAGACCCTGGCGGACCTGGCCAAGCGGCTGGGCAGCGAGGACGCGGCGCGCATGGCGCTGGGCAACCTCAACAACCTGATCGCGCTGCGCACCAAGGACCGGCCGACCCAGGACTTCGTGGTCGAGACCTTCGGCAAGACGGCGATCCATACGGTGCGGGTGGGCCTGAGCCACGGGTCGGATGCCCACCTGGGCGACTTCTCGTCGAGCTATTCCACCCAACTCACCGAGAGCTTCGAGGAGATGGTGCCGGCCGATGTGCTGGGCAAGCTGCCCAACCTCCAGTACTTCGCCTCGGTGTCGGGCGGCCGGATCATCAAGGGACGGTTTCCGATCCTCGATCCCGATGCGGATTCGCGCCGCGCCCCGGGAAAGGCGACCGCATGATCCGCGCCGTCGCCGTGTTGTCGTTGCTCGTCCTGCTGGTCCTGGTGCTGTACGTGCCGTCGGCCCATCCCCCGGAGCGCTTCCTCGCGCAGCTACGCGCCGAGCATGAGGCGGCCACCGCCTACTGGGGCGCCGAGCCCGCCACCCGCATGCTGGATCGGGCGATGCGCATGCAAGATTCGACGGCCCAGGTCACGCCGATTCCTGCCGCGAAGGATGCGCCTTCGCCAGCGGGCGTGAACGGCGCGGTGTCCCGGGAGATGTCCTCGGTCAACCAGCGCCTCTTCAACAACGCCTACTTCCGCGCCGTCGACGCGCTGCTCCTGCTCGCCAGCTATCGACTCTCCACCCTGCTCGAATGGCTGCCCTGGCTGGCGGTATTCGTCTTGGCTGCCCTCGTCGACGGCGGATTGGCGCGGCTCATCAAGGCCAAGGAGTTCCTGCAGCACGATCCGGAGATGTTCGCGCTGTACGCCAGTCTGGGGATCGTGATCCTCTGCGCGACGGTCATCGGCTTCGTGCTGCCGGTGACGCTGCATCCGCTGCTGCTGCCGTGCGTGCCGCTGGTGGTCGGGGTGCTGGCCGGGCGGGCGCTGGGGTGTTTTCACCGACGTGGATGAGGCAGCACGAGCGCCATCATCTGCTGTGCCACCATGTGCCAAGGCAGTGGCGGCGGCGTGATGCGTTCGACATACTCTTGGCGCCACAGCATGGTGATCGCGCAGGCGAGCAGAAACGCCTCGTCGCTGGTAGTCAGGAACAGACAGTTGCGTCGACTGCCGGTGCGCCGGCCGGTACGCCCCATGCGTTGCAGGAACGAAGAGACTGTGCTGGGAGAGTCGATCTGGATCACGTAGTCGAGATCGCCGACGTCGATCCCCAACTCCAGCGTGCTGGTGGCGACGATCACGCAGTCCTGCTCTTCGGCGAATGCCGTCTCTGCAAGCTTTCGCTCGGACGCGCTCAACGACGAATGCGACACGAACGTCCGGGTGTTCAAGCTGCGCAGCGACACCCCCAACTCCTCCACCTTCGAGCGGCTATCGCAGAAAACCAGGCGCTTGGAACCGCGATGCAGCCGTGAGATCACCGTCGCGGCATTCGCCATCGACCCAAC
This sequence comes from Candidatus Accumulibacter necessarius, assembly GCF_036625085.1. NCBI lineage: Bacteria > Pseudomonadati > Pseudomonadota > Betaproteobacteria > Candidatus Accumulibacter > Candidatus Accumulibacter necessarius. Next base: position 72,424 of record NZ_JAZKUM010000002.1, on the reverse strand, counting down.
ATGATCGATGGTCACATCGGCGTCCGTGCTGACCGACGAAGAGCCTACGATCTGGCGCCCCCCCGACCCCGCAAACCAATCCAGCAGTTCGACCGGGTTACCCACCGTCGCAGACAGCCCGACCCGCTGAATGGGCTGCCTTGCGTAGGCCTCGATCCGCTTGATCACAGCGCGCAGGTGCCATCCGCGGTCGTCACCTGCAAAGGCATGCAATTCGTCAACGATGACGACGCGAACGTTGCCGAACCATGACGCTCGATCTACCTTCGTCGAAATGAGCATCCCTTCGAGGGACTCAGGTGTGGTCAGCAGGATGTCTGGCGCCGAGCGCTTGGCTCGGGCCTTGGCCCCTTGCCCGACATCACCGTGCCACACCTGTACCGTCCTGCCGACGAAGCTGGCATAGCGCGACAGCCGTGACTCAAGATTGTTCAGCAGCGCCTTGATCGGGCACACGTACAGAACGCTCGGCCCTGACCACTCTTCGGTCGCCATACGTGACAAGACGGGAATTATTGCCGCCTCCGTCTTGCCGCCAGCCGTCGGTGCAAGAATCAGGCAATGTTTTCCTTCGAGGACCGGCACTACCGCCTCGGCCTGCGTCGAGCGCAGACCGCTCCAGCCCATCGAGTTGACGATGTGGTACTGCAACGCCCCATGCAGGCGCTCAAAGGCCTCCACGCTCATCGAGGACCACCCACGTGTCCTATCCGCTTACAGCTCGATGTCATCGACCGATCCCACGCCGACCGAAGCGCGTTCCTGCGCTGTCATCTCACTCTCCGAGATCGTCAGCGCATAGTGCTTGCGAGGATCGAAGTCCTCGAACTGATCAACTCGATCCATTACGTCGGCCACCAACTTCTTCAGGAACAATCGCGGCGATACGCCGACCTTGCCGCCGAGGTTTCCGGTGACGGCCTTGGCCAGGGACTCGACATAGGCGTCGTCAACCAAAGCGCGAACCCGGTCACCGGCAACAGCACCGTCGGCATAGATGTCCCGCACCTTGAGCCCAACTTCGAGCAGCGAATCGTGACCGAAGGCCGGCAGGCGCACCTGCACTGCTCGTGGGTTGTCGAACCGCGAGTCGGTCCCGAAATCAACGTGCAGTCGTTGTGCCAGCGGTGCGAGGCGCTGAACGCCTTGAGCCCCCTCATAGAAAGCCTGGGTACCGGTGATCAACAGATATAGGCCTGGAAAATGGCCGGCATCGATTTCGTCAATCCACTGCCGAAGCGCGTTCAAGCCTCGCTCGCGGGTATCGGCGCGCATACGTTGCAGGGTCTCGACTTCATCCAAGACCAGCAGCAGACCGCCATACCCCGAGTCGCGCAGCATGGTTAGCAGCCCGGATAGGAAGTTGGTCGCGCCGAAGTGATCGATATCTCCCTTCACGCCAGCCGAGCGCCGGATCGATGCTGCGACATTCGGCTGGCCGCTGAGCCAGGCCATCAGCCCATCGGCCGTGGCGTTATCGCCGGCCTGAAGTGCGCGTCGGTAGGCACGAAGCGTGGCCGAGAAGGCCGGCGCGACCTTGGTAACGCTGGCCAACCTTGCCTCCATCAGCGCCTCGGTCTTGGCGAGCAAGGTCGCTTCATCCGTCGGGTCAAGACTGGTGTCTTCGAGCACGTCACGTTCCAGCGCGTAGAACCAACCGTCGACGATGCCCCGGAACGCACCTTCGCCGCTGTCGGCCGTAGCGATGCGCTCGACCAGCCGGCGGTACACCGTTTCCAGGCGATGCAGAGGTGTCTCTGTTTCGGAGATCTGCACTTCGCTGGTCGCCAAACCGCGCGCCCGTGCCCGTTCTTGCAGCCAACGACCGAAAAACGTCTTGCCCGATCCGTATTCACCGCGAATGGCCTTGAAGGCGCCGCGTCCGGATGCCACCGCGTCCAACTCTTCGTCGAGCGTTCCCTGAAGCCGGCCGTAACCCACGGCCAAGGCGTCTAGGCCAGCCTTGGGGACCGTACCGCGCCTCAATGCCTCGATGACCTCGGCTCTGCGCTGCGAACTGATCATTTGCTAGTACTCATTGCGAATTCCACTCCGAACCTGCCGAGTCAAACGACGGAAACCCGCCGACGGAAACGATGCAAACGCGGGCTGTATTTTCGATAACTGCTTCTGCATGGAGATTTTCTTGATCCGTGACACGAATCCGCCCCATGAATCGAACAGACCTTCAGCCGGGTATGTATGCCTTGCGCAAGAAATCCATCACTTGCTCCTGCAACAAGGGGATGCTCTCAATCAGCTTCTTCTGTTCTCGGCTGACCTTTTCTGCAAGATCATCCATCTCCAAGGACAGTAAGACGAGGCCCTCCAATTTTTCTTCTGAGTCGAAAATCTTGCGTGATGCATCCGGCACCGAAAGCGTCCTTGCGTAGTCCTTCCTGCGCGCGAGGTAGTCCAAGAACCTTGTCGCCTCAGCAAGAATCGCCAGTTCGTTAGCAACACCAACAGTTAGCGCGCCACAGTCCGAATGCCAAAGGGCAGATGTGATGTCAAAGCTGGAAAGATTGATCTTTGTGCCTTCGTCGAGAGCATCTGCCTTTACGTTCTTGCAGAGACGAATAGCCTTCTTGAGACCACCTAGGGTCATCGTGTCACGTTGGTTGATACGTTGTATGTGCCGAAATGGCATATTAAGGATGCGTTCCGGCACTGCCTTATTGAGAATTTCAACACCCCTGTCTGACTCACTGCCAGAGTTCTGATAGTCACTGGTGTCGAACCAATTCGCCGGGACCACGTCAACGGGGCGTCGTAATGAACCCCCAGTTAGGTTAATGGCTTTTGGCCCGGAGATTTTCACCGTGGCCTTAGGAAAGGCCGCTATGAGTATGGTCTCCGCTTCGCTCCGCAGCTGCAGGAGCGCTTGCAGCGTGTCGTAGGAGACTGGGCTCGTGTAACCACTTCGAAGCGCTCTGTCGCCTGCAGTGTCGTATCGGTAGAACCGCCCCTCAATGACCAGAAAGTCGACATCACTGACGCCGCGGATGTGCACATCACAGGCAACAGACCCCTGAAGACGAAACTCCACACTGATCGACTTCTTGTCCAACCCAGACTTGAGCTGGGCACCGACCCTCTCGGCTTCTTCGATGCTGATGCGGGTGTAGTCAGGATCGACCGCCTGCATTGAACCAAGCGCGTATCGAGTGTAGCGTTGAGTGGGAGCACGTTTTGTGTATGCCTCTGCGATAAAGCTCTTCGCGAGCACCTGTTGGGCGGAATCAAGACTCAACTCACCAATTCGGTCCGTCCCCTTTCGGCGCGCATTGAGAGATTGAAGTCTCCTGTCGATATCACGCGCCATCTTTGCCTCTACGAGTTAGTTTCATCGTTCCAAATGTGTACCGGCCGTGTCCGTTGAAATATTCACCCTTGGCCGTCAGGAGATCAGCCGAGAAAACCAGCTCTGCTGATCCGCGGTGTGCAGCTAAATCAGGCTCGTCGATATTCGGATCGTTTTTATAGTTGTAGAGGAGGCGAAAGCCGTCCGCTTGGTCATGCACCAGCGCTGCTGCGATGCTATTGGAGCCTGACTGCAACGTCTTCAGCCTGATACGCAACTTATCCCAGCTTTGAATGATCGTTACCTCGCCATCCCACTTCTGGCCGAGCGTCTTGTCGGGATTGATCGTCTGACCATCGCAATGCCAAATTCCGGCAAGGTCCGGAACCTTCAGCAACCCAGCGAGTTTGGGCTGCCTCCAAACTCGTGATTCAAACCACCAATATAGGACGCTGTAGATCAGGCCTGCAGTCAGTGGCCAAAGCACTAGCGCAGGAACGTGGCCAGCCCATCCCAGGGTCTTCGCCAGATCGATCAACAAGACCACTCCCGCACCCAGCCCCGCGGCAATGAGCGAGGCTGCAATGCTGAGATAGCGGCCGATGGCCGCACGGTTCAGTCCCCCGAGCACCGAATACTCATGTTCCATATGAGTTCCTCAAGGAGTTTTGTTCTTGTCTCGTCGAAGCAGACCAATCGGCTCGGTTGCACCGAATTAAAAAAACAGTCGTTTAGCATAGACCGAAAGATTTGTGTGGGAACTACTGGCATTTCTAGCCGCGCCCCCTCATCGCAACTGCCGCGCCAACAATTCCCGGTTCAGTTCCACCGTACCCGCCGTCTCGTCCAGTACCAAAACCGCGGCTTGATCGACGTTGAGTACGCGCTTCGCGGCGTTGACGAAACCGCTGATGCGCATCGCAGGCATGCCCAGACGCTGCGCGAGCGCCGCTTTGGAAAGCTTTCCGCCACGAGCCGCCAGCGCCTCCAACAGGGAGCGCACGTCGGCATCGACAGGCGCCACGCGCGCCGCCAGTGCCTTCTGCGCCGTGTAGGCGGGCGACGCCTGAAGGGCGTCGATCCAGTGCACTCCGGGCACGGGCGCCGCGACGGGCAGCGTTCCGCCGAACAGATCGGTCTGCGGTGTAGGCGCTGGCAGCGGTTTCGCTTTCGGCGGCTTCTTGGGGAGCATCGGCGTTTCAGCGGCCCCTGCCGGCGATGCAACCTCCAGCGGCGCCCACCAATCCGGCTGCGGCGCTGCCGCGACCTGCCAGCCCTTCAGCGCCATGTTGCGCGGCGTGAACACGCTCAGCGGTACGACGACCTCCTGCGCCGATACGCCGCCGTGATAGCCGTTTTTCTTGGCCCCGTGTCGCACGCCCTCCGACCACGCGCAAACCACCGCATTGCCTGACGCGGTTTTCACTCGGCCGCCCTCGAAGACCAGCTCGCTCGCGTCCGGTGTGCCCGACGGCAACCGCCAGCGATCGCCCTCCCCCTGGCCACGCTGCACCGTGCCGTCGTCGATCACATGTCCATGGTCGGCGGTGACGATCACCACACGCCGCGCCCGACGCGCCTCGCTGAGCAAGGGTCCGAGCAGCCGCAGATCGTCGACCGTCCAGCGCACCTGGATCTGGTTTGATCCGCTGAGATGGTCGTCGACAGCGTTGTAGACCACGGCCACCACTTGCTGCTGAGTGGAGGCGATGGCATCGCGAACGGTCGATGAGAGGCCTTCGGCGTCTGAGAGATCACCCTTGTGGAATACCACCGGTGTAGTTCCGGCGCGCGACGCTGCCACCAAGGCCGGATGCGTAGCGAACGCGGTCTTCTCCTGCGCCGCTGCGCCGATCACCAGGCGGCCCGAGAGTAGGCTGGTGCGGCTCACTTCGGTGATCGTCGGCAGCGCCGCGATACCGAGCGCAAGTGTCGGCGTTGGTCCTGCGACCTGCTCGTCCCAGCCCAGGGCTTCCAGGTCCTCGCAAAGCTCACGGAAGATGCTGTAGCTCAGGCCGTCCGCCACCAGCAACAGCACCGGGGTCTGCTGCGCCAGCGGGGCGAGCAAGCGTTCGACGATCGCCTCAACCGGCATGCATGCGGCTTCCGCCCGAGGCTCGCGGTTCCAGACCTGCAAGGCTTGGGCGAAGGTTTGATTGAACGCCTCAGCCTTCTTGCGTGCCGCATCGCGCAGGGCGACGAAGGCCGAAGAAAGACCCGGCAAGTCGTCGCCGCCGAGCAGCTTGAAACGTGCCCAATCGACGAAGGCGCCTTCGCGGGCATACAGCTGCGCGAGATCAGCGAACCCGGTTGCCTGACGCCCGCTCCGAACCTTGCTCTCCGGCCGGTCGGCCATCATCCATCGACACAGGCGGACGGCCATCTTCACCCGCAGCATGCGCGTGCTTGCCGGGTCGGCATGAGCATGGCGCGCCACCGAATCCGCCGCCCGTTCGATGACCTGAAGCTGCGCCGTCGATGGCTCGGCGATGAAGGCCTTGAGTGCATCCGCGAGCAGGCCAAGCCGCTGCTCCAGACCGAGCGGAAGTACATCGCTCAAGTGGGCGTAGGCGTCGACATGGAGCTCTCGCAGCAGCAACTCGGCGCGTTCGATCACCTCGTGACGCAGGGCTGGGGTCAAGGACTTCAGACAATTCGCAGCGTCGTTAGCCCAAAGACGTCCCTCGGCGATGCCAATTCGCTTGTCGCCCATGAAGCGTTCGAGGCGTATCGCAGCAGCGGCCAGGTCGTGCACGCCTTCGCCCTGAGCCGACAACACCACGCCGCACACCAATCCGAGTGGGACGACATCCTGCGTGTTGCCGTCCATTACGCACCGCATGACGAGTGTGCCTACCGCTCCTGCGGAGTCGCCCAGCCAGGTCGCGATCTGCGGCTTCGCTTGGTCGGGAAGATCGTCGAAATGCCCGGCCGAATCGGCGCCCAGAGACCAGTTCAAGAGCATCGCCGCATCCGGCTTCGATGCGTCCAGGCTCAGGCAGCGGCCGAGGATGTTGCGCCACGCCGTGTCCATGTCCAGGAAGCCGTTGGGCACAGGCGCATAGGCGCCCATGCTGGCTCGCTCAACCAGCAGTTGGGCCATCCAGCGAAAGCGACTGAGTCGCGCATCGATCTCGCGCGCCTTGAAGAGTTGCTGGACCATGCCCCAGGCGTCAGGCTGAAAAACCTGAGCACGTGCCAGCCGCGCCACGACGTCACCACCCAAGTCGCGTGCGGACAGCGGCGTCAGCAGGATGAGCCCTTGCCCGGACTGCCCGTCAGGCACATCTTCCAGCGCTGACAGCGCTTCGCGTGCCATCAACGGGCTTTCGCACCAGCGCAGCCGGAACTGCCGGCCTGACAGGTTGATGGCGTCCGGCCATGCCGCCTTGGGTCCTGGCCTGAATGGCGATAACCTTTGCGTCGCTGGCGCGGTCCAGCACCGCGAGCGCCTGCGCCTCGATCTGCGGCAAGGACAAAGGCCCGGCGGTAACTGTCACTTGCTGCTCCCCGGCTTTTCAAGCCGCCACGAGATCGACAGGCGCAGGTCCGTGTCGTTGTCGAGTTTGGCGTGCAGGTCATCGAGCAGCGCCAGCGCCTGCGTGCTTTCGAGATCAGCCGCAGCGGACTCCTGCACGATCACCGGCGGCTTGGGCGCAGGCCGGCCGGGCGGAACCGGCGTCGGTGCCGTCGGCGGCAGTGGCGGCGTAGTCGGGCCAGCGGCAGGAGGAACAGCGGGTGGTGGCGGCGCCACGGTCAGCAATCGCACGGCCTTGATGCGCTGGTCATCGAGCGCAGCCTTCAGCCCGATCGCATGCTCGTCGGCGGCCAGTGTCTCGCTCACCTTGGCCACGATCGCGTGCGCTGCGGATCGCCGCTCGTCGGTCAGCGCCTTCATCGCCTCGAAGATGTCCCACGCACCGGTGCGAACCGCTTCATCCAGTTCTCGTGCCTTGGCCAGGGTCTGGCGCATGGCGACCTCGGATGTTTCGATCGTTGCGCCTGCAAGCGTCGTGACCACAGCCGCGCCTTCAGCACTCAACAGGCCGGCCAGCAAGGCCAGCGTGGAACGCGCCGTTTGCAGGCGGTGGTTGTCGCCGGGGGCCGGGAACAACGCGGACTTCTCGTTCAGCGTCTTGACCAGGCTGCCTATCGGCTCCCGTGCCTCACGCGCCTTGGCCTGAACTTCTTCAAGTAGCTTGGCGACGTTGCCCGCGTTGCGCGATGTCGGAATCGTCAACCCGAAAAGCGCGGCGGCACGCTTGCAGGCAGCCTCCCAGTCGCCTGGCTCGGGCAGCGTCTGCTCGCGCAGTTCCAGATCGTCCGGCATCTGGTCGATGCTCGGCATGGAGGGGACATTGCCGCGCACGAAGCTGCGATTGGTTTGTCCGGCGAAGGTGAGGATGATCAAGTTCTGCGCTTCGGTCGGCAGCCCCATCGCCAACGGTTGATCCATCCACTTGCGTAGATTGGCGACCGTGAAGGCGGCGCCCTCTTTGGCCTGCTCGCGGAGGAAGTGCGAGCGCCAATGGTCACCCAGCACAAAATGGGTCTCGCCCGTCTTGCCTAGCTGCACGGGGTCGGCAATCGAACGAATCAGTTGCCGTATAACGCGATCCCCAACCGGCGCGCGCCCGTCGGCGGTGCCGATGGCCCGCTCCAGTTCCGGCCAGACCTTCTTCACCGCGGCAGGCTTCACCTCGGCATCGAAGACCGGATGCGCCGGGTATTGGTGCCTGAAGAGCTGGTCGAGCAAGGCCTCGAAGGCCGATTTCAGGTTCGCCCCCACGGGCGGCAGAGGCGTCAGCGTCTGGTCCAGCGAGCGGAACTGGTCTTCGGGCGCCATCGGGTTCACCACGGCGTCGCGCGAGTCGCCGGCGATGCCGTAGGCCACCTCCAGGTACTGCCGAACCCGCTGCTGCAACTGGTCACGCTGGTTGCGCAGCAGCGCCTGCGCCGGCCCGCGATCGACCAGCGCCAGGTGGGCGGCCAGCTCGTTGAAGCGCTCCCCGGTCAGGATGTAGTCCAGCACCACCAGGCGGCCCAGGTCATGCTGCGCCTTGGCGCTGAAGAACGACGGCATCCACACCAGCGTCTGCGTGTCGTCGCCGCGATAGTCGGCCAAACGGGCCAGGTCGTCTGCCGGGGTGAACTTGGGGTCGTCGAACGGGAAGTCGATGACCACCGTCCAGGTACCCGGGCGCCCACGCAGCTTTTCGTCCGACATCTCGCGGACGTTCTCGAACAGCACCTCGACCTCGCGCTTCGTCCCGCGCCACAGCACCGCGTAGGTGGCGAACAGGTCGTTGGTGTCGGTCACGCCGAGTTGCTCGAACAGCATCTCGCGCACGCGGCGTCGGCGGTTGCCCGGGTTGTCGCTGGAGGCCGCCGGGCCGCGCACGATGGGCTCGATGTCGACGCCGGTGACCTGGATCGAGATCAGGGAGTTGGTGTCGTCGGTGACCTTGATCTCGCCGATGTCGGCCGCCCACTCCTTGCACTTGCGCAGCACGTCCTGGGTTTCGCGACCGGGGATGGGCGAGCGGATCGTGCCGTGGTTCAGTGCGGCCAGGCGTTGGGCCGTCAGGGCCTTCAACGAATCGACTTCGGGCACCAGCGCGCTCAGCAGCAGCGTCTTGATCAGCCGCGCATCGTTGCGCAGCGCTCGGGCCTTGGCCGGGTCGGCATCGCCGATGCGAATGTTTTCCCAAGTCACGCCATGCTGCCGCTCCAGATGCGGCAACAGCTTCTGTCTGTAGAGCCGCTTGGCGTTGTCGAAGTGGATACGCATCGCCTCCGAGAACGGCTCGTCGCCGTCGGCGATCACGTCGAACAGGTCGCCGACCGGGATGATCTGCCCCAGTTCCAGGTCATCGCGCCGATCGACCAGCAGTTGCAGCATCAGCTTCAAGGCCGTGCGCTCGCGCTGCAAGGCCGCCGACACGGCAATCAGGTCTGCACCAGCGCCGGGCTGAACGGGTAGACCTTGCGGAACATCTCCTTGTCCGCGGTCTCGGTCAGCAGGTGTTCCAGACCTCGGGCCTGACCTTCTGGAATTCATCGAAGGCATTGCCCAGCGTCTGCCGGGCCGCTTCGGACAAAGGCCGGAGCACCCGCTTCTCGGCAATTGCCGGCAGGTTGCGGTCTTCCAGCGTGATGCGATGGAAGCGCGCCTCCCAGTGGCGCAGCACGTCGCTGAACTGCAATTGCAGCGAGCCGGCGAGGTTCTCGCCGACCAGTTCGCGCAGGTCGCGCTGCCGCGCGACGAAGCTGACCAGCGGAATCGGCCGATCGGCGTTGCCGGCTTCGACCAGCTTGACGAGCTTGGTGCCCTCGCTGCTGACGAAGCTGACATCGGCCGCCCGGCTGGCCAGCCACAGGATCAACTCGTCGAGGAACAGGATCACCGCGTCGTAGCCGAGCGCCTTGGCGTGGCGGCTCATGATGCTGAGGCCATCGTCGAGCGGCACGAAGGCCTCGCCGCGGCTCTCGGCCACGTCGGCAATGGCCGTGAAGTAGCGGCTGATCAGGTCGCCGACCAGGCGCACGCGGTCGTCGCCGCTCGGCGGCTCCAGCATCGCGGCTTCAAAGCTCGCGGCATCCCAGCCGCCGCTCAGGTCGCCCCAGCCGCTGTCATCCCCGTCGCCGGCGTCCGAACCCTCGTTCAGGTCGCGGAAGAAGGCCTCGTCACCGAGCGATCGCGCATGCGCACCGCATCTTCGAACAGGCGCTCCGACAGATAGAAGCCCGGGATCGGCGCATCCGGATGCCGCTTGCGCACGAACTCGGCGTAGCCGCCCAGGATCGCCGACTCCATGCTGCGCGCGCCGATCATGTGATACGGCACGAGCAGGAACTTGCGGTCCTGCGTCCAGCCGTTGTGCTGGGCGACGACGTTGGCCAGCTCGGGCATCGAGCGCGCCGACACGTTGTTGTCGAGCAGCAGGTTGAGCACGGCCATGAAGTGGCTCTTGCCGGAGCCGAAGCTGCCATGCAGATAGGCTGCCTTGCTGGTGCCGCCCTGGACCGACTGCTTGATGAAGGTCAGCGCGTCATTGAAGCAGGCGTTGAGCTGCGGCGTCACGACGTAGTCGCGCAGCGTCGCTTCGGCATGCGCCACGCCGTCGGCCAGCTTCAGGACGAAGTCGCCCTGATGCACCTGCTCCGGGATCGCAATCAGTTCTCTGATCAGTGTCATGGTTGTTGTCTTCCCTGTTTCCGGCGTCCGGCCTGATGCATCGTTTCGTTCATGCTGATTTCTTGCGTCCGCGCTTGGCCGCCGTAACCGCCGGCTTCCAGGCGCGAAGGTCATCGAGCGTGAATTGCAGCGCTCGCGCCTCGTCGGTCACGAAGCTCTCGTAGTAGTCGCCCATGCGCGCGCCGAAATCGGGGTTCATGTCGTTGTGCCACTGCTTGAGCCAGGGCACCAGTTCCAGCAGCCGGCGAGCAAGGGCTGCAGGCGCTCGCGGCTCCAGCCTTCGCGTTCCTTCATGTCGATGAAGTACGTCGCCAGGCCGTGGCTTGCTGCAGGTGGTCCCAGCCGGCCCAGGCGATGACGAGGCTGCCGTCGGCGCCGCGTTCGCAGCCGGGGTAGCTGATCCAGCGCTCCTTGGGCACGTCCAGGCCGCCGCGCAGGCGCCAGAAGTCGGTCTTCAGGAAGTCCTTGCTCTGGTACTTGGGCGGCACCGGGATCTTGCCGACGTGTTCGCCGGCGTCTTCGCGGCGCTGCAGAGCCCAGGTCTCTTCCCACTGGGCGCGTTTGCGCAGGCCGTGTCGGTGTAGCGCAGCACCGGCAGGAAGGGCACGGATTCGGCGGCGACCAGGTTGGCGACGAGGGTTCACGTCGAAGTCGGCATGGCCGGCGTACAGCGCGGCGATCTGCATGAAGTCGGCGTCGCGCCCGGCGCGTCGGCCAGCGGCTGGTGGTGTGAGCTGCGGCGGGCGTGCGCCGTCTGCCGTCTCGGCGCGGCCAATAGCGAGGGCGATTCCAGCCGGGCCAGCAGCCAGTCGCGCAGCGCGGCCTGCTCCAGCGATTCCCACGACGGCGTGTTCCAGCGGCGCTTGTACTCGGGGCGCTCGATCAGGCCGATGTTGCGGTCGCGCTCAATCAGGTCGATGCGGCGCTGCACGACCTGGCGGTAGTCCTCGGGCCAGTGGGCCGGGATCTCGGTGATCGGCGTGGAGCCGTGGCGCTCGAACCAGGTCGTCTGCTCCGTGCCGGCGGCGATGCGGCGGGCCAGCACGATCTCGAAGGCGCGCTCGCCGAGCGCCACCTCGGGCGGGAAATCGGGGCTCAAGGCTGACAATGCGCCGTCGGCAACAGGCCGTAGAGGCGGTAGCAGCGCCAGTCGAGTTCTTCCTGGCTGGCGATCATCTGGCGGCGTAATTGGTCGCTTGTCGCGGGCGGCGTCCAGCGCTGGCGCGGGTCGGCAGTAGGCAGTCGTAGTAGCTGCCAGCAATAGGCCGCGGGTTGAGCGGCGGCCAGTTGGTTGGCTAGTGTGTCGAGCGGGTGGCGATGTCATGGGCGGCAAGCCTCGACGAGGGGAAAGCTCGGCAACCTTGGTACCCGTTAAACTCGTAGAAGTCCTCGAATGCGATCAGTCCGCTGTCGAGCACCATGCTGGTCCACCGTGCTGCCCTTGTTATGAAACACCTGCTTCAACCAGAAGCACGCCACCGACGAATTCAGCAGCCCGAGCAGCCCCAGGTGCTCGTCCTCGCTGGCTGCCGGCGGGCAGCTTGATCACCGGCGCCGTCTGCTTGAAGACCTTGCCGCCGCGGTCGAGGACGAAGTGGTTGTGGGTGGCGACGAAGGCGAAGGTGATCAGAAGGCTGAGTCCACACGGTCCTTGATGAACTGCATGTACTGATCCCAGCGAAAGCCGTGCTGCTCAGCGGTCTTTCCGAACATAACTCTTGAACGCAAGTAGCTGCGATTGCGCCAAGAGAGCTGGTCGTAGGCAGACCCGGGCTGAGTTTCGGGGAGCTTCGAAGCTGCTCCCGACTTTGACGTACGGAAAGATGACCAGCCCTTGGGAATTCAGGGCTCCAGTCGCGCACTTCATCGCCAAGGGCGAAGTCTCGTACCGGGACTTCGAGCCTTGGCACGAGATGCGTTGGAGTCAGGAAAGCCTCATCCTCTCCAGTGATCGCCATGAAGCCGGCCGAGGCAGATGACGGAGTTGAGCCTCGCAGTTGCGTGCTCCTCGATCGCTTCCTTGAGTCCGCTGCGCCCCGCCGCCTCCGATGCTCCAGCCACGCTGACGAACTCGCTCTCCGACCCCGCCCGGTCGATCTGCCCGACGATGGCCGACCACACCAGCCCCTGCGCCGGATCGTCCGGCGTGCTGGGCTCGCCCTTGATGCCCATCACCGTGCGCACGGCGTCGCCCACCGGCGCGCGGTGGCGGCCGAACAGGATGACCGTCGGCGTGCCGTGGCCCCGGGATGTAGGCGCCCGAGGTGTCGACCACATGGGTCAGGTCCAGCCGCGGCAGCACCTGCTCGATCAGCTTGCTGCCGAACTCGCGCTTCATGAACGAGTTGGCGGTGATCAGGCCGACGAAGCCGCGCCTGGCCGTCGCGCCCAGTGAGCGCCAGTTCGAAGAAGCGCTCGGTGAACGGCGCGCCCAGCGAATACTTCATGTGGCAGCTGGCGTAGCGCTTGCGATAGGCCGCGTTCAGCGCCGCGTCCTTCACGACGATGTACGGCGGGTTGCCCACCACCGCGTGGTACTGCCGGCCGAGGATGCGCTGCACCTCGCCAGGTCTTCGCTGGCGTAGGCGTGCGCCAGGCCGGTGTCGGCGTAGTGCTCGGCGCCTCGAACATGCGTCCGTGGCGTCAGCCAAAGCGCTTGCCGTGCAGCAGGCTGTCGCCGATGGCCACATGGATGCGGAAGTCCGGCGCCTCGGCCAGCTTGCTGCACATCGCTGGCCTGCAGCGCCGCCACCAGCAGCCGGAAGCGCGATGGCGACCGCAAACGGGTTCAGGTCCACGCCGGCCACGGCGTCCAGCGCCTTCTGGGCGATGTCGCGCGATTGCGCCCGGGCTCGTTGCGCTGCCATTCGTCCACCAGCCGGTGGAAGCCGCCCAGCAGGAAGTGGCCCGAGCCGCAGGTGGGGTCGATCATCCGCACTTCGCGGTAGCCGAACTCGCGGATGGCCGGCGTCAGCGTGCGGTCGAGGATGAACTCTTCGACGAACTCGGGCGTCTGCAGCAGCGCGTAGCGCTTGCGCGTGGCCTCGCTCAGGTCCTGGTACAGGTCGCCCAGGAAGCGGGTGTTCCAGGTCGGGGTCGGTGAAGTCGTGCGCCAGCGCGCCGGTGTTCGGGTCCACCTGCTGCCAGAACTGCGCACGGCCATCGCCGCATCACCGCTGATGCCGAGGCGAAAGACCGGGTTGTGGCCTCGTCGAAGAAGGTGTGCAGGCCCGGCAGCGTGCCGGCCTCGCGGAAACACGCCAGCAGGTAGTCGCGGTCGCTTCTGCAGCGGGTGGCGCGGAAGTAGGCCTCGTGCCGGTCGCGCGCCAGCGCCAGCCGGCCCGACTCGGCGTGCCGCCCAGCCAGGGGCGGTCGACCAGCTTGTTGTCTTCGATGAAGCGCAGGAACACGCAGCTCAGCAGCCAGTGCACGCCGGCCTGGGTGATGACCTGGTCGACCCAGGTCTCGAAGGTCTCGGCCGTGCGCTCGGCGTCGCGCGCGGCCTGCCACTCGGCCTGAAGCTGGGCGCGCAGTTCCGGCACCTCGCTCGCGGGGCTGAGCGCGCGTTCGCGCAGGTCGTCTTCGAGCCGCTTGAGCAGGCGGGTCAGATCAGCGAGCAGGACTTTGGCATCAATCATCGGAGGGCTTCAATTCGTGCGCAATTTCTGCGTTCAAGCCGCGGAGGCTGCGCGGTGCAGGTTCTTGGCCCAGGCGACGGGAACATTCGCCCACTGGGTGGAAGTGATGACCGGTACGGGTACATCGTCGACGGTCGGCAGACCGGTGGCCGCCATCGGCAGCAGCATCCACAGGCTGCCGAGCTTGCCCGGCCGGCCGACCTCGTCGCGCAGGTCGTCGATCAGCGGCATCAGGCCATAGCGGGCGATCAGGCCCGAATTGACCAGCAGCACCGGGGCGGTGGCTTCGAGCAGCGCCTGCTTCACCTGCGGCAGCGCCTTGTGCACCAGGCGCATCAGACGGCTCCAGTCGGTGCTGGTCGGGGGCGGCGCCGTCGGCCATGAGCACGACATTCCAGTTGACCTTCATCGCTCGGCCTGCTCGCGCAGGGCCTTGAGCATGAGCGTGTCGAAACTCACCCGCTGGCGGCCGAAGCGGCGCAGCAATTCGGCTTCGACATGGTGCGCAAGACGCGGCTCGACGGTCAGCACGAGAAAACCGCCGGCCTTGTGCGCATAGGCCAGGCGATCTTCCAGCTTCTGCGCCTCGATGGCAGCGGCGGAGGTCTCGTCGGTGCCGATGTCCGGCGCCGGCAAGCCGCGCTCCATGGCCGTGGTGGCGCGGGAGTATTGCGTGGTGCTGCCGGCTGACGGGCCGAGCGCTTGCGTCGAAGGCACATAGCCCGGGCCGGCCGGGGCATCGTCGCGCCAGACCAGCAGCGCGCCAACGTCGCTCAGCAGTGTGTCGAGCAGCGGGCGTTTCGGCAGCGGCTGCGCTTCGGGGTAGCGGCCGGCGACGCGATCCTGCACGTCCTTCAGCTTGAGGAAACGCACCCCCATCAGCGCGCCGAGCGACTGGCGCAAGGCCAGCGAAGCGGCCATGCCGCGCGGATAGATTTCCTGCCGGCTGGACAGCGCCGCGCGCAGCGATGCGGCGGTGGCAAGGCGTAGCAGGCGCTGTGCCGAGAGCGCCGGGTTGGCCTCCGGCGCGGACACCGACTCCAGCGTTTCGAGGGCTCGCTGCGGCGTCAGCAAGGGTTCGGCTTGCGCGCAGGCGTCCGCCGACGCGCCGAGCCGACGGGCGTATTCGGCCAACTCGGCGGAAACAGCGATCAGCGGCAAGGGGCGGTGCTCGAATTCCTGAAAACGCAGGCGCTCCAGGTGGGCTTCGGCCTCGCAGCAGGCGCGGACGACGGCGGTGGCCAGGCGCATCCGCTCGGCGTCGTCCTGCGAGGCGCAGCCACGCATGGCGAGCAGCGCCGACGCCAGCTCGGGCACCGTCATCACGCCGCCCTGGGTGGAGAGCAGGCTTTCGAAGTGGTTGCGCAGTTCGGTGAGCTGCGGCGTCTTCAGCCAGCGCTCGCGGGCTTTCAGCAAGGCGGCGGAAAGCGTCGTTGCGGTCGATCGCCAGCGCGTTGGCGGCAACGCCCAGCGGCGTCCATAGGGGCGTGGAGCCTTCGGGGTCGAACCTCTTCTTCCAGGCCGAGGTAGATGGCCAGTGCGGTTTCTTCGGCACGATCGTCGCCGGCCGGCCGGCGTGGCAGCAACTGCGCGGCCAACTCGTTGACGCTGATGGCGCCGGCCGATGCCGAATCGTCGTCGACCTCGTGCAGCGTCGGGCGGCCTTGCACGAGGTCCGGCCGGATGGCGGCCAGGCTTTGCCTTGAGGCGGATTTCCTTGCGGATGCGGTCGCCGACGCCGCGCAGATAGCGGAAGCGGACGCGATCGACGGCCAGCAACTCGCGCGCGTTGTGGATGGCCATCGCTTCGAGCACGTTCTGCGCTTCGACGCTGTAGCCGAGTTCGGCCATGTTGGTGCTGGCGGTGGCCAGGCGCGCGACGGCTTCGAACGGGTCGGCCGACTGCTGGCTCGCCGACGCGCCCGCCTCGAAGATGTGGCGCCAGTCGCGCAGCATCTCTTCGGCGTTGTCGAAGCGCTTCTGCGGATTGCGGTTCAGCGCCTTGGCGAAGAAGGTGGTGAAACCGTCGCGCAACAAGGGGTCGAAACGCTCGCTGGCCAGCGTCGCTTCGCAATCGAGCATCGACGGCTGTGTCTTGCCATCGCCCCAGCGCGGCAGCACACCGGTGACCATTTCGTGCAGGGTGACGGCGAGCGCAAAGCGCTCGGCCTGAAGATCCCAGCGCGCCGGTTTGCGCAGCGAGAGGAAGGGGTCGAGATAGGGGTGCGTGCCGGCGGAGATGTTTTCGGCCGAGCGTGCTGGTAAGCGAGAAATCGAACAGCACCAGTTGCAGCTTGCCCCGGGTGCCGGCCTGCGACATGCCGATGTTGTCGGGCTTGATGTCGCGGTGGGCGACGCCTTGCTGATCGAGGTAGTCGACCGCCTGAATCAGCTCTTCACCGAAGCGTTGCAGCAGGTCGAGCGACAGGCGGGCTTCTTCGCGGATGCGGTCATGCCAAGGTCTTTTCGCCAGCCTTGTGCATGAGCAGCGCCGTCCGACCATTGACGGTGAGCGTGCGCTGCCACTCGACGATGTTCGGATGACGAGCTTGGACGAGCGCTTCGCCCTCGGCGGCAAGACGGTCATTGAGGCTGGCGTCGAGGGCGACCTTGAGGATCATCTCGTCGCTTGCTGGCGTCCTCGCGGACCAGCAGCACGTCGGCCGACGAGCCCCGGCCCATCTTGCGGATAACCGTGAAGCCGCCTTCGATGCGCTCGTCGGGTTTGGCCTCGGCCGGATCGACGGTGGCCTCGGGCTCCGGGGTGGTCAGTTCATCGACGACCTTGTCGAGGTCCTGCAGGAACTCGTCGATGCTGCCGTAGCGGCCCATCACGTCGGGATGGGTGCTGTACTGGATGAGGTCCTGCAGCTGCTTGCCGCAACCGTCCAGCACATCCGACAGCCGCAGGCCTTGGCCGATGCGCAACTTTTCGGCGAGATCGAGCACCGAGCTTGCCGGCGGCCGGCCGGAGAAGACGTGATAGGTGATCGCACCGAGGCTGAAGACGTCCAGGCTGGGGCCGTGCTGCGCCTCGGACTGCGAGGTTTCCGGGGCCAGATAGACCAGGCCGGGGTCCTCGACATACTCCTCGACGTGCATGGTGCCGCCGACCGTGCGCCGCGCCGGATCGACGCTGTCGCTGCCTCAGCGTGCCCTCGCGCGTGCCCGTCTGCCAGTTCATGATGCGCGGCCGTGGCGTTGCGCCGGCGACATCCTGAACCAGGATGCTCTGCGGGCACAGGGCGCGGTGGTAGAGGCGCTTCTGGTGGGCGTGCTTGAGGGTCTCGGCCAGGTCACGGACGATCTGCAGGCGCTGGTCTACGTTGAGCAGTTGGCCTCATCTCGCGCAGCAGGAAGTCGAGCCGGATGGCCCTGGGGTCGTGATCGAAGATCAGCGCCGGGCCGAGTTCGCTGTCCTGGTAGTCCTTGACCTTGACGATGCCCGGGTGATCGATGCCTTCGAGAATCTGGAACTCGCGCTGCGCCTGGCGAACCAGCGACTTGCGCGCATCGGCAGTGGCGGCAGCGGCGACCGTGTAGATGCGAATACGCCGGCGCACGGCCTCCATCGCGGTGTGCGTGCCTTCCCAGTCCTGGTAGGACGCCTCCTTCCGACAACAGCGCGCCGAGCTGGTAATCGGCCACCTTGCGATGCTTGTTCGAAGGCCGGATGCCGGCCTCTGCCATGGCCCGGGCGAGCACACGGGCGTGTTGATGATCGACGCGGCTGAGCTGAATCGCGCGGGCACTGGCGGTTCCGTTTTGTAGCGCGTCGATGATCCCGGTATCGGACTCGCTGTCCGGCTGACCGCGGAGATAGGTGCCCGAGCGGGCCGTGCCACCGAGTTTGCAGTCAAGGCTGGTGGCCGACAGGAAGATCAGCGGCTCGACAAAGGGCAAGCGCAGCTTCGCCTTGAATACCGATGGCTGCCGCCGCAACAGGCTGGCCAGTCGCTTCGACTTGCGGTTGGCGAGGATCAGCGGGTTGTCGTAGGCCCGTTCACGACCGTCGGTGACCCACAGCCAGGTGTGGGCGTCGCCCGTGACGACGCCGGGCCGGCTCTTGATCTCGATGAGGAAGAGACCCGCCGGCGTGAGGATCAGCGCGTCAACCTCGTTGACCTTGCCCTCCTCGTCGATGAATTCAAAGTTGGTCCAGGCGTGCCAGGGTTCGCGATCGGGAAGCTGCTTGCGCAGCCAGTCCAGTGCCTCGCGCTCCCAGGCGAACTGCGACTGGGCGACGGCCTGCCAGCGGCTGAGGCTCATGGGCATTTAGGTCGCTCCGGCAACGGCGGGTTGTCGTTTTGCTGAGGCTCGTCCGGAACGATTTCCAGCAAATCACCGAGCCCGCAGCCGAGGACCGTGCAGATTCGCTCCAGCGCGGCGAGATCGACCCGGGTCGCCCGATCGCGCGTCAATGCGGCCACCGTGCTGCGATTGACGTGCGCCAGCCGCGCCAACTCGGTCGTTTTCAGCTGGTGGCGGCGCATCAGTTCGACGAGGTGGAACGGACCATGGAATCTCAATTTATGGCGGGGTGTTGCGCAGGATAGCACGTTTTGTTGAAATGCAATGATATATCCATACATATTTGAGCGTGGATTGGAGCACGACTCGAGCCTATTCGGCGATCCACTGCCGATGAGTTGTGGCCGCCCAGCATTAAATTGTGCGTTGTAGTAAGTGACTGACGGATATTTCTATTCTCCGTCACCAAGCTGCCTCTTAACTCGCACCTTGTACTGAATGCATCCTCTGGCTCTAAGTCACAAAAGCGCGCGAACCAACATTGGACCTGGGTCTACGGGGCGGCCCGTATCCTCCGGGAAGGTGCCGTAAGCTGTCACTCAAGTTCGCTACGGCCGCTAACAGCGTGACCGGATCGCGCTGCGACGTGACGAGACTAGCGTCCATTCCAAGGGCAGAGGTCCCGCCGTCGGATTCGTCGTCGCGAAGGTCCTCTCTGCAGAGGGAGGGTTGGGACACCTTTGTCATACTAGGGGAATCGATCTTCATCGGCCTATCGGCCTATTCGCTGGTGGCGAAATCCCCCGCATTAGGTACCCATTCCCGGGGGACACCACAGCCTCGACTGCCTATCCTTCAGTCATGCGCTCATATGAGCAATACGACGCCACGGAATCGAGGTCACTGCCATGTTCACCGCCACACCGACCACTCGCCAGCAGAGCACTGCACCGCGCATTGAGGATCGTGGCGCACAGGATGTCATCGAGACGCGCCTATGGCTTGAGGAGCATGACTGGCTCTACTGCCTGTTGCGTAGCGAAGACAACCTGTCGCCAACCTTCCGCTTCCCCGATCTGATCAGCGCTTGCGTCTCGTTGGTCTTCGAGCATCACGATGCCCCTGCGCGCATCTTCCAGTTTCTCGGGACACAGTTGGTCCTTCGCTCGCCCCAAACGCCCCGCCGTCGCGAAGCGATGTGGCGGCAGCAGTATCAGTTGCTGCTGGACGTTCAACGTTCGCCCGCCAACCGGCACCCCAACCCCAAGTTCCAGCTCGACCAATTGACCACGGCCTGCGTCGCCCTGTGCCGGGCAGAGGATGACTCGGGCGCCAGCATACTGCGGCAGGCACGCCGCAACATGGCCGAACGTTCCCATCGCGGGCGCGATGCGCCGCCCGGCTGAGGCTTACGACGCCTTAACTAGCACTCCTGACTGGCATCCACCCGCTCCTGACCCGCTCGCTCACCGTTACCCTGCCCGGCTAGACGCCGGACGTACCCGAACCCGACCCTGACCGTCCGCGCACCGCCGACGGCCCAGACCTCGCTGCCCACCCCCGGTGGGTCGTTCCGGTTTCGTTGGAGAGGTGACTCATGCGTCTGCCGCTGTACTTTGCTGGTCTGGCTGCCCTGGCCTTCCTGGCGACCGCGCCCACCTGGGCGCGGGCCTGCTGGGAGGAGGCGGCCCAGCACTACGGCATCTCGGCCGACTTGCTCTATGCCGTTGCCCGGGTCGAGTCGAACCTGAACCCCCAGGCCGTCAGCCGCTCGCACCTCCAGCGCACCGGGTCCTACGACATCGGCCTCATGCAGATCAACAGCGGCCACCTGCGGACCCTGTCCCGTCACGGCATCAAGGAA
The DNA here is from genome assembly GCF_036625085.1 of Candidatus Accumulibacter necessarius. NCBI lineage: Bacteria > Pseudomonadati > Pseudomonadota > Betaproteobacteria > Candidatus Accumulibacter > Candidatus Accumulibacter necessarius. The sequence continues at coordinate 52,169 of NZ_JAZKUM010000002.1, read as the reverse complement.
GCCGAACTCTTTGATCCCTGCACCAACATCCGGGTCGGCGCATGGCTGCTGGCCGACAGCTTTTCTCGGCGGGGGGCGACGTGGGATGCCGTCGGCGCCTACAACGCGGCCTGCTCGCAACTCAAGGGCAAGGACTGCGTCGAGGCCCGCGCTCAATACGCTTGGCGGGTGTACCGCCAGTTACCCGCACAACGCAGCGCGCAGTTGGGCAAACACTTGGTTTCGACGGCAACGACGATTCCCGCCCTGATGTCGGTGAAGGTTTCGCCATGACGGCCCACTTCCTGCGCCGCGTCGCTACGCTCAGCCTCGTCGCCAGTTGTACCGCGCTCGCATCGTCGTGCAGCCTATTCCGCACGTCGGTGCCGGCCGAGCCCAAATTGGGGATGCACGCGGGGACGCCTCCGCAGTTGGCCCAGCTCGATTTCGGCCGCCGGACCAAGTTCGCGCAGTGCGTGCCCCCGGCATGCCCCACCCGCACCCCCAAGACGCTCGCGCCGGAAACGCCCAGCCAGCCGATCGGGCGCGAAGACGCAGTCCCCCCGGCCGAATCCGTCGCCCCCGCACCCTTGGCGCAAGACCCTGCGACGGAGGCGGAAAGCTCGCGCACGGTCATCGTGCAGTTCGGCCTGGGCAGCGCAATGCTGAGCTCCGCCGCGCGTTTGCAACTAAACCGGGCCACGGGCGACCTTCTCCACGTGCCCCGCATCACGATCACCGGCCGCACCGACAGCACCGGGCCGTTGGCTTTCAATGAATCGCTGGCCTTCGCCCGCGCCATCGCGGTTCGCGACCACCTGCGCAAGACGCATCCGACGCTGGCCGCCACGCTGACGCTGCAGGCTCGCGGGGCGTGCTGCTTCATCGCGTCGAACGAGACCCTGGCCGGCCGCACGCAGCACCGGCGGGCCGAGGTGGTCTTTCAGATGAGCGGCGGGGACCTGCCATGACGCCGCGCCGGTCGCCCGCTCACATCCCAGTTCTTCACCCGTCGAGCGCTCGCGCTCCCACCCGCAGGCGCATCCCTACGCTCACCCGCCTTCCCACCCCTATCCCACTTTCAACGCTCCATTCATGCCCGGAGGTTTTCATGAACACTGCAGTGCTTGTCTCTTCCCCCCGCGTTGCCACACGCAAACCGATGACCGTCGCGATGCTGCTGGCGATGATCGTCATCGGCCTCGGCACCACCTTTCCCGGCTACGCCCTGGACCTCGTCGCCTTCACCGGGATCACCGGGCCGCTCACCTCGGCCCTGACGCAGATCGCCGCGCTCGGACCGGGAATCAAGGCCCTGGTCGGATTCGTCGGTTTCGTGGTCGCGCTCATCTCGCTTTCCGCGCTACGCAACTTCGGCCCGGTCCTGTTCTATGTGGGCCTCGCCATCTTCGCCGCCGTGGGTCTCGTGATTGCCGGCGCAATCATGGGCGCAGTGGTCTGAACCAGCGGCATCGACACCCAGGAGACCGATATGCAAGCGGACACCTATATCCCGCGGCGTCTCGATGACCAATGGAAGATCGGCTTCTGGGATGTCGATGTCGCCGCGCCGATCCTGTTCATGTTCTTCGTCGGCTACCTGTCCGGCAGCAGGCTGTCCTTCGCCGTCTGCATGGCGATGGGCATCTTCGTCTCGCGCTGGATTTCGCGCCTCAAGGCGGACAAGCACCCGGCCTTCGCCATCCACTGGCTGTACTGGCATCTACCCGCCAGTCCGATGACCACCATGCGCGCGACGCCGCCGTCGCACATCCGCCGCATGGTCGGCTAAGCAGGGAGAAAGCCCATGGACTTCGAACGACTCAACGGCGACATCAAGGAGATGCGGCGCCGCAATCGCGGGCTGGGCCTGGCGGTCGGCGCGCTCGCTGCCGGCCAGATTCTCGCCCTGGTGGTGATCCTCAACCTGCTCGGGACGGTGCGCACCGTGGTCGTACCGCCCTCGCTCAACAAAACCTTCTGGGTCACCCGTGACCAGGCCAGCAACGAATACCTCGAGCAGATGGGCAGTTTCATCGCCTGGCTGGTTCTCGACGTGACGCCGGCTTCGATCGACTGGAAGAAGGACATCCTGCTCGGCTACGTCGAGCCCGACCAGTACGGCCCGCTCAGGACACGGCAGGAAGTGGAGGCCGAACGCTTGAAGCGCATCAACGCCGCCACCGTGTTCGCGCCCCAGCAACTGGTGCCCAGCGAAGAAGGCCAGAGCATCGTCATCCGCGGCCGCCTGCGCACCCTGGTCAACGGCTTCGAGACCGCCAACGACCTCAAGGCCTATCGGGTCGAGTTCAGCTACGCCGGTGCGCGCATGCATTTGAAGAGTTTCAAGGAGATACCCAATGCCGGCAACTGAACCAACCCAAGCCCGATCCCCGCATCGGTTCGTCCTTGTGCCTCGGCACGGATGGGCGATGAGTGCCGCCATCGCCGCAACGGCCGCCATCGCCACCTTGACGGCCGTGCCCGCCCACGCGCTGCAGATCGTCGAGGCCAGCGACGGCGTGTCGGTCGAAGCCATCGTGTCGATCAAGGAGCCGACCCGCATCCGCATCGACGGGGCGCCGATCACCGACGTGTTCGGCAACATCCATTCGAGTCATTGCGGCGCGGCGACGGCCCTTCCCGCCACGCCGGGCATGAGCAGCACAGCGCCCGGCAGCGGCATCAGTTCGGCGATCAATCCGGCCGGTGAGATCGTGCTGGAGTGCGACCGCGACAAGGGCGAAATCTACGTTCGCCCGGTCGGCGATTCCGTGAAACCGATCAACCTGTTCGTCTCCTCGGCGAGCACCACCTACACACTGCTATTGCGCCGTGCGGACACGCCCGCCGACACCATCGTCATTCGCGACAAGACGCCCAGGGCATTGAAGCCAGCTACAGCGGCCCAGGCCGGAGCCGGACCGGCACCCAACCCGATCCGCGCGATGAAGGCGCTGCTGGTGGCGATGGCTACGGACCGGGTGCCGCCCGACGTCCGGGTCGAAGAGACCCATCGCTCGGTCCCCCTGTGGATCGAGGCGCGCTTCTCGCTGGTGCGTCAGTACGAAGGACGCGGCCTGATCGGCGAGAAGTACCTGCTGCAGAACGTCAGCAATGCCCCCATGGTGCTGGCCGAACCGGAGTTCGATCGCGAGGCCGGCGGCGTCGCCGGCGTCAGTATCGAGCAGCACAACCTGCGCCCCGGCGAGAGCACCAGCGTCTACGTGATCCGCCGAGGAGAGGCGCCATGACTATGCCGCAGCAGCCCTTCCAGTCACTGCGCGGCCTGCCGCAACGCCTGTCGCAGCACGTGTTGCAGCAGCTCTCCCCGCGGCAGCGCCAATACGCCATGCTCAGCGCTTTGTTGGCCGGCGGCGTCGGGCTGCTCTGGCTGATCTTCGCCTTCACCGGCAACAGTCCGAAGACCGGCGCCGCCCAAGCGTCCGCCGGGCAACCGAGTGCGGTCACCAACATCGGCGTGATGCCGCCCGGCGGCCAGGTCAATCCGGTGGATCAATGGGTCGGCACGGCCGGACGCAAGCTCGCCCAGTACGAGAACGAACGTGAAGAGCAAGGACGGCTCAACAAGAACGCCCAAGCCTTCGAAGCGAAGACCATGCAGCGCTTCGCGGACCTGGAACAGCGGCTCACCTCGGCTCAGCAAGCGGCCGCCACCCCGGCGGCGCCCACCCCCGTCGCGACCACGCCGACCGCCATGCCGCCGGCGGCCGGCCTGCCCCCCGCCCCGCCGCCTTCCAAAGGGTCGCCCGCCGGCGCGATGCCCAGCGGCACCCCAGGCGACGCCTTGCTCTCGACGCCGCTGGCGGCGCCGCAGCCCGCGATCACGCGCATCACCGTCGCGGACCGATCCCGCACCGGCACCGGCGCGCCGGTCGCGAACACCGGTGTCAATGCGGACCCGGCCTCGGGCAGCACTTCGCAAGCTGTTGCCCGGACCGTCTCCACCTTCCTGCCGGTGAGTTTTACCCGCGGCACGCTGCTGGGCGGGCTGGATGCGCCGACCGGCGGCCAGTCCCAGTCCAATCCCCACCCGGTCCTGATCCGCCTTTCGGACAACTCGGTCCTGCCCAACCGCTTTCGCGCCGAATACCGCGAGTGCTTCGTGATCGCGGCCGGCTACGGCGACATCAGTTCCGAGCGCGCCTACCTGCGCACCGAGAGCCTGTCCTGCGTACGGGCCGACGGTGCCACGCTGGAAGTGAAGATCCAGGGCAGCGTCTATGGCGAGGACGGCAAGGTCGGCATGCGCGGGCGGCTGGTCACCAAGCAGGGCCAGATGCTCGCCAATGCGCTGCTGGCCGGCGTGGTCAGCGGCATCGGCCAGGGTCTGGCTACCTCATCGACGGAATACAGCACCTCGGCGCTGGGCACGGTCGCCAGCGCCTCCGGTGCCGAGGCCTACCGCGCCGGTCTCGGCAGCGGCGTCGGCAAGGCCCTGGACCGGCTGGCCCAGTACTACATCAAGCTCGCCGAGAACACCTTCCCGGTCATCGAGGTGGATGCCGGCCGCGAAGTCGACGTGGTGATCACCAAGGGCGTGCGCATCGACGTCCCTATGGCGGGCGACCCGTCTTCCGCGCGCCTCGCCCACTCCCCGAACTCCCCCGAAACCCGCTATCTGGAGACCTCCGACGATGGCAACTACTGAACCCCTGCGCCGGCCCCGGCGCGTGCTCGTCGCGGCCTTGAGCGCGACACTGCTTGGTGCGTGCGTCTGCGCCGACGCCGCCACGCCGGACGAGAAGCGCCTGCTGGCGGTCTTGCAGAAAGGCCATCCGGGCACACACTTCACCGAGGTCACCCGCTCGCCCATCGGCGGCCTCTATGAAGTCTGGATGAACGGCAACGTGGCCTACGTCTCGGCCAGCAACCCGCGCTACTTCCTCTTCGGCCGCCTGTTCGATACCGCGACCCTGCGCGACATCACGGGCCCGAAACTGGCGCAGGCCAACAGTGCGAATGCCGCCCGAGGATCGGCCCCGGAAACCGCGCGCACGGCGGCGGCCCCCGTCCGCTTCGATCAACTGCCATTCGCCGATGCGATCAAGACGGTACGCGGCAACGGCCAACGCAAGGTAGCCGTCTTCAGCGATCCCAACTGCTCCTACTGCAAACAGTTGGAACCCGAACTGGCCAGTCTCGACAGCACAACCATCTACACCTTTCTCCTACCTTTCCAGGGCGAGGCAAAACCGATCGCCATCTGGTGCGCGGCAGATCGCGCAGAAGCCTGGCAGCGCCTGATGCTCCACGGCGACGACAGTATGCTCAAGACCGATGCCGCCTGCGACCACCCGATCGCCCGCAACCTGGCACTGGCCCACCAACTCGGCGTCCAGGGCACGCCCACCCTGATCTGGGCGGACGGCAGCCGCACCGAGGGCTTCGTGGGACGTGCGGTGCTGGAAGCACGGCTCGCGCAGATCTCTTCACCAACGACGCCGCAAGCCACCGCGGAGCAGCAGCCATGAAGACGCTCGCGCTGCGCATCGGCACCCTCGGTCTGCTGCTCCCCTTGGGCGCCTGCATGAACATGTCCGGACTGGGCGGCGATTCGAAATACGCCTGCAAGGCCCCCGAGGGCGTCGCCTGCGACTCGGTGTCGGGCACCTACGCCAACGCCGTCCACAACAACCTGCCCAGCCAACGGACCAAACGGTCGGCCGCCCCGCGAAAAGAGGCATCCGAAGCGAATCCGCCCCAATCGGCCCGGCCCACCCCATCGTCAGTAGCCACCGGCAATGCCGACACGGCGGTCACTCCCAGCCCCTTGCGCTCCCAGGCCCGCCTGCTGCGCTTGTGGATCAAGCCTTGGGAAGACGCCGATAGCGATCTCTACGACCAGGGCTACGTCTATGTGCAGGTGGACAACGGCCAGTGGCTGATCGACCACGTGCAGCGCCAGATCCGCGACGCCTATGCGCCACTCAAGGCGCCACCCAAGTCAGCAACGGAAACCACCGGCGAGCCGAACGCCGGCACCAACGCGCCGGCCGCGCCGATCTTGCCCCAACGCCCCCCGTTCGCCGGGCCCAATGCCAACCGTACGCAGTGAGGTCGCCATGAACGCCCCCCACAGCAATCCCCCGCTCGGCCCCCATCGCGACCGCATGCAGACGCAGCGCTTCCCCTTCGCCCAGCCCGTGGATACGCCGGCCGAGCAGTTCGCCAACTGGCTGCCCTACTCCGCCTATCTCGCCCCCGAAAAAATCTTCGTCAACCGCGACAGCATGGGCGTCATGCTCGAACTCATGCCCCAGTCGGGCGCCGACGAGCGCATGGCGGAAGTCCTGGTCTCGCTCTATGCCAACTGCCCGCCCGGCACAGGCATCCAGTTCCACCTGTTCGGCTCGCCCCAGGTGCGCACCCAGTTGCGCCACTACGCCAACCTGCGGGTCGAGGACGAGGATCAGGCGGAGCAGGCCAAGCAATGGGGCCGGCCGGCCCGCAACGGGAACCTGTTCAGGAAACTCGCCCGCCAGCGTGTCGGCCACCTGCTGCAAGGCGCGCAGAAGTCGCTCACCGCCGGCTTCCACTACACGATCCGGGATTTCCGCTTGATGCTGAGCGTCGCTTTTCCCGGCGACCCCGAGGATCTGAACAAGCGCGACGAGTTGATGGCGCTGCGCGATTCCCTGTCGTCCACCCTGCGCTCGGCCTCGCTCCCCAACCGCGTCTGCGATGCCGCCGACCTGATCAACTGGTGCGCCCTTTTCACCAACCCCGACCGTATCTCCCAGACCGATGCGCCGGACCTGCACTACGACGATGGCCGCGAACTGCGCGACCAGATCGTCGACTTCGACACCATCCAGGACCCGCACCCCAGCGGCCTCACCCTGTGGAAGGAAGCCAGCCCCGACGTGCTGGAGGCGCGCTTCTTCTCGATCAAGAGTTTCCCTGAACGCTTCGCGCTGTGGCAGATGGGCTCCCTCATCGGCGACCTGATGCAGCCGGCCTTGCAGTACAGCGCGCCTTTTCTGCTCACGCTGGGCGTGCAGGTCCTGGACCCCAACGTCACCAAGTCGGTGGTCACCGCCAACCATGTGCGGGCAACGCAGAACGCCAAGTCGAAGATGGCCGACGTGATGCCGGACGTGAATAAGAAGCTCCAGGACTGGACGGCGGCGGCGGATGCCATCGACACCGGCGGCAGCCTGGTGAGCCTGTATCACCAGTTGGCGCTGTTCACCGGCCCGAACAAGGCGGTCGCCGCCCACGAAGCGGCCAATGCCATCTGGCGCGGGCGCGGCTTCCAGTTGAACGCCGATGCCTACATGCACCGCCAGGCGCTGCTGGCGAGCCTCCCCATGACGCTGACCGAGAAGTTCCACCGGGACTTGGTCAAGATGCGGCGGGTCACGCGCAAGACCATGGCCAATGCCATCCACATGGCGCCGCTGATCGCCGAGTGGCGCGGCACGCGCACCCCCGCCCTGGTCTTCGGCGGCCGGCGCGGGCAGCTGATGACCCTGGACATCTTCGACAACGATCTCGGCAACTACAACTTCGCCATCATCGGCGCGCCGGGCTCGGGCAAGTCGGTGCTGATGAACGAGATGGCCTGGTCCTACCGCGCCATCGGCGCCAAGGTCTGGATGCTCGACCTCGGCCGCAGTTTCGAGAAGCTGTGCCGCAAGGCCCAGGGCACCTACATCGAATTCCGCCCCGACGTGGACATCTGCCTCAATCCCTTCACCCACATCGTCGACATCAACGAAGACATCGACATGCTGGTGCCCGGCATCGCCAAGATGTGCTCGATGCAGCACACCCTGGAGGAAGTCCAGTACAAGGCCATCTCGGCCATGGTGTTGAAGCTTTGGCGGGAATACGGCAACGAGCTACGCATCACCGGCCTGCGCGACGCCTTCAAGGGCGGAACCATCGAAGAACTGGGCGTGGTGGGCGACCAGCGCATCAAGGACCTCGCCATCATGCTCAACCCCTACGCCAAGGGCGGGCAGTACGAGCGCTTTTTCGAGGGCAAGAACAACGTCGATTTTTCCAACGACTTCATCGTCATCGAGAACGAGGAGTTGAAGCGCCGCCCCGACCTGCACGCGGTGGTCAACATCCTGCTGCTGCACCGGATCACCGGCGAGATGTACCTGACCCGCAACCGGCGCAAAGTGCTGTTTGTCGACGAGCTGAAGCAGCAACTGGGCGACATCGGCGCCGACGATCCGGTCAAGGCCGCCGTGATCGAGGAAGCCGCCCGGCGTGCCCGCAAGTACGGCGGCGCACTCGGCACCGCGACCCAGAGCGCCGACGACTACTACGGCTCGGCGCAGATGGAAGCAGCCTTCAACTGCTCGGACTGGGTCTTCCTGCTGCGGCAGAAACCGGAGTCCATCGAGATGCTCGACCGCAAGGGCCGGCTCACCATGGACGAACCGAAGAAGCGCCTCCTGAACTCGCTACGCACCGAGGCCGGCGTGTTCTCCGAGGTGTACATCTCCTCCCCCGTCGGCGAAGGCGTCGCCCGCAACATCCTCGATCCGGCCACCCACCTGCTGTTCTCCAACAAGTTGGAAGACAACGCGCCCATCGATGAACTGCGTGCCCTGGGCCTGTCCATCGACGAGGCGATCGGCGAGTTGCTGCGCCGCCGGGGGCACACGGTATGAAGACCACCGTTCCCCAATGGCTCGCCCACGGCCTGGTCACCCTGTTCGTCGTGGCCGCCGCGCTCACGGCCTACGACCGCCTGGTGCTAAGGCCGGCTCTGGTCATCGGCGTGGTCGATGTGGCCGAGGTCTACCGCGCCAAGGAAGCCGAGTTCACCCAGATCCTCACCAAGGCAAGTTCGGAGGAAGACCGCCAGAAGGCGCTCGTCATGGCCCGGGCCTTCGCCCAGCGCCTGCCGCTCGCGCTCGATGAGTTGCCGCGGGAATGCAACTGCCTGGTGATCCTCAGGACCGCCGTGGCAGGACCGACGCCGAACACCGTCGACCTGACGGCGCAGCTGCGCAGAAAGGTGGCCGCGCCATGAACCCCGAACCGGTCCAACAGGCGAGTCCAAGTGGCGCGCGGGCCGCGTCCAGACCCGGCAAAGGGCGGCGAGTCGTCAAACATTTTGCCGATTTCCTGCGCCATGTGCGCCGGCGCTGGTATCTCTACCTGCCGATCTTGGCGATCTGGGGCTTGGCCTATGCCCGGCTTTTCATCGATGCGACGCCGCGGCTGCCCGTGCTCTTCAACTGGACGCCGAGCCTGCCGTATCGCATCGCCTGGCTAGAGCACGGCCCCCACCCCCTGCGGCGTGGCGACTTCATCGTCTTCTCTTTCGATGGTGAGGCGAAGGCGCGTTACCCGGGGCTGCGCGGCCAGCCCTTCTTCAAGATCGTGCGGGGCTTGCCGGGCGATGCCGTGACTGTCGCCGGTCGGCACGTGGCGATCAACGGCGAGGAGGTCGGCGTGGCCAAGATGCAGGCTTACGACCATAGTCCGCTGGTACCGATTACGCCCACCGTCATCCCGCCCGGGCACTACTACGTGCAGGGCACCAGCCCCGACTCCTTCGATTCGCGCTACCAGGACAGCGGCCTGGTACGGGCCGAGCAGGTGGTCGGTGTCGTGGTTCCGCTGTACTGAAAGGCGCGCCATGACCAAGGCCCTTCTCCTCCTCGCGCTGCTCGGCCTCTTGACCCAGCCGGCCGCCCGGGGCCAGTCCAGTCCGGCCCGCGGGCCGATCCACGGAACGCCGACGACGCCAGGGATCAATGACATGCCGCTGGCCGACTATCTCGGCCTCCTGCGGCAAATCGCCCCCGCCGCCGAGGCGGGGACCAAAGACTATCTCGCCGCTTTCGAGCGGCGCTGCGGCCGGGCACTCACCGCGACCGAGTTGCGCCAAGCGATGTCGGACGGTGACGGCGATCCGGTGCTGATGGGACTGATCCGCGCCAGCCACCTGCGTGATACCGCCGCCCGCGAACGACTCGCCGGACAGGTCCGCTGCCCGGCCAGGGGGGCTCGATGAAACGCTGCATCGTGTCCGCTCCCCTGGTGCTCGGTCTGATGCTGGGCGCAACTGGCGCACGGGCCATGGACCTGGGCGTCATCGGGCCGACCTACGAGATCAGCGAACCCCATCTGCTCCAGATGATCGAGCAGCGCCTGCGCGCGAAGGAACGCAGCGGCGAACTCGGGCGCCTTGAAGCGCAAGTCCGGGAACGGGGCATCGCGACCGTGAAGAATCCGCCGCCGGTCACCGGCCTGCGTGCGACCGAAACGGTGCGGACCTTCTACTTCGACCCGAGCTTCACGCTGGATCGCAACATCCTCGGCCCACAGGGAGAATTGCTGTTTGCCGCCGGCACGCGCAAGAACCCGCTGGAGGTGGTGTCGCTGTCCCGGCACCTGCTGTTCTTCGATGCCCGCGACCCGAGTCAGGTTGGCCGCGCCCGGCAGTTGATCGCCCTCTACCAGGGCCGGGTGAAGCCGATCCTGGTCGGCGGCGCCTACCTGGACCTGATGCAGTCCTGGCACCTCCCGGTCTACTACGACCAGCAGGGACTGCTCACCCGCCGCTTGGGCATCACCCAGGTGCCGGCGCTGGTGTCGCAGGAAGGGCTGCGGCTGCGTATCGACGAATTGGCGGTGTCCCCATGAATGCCCATCGCGGCCTCGTTCCTTTCCTGCTCGCCGCCGTGATCGCCTGCGCGGTCGGCCCCAGCCTCGCCGCCGGTGCGGCCACCTGCACCGGCAAGTTTCCCAATCCGATCACCGATATCTGCTGGTCCTGCATCCTGCCGATCAGCATCGGCAGTGCGCGCATCGCCAACTTCGGCGACCAGGAGGACACCGACAACCCATCGAGTCCGGTCTGCAGCTGCGGCGTCAATCCGGTCATCGGACTCTCCATCGGCTTCTGGGAGCCGGCACGGCATGTCGAGGCGGTGCGCAAACCCTTCTGCCTGGTATCGCTCGGCGGCATCGATCTCGATCCCGGCATTCCGGCGCCGGAAGCGGCGCGCTTCACCCGCCCGGAAGGCGATGGCGACGGCGGCAGCTTCTACCAGGCGCACTTCTACGTGAACCCGGTGATGTATTGGCTGGACGTGGTGACCGATTTCCCCTGCCTGGAAAAGGGCTCCTTCGATCTGGCCTACCTCACCGAGGTTGATCCCCTGTGGGCCGACGACGAACTCACCCTGATCCTCAATCCGGACGCCGTGCTCTTCGCCAATCCGGTCGCCATTGCCGCCTGTGCTGCCGACTGCGTCGCCGCCTCGGTCGGCTTCGGCCTCAAGGAGCTTTTCTGGTGCGCCGGCTGCCAGGGTGGCATCTACCCACTCGACGGCCACGTGCCTTACCACCTGGGCGGCGTTCGCACGGCTGCGCTGATGGCCCAGCGCCTGACTGCCAAGATGCACCGCGAACTGATCGCCTGGGGCTGGCACGGCACGCCCGGCCTGTGCGGGCCGTATTTCGAGCCGGTCATGGACAAGACCGCCTACAAGACCCAACTCACCTATCCGATCCCCAACACCGACAAGGAGGCCGGCCGCTGCTGCCAGCCCTTCGGCCGCACTACCGTGCTCTGGGGCGCCGGCAAGGAATACCCGGTGCGCGGCGAGGACTTCGCCTTCATGTTATTTCGCAAGAGGAACTGCTGTGTGGGCTTCTGATCTCCATCCTTCTGCCCGAGCCCTCGGCCTCGCCGCCGCGCTTGTGGCGAGCGCGCAGGTCCTGGCGCAAAACCCGCCGGTCATCACCGACGCGGACATCGAACTGGTCCGCCGCGAAATGCCAACCGTCACCGACCAGGACATCGACGCGGCGCGGCGGAAGTACGGCATGCCCAGCGATGCCGAACTGCGGTCCGCGCCGGTGCCGACCCGCCCCAACGTCGAGGCGCTGCCCCAGCCCCTCAGCCGCACGCCGATCAACCTCGAGGCGCTGGCGCGGGGCTATGCATCGCAATCCGACGCGATGGCTCTGGCGCAGGGGCTGGCGACTGGGCCCGGGTTGTTGGTGTTCGTCAGCCTGTCCATGCCCCGGCCCACGTTGCAACGCCTGGTCGACCAGGCCGCGCGTGCCAAGGCTTCGATCGTCCTCCGAGGCTTCGCCAACGGCTCGCTGCGCGACACCGTCGCCCAGGTGCAGGGCCTGATCGGTTCCCGCCAGGTGGCCGTGCAGATCGATCCCCTGGCCTTCGACCGCTACGCCGTCACCCGGGTACCGACCTTCGTGCTGGTGCGCGATGGCATCCGCCCGGTTGCCTGCGCCAGCGGCAGTTGTGCGCCGGCCGACAGGTTCCTGCGGACCGCCGGCGACGTGAGCCTGGACTACGCGCTGGAACACATGCAGCGCTCGGCACCCCGGTTCGGCCCACCCGCCGACACCTTCCTGAAACGGATCAAGGGATAGGAGGCCACGATGCGCCGCTGGGTCACCTGGATCACGCTCGTCTGCTTCATCACGACGCAGACCGCCGCCGTCGCCGGTCCGTTCGAGGAAGGCACCACCGCCGGCCAAGCGGCCAATCCCGTTATCCGGGGGACGGTGAACACGCCGAGTGCATCGAGTGCCGTGCCGGGCTACACCACGACGCCACCGGAAACCACCTACTACGGCCAGCCCAGCCTGTCGGGGGCGGCCAATGCCCGCCTGGCCGCCTGCGCCGCCAGCACCGATGATCCCGTCTGCCAGGCGCAGCGCGGTGCCGTGACTTCGGCCAACACGCCGCGCGCCTCGGTCTCGGCCTACGACCCAGCCGTCGCCGCCGCCCGCGATATCGCAGGCAATCCGTCGAGCGTGCTGGGCAGTCTCGCCGACTATTATTCGGGTTGCACCACCGCCGAGGTCACTACGCCCGCGGGCACTACCACCAAGGTCTGCAACCGTTACAGCGGTGTCGGCAACTACACCACCCGGCGCGACCTCACGGTCCAGGTCGAACTGCTGCCCAGTTGTGCCGATGGCACCTGGTTCGCCCATGGCCAGGTCAACCGTAACGGCATGGACTACATGATTGCGGAAGCGCAATGCCGCATCCGCGCCGACGGGCTGCAGCGTTTCCGCTTCTACGCCGCCGGTGGCATGGGCGCCTGCATCGGCTGGCAGGCCCTAGACCTGCCGACGGCGCCCGCCACCCAGGCCGCCTACGTCACCGACCTGTCGCCCCATTGGCAAGGCTACTGCTGGAGCCCCTTCAAGGTCGTGATGATGCCTGGCTCGGGCTGCACCGCCGGAAATTGCAACTACACCTTCCAGTTCGGCACGCCGGTCTATGCCTGTCCCAGCGGCACGGTGAGCGGCGAAATCTTGATGGGTTATTACGCAGGGCCTGCCGATCAATGCTTCACGGTCACGGCCCCCGATGCCGATGCGGGCTGCCCGGTCGGCAGCACGGCGATTTACGACGACAGCGGGATGCATTGCGCCGTACCCGCCGGGGCAGCTACGCTGACCGGCGCCTCCGGCTGGAGCCTGCCCTTGTCGTTCGTGCAGCCGACCATGGAGCAGCACGAGACGGATGTTTGGGTCGACAGGAGCGCCTCGCTGACGGAGGGCGGCCGCTGCACCGTGACCACCGCCGACCGCTGCGTCGACGGCCCCGCCACCAAGACCATCGACGGCCGGGCTGTCACGCGCGCCTGCTGGTCCTATGAGCGTACCCTGACCTGCGCCGCCGGCGCACCGGTGGACGAGTGCGCCCCACTGGCGAGCAGCGGTTGCACCCCGGCGACCAGCACCTGCAAGCAGATGAATGCGGCGACCGGGTTGTGCGAGATCACCCAGGACACCTACACCTGCCCGGTCTCCGCCCAAACTGCCACCACCGCCTCGAACTGCCCCGCCAACGTCTATTGCCTGGGCTCGATCTGCTTCAACACCAGCTACACCAACGACGCCGACTTCGCCCGTTCGATGTCGCTGATGGAAGCCGCGCGGGAAGCGGGCGTCTACCTCGACACCACCAACATGCAAGTGTTCAAGGGCGAATCCAACAAATGCCGGGACCGGCTCTTCAAGAACTGCTGCTCTTCCGACTCGGCCGGCGCCGGCATGACCAACCAGAGCCTGTTCGGTACGGGTTCGCGACTGGTCTATGACGTGCTGATGAACGCCGACAACCGCGAGTTCCTCTACCAGGGCATGCAGGCGCTGCTGATGAGCGGCGGCTTTTCCGGCAGCTTCACGACCTATGGCGTCACCGTCGCCATCAATGGCACGGCACTGCCGGCTGGCTCGGCCGTTCTCTACTCCGGTGAGAATCTGGTGATCGCCTTCGATCCCTGGTCGCTCGCCATTGCGGTAGTGATCTACATCGTCATGTCGTTGTCGTCCTGCAATGAGGAGGAAGGCAAGCTCGCCATGAAGGAAGGGGCCGGCCTGTGCCATAGCGTCGGGACCTATTGTTCGTCGTGTATCCGCATCCTCGGCGCCTGTGTCGCCTGCATCGAGCACACGACCGGCAAGTGCTGCTTCAATAGCAAACTCGCCCGCATCGTCAATGAGCAGGGCCGCGTGCAAGTCGGCAAGGGCTGGGGCTCGGGCCAGAGCCCCGATTGCTCGGGTTTCAGCATTGCGCAACTCCAAAGCCTGGACTTCGCGGCCATGGACCTCTCTGAGTTCTATGCCTCCATCGTCCCGACGCTGCCCAGTGTCGGAACGATCCAGGGCAGCAACGCCTCGCGCCTCACCACCTGCTACTACGGACAGGGGAGATGTCAATGAGGCCAATGAAGCTTGTCTATACCGCTGCGCTGCTCGTCGCATTCGTGTTGCCCGTCTTCGCCGACGACGTGCTCCGCACGCCGGTGCCCGATGCGCGCCCGCTGATGCTGGCCGCCCTCCAGGCGACCGACGGGCAGGCCCACGGCGTCCTCACCGGCGAGATGGCCGATGCGATCACGCGGCGCTTCGGTGCCACCTCGCCGATCTTCATCGACGTAACGACCGAGAAGCACTACGCCCAACCGGGTTGCTGCCGGCTGAAAGTCACGTTCTGGCAGGACGGGGTTCTTCTGCCCGGCGCGACGACTCCACGCCGGCAGATGATCGACTTCGGCATCAACTACTGCCTCGACGGCCGGCCGCCGCAATCCCTGAAGTAGAGCCGATATGAAGCGCTTTGCGTTCCCCACACCCGTTCGCTCGCTGCTGGCGCTGGCCTCGATGCTGGGCGCCTGCGCCGCGTCGGCCCAGGATGCTCAGGACACCGTTTCGCGCTACTGGTCCGACCGTTGGCGCGGTTGGCATTTCTATGAAGACCCCGTGCCCAGGGAGCGTGAACGCCCGATGCTGCCGGACAAAGCCGCACCCACTGCGCCACCCGCTCAGCCATTGCGAGCGCCGGAACTGGTCGAGTTCGAACGCCTGCAGAAGACGCTGGAGGACACCCGCAACATCGCCATCATGCGGCCGACCGAGGCGAACGTGCGCCGCTACATGGAACTGGAATCCCAAGTGGTCGCGCGTGCCTCCTATTTCGCCGACGTGGCGCAGCGGGTCGCCTGGGCCACGCCGGCACTCGATCCGACGCTGCAAGGCCGGCCGGTCAACGCCAAGGCGCTGGAGGTGTTCGAGCAGACCGAGTTGGTGGATCGCTCCCGTTCGATCGCCGAACTGGGCAAGG
Organism: Candidatus Accumulibacter necessarius; assembly: GCF_036625085.1. Classification (NCBI taxonomy): domain Bacteria; kingdom Pseudomonadati; phylum Pseudomonadota; class Betaproteobacteria; genus Candidatus Accumulibacter; species Candidatus Accumulibacter necessarius. The sequence goes on along the minus strand of NZ_JAZKUM010000002.1, from coordinate 36,574 downwards.
ACCACGTGCTGTTCTTCTTCTACCGCTCGGACTGCCCGTACTGCCACGCCTTCGCACCGACCCTGGCGGCCTTCCAGGCGCGCCACGGCATCCAGATCGTGGCCATCAGCGTGGATGGCGGCCCGATGCCGGGTTTCCCCAACGCGCGCCCGGACAACGGCATCGCCACGACACTGAAGGTCGCCCAGGTACCCGCCGTCTTCCTGGCGCAGCCCTACACCGGGAAGATCACGCCGATCGGCTTCGGCGTGCTCTCGGAATCCCAGTTACTAGAACGCATCGCCATCGTGTCTGGCCCGCAGGCCGAGGCCATGCTGCCCGGTACGACGCAACGTCTCGCCCTGCCCCAGGAGATCCCATGAACCACCTCGACCATCCCCCGTTGCGGCGCACCACCGCCGCGCTGCTGGCCTTGCTGCTGGTGATCTCGCCGCTGCCGCTGCGCGCCGGCGACCTGAACACGGAGGTCAATGACATGTTCAACAACCTGGGCGCCATCGGCAACTACACGGCCCCCGGTGCCTTCCGCGGCCAGACCTTCAATACCTACACCGGCGGCAACCTGATGATGCGCTCGCCCAACAAGGTCTATCAGCTCGCGGCCATCCAGTTCCCCAGCGCCAAGGCGGGCTGCGGTGGCATCGACGTCTTCGGCGGCAGCTTCAGCCACATCTCGGCGACCGAGTTCAAGAACATGCTGAAGAACATCACGGCCGCCCTACCCGGCATTGCCTTCCAGTTGGCGCTCGAAGCGGTCTCACCCCTCTTGGGCGGACTCACCAAGTGGGCCAAGGGGCTGGAGACCTGGATCAACAACGCCCGCATCAACTCCTGCGAAACCGCGAAGGCGATCGTGAGTACGGCCGCCGAATCCGTCGGCTACAGCTCGCAGGAAACCTGCGCCGACTTGGCCGTCGAGATGGGCCTGGAGAGCGACCGGGATGCGGCGCGCCGGCGTTGTGGCTCCGACCGGCCCAGCATCTTGGCGTCGGCACGTTCGTCCAGCGATCCGAACGTGAAGAACAAGGCCCCCTTCGTCGGCAACCTCACCTGGAAAGCGCTGCAGTACACGGGTTCCTACCTCGACGATCAGGAGCGCGAGCTGATCATGAGCCTGGTCGGCACCATCATCTACTACCCGGAGGAATCGGCGCGCGACCCCGAGCCGATCGCACCCACCCTCACGTCGATCAGCCAGCTGTTGTACGGCCAGAGTGCAGCGAGCGGCACGGATGTCATCCAGCACGTGCTGAAGTGCAACGACTACACCAACTGCGATGTGGTCACCCTGAACACCGGGTACACCCACACCCCCTTCACGGCCAAGGTCGAGGCCATGATGCGCTCCATCGCCGAGAAGATCACGACGCGCACCGCCATCCCCAACAATTCGACCGAGGTCGGCTTCGTGAATCAGACCACCGAACCGGTCTACAAGATGCTGTCGATCGGCACCAGCATCCCAGGGTCAGGCCTCGCCGACAGCCTGATCGCCCAGTACCGCGACGTGATCGCCGCCGACTACGCCTACGTCTTCCTCGAACGCAACCTACGTCTTGGGATGGCCGCCCTGGACAAGAACTACACGCTGCAGCAGACGCAACGTGACCAGGCCAACCAGATCCGCCAGCGCGCGCAGGCCATGCTCATGCAATTGTCACAGGAGAAGAACCTGCTCTACCAGAAAGTGGGTTCCTTCCGGGCGGTGGCTAGCCACCTGGAACAACTCGAACGCCAACTGCGCTCCAGCATGCCCCAGCACGTGATGGACATGCTCGGCCAGCAGGCCGCTTATCTGGCGCAGTAACGCCGACGCCATTGCGCGACAGGAGGGAGTGCCGTGTGGGAAATCTACGCTTACCAGAATGCCGACAGCCTGTTCGGTGTCTTCAATGCCGCCGCCGCAATCCATGCGTCGGGCGACTATGCGGCGGCGGTGGCCGCCGTGGCCTTCTGCGGCTTCGTCGCCGCCCTGATCGCCTACGCTTTCGCCCCCGAGAAACTGCAGGGCTGGAAGTGGCTGGGCACGGTGGTGCTGGTCTTCTCGGTGCTGATCGTACCCAAGGTCACCATCGGGATCGTGGACAAGACCGGCGGCTCCGCGGTCAAGGTGGTCGACAACGTGCCCTTCGGGGTCGCCGTGCTGGGCAGCCTCACGAGCACCATCGGCAACACGTTGGCCGGGCTTTTCGAGACGGCTTTCCAGGTCATCCCGGGCGCGGGGGCACTCCCGGCTGAGCTGAGCTACCAGCAAAACGGCCTGATGTTCGGCAATCGCCTGATTCGCGAGACCGGCAACGTGGTGTTCCAGGATCCGGCCTTCCGCACCGACCTCATCAACTTCATCCACAACTGCACCACCTACGACCTGATCGACGGCACCCTCGATCCGGCAGTCTTTTCCGCCTCGGATGATGTCTGGCCGCTGATGGCGTCGCCTAATCCGGCGCGCTTTTCCACGCTGACCGCCGCGGGTGGCAGCGTCGGGGTCGACACCTGCCCCAACGTTTACCAGAGCCTCAATGGGCGACTGCCGGCGCAGATCACCCGCATTCAGGGGCGGCTCGCCTTCCAGCTCAACCCGACCTTGCCGGGAGCCGCAGCTGCGGCGGCCATCGCTGGGCAGATTCAGCAGGCCTATCTCAAAAACAGCATCGCCACCGCCGCGGCCACGGCGGCCGACCTCATCCGGCAGAACGCCATGCTCAATGCGATCGAGGACACCAGCAAGATCGTCGGTCAGAAGGTCAATGATCCGGCGGCCATGGTGCTGGCGGTGGGCCGGGCCCAGGCGGTGGCCCAGCAGAACGCAACCTGGCTCAACTACGGCAAGGTGGCCGAGCAGGCCCTGCCGGTTTTCCGCAACGTGGTCGAGGCGGTGACCTATGCGATGTTCCCGTTGTTCGTGCTGCTGCTCCTGCTCACCAGCGGCCGCGAGACGATGTTGGCCTTCAAGGGCTATGCGGCCGTGCTCATCTGGATCCAGCTTTGGCCGCCGCTCTACGCCATCCTCAATTACATGGCTTCGATCTACGCGGCTTACGATCTGGCGGCCGCGGCGGACCTGGGCACCGGCACCAAGGCGCTGGCCCTGCAGACCGCCTCGACGATCTACTCACGGGCGATCTCGGGCGAGGCCGTCGTCGGCTACCTCGCGATCAGCATTCCCTTCATCGCTTGGGCGGCCTTGAAGCGCATGGAGAATTTCGGGACGGCCCTGGTCGGTGGACTGTCGGGCCTGCAGGCGATGATCTCGGGTGGAACGTCGGCCGCGACCGTCGGCAACGTTTCCATGGGGAACGTGGGGATGGATCAGATGCAACTGGCGCCCAACCGCACCTCGGCTTTCATGGGCAGTTGGCAAAACGATCTGAGCGGGAACACGTTCTCGTCGAATGCGCTGACCGGGCGAACCGCCGTCAGCCTGCTGCGCAACCAGGGGTTTGCGTCCCGGATGGTCTCGATGCGCGTATCCGAACAGGACGTAACCCAGGCCAGTCGGCAAGCTGACGCCGCGCGCAACGAGGCTGTCGCCGCCAGCACTGAGCGCTCGGCCATCTTGTCGGACGCATTCACTCGTGGCCTAACCAAAGTTCGTTCATCGCGCAGCAGCAGTGGCTCTACGTCCAGCAGCTTCGAGCAGATGGGCGAAACACTGAACAGGCTTGATCAGATGTCAAAGAGTGTGGCCGACAGCACCGGACTATCGCAATCTCAAGTTGCCAGTATCGCGTTCGGCGCCGCTGGCCACTTGGGATTAAACGCTGGCGCAGTTGGAGGCCGCCTGAACGCCAGCGCGGACAAGAGTTACCTGTCTGGCTTATCGGCCCAGGAACAAAAGGTCTTGGGCAGCATGAGCAGCGAACAGTTGGCGGAGTTCAAACAGTTCGGCGACAGGGTGTCGCGCGATGCCAGCTTCATGAGCATGATCGCCAACGATTCCCGCGAAGCACACGACATGACTGCCCGGCTTACCTCTACGCATACACGATCGGAGCGCGCCGAGGCGAGCCTCGCTGAACGTACGGCCTTCGCTGAACGCGTGTCGGCAGCCCACGAGAAGGGAGAAGCCATCTCCATCGACATCGCTCAGGACCCTCACAACCTGGAGATGTTTATGCGCTACGCGGAGCAATACGGCGGCAGCAGCGCCGCAGCACATACCTTGATGGAGTCGGAATTGGCGCGACAGTCTCTTCGCCCGAATCGGGTGTTCTCCGACGGTACCGCACTGCCAGCCTCCTTTGGAGACATTCGGGAGCAACATGAGCCTCAGCAGGGTGATGCCGCGCTGATGCCCGACATCGCCGGCCTGCATCAATCCAACCGAGAACAGACCTCACGGTTTGGGAACGTCAAGCCGTCGCAGGGAACCGCTCCCACGGTTTCGCCCATTCGAGACGAGATTCGTACCCACGGGGATCAAATCCGTGCCGGTGCAGAATCGAGCCGTGCAGACTTCGACGCCAAGGCGGAGATCATCAAGACCGATGACGGAACGCTTGCATCGAAGAAATCTCTCCTGGTGCAGTCAGGCAAGCAGGTCGGTAAGGACGCCGCAGCGACACTCGGCAATGCCAAAGAGGTAGTGAAGGACTTGTTGCGAAAGTAGTCAGCCAAGTCTATCCGGGTCGAACATGTGCTTGTCGGGTTCAGCTTCAGACGGCTTCATGAACGGTGGGTGGCCTTTGTCGCGCCAGTAGTTCGCGGCCAAATCCTTCGGCGTAGTGCCCATCCCAGGGAGTGGATTTTCCTCCCATTCGAGAGGCCGCCCCTTCCTGCCAATGCTAGCCAGAGCGCCGCCAATGGGCGCTCCGAAAAGCGCACCGACTCCCATCATCACAAGGCGGGTTCCCCAATCGCTGTTCGTAGCAGAGATCAAGCCGATCAGCGCGCCCAGCGCGATGAAAACCATGAAGATGAGTTTTCTCATTTCTGCCTCCTGGATTCAGCCTAACGCTGATGGCGTAGGTTGCAAGCGTATGGCCGGCTACCCAGCCAACATTTCCACCACCAAGACCCGCCGCCCCGGATCATCTCTCATGCGGAGCCCTTTTTCCTCAATATCAACTGGATCATCGCGAACAGGCGATGAAACAGGTAGTCAACCTGATCCACATCGATGACCGGCACTTGATTGACTTCTGAATGACGAATGAGATGACTGTTTCCGATGGAATTCAATTCTGTCGCCTCTTCCTCCATTCGTGCCCGGAGTGATGGCTCTGCGGCGGTGGCATCAAGAATGATCTTGATAGACCGTTTCTTGTCGCCGGGGTCCGCAAGAGACTTGAGCCGCTCCCATCCATCCCACAAGCGCTCCAAGGCCTCGCGCCGTACCAGAGGATTCCGGTCAGAGAATTTTGCCCGACACTCATCCAGCATGTTATCGAGGGTCCGGTCTCCAGTCCGAAAAATTGTCCGCTTCAAATCTTCCCCAAGCACCGGCGGAAGCACGCGCACGATGCGGCCGGTCGACAACATCTCGAAAGCCACGCCGTTGCGCGAAAAGATGCGATTTACGGTCGACCGGAACTCTTCCTGTCCCGACTGTTGGTCGAAGGTCAAATGGTGGTGGCTGAAGAAATCGTGGTGTTTCCCGGGAATCGGCTTCGCCACCGAAGCGTAGATGAACTCGATGAAATCCATGATGAGCAGCGTGTCCGGCGCAAAGGGCTCTCGCTGCAACAGGAAACCTTCTTCCACCAGACACATGGTTTCGAGCGGCCAAGCAAACCCCGGCATCTCCGCAATCACGGAAGCGGCCAGAGCATCCGTATCGCAACCGCAAACGGCTTGTCCATCTGGACAGCGCTCGGGAAAACGCAACCCGAAGGCCCCGCTGTTGATCAAGGCCTGTACCGTTGCCACCAAACCAGCCCAAACGGCGGGTGAAATCACCTGCTCGGTTCGCGCCCGCGGCCCATTTTCCCGGTCGCTGAAATAGTCGTTCACGGAGCCGACTCCTTCGGCACGAGCGGTACGGCCTTCGCTGTCCCATTGACGATCTGTTCGAATCGCTCGACGTTGGCAAGTACCGCGTCAAGCTGTGGAACTTCTCCGAAAACCATGCCGGCCATCGCTGCGTAGTCTTTGGCGAGCGCTTCACACATCGCCGGACCGGGCATGAGCGTGAAGGTACCGGGTTCCGCGGCATCCAGCCCCAGGTCGGCACTGCCGAAGAAAAGCCTGGCGTGGTGAGCGCAATCTATAGCGAGTGCCTGATCGGCCTGCCACTCGGGCGATCCGCTTGCCTGCATCAGTTGGTGCACATCGTAATAGTGGCGCGAGACGCGCTGCCCGCCGTGCCGCAGTTCTCCGCGACGGTCGTGCCACTGCCGCAAGCCATGCAGGATGATGACCTTGTCCCAGAAGGTGCGCTCCGGCTTTACGGTGGTCACGTTGCTTACGGTGAGATCCAGCGCAGGCAAGTCCTGCGCAACGTATGGGGTGACCGTTGCCGCAATGTGGGGGTCGAGTGCCGACTTCGCACCGGACTCGATTTTCACGGCGGAGCGGATGTAGTCGTTGGTCGTGGGCGTGACGGCGGGATACCAGAACAGCAGGGTCTGGCCGTCTTTGTCGTCCGGATCGAGTTCCAGGTGGAAGCGGCCATCGGGAATGACGGCAGCGGCGATCTGAGTGAATTCATCCGCCAATGGGCCGGCGATGTAGGCTTGACAAGCCAGCCGGATGGCTTCGAGACGAGCCCGGCGCTTCTTGCCGCTCAAGGCGTCCAGTTCTGCCACCTCAGCGGCCTGTCCCAGATCGCCACGGAAAACCGTGATGTCGATGTCCTCGGAGAATCGGGAGATCAGGCCGAAGGCCTTGGACAGGGAAGTGCCCCCCTTGAACAAGAGCCGAGGTCCGCCAGTAGCCAATCCGTTGAACAAGGCATCCAGGGTCCAGCAGACCCAGAAGTCCTTCTCGACGTTCTGAACTGCCGTACCCAAGCGCGTGGCTGCGCCGAGAAACAAATCGAGTCGATCACCATCGGCAGCGGTGATGACATCGTGAAATGAAGGGTTCAACGGACCCCCCTTATGCCCTTGGCCCAAGATGAATCTGCCGGGGGCTTCACGCCGCTAGGCGCCTGCAAGGTCATGGGTACGGCCCCCAGTGGATCACAACCAGGTAGATCACGGACCAGACTTTGCATCCACGCCGGCAGCACGTTAAAGCCATCGCGCAGGTCCTGGCAGATCGCAGCCCCTTGGGCGGAATCGACGAGTAGTTGGCTTAGTCGGTTCACGATGTGGTCATGGTCGGAGATCAGCGTGTCCTTCAGCCAATGTAGGGCCTGCACAACTCGCATGGCGGGACGATCAGCCCAATAAAGGCGACTGGGGGCGGTTTGCTTGAAGTCGATGACAAGTTTGTCGAGCTTGATCGCCCGGCGACGTGCGTCGGTATGAAGGGTGACACGAGCCGGGACGGCATCCGTCAGGCCAAGATCGTTGGCTGCGGTCATCCCATCCACCAGCAGACGCAGTTGGTCGCGCCGCGCGATGGCATCGACAATCGCGCGATAGTCGGGAGTGCTAGGACGCTGGGTCAGACGGTTGATGCTGGGCTTGTCGTATAAACCTCGATCAATACGCCGCAGGTCACCCGCCAGCACCATGCGCTGGAGCGTCTTGTCGATCGCATCACGGTTGCCGAGATGTGCAAAGTCGGTCGGCACCCAGACATGGCCTGGACCGGCGGCATTGATTTGCGACGAGATGGCGGATTTGAGATCAGACATGGGGTTCCTTGTCCGATATTTGTATAATTTTTTCGGACAATTTGCAAGAAGTAATGTCCGAAAATTGTAGATCTATTTCGGACTGAGCGTAGCCATACTTCAAGCAACGCCAGCACCCCGTCGAATGGGCACCACGCTGGCGCTATTTTTGATCCAGGCATCCAACATGTCAGCCCAGGCCTGAAGCATGGTTCGACGCTGCTCGGCGTACTCAGCCTTGTTGTAAATAGCACGCACACCGCGCTGCTCATGCGCGAGGCATTTCTCGATCCAGTCGCTGTTAAAGCCGGCCTCATGCAGTAGCGTGCTGGCCGTGCGCCGCAAATCATGCACGGTGAAGGGATCAAAGTCCTCGCCCCGATCATGGACCACTTTCACGGTGGCGTCGATCACCCGGTTCAGCGTGGCCGAACTGATAGGCAACTCGGTCTCGTACCGTCCCGGATGCAGGTACGAACTGGCACTGAAGCAAGTTTTGAAGGCCACCAGAATATCGAGCGCCTGCTGGCTCAGGTACACGTTGTGCGGGCGCCCTGCCTTCATACGGTCCTTCGGGATCGTCCAGATTGCCGTCTCGAAGTTCACCTCGTCCCACTTAGCCTCGATGAACTCCGTCTTGCGAACCAATGTCAGCAACATGAACTTGACCGCTAGGCGCAACGTGGACATCGTCGCGGTCTGCTCAAGCGCCTTGAAAAAGGTATGAATCTCGGCCGGTGTTAGCGCTCTGTCGCGAGCTTTGAATGTGGCAATGGCACAGGGTCGAATCGACTCGGCGGGATTATCGATCTTCAATCCGCGGGCCTGAATGAAGCGAAATACCTGCAACACGATCTCGCGAGCGTGGACGGCCGGCGCTGCCGCGCCACGCTCTTTGATCTTCTCGCATCTGGCCATCAGACGCACCGGGGTGATTTCTTCCAGTTTCAGACGGCCAAATTCGTCCGCCAAGTTGCGATCATAGACCGACTTACGCATAGCCTTTGTGGACTCGGCCAGATCAGCCTCTGCGAAGTACTTTTCTGCCCAACTACCAAACGTGAGCGCGTCAGCAGCTTCGGTCCGCTTCTCAACCTTGGAACGTGAGGGACTCTCGCCCTGCTCTATGGATCTGTGCGCCCGTGTCATCAATAGGCGCGCTTCTGCCAGAGACAGGGACATGCCGTAGTCCAACTCGTCCAGTTCGCGCGGCTTCTTGGCGCCGACTGTCGGGTCGTACTTGCCTATCACCAGGGTCTCGCGGCGTCCATTCACCCGGTAGTCAAACCGAAAACTGACAACCCCAGTCCGCGTAACAGCGACATAGAGCCCCTGCTGGTCGGCAACTTTGTAAATCTTCCCAGTGGGCTTCAACGCCCTTAACTGCATGTCAGTGAGCATCTGATCCTCCGTAAACTGATACCGTCAACCGATACCGTCAACGTAGTTGACGGTATCAACTTGGGTCGTTCAAGGACCAGATCTCAATACCGTCAGCAATACCGACACTTTAGTCGGGCTTTGCCAGGACGGCGTGAGACGACTTGAGACGCTAACTGGTTGTTATAGCGGGTAAATTGCTTTAAAACCGGACGGCGTGAGACGACTTGAAATGATGATATTTTATTCCCACTCGATAATTGCGAAAGTGCTCGAACATTGCGTACTCGATGTCAGAAGTCGCACAGATCGGCTGGAATCGGACAGATGGCAAATGAGGAATCGTTGCGGAAAGCTCGTGAGCCACGGCTCTCGCTTCTGTTAGGTCTGCGATTACAGCTCTAGAAAGATGAGCTAATGTTACGATGGTTTCAGTCAGATCGCGGTTTCCGGGCTTCTCAAAATCGCACAACACCGGTATGCACCCGATCGATCTAATATATGTCCGCAATTCATTAAGAATGGACATACGCTCTTCCGTGAACCTGCCCAATATCAATACTAGCTTCGTGCTAATGGTATCAATGACACTACGTACCTTCTTGTTGTTAAGCAATAGGTACATGAATTGTGCAAGCTCAATATTGTCAGTTACGATTGGATCGCTCCCGCGAGGCGTAATGGCAAGGTTGTCTTGGTTAGCATCCACGACAACAATATCCCAAGCCGAGATTCCATATACTGAGCAATTAGAAATATTTGCTCGTGACAGGTCCGTCTTGACCAGCGTCGCATGATCCAATATGGCGCCTTGAAGGTTGCTCTCAACGCAATTCGCGCCATTTAGGTTCGCGCCGCGAAAGTTCGCCGATGTTAAATCGGCGTTCCTGAAATTCGCCCCTGCAAAATTACTCATCTCCGCAAGAATTTTTTCTGCTGTTATAGATTGCAGGTTTGCGCCCGCAAAGTTGGCTTTTCTTAGAGAGGTGTTTTTGGTTCGAGGCGACGAATAGCGGTCTGCACGTTTTAGTGTTGTATCCAATAAATCCGGAAGTTCGAGCCGAGCTCCTTCCAAGTCTGCTTTCTTGAAATTTGCACCATCTAATAAGGCGCCCCTTAGATCACAACCGACAAGACATGCGCCCTCAAAGTTTGCTCCTTCTAGGCACGCGTCCCTGAGATCGGCGTTATTCAGAGAAATGCCGCGAAAGTCGGCGCCAGCCAAATTGGCGTCTCTCAAGTCTATGCCGGGAATATCCGTTCGGAGGATTGCTTGCGACAGATCGATGGAGGCAAACCAATGATGGCCATTGCGCCACTGGTTCCAATGTTTTACGCCGTAAAGCAGTTTATCTTGATGTTCTTTTCTCATGCGTCGGTCTGCCCGAAGAATGCCTGCTGCTGGAAGAACAAGGTGTGCAACTGTAAAATCAACTAAGGTAAGCTGCCGCCTTGCATGCATAGCCTGTAAATTGTGCAGTCATTCAATATCGATCGCTAGTAAACGGCCGACGAATTTTTCTCATTACGAAGCGCTTCCGCTGTGCTGTTTAGGGGCATGCCGTTCCACACAACTCATTTAGCATTGTAGATCACCTGCATATGCTCCATTCCCTCGACGAAGTCTCGCAAACGCTGCATGCCCAGCCAGAGGGTTTTGACGCCGGGTTCGCCATCGCTTTTTCGGCCGAGAAAGCCGCCGAGCATGGCGATTTGTCGAACGACTTCGCGAATCGACGGCGCGGTCTTGGGGATGGCCTTCTTCGCCAGAATATAAGCGCCTTTCCACTCGGTCTCGGTGAAGAGCACGCTGGCTTCCAGGTCGGGATGGGTTCGACCCAGTTGGACCAAACGGGCCAGCCGCCAGGAAACCACCAGATAGACGGCCAATGCCAGTTCCAGCTTGGCAACGCTGCCCAGTTGCAATGCTTCAACCCGGCAACCGTTCTTGAGCACATGGAAGAAGGTCTCGATTTCCCAGCGGCAGCGATACCAGTCGATCAACTCGACTACGGCAGCAAGGCTCTCTGCCGCCCGGTTGGTCAGCAAACGCCATTCCACCGGCTTGCAGCCAGCCGGGGCACTGATCTCTCTGGCGATCAGACAGGTGACCGACAATTGACCACCCCGGCCATCCGGCAGACGGATCGGGCTTGCCCAAAGCTGTTGCCGGACTTCCCGCGCGGCTTGTCCCTGACGCGCGGCCATCATGAATTCGATCTCGCCCAAAGGCGCTCCGGCAAGCACGCTTGCCCACAATTTGCCGCCGTCCGGCAAACCACGGTTGTGTTGCGAGCGGATCAGCCAGTCAGCCGGCGTACCCCGTTGGTGCGCGCACTGCATCAATTCGAGGATGTCGGCTTCCGGGTCGGCGACATAGACGAGGCGGGTGCCAGGCATTTCCCGGGCGGTCTCGGCAATCCGTTGATAGCCTTCGATCCAGCGTCGGCTTTCGAGAATGCCGGGACGTTGGCCATCCTCTCCCTTGGCTTCCCGAGCCCACATCCAGGCATCCGTCACGCCGAGCGGCTCGCGATCCGGCGTCACCACATACGTCGGGTGCAGGTACATGCCGCGCTGGGCTTCGTGGGAGAGTGGCCCAAGGCCGGCCATCTCCTGCCCATTGAAATCCAGCTCGGTCGTGTCTTGCAGGCACAGGACCACCGGATGCTGGCGCATCCGGGCCTCGGTACAGGCCATATGCGGCGCCAGAATGTCCTGCCAGCCCAGCGCCCGCTTCCGGTCGCTCGACTGCTCGAAAAATCGGTACGCCGCCTGCGTTTCCGACCAATCGCCACACGCCCCAGGAATGCTGGCTGTCGGCTTGTCAGCAAAGCGTGTTGCCAGTTTCACCAGCCGTTGATTCAGCCGTTCATCACCCAATGCCGCTCCGGCAAATTCTTCCATCGCCCACGCCTCCATCGTTGTCTTTCCATAGAAAAGACAATCCGAAAGCAACGGGAGTACCAGATTGCTGCGGCCAACCGCAAAATCGGCAGGAAAAATCACGCGGCCAGACTATGCGAGTTGAGTTGTGTGGAACGGCATGGTTTAGGGGCCCTCATTCCTCACGATGGAGTTAGTCAAAAGGGACGATTCGTGTATCAAAGAAGTTACTTTTTGGCCGGGGTTTGTGGCCGATGACCGGTAAGCGCTCCATTCCAGCCGCTAGAATCTCATTTCGCCAATGACGGCTTCGGCCGAGGTCCCGCCTGATGCGGGCAGCATGAGGCAGTTGCTCGGCCAAAGCCGTCGGTGGCAGGCCAGTGAACCACCGGCCGGTGGAGCGCAGTGAACCGTCATTGGCCTAAGAGCTTCGCCGAAAGGCTGCTTTCGCTGGCATGCTACGGCCGGATCGTGTCCCAGCGGAAGTAGCTAGCTTTGGGAAGCGGACATCCATGAATCGGAATATGAGAAGCCCTCACGGACTCCCCCTAGCCCACCACCGGGCGTACCGGTCACGTATCTGGCGATTTGGCACACCAAGTCGTTATGCATAAGGTCGCAGGGTACCACCGCTGCATTTCAACCGGAGCCTCACCTTCTGCCGCTCCTACCTTGGTTTTATCCTAGCCATGAGACTACCGATCCTGGGCTCGCCGGATGCATTACCTCGGTGCATTGGCAAACAAGCACTCCTCTGTTTCAATCCCTCACTTCACGACGACGCCCTTGCCCTGCTCCTTGACTTCGGCTCTGCAAAAACCTGGCCATTGGACTTCCATCGATGAAGTAACGCGCCATGCCCGGCGCACACGTTCGACAAGAGGTGCATCCGACAGCTGGCGAAGCCTATTATTGAACGTCCCCTCGATGGAAGGGTTGGGCGTCATCTCCCGCAAGGAACAGAAAGTTAACCTTACGTGTTATGAGGGGACCCCAAGTGCGAACTCTAGCCATTATGAGACAGTTTTCGGCTGCCCCCCCGAGCTCCATAGCGTCTGGATCGCACCTGCAAATTGAGCGGCGTCATCTTCAATGTCGCTCAGGTCGACGATTTGGCCAAACCCCATGGCTCGGAGGTCCATCTCTGTCGTGTCATGCACCTTGTCAAACTCCGACGGTGGATGGATTAGCTCTTCCAGGACTTCGAAGATATCGGCGTGCCCGATTTTCGGTGTGGCGAGGACGGCGATGGTCTCGTTTACGCGAGACAGTTCCCGGATTGCGTGGATCTCATGCGCAAGCCCTTCTGTCGCGAGGTGAGATCCGCGCGGAACAATCAGGATGATCGCGGCGGCCTCTGCGATCAGGCAGAAAACCGGCAATTGCCAGTTCTGCTCGGTGACGAAAAGCTTTGCCGGACCTGCCGGCGGATTGAGGTCGGTAACGTTGAACGCAGTCACCACGTTAAGATCTCGCGGCAGCGCATGGTAGATCTGGTCGACGACATGAACATCGCTCGGGTGTGTACAGGTCGTGCGATAGCCCATGCGCGGATCCTGGGTGACGCCCATGAGGCCGAGATAGAACGATGAGGTCTCCGCCGTCGTTGCGTCCAGCGAGAACGCGCGCAGAACTAGGACAAAGCGCGCCTCGTCAGACATACGCGCCGAGAGAATCGCCTTTGCCGTCGCCGACGAGTTGATGATCCTGTCTTTCGCGATCTCCTCCTCGACCCACTGACGAAGTCCAAGCAACACCTGTCTGGCTCCTTCGAACACGAGCGGCTCGGTAGTTGCCACGCCTTCGGCCTCCATTTGCCTCCAATCGCGTTCGGCCTCGAGCAAGAATCGCTCGTGGAGTGCGTTCCCCCGTTCTGGCGAATAGTCGGGAGTCTCGGTCGCGAAGCGGGTGAGGAATTCGCGGCGCCGGCTGGCGTCACCCGCGAGGCTCAACGCCTCCTCGAGGGGACGTGCCTTGGCCATGCTCCGCTGCCGCTGGGCGATCAATCGATCGACCACGGTTTCGGGGCCATGGACGCGAGCTTCGGCAAGGAGGGTGGAGATGGTGCTCGCCGTCGCGCCCAGGACGTGCGATGGCAGGTCGCGAAGCTCGGCCAGCGACGCCTTGACATCGTCTTCGGTCACTTCGGTCGGTCGCGCCGGCACGCGAAGGTAAGTCCGCAGGCCTTCCAGGATGAGTTCGTGCTGCGAGCCGAACAGCCCCTGAATCAACCGGGTGATCGCCATCTGCCGTTGCAAGTCGACGAATTGGTCAACGTGAATCCCGCGCTTCAATCCCCAATATCCACTCCAGGGAATCGACATTTCCGCTTCGGATGGTCTGCCGGAGAAGCGTTGCCACAGTGTTTCGGCCAGCTGGAATTGAACCTGCTGCAGGTCACCCGCTGCATTCAATGCATTCGGGCACACACGGACCGGACGATCGGAGAACGCGCCGACCCTCGCGGTGAACGCCAGCTGTACCTTGTAGACCGTCGCGCAGCCGGGGCAACGCTCCTCGCCTCGCGCCATGCGTTCGAAGCGCCTGAGGCTCGGCGTCGGAACATCTGCGTCGATGGCGATCGGTACCACCGGGCTGAGCGCAGCTTCGCAGCGCGAGCATCTAAGATCGATCGTGGCGAATGTCGATCCGTCCTCTTTGGGCAGGACGGTCAGCCATTGGCGGGCCTGTGCGTCGATGTTTTGATGCAGCAGCAAGGTCACGACGAGTTCGCTCGCTGATTCGCTCTGCCGTGGCAGTCGACCGCGATACACCGCGCAGCCGATCCGTTCGGGGTCTTCAGTCGGTGGCGCAGGTCCTTCGCTGGTCACGCAATCGAGTGCCTGCAACCTCCAATACACGGACTCGACGTGCTGTCCCAAGGCGGTTCTTGTGGCCTCGGACACCGCGCCAAGCGCTTCGTCGATCGCCTTGTGAGCTCGCCCGCGCGGCCACGGACGGCCAGGCTGCGCCAACATGGCCGCGATGCTAGCGAGGTTCACATTGGCGGTCAATCGCTCCTCGCCTTCGCTGACGTCTATGGCCTGGCCGAGCACGTCCAGGCACCGCTCGGCCAGGTCCATCTCCCCACGGCGAGTCACCCGCCGAGCCAGCGCAATGCCGAGGAGCCGGAGCACCGGCGGGACCAGAGACGCTTCGCTCGTTTCGCTCGTTTCGCTCGCTGCGCGCGCATGTGCCAGTGCAGTCTCGAAGGCTGCACATGCCCGCACGAGATCATCGCCTGCCGGACCTTCCGCAGCATCTCCATCGTCTTCGTCCGTGCCGATCAGGGTGCTGCCGACCAGTTTGAACGCATTGGCGCCGATCGTGTGGTCTTCGGCAGTGGCGGCCAAGGCTGCGGCTTCTTCTGCCAGCAGTCGTACGCGTTCGAGGAGGGAATGAAGCCCGTCCGGCGACACCGTGGACTCGGTCTTCATCAGCGCGTTGGCGCGCTTGAGTTGCACGTTGGCGCGTAGGTGAGGATCAGCTGCAAAGTCTCGAGCGCTTTCGAAATCGTCCAGATACGCCATGTAGCGATTGGCCAGTTTCTCCGGCCACGGCGCTGGAATCGATACCATTTCATTCAGAATCTGCGCTGCAACCAGGGCTGTCTGGCCTTGATCGCCGATCGTCTTGAAAGCAGAAAGCGCGCGATTCAGACAGCGAACGACGCCATTTACCCGAGCGAAATTCTCGGCATCCGGCCGCAGCGCCATCAGTTCGCCCGCCAAGAGGTTCAGGCTGCCCCAGGCGGCAGCGTCGCGAGCCTCGCTGTGAATCATCAGCGCCTCGTTCATTTTTCGCTCGGCCCCCATCGAACCACTGGCGCATCTCGTCAGGCGAGCCCATACAAGCGCGCAGGCGCTGGATTGCAATTCTGACGAGGTAGGTTGCGGCTTCCGCCGCCTGGGTCGTCAATCCCGACAGCCGATAGCATCGGTGAGCGGTCGAGAACAGCTCATCAAGCCGAGATAAGGTCGCGGCATCGTCAGGCAGCACGCCGCGCTGGATCATGAACCTCGCCGCATTGAAGGACATCGGCCCGAGGTGGGGCGGCGCTGCTCTGTACCTTCGGTGTGGCCCATCGCATCCAGGCAGGCCTGTGTTGCGTCCGTCAGCTGATCAGGGCGGAGATGATCTGCTGCACGCATGTAGGCCGATGCCCGCAGGCCGCTGATGGCTTGTGCAGTCTCCGGCGGGTAATCAACGGGGAGAGCTGTCGTGGCATCGTCCCAAGTGAACCAGTATGCGTGTGAGCTCGTTGCTCGTTCGACCGCCTTGCATGTCAATGAGCAGGCTGGCAGCGCACGCATGGAGGGCAAGCAACCAACCCAAGTGGCCTGACAAGTCGAACTCGGTCAGCAACCGGTCGGCATCCGCCGCAAACTGCAGTCGTTCGGAGTCGTCGAGATCCTTCCCTTCCATCTGTTTAAAAAAGTCCGGAATGCACTGGGTCGGATCGCGTTGCTTCATGCGACTTATCGTGTCGTTGGTCTCCATTCCACGTCTCCATTCTTGGCGCATTGCGCGATCCATTCAAGTCGGATGCCGCAAAAACCACTTCACTTTCAAGTGAATCGAGGTCCAAAGAATTACAACCGGACAGGTGCTACCCCACTTCTTTGAGCGGTTTGTAGAAGCTTTTGTTTCAACCCATGGCACCTATTTGTGCTCAGGCGCTATTTGACCGGTCGAGCGGAACAAGCGTAATCGTTCACTCCCCCTTAAGAAAAGCTGCCAGGCCAATGATTTGTATGACAGAATCCGACTCTTGAGGACGACGAGACAGAGCCGGCAGGATGCGCCTGAGCAAGCATGACCTTTTCCAAATGGACGACGAGTGGCTCAAGAAGCTACCGGCGGAACTATTGCTGGAGGTGTCGAAGCGTCTGCTGCATGACGTCAAGGAGTTACAGGACCGGCTGAATCGGAACCCGACCAACAGTTCATGTCCGCCGACTAGCCAAGCGCCGTGGGAGAAGGCGGGCGATGCGGCGAAGGACAAGGAGACGCCAGCCGAGAGCGGCACGGCAGACGCTACCGCGACCGACACGGTGGGAGATTTGCCGAAAGAGACGGCAGGAACCAGCCCGGCTGTTGCCAACGGCCCCTCGCCCGGGAAAGGTTCGGGGAAGTCGCCCGGCAGGCAACCCGGCAGTCCGGGCCATGGGCGCACGCAGAAACTGGCGGTGACCGCCACGTGTGAGCACCGCCCTGAAAGCTGCACGGCTTGTGGGCTAGCGCTGGCGGCGGACGCCGGGTCGCAGGCTTACACGGCTTGGGACGAAATCGACATCGCGCCGCAGGTCGAGGGCCTGATCGGGCTGACGTTCAGTGTCACGCGTCACCGTTTGCTTGAAGTGCGCTGCGCCTGCGGCCATGTCAGTCGTGCACTGCCGTGGCGGGCGCCAGCGGACGACCAGTGGGAGACGACTGAACTGGGCGAGTGGCGCTTGGTGGGTCCTCGCTTGGCCGGAGTCATCGTTCTGCTCGCGCTGCGCATGCGCCTGTCCCGGGCGAGCATCCGCGAACTGCTGAGGGAAGTGTTCGATCTGACGCTGAGCGCCGGCGTGATCGACGAGACGATCCGCGAAGCCGGGCGTGCCAGTTTGCCGCTGGAGGATGCCTTGGTAGCCGACCTCGTGCAGACAACACAATTGCATGTGGATGAAACGTCGTGGCCAGAATCCGGTGTACTGCTGTGGCTGTGGGCTCTGGTCACCCCCCACACCGTACTCTTCCTCATTGGCCCGCGCAGCCGGGAAATGCTGGAGAACGCCCTGCAAGACGGCTATCACGGCATTCTGATCAGTGACGGTTACGTGGTCTATCGCGCCTGGGAAAACCGCCTGCGCTGCTGGCCGCACCTGATGCGCAAGCTGCGGGGCCTGGCCGAATCGAGCGATCACCGAGTATCTGGGGTCGGGCAGGAGATGCAAGGGATCATGAAAACGCTGATGGCCGCCATCTACGCGGCGCGGACCGATCCGCCGCCAGAAGCACTGCCCTTACGCCACGCAGCCGACGTTGACCGGCTGCAGCACCTGTGCGAAACGCATCGGACGGATCGCCACGAGGTACTGGGCGGCGTCGTGCGCGAGTTCCTCTACGACTGGACCGTGATCTTCCGTCCGCTTGCCGAGCCTCACCTCCCGCTCTCCAACAACGCCGCCGAACAGGCGCTACGGCACTGGGTGATTTCGCGCCACATCAGTCACGGCACGCGCTCTGAACAGGGCTCCCGCGCCTTTGCTCTGCTCGCCAGCCTTATCGAAACCTGTCGCCGTCGCGCCGCTTCTGCCTGGCAGTACCTCGCCACCGTCATCGCCGCCGCTCGCAAGGGTTTGCCGCTTCCCGCCATCCCTGTCATCCCGGCAACAGCGTAGGGGGAGTGAACGATTACGAACAAGCCCTATTCGTCATACTCGGCAACAGGACAAAATAAACCTCTTGGCATCGCAGGAACTAGCGAGTAATAATGATATTCCAATAACTCTTTGGCAAGCTGTTCGTTTTTTTTGATCTTGGAGGGAAATATGCCCATCGTTTTTGTGCATGGAGTCAATAATCGCCAAGAGGACGCTGGCTTTGCTTCATGTCAGTCTCAGATTGAAACCTATCTAAAGAATATCTTTGCACCCCGTGTTGGATTAGATTCATCCCTCGTCTCCGTTTTCTTTCCATACTGGGGCGGGCATGGAGTAAAGTTCAGGTGGAATCAAGCATCGCTTCCCTTGAGTTCAGATGCCGTTGAGTCATTTACCTTGAATGCACTCGGCCCTGATTCCAGCGACCTGGAAATGTGGATTGGTGAAGCGCGCTACCAGCACGGTCCCATTGTTGTCAGCTTAGGACAGGTTAGTCGGACAAAAGGCTTCGAAGCCGCTATTGACTTGGTCTGGGACACTGCATCGGCAGTTGCACAACAATCGAATGGGTACGAGGATGTGGTTGAAGGGTACGCTGCATCGATAGCCTTTGCGAAGGCGCAACCTGCGCCGCTTTGGGCGCTACAGGGACAACCTCTAACAAATGAAGCGTTCGTGCTCAAGTTGCTTCAGGAGATCGAGCCATACCGGCCTTCAAAGTCAGGCGAAGCACACGAATCACTCGGGTTGTCGGATTGGTTTCAGTCGCTCAAGGAGGCCGTGAGCCGCTTGGGCTCGGCTCCGACGGACGCAGCGACTTCACTATTGGTCGGGCTAGGACGTAAGTCCGTGCACGAGAAAGCCACACGGTTCCTCGGGGATATTTTTGTTTATTTGAGCGAGCGCGGTACCGTAGATGCTCTTGGGGCCATAGTAAAAGACGTTCTGAACGAACTCATACTAGCCAATGCCGCCAGAAAACCGGGCGACGATAAACTCATCGTCATTGGGCACAGCCTGGGCGGGGTTATCGTCTATGACATCTTGACCTATTTCAAGCCAGATCTGAAGGTAGACGTATTTGCCTCCGTTGGCTCGCAAGTCGCGGTATTCGAGGAAATGACTCTTTACCGTGCCAGTAAGCTCGGTGTTCCTCCCAATCCACCCGCAGACCGCTTGGCAAGCCGAAAGGCATCGGGAAGTGGCTGAATGTCTTCGACACTAACGACGTATTTTCATTTCGTACACAAGGTGTATTTGAGGGGCCGACAGACTATCAATTCGATACAGGATACGGTCTTTTACAGGCGCATGGTGGCTATTTCGCTCGTCCTAGCTTCTATAAGCGGCTTGCAGCACGACTTTCATAGGACTGAGTCATGAGCCTCGTGTTTGAGTCGGATGCTTTAAAGCTAAACTCGACAGCACCTGCCACACATGTGCTGCTGGTCGCTTGCGGTGAGTATCCTGACCTTGCAAAAGCCGGGTATGGTGGGCTGGCGCCGCTGACATCCCCTCGTCAGTCTGTCGACGCGATGGCTAACTGGTTTTTGAGTGGCGTCGATGGCATGTTTCCCTCTGTTGGCCTACCTGCTGAGCAGGCATTTCATAATCCCGAAGCGCCTCTGGGAAGCATTGAAATGTTGGCATCGCCAGCACATGACTACGTCACCCCGCTGGGCCAATCCAAACCGGTAACGCGATCCGTTCTCATCAACGTCCGCGAGGCTTATAAGCGATGGTTGAAACGGTTGGGGGAGAATCCGAACAGCCGCGGGGTATTCTATTTCTGTGGCCATGGGGTTGGTGACGGTGTTGACCAAGTGTTGATCGCCGATGACTTCGGCACGGATTCGGAGGCACCGTGGACTGCCACTTTCCACGTATCCAACACCTGCCAGGCATCGATTCGGAAGACTAAGGCGACCTTGCTATTCCTAATAGATGCGTGCATGGAGTTCAGCCCAGATCTGGTGTTTCAGATCAATGCTCCACAGGCGCTCGTTGACGGGAAGAAGAGCGGAGAGCCGCTCTGTACCGAGTGGCAGGTATTGAGAGCGACCACCACCAACCGCCAGGCCTACGCACAGCCCAACGACACTGCAAGGTTTACCGCCGCGCTACTGCAGGCACTGCGTGGTTACTGCGGACAGCAGCGTGCTGGTCAAATGTATTTTGATGTGACAGCAGCACAGCTTCGTGAAGCGACCTCTGCGTTTCTGTCAAAAATGCAGAAACCTGGTGATGCAAAGTGGCAGAAGCTAGGGTTATCTCAAGGCGACGGAACGTGGAACGTCGGCATCCATGTACTGACAAAACGGCCATCAGTCTTAGTCGAACTCGACATCAATCCCGTTGGGTTTCGCCCGGTAGCACAAGTGTTCATGGAACGAAATGGGACACCAAGAGATCTGAAAACGTTAAATGGTGGGCCGGCGCAGTTCGTGGTGCCAAGAGGTGATTGGACCTACGGTGCCTGTGCGGTGGGTAACTTGTTCCCCGAAAAACTGTGCACGGATCAACAACTGTCACAAGCGGTCGTTACCTACCGCTTTGATATCGCCTGAGGAACTGCGATGAAACAGCTAATAGTCTCAGTCCCAGGTGCATACAGCGATGAGCGTTTGCTGACGGTGCCCTTTGATGTATTGGGCCCGGATGGCGAACTGCTCGCCAATGGAATTGCCTCTCCAATAAACCACGAAGCCATCGTTCTTGAAGACAATGTTCAAAGGGTTCATGTGGTAGCCCGGCTACCCAACAACCAATGCGTACAGCGGGTATGTCGTTTGGATAGTGAGGTAAACGTCGTTCAGATTCCGATTGTTACAGATAGTCCGCACGAGTGGTTGCAATGGGTCACACCATTTCGTTCGCTGTCGCATTTGCGTTCGCAGCAGAGTGGCCAGCAGTCCGAACCGGTGAGGCGCATTGGTCAGGTTTGGATGACGCTGTGGGCATTGCGAAACGGGAGCTGGGCGGCAGAGGACGTTACTCCAAACGAACAAATGCGTGACATGGGAATGCGCCAAGTGTCATTAGACATTCCGGATGGGCAGCACTTGCTACAGGTTGGTGGCGATAGTGTGGCTTGGCGTCTGGTTTCGCTTCCGCCCCGAGGGTTGGTGCGTGTTGCATTGACGCGAAGCACCACCAACGAGGGTGACTCGATTGATGTCACGGTCGGGCGTAGCCACCCAATGAATGAGTTGATCATGTCCTACCTGACGCGTGGTGCTGCGATGGAGGCTTCGCTACTGGGTGATAACTGGAAGGCCGCGGATCTGATGCTCTACGAGAAGCTAGATGATCCGGTGTCTGCCGCCGCAGGAGCTTACTTTCTGCTAAAGCTCAAACGGTTAGATAGTCGGCGGCATTGGGTTGAAAATCTCGTCAACTGGTTCCCGTATCTTGCCGATAGCGCTATCGTTGCCGCAGCCTTGGCACTGCAAAGCAACGACTCAAATGAGGAAGAGGTTCGCGCTTATCTCAAACTAGCTGTTGATCGCGGACTTCCTGTCTTTGGACTTGGTGCCTCAATCTTGGTGGAAACAATGGCAGCGGTTCATCGGGGTGACAATGAATCGGAGATGTTTCGTGCGGCGTATAGATCTGCACAGATATATAACCAAGCGCGCTGCTCTAAGGGGGCGTACTTTGCGTTTTATGGCAGGAGCCCGGAACAGCCATCTTGGGGTCAGACATACGGAACCCCAGATAACCCATTGACTGAGTTAGCGGATTCTAATTATCCCAGTTGGCAACATAGTGTTCAAAAGCCACAAAGTATTGAACGCAAATTATTTGGGGTACGTGGAGTTGAAAATCGATTGATAGTCCATTCCTACCCAGTCATAAAGAGTCGCGATATTGCCGAAAATATGAGTATGCAGCGCCAGACTAAGGCTTTCAGCATTTTTGACGGCGATGAGTAGGCACCTTTGCTGACGACTTGCTTTCAAAAAGCTGGCGCTCAACATCTGAACCGCTACTAATAGTGGAGTAGTTGTGCACAATAAAAGCATTCGTCGCGACTTTGGCCTGACTTGGAAATCTCGTCTTGGCGAGGCGCGTGCGCGAGCCGCTGCCCGTGGCCCGCAATTGAGTAGAGAGCAGATCGCCAACCTGCAAGGCGAAGTTTTTTCTGTCGACGTTTCATCGCCGGAGAACATGGCCCTTCTGTGGTCGGGGAGAGACATCCTGACGGGAGTCCCCATGGACGAGGCGACACCTGATGGCTCGAAATGGTGGGACAAGCTCTCATGCCGCGAAGCGGAAGTATTCCGGGCACTTGGAATCGCTTGTTGTCTGGAAGACACGACTGGCGGAGAGTTCTTGATCGGCTCGCACCTGAACTACCCGGAAAAGGATCCACTTTTCTTGGTTGCTCGAAACTTGTGGGACGTCCTTTCGAGTCGTTTCGCTGGCGCTGCGACTGGACGGATTGAAATCATCGCTGAGGGCGCGTTCAACGATAGTGTGTTTAGGACCGTCGAACTTGAGACACTTCTCTCTAACGACAAAATAACAACGATAAATGGACTAGATCGAGAATATTTCCCATCCAACGCTGGTGACGCGTTTTCCCTTCTTCGACGCTGGGACGTAGAGC
This sequence comes from Candidatus Accumulibacter necessarius, assembly GCF_036625085.1. Classification (NCBI taxonomy): domain Bacteria; kingdom Pseudomonadati; phylum Pseudomonadota; class Betaproteobacteria; genus Candidatus Accumulibacter; species Candidatus Accumulibacter necessarius. The sequence goes on along the minus strand of NZ_JAZKUM010000002.1, from coordinate 13,602 downwards.
GTAGCTGGCGATATTCGGAGTTCATCAGCTCGACTTCCGACGCGACGCCTCATGAGCGCGCAACGGCCCTTGATGACTTCCGAGAAATTCAACTCTGGTACGAGCAAGACTTCTTCGAGCACCTCGGACCAAGTCGCGAACTCCAAGCCTTGCCCAAAGAGGTGATTGACGCCGTGGACCAGTCCAAAGCGGCTGGTGCTTGGAAGTACTCTACAGAATGGCGGGAATTCATTCGACAGGCGGAAGAAGAACTGTAAAGCGATCCGTATTGCACACGCAAGATCATAACCACCAAAATGGGAAGAAGCAAAATGGCCGAGAAAAAAGTGATTTTTGTGGCATTTGCTATCGAAGATGAGCGGCAGCGAGACTTTCTAAAAGGCCAGTCACTGCATACAAACTCACCATTCGAGTACATGGACATGTCAGGGCTTCCGCACTCGAACATCATAACGGTCTCAGCCCCAGGAAACGCATGCGCAGCTCATCATCCCAAGCCGCCCGTTTGCGCTTCAGGCGCAGGCTGGATTTGACCTTGTCGGTCGTATCCATCCGTAACAGGTTGAGGACGATCTTCTTGAGCAGCGAGAGGTTCTCCGGTGCATTGTCCTTGCGCACCGTGCTGGCATCTTCTTTCATGGTGACATCAAGCACCCAATGAAGCTGGTTTTCAATTCCCCAGTGCGAACGAACCGCCTCGGCTACTTCTGCCGGCGCGAGATCGCGCGAGGCAATGTAGTAGCGCTGTTCCATGCCGAGCGGCTTACCTTTGACCTGGCGTACCGAGTCAATGCGTACGATGACCGCGCATTCCGGCCAATCGCTTTCCGGCACGATGCCGGTAGCCGGCAGTACCGAGCAGCGCTGGGCAACGAGTCGGCCATGCCCTTGTTCGGCCTGCTCAACATGGACAATCTGATCCTTGCGGTCAAGGAAAGCATCTTGAATCGCCTGCAAAAGCTTGGGCTGATTGCCCTTCACCGAGCAAGTAATCGGCCTTCTTGGCAATTCTTCTCGGCAATCGCCCGTTGGCAGCCCATCGCATCGATACTGACGAGAAAGCCTTGCAGGTAAGGGCATCGAGCAGTTCGCTCGTTGCTCTTCGCCGACACTTTCTCCTGACCAAGTACCAGACCCAGCCTGGTCGCAAAAGTGACCATGTGAATGGCTGTTTCGCCGCCACCACCAGATCCACGCACCATTTTGCACCGCGATCGTGCCGCCCAGATTCGGGATGAGATGGCGTACCCAGCGGCGGAAACAGGCTTCGAATTGCTTCGGGTCGAGCAGGCGGAAGACCCGCAGAAAGGTGTCTTCCGAAGGAATACCGTGCTTGAGTACGAGGAACTGGCGCAGCCAAATGGTGTGGGCGCGCGACCAAGCCGCCACGTCTTCAATCGTGTCGCAATCAGCGAGCACCGCCGAGAGGGTCATCACCAACAATTCCTGAAAGTCATGCCGGGTTCCGTTGCTCGGTTGGCGCGGATCGTCTATATCGCTCAACAGTTCCATCAAGGCCGTTCCTCTCGTCATCTTTTGCGCTGCCCAAAAGACGAGAGTAGACGGGATTTCTTGACTGTTTACAAGTTATTGTCATAAGCCATTGAAGGTTAAAAGATTTTTGTAATCGGATATGCCAAATAAATTAATGATGTTCGAGTGCGGAGACCCTGATGGACATGTCCGTCAAGGAGCCTTACGACTCCAATTGGAAGGATCGGGTTTGTACTCGTATCCGGCGATCAGATGGCGTTATCGCGCTTGTTAGCAGGAACTCGCTGAATTCGAGCGGCCAGAAGTGGGAGATTCAATGTGCACGAGAAGAAAAGAAAAAGGTTTGGAGTTTGGGCATTCAAAGACGATCAAACAAATCTTGTCGGCGTCAATACAGTAGTGTGGACATGGCCGGCAATCGAGAAATTCATCGATAGCCTCTAGCTGACAGGGGACAAATACTATGCGAATAGCACTAATTGTCGGCATTAACTACTACGAGCATGGCAGTCCACTGTTTGGTTGCGTTGATGATGCGCATGCGGTCAAAGCTGTTCTGGCTCGCCATGATGGTGGTGGAGTTAATTTTTGATTGCATCCTGCGTACAGGCACGGGGCCGAGTGATCGCGTAGATCGTGGCAAACTGAAAGATCAAATTGAGAAACTATTCAAGACTAAAGCTGAAATTGCTTTGTTCTATTTCGCTGGGCATGGCCATGTTGAGGCGACTGGTGGATATCTCCTTGCCACTGATTCACGGCGCGGCGACGAAGGCGTTTCTCTGTCTGAAATCTTAATATTGGCAAATGATTCACCTGCAGAGAATAAAATTATCGTTTTGGATAGCTGCCACTCAGGAATTGCTGGGAGCGCACCTTCCGCCGGGCAGCTAGCCTCATTAGCAGAGGGGCTAACTGTTCTCACCGCCTCAACGAAAGAACAGTATGCAACCGAAGAGAATGGAAGAGGCGTATTTACTACTCTCTTTGTCGATGCGCTCAATGGAAGCGCAGCGAATCTTACCGGCGACATAACCCCTGGCAGTATTTATGCCCACATAGACCAATCACTCGGTGCTTGGGAGCAGAGGCCGGTTTTTAAAACGAATGTAAAGCAGTTCGTTTCTTTAAGAAAGGTGGCTCCACCGATTCCCATTTCTGATCTGCAAAGAATCACAGAGTTTTTCCCTTCTCCTGGGTTTGAGTATCCCTAGACCCGACCTACGAGCCGGAAATGAAGGGACGAGATCCAGGCATGCCTGCTCCGAATCCTGAAAACACAAGGACATTCGCAATCCTGCAAAAATACAACCGGCTCAATCTACTTGTGCCAGTGAACGCACCTCACATGTGGAACGCTGCAATGGAGAGTGAGTTTTGCAGACTTACTGCTCTGGGTGAGCACTATCGTAGGCTTGTTGAAAAGAACCGAATATAACAATTGCCGCAACAAGGCATTCCGGAGGACCGCCAACGGCTACACGAAGGTCATTAGGTGGCTTGTGCTGCCGGGGGACGGCTACATGCGGGTCCTGGACCGAATCCGGCTGGGCGGCCCGACAACGCCTCAGCGCTGGTGAACACGCAATTGAGTAAAGAGCAAACAGAAATGACTCCGAGGACAAGGCAGTAACTAGATACACTGAATGCTTGCGCGTTGATTAAGCGTCGCCATAAGCCCATGAGTGGCATATAAATTGTTGAATTCGCGACCTGATCTGACAGTTCCTCGTTTTGATGGATTAGCCATTTTCCACCTTAATGATGCGAGCGCTTTCACTGAAACGGCGGTGCAATTCTGAGTCTGCGGCACCTTGCTGCTCAACGAAAACCAATTCCTTACCCAACGCATCGGCTAGTCCAACTTCATAATTAACCCAAGGGGAGAGATCGCTGCCTTCGGACGAAACTACAACTACCGTGCGTGCCTCCTCAATTGCAGATTTGATTGACTTCCTGATATCTACACCGACTTCCAGGTCGGATCGAACGTCGAAAATCTCTGTGGTTTCAATGTTGTCGTGTGGTAGCAGTTCGTTGATCTTTGATTTCACCAATTCGGCAAAAGCAGTGTCTCTAGTGGCGTAAGAAATGAAAACCTTAGAACTCATGATTGGTCACCTTTAACAAGGTTTCGAATATCTTCAACAACTTTCCTCCACTCCATTGCCGAATTACACTGACTTGCGAGGAGTAGTGGTGGTACACCACGGTCTTTGCTTTTTAAATCGTTATAGTCAAGGTGGTGCAAAAGCACAAAAGTCTCAACCTCAAATGCATCTGAGTAGGCAAGTTCCATCCACTGTGCGGCACCGGCTTCGATTGTACTGGGAGAGACGATAAACACCGTGGCCATGGAATCTTGCACGGACTTCTTGAGAGCCTTGGCAACTTCCTTCTCCGACCGAGATTGGTCTCGTTGATACGTCCAAGCGGTAACGCGCTGCGGCGCGAGTAGGGTCTCGATTGAGAACTGTAGCAACGAAGCCTCAAACGAATCGTGACCTGCGTATGAGATAAAGACCTGTGCTGGTTTCATAAAATCGGCGAGATGGTCAATTGAAAATTGTTATTCGATAGGCATAATAGACGCAGCGTCTTGCGATTTCGAAACATAAAGTCATGCACAACTCGAAGCTTATTGACCTTGTGGTGAGTCACAACCAAGAGGCCTCAGATGCGGCACTCCGTATTGTCGATTCGGTCGAAGCACATAGCTACTTCGCCTGGGCGGATGTAAAGGCATTCTATTCCCCTCTTGTCTCAGCGGAGAAGCAAATCTCTCGGGCATTCTCCAACGCACGTGTCATCTGTATCTTTGTGGGCGACAATTACCGCGATACGCGATGGTGCCAGGAGGAGTACGCACTCGGTTTGCGATCGGAGCAGGATCTGTCGATTGACCGGGTGATTTCGGTTCACGCCAGTGACTCAGCAAGATCGCTTATTCCCTCCATGCTGGCCGACAGGCCAACTTTTCCCTTCACCGATGCAGGGTTCCAAGGCATCGTCTCATTCCTGTCCAAACTGCCTGACCACTCCGAGGCACTCAACAAGTGGGCATCGCACGACATTGCGGGCCGGGCCGATCTATTAGGTCGGCTGCCGGTCAACGAGCGGACCAGATTGATCGTCAAGCATGTGGAATACCTCGTGAAGAACTTTGCCATGGGTCAGTTTGAGCAGGGAAGTGAGATACATGCTTTGCGTCTGGGCCTCGTAGGGGCGCCGCCTTCCAATACCATAGTGCATCTCACCCCGGCGCTTCTGATGGAATTCGCATGGAACTGGACACTAGACATTCTGGGCAAGTACAGCGTACACCACCTTATCCATACAGTTGAGAGCACAGAGCAGCAAAGCGTAGACACCGCGGCCGTCATGCCCTTCTTGCGATTGCCAGCACTTTTTCATCAATACCTTGTGGTTGCTCGCGAGAGAAGGGAGCCCCCCATCAACACTGAGACCGAGCTTCTATCTGTCGTGGATTATGTTCTATGCGGCTTTTGCCTGCTATGCACTCGCGCCGGGCTTCAGGTAGAAGAGACCTTTCGAGATGTTGGGCAACTACTCTCGACATTTGCAGGGAGTGAACCTCGAGTGTCTCGAACTGCCGCGTACTTGCGGGGCAACCTGCCGGACATTGCGTTCCCGGAGAATTCTGTACAACGCAGAACATCGATTTATTCGTTAATCCGCGCATCTTGAGCCCTAGCACGTTGACGCCTAATCCTTTTCTCCAGAGGGAGGCTTCGCCGGCAAGCTGGCTTTGCACCCCCTGAGCTAACACGTTGAAGGTCAGCTTACCGACGGATTCTGTTGAAAAACCCCCGCAGCCACCGGGGTCAGCGGTAAAATATGCTTACAGCATTTAATGCCGAGGTGGCGAGATGATGGGGCAGCAGAGAGGTGGGCAGGATCGGTTGTTCTACAGCTTCAACCTTGAGGATCGCATCCCGTCGAACCACCTGCTGCGGGCCATCGATCACCACTTGGACCTAAGCGGCCTGCGCGCCCATCTGGCAGACGCCTACAGTGCCACAGGCCGTCCTTCAGTCGATCCCGAACTGATGCTACGGATGTTGATCGTCGGCTACTGCTATGGCATCCGATCCGAGCGGCGGCTGTGTGAGGAAGTCCACCTCAATCTCGCCTATCGCTGGTTCTGCCGGCTTGGTTTGGAAGATGCCGTTCCGGATCATTCCACCTTCTCGAAGAACCGCCATGGTCGCTTCCGGGAAAGCGGCACTTTCCGCTGGCTCTTCGAGCGCGTCGTGCGCCAATGCATGGCCGCCCACCTGGTCAAGGGCGAAGGATTCGCTGTAGATGCGAGCATCGTGGCGGCCGACGCCAGCCGTCATCCGGCCGTGGCGCCGGGCCAGGCGATTGACTGGGCGGATAAATCCGAGGCTAGCCGGGCGGTGAAGGAGTACCTGGCAGGGCTAGACGATGAAGTGGCCAAGCAGCCGGCCTCCCGCACCCTTTCCCTGAGCGACCCGCAGGCTCGGCTAACCGGTGCCACGGGGGAGCCGTCCTTCTTTGCCTATTCGACCAACTACCTCATCGACACGGCCCATGGCGTGATCGTCGATGTCGAGGCAACACCCGCCCACCGGACGCTGGAAGTCGAATCGACGAAGATCATGGTGGACCGGGTCGAAGAACGATTTGACCTCAAACCCGAACGGCTCATCGGCGATACGGCCTACGGTACGGCGCCAATGCTGGCTTGGATGGTCGAGGAGAAAGGCATCGAACCGCACGTGCCGGTCTGGGACAGGACCGGGGCGCCAAGACGGCACCCTCTCCAGCCAGGACTTCGCGTGGAACGAAGCCGCCAACGAATACCGCTGCCCGGCCGAAAAGCCCTTGCGCTGCGATTGGCGAAAGCTGGAGCGCACGCACATCACCAAGGCCGACACCATCATCTACCGCAGTCGTACGGCGGACTGTGCAGGTTGTCCGCTGAAGACTCGCTGCTGTCCCAACACGACGCACCGCAAGATTCACCGCAGCATCCATGAGAATGCGCGTGACGTCGCCCGGCGCATCGCCAGGACCGCGGCGTATCGGCAATCCTGCTTCGAGCGCAAGAAGGTTGAGATGCTCTTCGCCCATCTCAAAAGCATCCTGCGCTTGGACCGCTTGCGGTTGCGCGGGCTGAGCGGCGCCACCGACGAGTTCACTTTGGCAGCCGTGGCGCAGAATCTGCGGCGTTTAGCCAAGCTGGCCATGCCAACCTTACCTCAAGACGGGAGAGGTGCGCCTGGAGTAGCAAAAATGGCCCTGAAATGGGGCTAGAAAACCACTCGCCGAGGCGATTTTAGGCCCTGGAGTCCGCCAAAACGGCTTGAAATGGCCGGGACTGCCAACTCGTTGGCGAGTTTTTCAACAGAATCCGACGCATTGCTGACCGAATCAGACAACCATCCCAATGACCGCAAAGGCCGACCTGCAGCCGTCTACTCTGCCCACGCTGAGCCTTGGCAATTGCCTGCACCTCATCCTTAAACGAGCCGCATTTCTTGAACTTCTGCCGCCACGCAGTGCCTCGCATTGCTCCTCAACCATTCAATCAGGCCCTTGAACTGCCTTTGCCACAGTGATCGGCACCGCATTGCTCGCGGACTCGCATGCCACAAGAAATTGAGCCCACTTTTCCAATGCCTCCTTGCGCTCGTCGAAGTAGGTATGTTGGTCGTAAATCCCCTCCACGCCCGACAGCTTGTGATTTAGGCACATCTCGGAGATGTCCCTCGGCACACCCAGCGCCCGCATGTGTGACTTCATTGTGCTGCGCAGGTCGTGCGGCGTGAAACGGCGCACCGCCGGCTTGTCGGTATCGAGCCAGTAGCCGATCGTTTCACGGATGCTGTCCTTGCTGACGTGGGTATCGCCACCGTTTCGCGCAGCGCGGCCCCGTGTCCAGGCGGGCAGCACATAGGCCGACTCGCCTGCCATCTCTCGCAGTTCCCGGAACCACCCGACGACGACAGGCGCCAGCGGGATATCCATCGCAGGGCCGGTCTTGCTTTTCGGGATGCGCCAGCGCGCCTCGTCGAGGTAAACGTCCTCCCACTTCGCCTTGTAGAGTTCCGCGCTGCGCACAGCGGTGGCCAGCAGGATGCGGATGATCAGTGAAATTGCGCTTGCGCATGCCGGCGTTCAAGAGAAGGTGCAGTTCTTCCCTGGTCAGCATCAGGCGCTGTCGCTTCGGCGGCCGCTCGCCCAGCAGCGCCGAAAGCATGATGCCGTGGCACGGATTGGTGTTGACCAGGCGCTTGCCGCAGGCATGAGTGAACAGGCATTTGGTGGTGATCAGCAGCATATTGGACTCGCCCCAAGTCAGCGAACTGGCCTCAATCAGCGCAATTACGTCCGATGCCTCGATCTCGCGCACGGTCAGCGCACCGAGCCGGTTCTCGATGCGCTTGAGGTGGCGCCCATAGCTCACCTGCGTGCTCTCAGCCAGGCTCACGAGCTTCTTGGCCCGGTAGTCCTTGACGAGTTCCCGCACAGTCCAGTCCTTTGCCGCGATGGACTTGGCTTTCTGCTTGTCGGCGGCCGGATTGCCGCCTTGCATGATCTCGGCGCGCTTGATGGTGGCGATTCCGCGTGCGTCGGCCAGGCTGATGTCGGGGTAGCGGCCAATCGACAACTCACGTCGGCGGCCACCGTGCCGGTAGCGAAGGATCCAGCCCGCCAGGCCTGCGGCCGATAGCGTGAAAGTCAGACCATTGCCGTCAGCCTTGGCCAGCGGCGTACCCGCCTTGATCCAGGCTCACATCAGAACGATGTCGTACTGCTCCTGCGAGTAGCTGGGCTCGGCCTGCAGCGAGATCGGCTTGCCGATGAAGTCGGAGAGCATCGCCAGCCCCTGCGACTCCTCGTCGAGAAAGCGGTCGATCACCGCCTGGCTGCCGAGCACGCGATACTCGCGGGCGTTGAACTGGCGCGCTTCGCGCAGCAGTTCGCGGAGGATCTCGTAGCAGACCGTGCGCGCCGTCTTGACCTCGCCGCGGCCGCCACAGGTCGGGCATTCTTCGCACAGGACGTGCGCCAGCGACTCGCGCGTGCGCTTGCGCGTCATCTCGACCAGGCCGAGCGCGGTGAAGCCGTTGACCGTCAGTCGCGTGTGGTCGCGCGCCAGCGCCTTGTTGAACTCGCTGAGCACCGCCGTGCGGTGCTCTTCGTTCTCCATGTCGATGAAGTCGATGATGATGATGCCGCCGAGGTTGCGCAGGCGCAGCTGGCGGGCGATCGTCTGCGCGGCCTCGAGGTTGGTCTTGAAGATGGTGTCGTCGAAGTTGCGCACGCCGACGAAGCCGCCGGTATTGACGTCGATGGTGGTCATCGCCTCGGTCTGGTCGATGATCAGGTAGCCGCCCGACTTCAGATCGACGCGGCGGGCCAGCGCCTTCTGGATCTCGTCCTCGACGCCGTGCAGGTCGAACAGCGGCCGTTCGCCGACGTAGTGCTCGAGCAGGGGCGCACGGTCGGCGTGTACTCGGCGGCAAAGGCGGTCAGCCGCTGGAAGTTCTCGCGCGAGTCGATGACGATGCGGGCGGTCTCGGGATTGACGAAATCGCGCAGCACGCGCTGCGCCAGCGACAGCTCCTGGTAGAGCAGCGAAGGCGGCGCGGCGGTCGGTCGACTGCGCTCGGATGTCGCGCCAGAGCTTGCGCAGGTACTCGATGTCCTTGGCCAGTTCGGCCTCGGTCGCGCTCTCGGCCATCGTGCGGACGATGAAGCCGCCCGGTTCGTCGCCGGGTACCAGGCGGCCGAGCTTCTCGCGCAGCGCTTCGCGCTCGGACTCGCGCTCGATCCGCTGCGAGATGCCGATGTGCTTGTCCTGCGGCAGGTAGACCAGCATGCGGCCGGCGATCGACACCTGCGTCGACAGGCGCGCGCCCTTGCTGCCCATCGGGTCCTTGATCACCTGCACGAGGATGCTCTGCCCTTCGAACAGCAGGCGCTCGATCGGTCGCAGCGGTTCGTCGCCCGGGCGCGGCTCGCGGATGTCGGCGACATGCAGAAAGGCGGTCCGGCCGAGGCCGATGTCGATGAACGCCGACTGCATGCCCGGGCAGGATGCGGACGATGCGTCCGACGTAGACGTTGCCGACGAAGCCGCGACTGGCGCTGCGTTCGATATGCAGTTCCTGCACGACGCCCTGGTGCATGACGGCGACGCGCGTTTCCTGCGGTGTAAAGTTGATCAGGATCTCTTCGGACATGGCGGGGCAATCTGGAGAATGGGAGTAAGTATTTCGGCTTTGCCGCATTCTACCCTTCCGACCGACCCCCTCCGGATGTCCTTCTCAGCACTTGCCTCTGCTTCTCCCCGAGTTGCTCGCTCCCGCCGGTTCGCTGACGATGCTGCGCACGGCCCTGGCCTTCGGCGCCGACGCGGTCTACGCCGGGCAGCCGCGCTACAGCCTGCGCGTGCGCAACAACGACTTCGGCGACCTCGCCAAGCGCTCGCCAGCGCCATCGCCGAGGCGCACGCCGCCGGCAGCAAGCTGTACGTGGTCAGCAACGTCCTGCCGCACAACCGCAAGGTGCGCAGCTACCTGACGACATGGCGCCGGTCGTCGCCCTCGGCCGGACGCGCTGATCATGGCCGACCCCGGGCTGATCGACCTGGTTCGCGAAACCTGGCCGGAGATGCCGGTCCATCTCTCGGTGCAGGCCAATACCGTCAACTTTGCTGCGGTGCGTTTCTGGCAGAAGCTGGGCATCACGCGGATCATCCTGTCGCGCGAACTGTCGCTCGACGAAGTCGCCGAGATTCGCCAGCAATGCCCCGACATCGAACTCGAAGTCTTCGTCCACGGCGCGCTGTGCGTCGCCTACTCGGGCCGCTGCCTGCTTTCCGGCTACTTCAACCATCGCGACCCGAACCAGGGCACCTGCACCAACTCCTGCCGCTGGGACTACAAGGTGCACGGCCGGCGAGGACGATGCGGCGCCGGCGACGTGCGCGCTGCCAGCTCAGCCGAATCCGATCAGCCGAGGCGGGCTGGCTGCTCGAGGAGAAGGAGCGTCCGGGCGAACTGATGCCGATCGACGAGGACGAGCACGGCACCTACATCATGAACTCGAAGGATCTGCGCGCCGTCGAGCATGTCCGGCGCCTGGTCGAGATCGGCGTCGATTCGCTGAAGATCGAGGGGCGCACCAAGTCGCCTACTACGTCGCGCGCACCGCACAGGTCTATCGCCGCGCCATCGACGACGCCGTTGCCGGCCGCCCGTTCGACCCCGGACTGCTCGGCGAACTCGAGGGCCTGGCCAATCGCGGCTACACCGACGGCTTCTACCAGCGCCACCACGAACACGAGCGGCAGAACTACCTGCGCGGCCATTCCGAATCCGGGCGCAGCCTCTACGTCGGCGACGTGCTGGCAATGGGATGCGCTCGGCAGCGCGCGCTGATCGAGGTCAAGAACCGCTTTTCGGTCGGCGATCGGCCTCGAGATCATCCATCCCTCGGGCAACCGCCAACTGACGCTCGAACGTATGCACACATCGACGGGAGCGAGATCAGCGTCGCTCCCGGCAACGGCCATCGGGTGTGGATTCCCTGCCGGCCGAATTGCCGGGCGCGATGCTGGCGCGCTTCGTCTGAGGCCGAGCCGACCATGTCTCGCCGCATCTTTCGTCGACATCTCGGCGCACGGCTTCGGCCATCTGGCGCAGGCGGCGCCGGTGCTCAACGCGCTCGCCGCGCAGCTGCCCGAACTGCGCATCACCATCCGCAGCGGGCTGCCGCGGCGACGCTGCACGCGCGCCTTGCGGCTCGCTTCACGCACCTGCCGGCAGCAGCGACTTCGGCTACGTGATGCACGACGCGATGCGCGTCGACCTGGCCGCGACGGCGCTGGCCTACCGCCGCCAGCATGCCGACTGGGAAGCAGCGGGTCGATCGTGAAGCGCGCCTCTCGCCGAACTGCAGCCGACCTGGTGCTCAGCGATGTCGCCTACCTGCCGCTGGCCGGCGCCGCCCGCGCCGGCATCCCGTCGCTGGCGATGTGCTCGCTCAACTGGGCCGAGCTGTTTGCCCATTTCTTCGCCGCGAGCCCTGGGCGCCGCCGATTCACCGCCAGATGCTGGCCGCGTACAACGGCGCCGAATGCTTCCTGCGGCTGACGCCCGGCATGGCGATGGCCGACCTGTCGCGGCTTGCGCCGCATCGGCCCGGTTGCCGCCCTCGGCGCGACTGTCGCCAGGCGCTGCGCGAGCAACTGCGCTGTGCCAGCCGACGAGCGACTGGTCCTGATCGCCTTCGGCGGCATCAGCAAGCAACTGCCGATCGCCGACTGGCCGCAGATCGCCGGCGTCCGCTGGCTGGTCCCGCAAGCCTGGCAGGTGCGCAAGCCAACGTCAGCGATTTCGAGCCGCTCGGCCGACCGATTACCGATCTCCTGCGCTCGGTCGATGCGGTGATCGCCAAACCCGGCTACGGCACCTTCAGCGAAGCCGCCTGCAATGGCACGCCGGTGCTCTACGTGCGACGGCAGGACTGGCCGGAACAGGATTGCCTGATCGACTGGCTGCACAAGCATGCCACGTGCCGGGAAATCAGTGAGAGCAGGAGCCTGCTGCCGGCGGATGATCATCGCCAAAGCGGACGTGGTCGTGTTTGATGAAATTGAACGCGTGTACCAGTTCGTCGCGCTCGATTTTGTGGCCAACTATCCGCGCTGGTCGTCCGAAGTGGTTGAGCTCGAAGCCCTGTCGACCGGCCCGGTGCGCCTTGGCTACCAAGCGCGACAGGTCCGCGTCGACCAGGGACACCGCTCCGAATCGATCTTCGAGGTGGCCGAGCTGGAGCCGCTCAAACGCGTTTGCTTCAAGGGTGTTTCGGCGCCTTATCGCTCGCTCTATGAGTTCGAGGACGTCAGTTCATCGACCCGGATCGGCTTCAGCTTCGCGCTGGAGATCCTCGAAGGGCGCTTGCGCCCGTTCGAAAAGTTGATTCGCATTGCCGTCCAGGACGGTGCCAGGCGCACAGTACGCAAACTGAAGTTGCTGATCGAAAAGGAAATGCTCGACCACGGTGAGTAATGCGGCAAGCGATGGCATTGCTTGGAGGTTTTGAATTGGAGGGGAGGCGCGCATGTTCACCACGGCAAAAGACGACGGCTTGATTCCTTATGTCCTGACGCAGATTCTCGACGCTTGCGTCAATGGCATCACCCTCTCGGACCCGGACCTGCCCGACAATCCGATCGTCTATGCCAACAAGGTCTTCGAGGAGATGTCCGGCTACTCACAGGACGAAATCGTCGGCCGCAACTGCCGCTTCCTGCAGGGAGATGATCGCGCTCAGGAAGCGCTGCCGACGATCCGCCGGGCGCTGGCGAACAGGGAAGGCATGCGTGGTCACCCTGCGCAACTACCGCAAGACCGGCGAGTTGTTCCTCAATCGCCTGAGCATCCGGCCGCTGGTCGATCGCGAAGGCACGGTCATCTACTACCTGGGGGTGCAGTACGACCTCAGCCACCCGCTCGGCGACGCCGAGGAAGCTTCGGCGAGGTGCGCTTCGGCTAGGGCGCTGGAGGGAAACTACAGTGGCCGGATGACGGTCAGTGCGCCGCGAATCTGACCGCTGCTGTAGCCGGTGGCCCGATCGTGCGGGTAGGTCTCGGCCAGCTTGGCCTTCAGGTCGGCATCCAGGCCTTCGGCCGGGCCATGGCACTTGAGGCAGACGTCGGCAACCGGCAGCGCCTTCATGTAGCGAAACACCTGCTTGCCGTTTTCAGTGACGATTTCGCTCTTCTCCAGGACTTCCGGCTTTTCACCCGCTGCCGCGCGAATGTTGAAGTCGACGAGCGTGCGTACTTCCCAGAGGTCGGGCGTACCGCGTTCGGGGTTGCGGGTGTTCAGGCTGACGCGACGGATCGACCAGCCGGTGCTGTCGCGCACTTCCTTGATCAGCTTCGGCGCCTGATCCCTGCACACCGGAATGGCGCCGGCCACGCCTTTTTCCCGCCACCGCTTCCTGCATCGCGGTGATCACCTTGGGGACGACCGGTAGAACCGTCTTTCTGGTTTCGGCCGTCAGCGCAGCGACATCCTGCGCCCAAACAGGCAAGGTGGCGG